>WQWC01000004.1 GCA_009785525.1 Oscillospiraceae bacterium | reverse complement strand
GAGGCAAGTTATCGGGTACACTACAGAAAACATATAATGTACCCGATGGCGACCCAGAACGGGCTCGAACCGTCGACCTCCAGCGTGACAGGCTGGCGTTCTAACCAACTGAACTACTGGGCCTAGTCGCTGCCTTGGCCGCGACGCTACGTTTTCGGCTATCGCCGCAAACTTCGCTATGCTACCAAGTCGCTCCTTTTCCAAAGTGAATCTTAGAGATTCACTTTGGGGTTACGGAGATGGTGGGAACAACTGGGCTTGAACCAGTGACCCCATGCTTGTAAGGCATGTGCTCTCCCAGCTGAGCTATGCTCCCGTGTCTTACCGACTCACGGCGCCGCCGTAGCCAGTGCACGTTATTATACTAAAACAGAAAACCGTTGTCAACACCAAAATATATATTTTTATTTTGTTCTTCGCGCACTCCGTTCGTGTGCCTTGACATATGGACGTTCTTCAGTATATAATAACTTGTTGCTATCCAGCACCAACAGCATATGATTTAGGGGGAGAAACTGTGAAAAACACCGGGGTGATCGCCCGTGGGATTGTAACGCCTATAATCAGACAGGGCGACGATATCATCGGCCTAATCAGCGACCGAATTGTCAAATCCGCACAAACTGAGGGATTCACGTTAGATGACAGAGACATTGTCGGCGTGACAGAAGCGGTTGTCGGAATAGCACAGGGCAATTATGCAAGCCGTAAGCAAATATCAAAAGATGTCAGAGAAAAATTCGGAGGGGGAACCGTTGGCCTTGTGTTTCCGATTCTCTCCCGCAACAGATTTGCTGTACTGTCCGGCATTGCTGACGCTTGTGATAAAGTTATCATACAGCTTTCGTACCCGTGTGACGAGGTTGGCAACACGCTGATTGATGTCTCTGTCTGCGATGAAAAGGGAGTGAATCCATATAGTGACAGCTTTACAGAGACCGAGTTTCGTGAAATTTTCGGCATGAATACCGTCCACGGCTTTACCGGCGTGGATTATATTGAATATTACAAAAGCGTGGCCAAAAACTGCGAGATTGTTTTCTCCAACAATCCCAAACATATCCTGAATTACACAAAAAAAGTGCTCTGCTGTGATATTCATACAAGGTTCCGCACGCAAAAGCAGATACTTCAGGCCGGGGCAGAGATTTGCCTGCGCCTTGACGAGCTTATGACGGAATCAGTAGATGGCAGCGGATACAGCGAATACGGCTTGCTGGGTTCTAACCTAGCCACCGACGATACTTTAAAACTCTTCCCGCGTGACGGGCGTGAATTTGTACTGAATCTTCAGGCGGAATTGAAGCGGAAAACCGGCAAGACGCTTGAGGTTATGATCTACGGAGACGGCGCATTTAAAGATCCGGTATACGGTATCTGGGAATTAGCGGACCCTGTGATCTCCCCGGCGTTCACAGACGGACTTTCCGGAACGCCGAACGAGATGAAGATGAAGTACATTGCCGACAACGCTTTGAAGGGCCTTGAAGGCGACGAACTGCAAAAAGAGATTCGCAACAGAATAAAGAACAAACCGAAAAATCTGGTGGGAGAGATGACGTCTTTAGGTACAACGCCACGCAGAATCCACGACCTGGTGGGCAGTCTGTGCGACTTGGTATCCGGTAGCGGCGACAGGGGGACTCCTGTCGTGCTGGTGCAGAATTATTTTAAGAATTACGCAGATGTGTAGGCACAAAACACCCGGCTCTGTAGGGGTGACCGCCTCTACGGGGTGCTGTTATACATTGCGGGACGTCGAGGACGCCGTCCCCTACGGGTCACTGCCAGGGGCGGATTGCCATCTGCCACTACAAAAACTCAACACCGGAGGGTGATATGAATAAACTCAACAATTTCAGCACAATCCGCGCCGCGGATTTCTCGGCGGCGGCGGAGAGGTTTGCAACCCCTGTTTATGTATACGATGAAAACCTGATACTCACAAAATGCCGCGAATGCCTTGATATGCCCCATGCCTTCGGCCTGATTGTGCGATACGCGATGAAGGCTAATTCCAACAGGACGTTGCTGCAAACCATAACCGGAGCCGGGTTGCATATAGACGCGAGTTCGTTGAACGAGGTTTTACGCGCGTCATTGGCTGGGGTGCCCTACGATAAAATCATGCTGACTACGCAAGAGGCGTATACCCCTGCTGAGCTGGACAAGCTGCAAGACTTGCTTTTGCGCGGATTAAAATACAATGTCTGCTCTTTGCGGCAGTTGCGTGATATCGCTGGGTTTGCGGCGGCGCACGAGCTGGAACTCTCTATACGTGTGCAGCCGGGTATAGGTTCCGGCGAGTCGGCGACGCGCACAACAGGCGACAGTTACTCCTGTTTCGGCATACATTTGAGCGACTTGCCGGAAGCGGCTGAATACACGTCCTCACAGGGGATTGAGTTCCGCAAAGTCCACTGCCATATAGGCTCCGGCAGCAACCCCAATGTGTGGATACAGAGCATTGACGTTATGCTGGATATTATTGCACGGCATTTTCCCCGTGCCGAGTGTGTGTCGTTTGGCGGCGGATTTAAAGTCGCGCGGATGCCGGATGAAAAACCGGCGGATTTGCGTTTGTTAGGCGATTACGCGAAAGAACGGATAGAAAACTTTTACCAAACCACTGGCAGAAAGCTCAAGGTCGAGATCGAGCCGGGGACGTACATCGTCGCCAACGCCGGATATGCCGTCGCGCGCGTGATCGACAAAAAAAGCACCGGTGACTTCAACTTTATTATCACTGACGGCGGGATGGAGATAAACGCCCGCCCGATTATGTACGGCTCGCGCCATCCTTTTTACATCATGGCCGGGGACACTCTGAAATCTTCGGAATTCGGCGATGATCCCGGCGAGTACGAGGCGATAATCGCAGGCAAATGCTGTGAAAGCAGCGACATGCAGACGCTGACGGATGACGGATACGGCTATCCTGTGAAGATGAAGGAACCTGATATCGGTGACCTGTGCGTCATCGGCGGCGTGGGGGCCTATTGCTCAGCCATGACGCCGTTTAACTACAACTCACACACACAGATTCCGGAGGCGTTGTTCACCGCCGGGGGGGAGCTGCGGCTTATACGCCGCCGGCAAACACTGGAGCAAATAGTGGAGAATGAGATGTGAAAAAAATGCAAATCGGTATAGTGGGTTACGGAAATATCGGCCGCGGGGCCGAGAAAGCGGTTCTTGCCGCGCCGGATATGGAACTTCGTGCCATCTTCACCAGGCGGGATGTTCAATCTATCAAACCTATAAGCAACGCTCCCGTGCTTCCGATTGAAGCTGCGGAGAAAATGGTGGGTGAGATCGACTGTATGATCCTTTGCGGCGGTTCCGCGTCAGATTTGGCGGAGCAAGCGCCGATGTTTGCGAAAAATTTCAATATTGTGGATAGCTACGATACCCACGCGAAAATCCCGGAGTACCTCGCCGAAGTTGATAAAGCGGCGGTGAGCACGACCGCTGTGATATCCTGCGGATGGGACCCGGGGCTGTTCTCTATGATGCGGACGTTGTTTGAATCTTCGCTGCCTGATGGGGCGGGATATTCCTTCTGGGGTCCCGGCGTGTCGCAAGGGCACTCAAACGCCGTGCGAGGTGTACCGGGCGTTTTGAACGCCGTGCAGTATTCGATACCGCTAGACAGTGCGGTGGAATCCGTACGCAACGGTTCGCGTCCGGAGCTTTCGGCAAGACAAAAGCACCTGCGCCAATGCTATGTTGTTGCTGAACCCGGCGCGGACAAACAGACGATTGAACAGACTATCAAAACAATGCCGCACTTCTTTGCCGACTATGACACCACTGTCGAGTTTATATCCGAGGCTGAATTCGCGGCGAATCACAAAAAAATGCCCCACGGCGGAATGGTTCTGCGCAGCGGCGAAACAGGGGGAAATACGCAGGTCATGGAATTCTCGCTGAAGCTTGAATCGAACCCGGAATTCACCGCTAGTGTTATGATTGCATACGCAAGGGCGGCGGTTCGCTTGGCCGCTGAAAAGCAATTCGGCGCAAAGACAGTGTTCGACGTGCCGCTGACATATCTGTCGGAGAAAAGTCGGGCGGACTTGATTCGCGAGTTGTTGTAGGGGCGCACATTGTGCGCCCGCTATCTTTTAGAATACGTGCTATACTGCCGGGGACATCCCCACCCTCTTTCGTGCGCGAAGAGGGGAAGAGGAGTGTCCTAAAATTTGACTTGACAGCGGCGCGGTGATATAATAACAAGGTTTTAAAACCGCATGGGAGAAATTACAATGTGGCTTTCCGATAATTGGACTGATTATGAGCTGATAGACTGCTCCGCCGGGGAACGGCTGGAGCGTTGGGGTCAATACACGCTTATTCGCCCCGACCCGCAAGCCATATGGCAAACCGCGAAAACGCACCCCGGCTGGGCGATGGCGGACGCGCGGTATGAACGGTCCAGCAAAGGCGGCGGCCGGTGGATTTCCGGCAGCTTGCCCGGCAGATGGGAAGTATCTTACGGCGAGCTTACGTTCAACCTGAGCCTGATGAATTTCAAGCACACCGGATTGTTCCCGGAACAGGCGGTGAATTGGGAGTTTATCGCGGAAAAAATCCGTAGCGCCGGGCGTGAGATAAATGTGTTGAACCTTTTCGCTTACACCGGCGGCGCGACGATTGCCGCGGCAGCGGCCGGGGCGAATGTCTGCCACGTGGACGCCTCCCGCGGGATGGTCGCCAGGGCTAGGGAGAATGCAAAATCATCAGATCTTGAAGACGCGCCGATCCGCTGGATTGTGGATGACTGCGCGAAATTCATAGAGCGCGAGATTCGGCGCGGGCGCAAATACGATGCGCTGATTATGGATCCCCCTTCCTACGGCAGGGGTCCCTCCGGCGAAGTCTGGAAGCTGGAGGACGACCTCTACGGATTCGTGAATCTTTGCAAAGGCGTTCTGTCGGACAATCCGCTGTTTGTGCTGATAAACTCATACACAACGGGCCTGTCGCCGATGACGCTGACGTACATAACGCAGGCGCTTCTGGGCGGCCAAGCCGAAAGCCGCGAACTCGGCCTCCCGGTCACGCAAAGCGGATTGATATTACCCTGCGGGGCCAGTTGCCGCTGGGAATCGTAGGGACGGATTCCATTCCGCCCATGGTTAAATTACGTATCAAACCCGTAGGGGACGATGGCAATCGTCCCGCCAAACCACGGGACGGGCGGATTGCCATCCGCCCCTACAATAGTTTGCGCTAGAGGTCATTTAAAATGGAAAATCCAAACATCATCAAAACTGAAAATCTCGTGTTCTCCTATGACCAGGCGGATGGTTCCATGCCGAAAATGGTGCTTCGCGGGGTTGATCTAGAGATTGAGAAGGGTACGTTTGTGGCGATATTGGGACACAACGGCTCCGGAAAATCGACGCTGGCGCGTCATTTTAACGCGGTGTTGTTACCCTCCGGCGGCAGGGTGCTGATTGCCGGGGACGACACGGTGGACAGCAGTCTGGTTATAGAAATCCGCCGCCGTGTTGGTATGGTGTTCCAGAACCCGGACAACCAGATAGTTGCCAGTGTCGTGGAAGAAGACGTAGCTTTCGCGCCGGAGAACTTGGGCTTCCCGCCGGAGGAAATCCGTAAACGCGTTGACGAAGCGCTGGAAACCGTCGGCATGTATGAATATCGCCTGCACGCGCCGCACTTGCTTTCAGGCGGGCAGAAGCAGCGCATAGCCATTGCCGGAGTCCTGGCTATGCACCCGGAATGCATAGTGTTCGACGAACCGACGGCGATGCTTGACCCGCGAGGGCGCGAGAATATAGTAAAAATCATCCGCGACCTGCGAGACAATCACGGCGTGACAGTCGTGCTGATTACGCACCATATGGAAGAGGCGATAGACGCCGACAGGATAATAGTCATGTCGGACGGTGAAATTATAATGGACGGCCTGCCGAGGGAAGTCTTTGTAGATATAGACGCGTTGCGCAAAACAGGCTTGGACGGCCCGGAAACTGTCACGCTTCTGCATGAGCTGCGGGAGGATGGATTTAACCTGCCGCTAGACGCACTGACAGTGGACGAATGCGCCGAGGCGATATATGAGGCTTTGCGCAAACAAAGTTCAAAAAAGGAAGATTAACCTGTGTCTTTATTACAAACCGAAAAACTGACACACAAATACAGCCCCGGCACGCCGTTTGAGCGTGTCGCGATTGCTGATATAGATTTCACTGCTGAAAAGGGTGAGTGCATCGGAATAATCGGCCACACGGGGTCGGGGAAATCTACGTTTATTCAGCACTTGAACGGGCTTTTAAAACCCACTGCCGGGCGTGTTTACTATGACGGGATAGATATAAATGAGACAAAAGACACGAAAATCCGCTTCAAAGTCGGACTTGTGTTTCAATACCCGGAGTATCAGCTTTTCGAGGCAACGGTGTTTGACGATATAGCCTTCGGGCCGAAGAACATGGGGCTATCTGAGGACGAGGTGAAAGAACGGGTGCATGAAGCGGCTGGGTTTTCCCGGCTCAGTGATGAGTTCCTGCAAAAGTCCCCATTTGAACTTTCAGGCGGGCAGAAGCGCCGCGCCGCGATTGCGGGAGTTATCGCGATGATGCCGGAAGTGCTGATTCTGGACGAACCGGCGGCGGGTCTCGACCCCGGTGGGCGGGCTGAGATCATAGAGAACATACTGGCATATAAAGAGGCTGTTAACGCCACCTTAATCATGGTGACGCACAGTATGGAGGATATTGCGAACACAGTTGACCGGGTGATCCTGTTTGAAGACGGTGCGATCGCGATGGATGGTGCACCGAAAGACGTATTTTCACAGGGGGATCGATTGACAGCGATGGGTCTCGCCGCGCCAAAAGCGGCAATGGTGGCGGGTCGTCTGCGGCAGATGGGGATCCCGTTGAGGAACGATATCTACACCATGCCGCAGCTGCGAGCAGCATTGAACCACTTGAAAATTTGAATTATCGTACCCCCATGTAGGGGTGAACATTGTTTGCCCCTACAGAGTACCCACGAGACATGATATAGGAGCGGTCTGATGCTTAAAAACATAACCCTAGGTCAATACTTCCCCGGAGATACAGTCGTACATAGGCTGGATCCGCGTGTTAAGCTTGTCTTGACCCTCGTGTATATAGTGGCGCTATTCACGGCACAGGGCGTTGTGGGATATGCGCTGATGTTTACTGTACTTGTCACGTGCTTTGCGTTGTCGAGGATACCTGTGAAGACAGTCTTGCGCGGGGTGCGGCCTATTTTGATAATCATCATTTTCACAGCTGTTTTGAATATATTCTTTACCCAGGGTACCGTGGTGTTTGAGTTCTGGATTATCTCCGTCACGCGGGAGGGATTGTACGCTGCGGCATTCATGGTGACGCGCTTGTTTATGCTGATTACCGGCACGTTCCTTTTGACATACACAACTTCCCCGATAGCGCTGACCGACGGGTTGGAGCTTTTGCTGAATCCGCTGAAAAAAATCCACCTGCCGATACATGAGCTTGCGATGATGATGAGCATTGCCCTGCGGTTCATACCGACGCTTATCGAAGAGACAGGCAAGATCATGCAAGCGCAAAAAGCCAGGGGTGCGGATTTTGAATCGGGCGGCCTGATAAAACGGGCGCGTGCGATACTGCCGCTGATTATTCCGCTGTTCATCAGCGCGTTCAGAAGAGCGGATGAACTTGCCATAGCGATGGAGAGCCGCTGTTATCACGGGGGAGAGGGCCGCACCAGGATGAGGGTTTTGAAAACGCACTTCCGGGATTACATGGCTCTCTTTGGCGGGGCAATTATCCTTGCCGCTGTGATCATGCTCAGACGGGTATTGCCGTGAAGAATATCGCGATACGCCTGATGTATAACGGGACGCGCTATCACGGCTGGCAGACGCAAAAAGATATGGTGACAGTGCAAGGTACGCTGGAAGAGGCGTTGTCCCGCGTTTGTGGGCATAATGTAAAAGCTCACGGCTGCGGCAGAACCGACGCTGGAGTCCACGCGGAAACGTACTGCGCGAATTTCAGAACAGAATCCCGCATTCCGACGGATCGCCTAGCGCTTGCCGTGAACTCACTTCTGCCGCCGGATATCGCTGTCCAAGATGCTGTCATAGCTCCCGGTGGATTTGACGCGAATTTGTCGTGTATTAAGAAAGAATACACGTACAGAATTTTTAACTCTAAGATACGCAATCCGTTCTATTCTGACAGGGCGCATTTCTATCCGAAAGCGCTCAATATCCCGGCGATGAAAAAAGCCGCCGCACACTTTGTCGGCACGCACGACTTTGCGGCTGTGAGGTCAGTCGGGACCGAGACGAAAACGACGGTCAGAATGGTGCATTGGTACGAGGTTGAAGCCATCGGCGGCCTGATAGAACTCCGTGCCTGTGCAAACGGATTTTTATACAATATGGCAAGGGCCATGGCCGGTACGCTTCTGTATGTGTCGGAGGATAAAATAGTCCCCGATGATCTACCGGGATTGTTGGAGAGCCGGGATCGCAGATTGACAGGCCCGACTGTCCCGCCGCATGGACTGTATCTGACGAGGATATGGTACGAGGGGGACGTTGGGGTTATGATGGGGAGCACTCTATAAGGGACGCAGTCGGCGGGTGTTTTGCACATTTGCCTCTCGTCCAAAGTCCCCTTTGCAATCCTTTTGTGCGCAAAGGGGCTACAAAGAGTGAAGGGGGGACATCCCCCTTTTCAAAAAGATTTGTCATTTTTGTTGATAAATGATATAATACCCGCAGCGAGGAGGCGGCAGACATGTCAACGTCAGTATATCCGGAGAAAAAAAAGAAAAAGCGTAGAGTAATCGGCGTTGTTCTTGCTCTGGTATACTTGTCGATAACCGCGTATATCATCATATCAATTGTCTCCGGGGCGGAATCTTGGGGATTTGCGCGTTTTGCAAACATGTTCTCCCAGCGACCCGTTTATTTGCGGGCGGGTGAGATTAACTTCAACGTAGGCCGAAACAGGGTTTTCGCCGATTTAGGCGGTAGTCTGGCAGCCGCCGGGACACTGGGTATCCAAGTCCTGGATGCGGACGGCAATGAGGCGCTGCGGGAATCTTTCAGAATGGAAAGCCCGGCGATTTCAGCCCAGGACGGCAGGGCCATAGTCTATGACATCGGCGGGACTGAGATACGCGTGTTCAACGGCACGGAAATCGTGTCGGCAATCGAAGCTAACGGCAGGATCGTCTCAGCCACAATCAACCCCAATGGGTGGATTGCCGTGGCGACTCAAGTCAGCGGTGGATACCGCGGGGTTGTGACCGTGCATAACGACAGGGGAAGAGACGTGTTCAGGGTCTTCCTGGTGGAAGAGGGGTACGTTCTCACTGCCGCACTGTCGCCCGATAACGGGACGCTCAGCGTTTTGACGCTGAGGGAAACGGGCAGCATGATATCGCGCTGGGAAGTCGGCCGGGCAGCTGACGGGGCGCAGAGCTACACAAGCCTGCCTGATGAGTTGATTATAGACATAAGCCACTTGCCGAACGGCAATCTGCTTGCCGTCTCAACCGGGTCGCTGATCGTTATTAATCGCAACGGCTCCGCGCGGGAGATTTTTGATTTTTCCGGCCGCCGACTGGGCAGATACGCAATGGATAGCGGAGTTATAATTCTGCATCTTCTGGACTACGGCGTGGGCAACAGCGGGCGGATTATCACACTGCGGGAGAACGGCTCTGTTATAGCGGAGCTTGAGGCTAACCGCGAAATTCTCTCCATGTCGGCTGCCGGCGGATACCTTGCCGTGCTTTGGAGTGACGGGCTTATGTTTTACGACAGTCGGCTCAATGAACTCCCGGTGCCGGAAGAGTCTTTCTCAATAGCGGGGGCGAATAGGGTGATCGCGGTAAACGGTGCGGCCTTGGTCGCCGGGGATTATGCAGCTGTTGTGTTGGCGCGGGAGTGATGGGAATGCCCATCAATAACAGACCTCAGCAAGGGAGTTGTTGGAATATATGCACATATTAATAGACCTCGCAATCATTGCGATCATCGCGTTCTGCGGCTGGCGCGGATACAAGAGCGGACTGATTCGCGGCGTTTTCGGGGTTGCTATGCTTGTTGTTGCGATTATCGGTGCAAATCTTGTCGCGACGGCATACTCAGATGAATTTACGGGAATGTTAAACCCATTCGTCGGCGGAGTTGTGGACACGGCGCTGGCCGATATGCTGGAGGAAAGCGTGGCGGCTTCCACCGCCGCTGTGGGGACGGCCTACCCGGCGCTGCAGGTTACGGAAGAAGGTGCGCACGTCACGGCGTTGAACGCGTTAAGGCGAATCGGGCTCTTAGAACCCGCCGCCGAAAATGTTGCCGAACGCACGACAGAGGCGGGGTTTACAGGCTTCCTATCCGATGTAATGACCGAGAGGCTATCCTCTTCCCTAGCGTATATTGTTGTATTCGCCCTGGCCTTTATATTGATAGCGATAATATTTGCCGTTATAGGGACATTGCTGAACTTCACATTCTCACTGCCGGGATTGCGGTTAGTGGACTATATAGCAGGCGCCGTTTTCGGGCTGGCCAAAGGGATTCTGATTACTTTAACCATAGCTGTTATCGTCAGATACATAGGTATTCTAGCCCCCGAGCTTGTGGAGGAGACCGTTTTGCTGAATCACATGGTAAACAACAATCCGATAGCCAGGGCGCTGGGAATTTAAGTGTAAACGTAGGGGCCGATGCCCACATCGGCCCGGTTAAAAGCGACTAATATATTACAAAGAGAGGTGACGCGCTTGAAATCGGTTCCGAATATAATATCGGCATTCCGTATCTGTCTTGTTCCGGTGTTTATATTGACCTATTTCGGCGGCGCGCGGGATTCAAAGACATACGCGGCGCTTGTTTACGCCGTTGCTACACTCAGTGATTTTCTGGACGGATTTCTGGCGCGGAAGTTCAGCGCTGTGTCCAACATCGGCAAAGTGCTCGACCCCTTAGGCGATAAGCTGATGACAGTCACTGTTATGGCAAGCATTACGGTAGACAGGCTTATCCCGGTCTGGGCTGTTATTATAGTCGTCGCTAAGGAACTTCTGATGGCAATCGGCGGGTTTATCGTTCACAAAATGGCAGGGGCGGAGATTCCGCCGTCTAATATAATTGGCAAAATGTCAACAGTTGCGTTCTTTCTTGTATGCATGGCGCTTATGCTGTTTCAGGACATTTCACAAAACACCGCGACACTGTTGATTTCCGCGGCGATAGGCTTGACATTTTTCGCACTTTTCAGCTATATTGGCACATTTATAGCGGTGATGAAAAACAGAAATAATGATTACAGCGATTAAAACCGTTTCGCTCCCATGTAGGGGCGCGCATTACGCGTCCGTTGCACACAATCGCGAAACATGACATAAATAAATTCATGCCCATGGGGTAAAGGCGAGGTAATTCTATAATGCGAGCACAAATTTGTAACAAATGTAAAAAAAACGCGGCTGTGATTTTCATTACGAAGATCGAAAACGGCGCGTCATCAAACGAGGGGATCTGCCTCAAATGCGCCAGAGAGCTGAACATAAAGCCTGTTGAGGATATCATCAAAAAAATGGGTCTGTCCGATGAAGATTTAGACAGCTTCACAGATGAAATGATGGAAGCCATGGGCGGACTTGAGGGCTTGGTAGAGCATGAAGATAACACCGAGGATGGCAAGACGGCAACTTTCCCATTCTTAAACAGACTTTTTGGTGGCCCAGGAGACGGCCCGCCGCCCCCGTCGCCGCGAGACTTCCCGAGACCGGGCCGGGAGGGGAAGGACAGAGATCACCACGGCGGCAAAAGGCGCAAATATCTGGAGAGTTATTGCATCTCACTCACGCGCCGGGCGCAGGAGGGCAAGCTGGACAAAATCGTTGGGCGCGGGGTGGAGACGGAACGCGTTGTGCAAATCCTAAACCGCAGGCAGAAAAATAACCCATGTTTGATCGGCGAACCCGGAGTCGGAAAGACGGCGATTGCGGAGGGATTGTCTCAGCGCATATATGAGGGAGACGTGCCGTATAAGCTGCGGGATAAAGAGGTCTTCCTGCTGGATTTAACGGCGCTTGTCGCCGGAACCCAGTTCAGGGGCCAGTTTGAAAGCAGGATGAAAGGCCTTGTCGAGGAGATCAAAAGCCACGGCAACGTGATTTTGGTCATTGACGAAGTCCACAATCTGGTCGGCGCGGGGGACGCCGAAGGGTCGATGAACGCCGCGAATATCTTGAAACCCGCGCTGTCAAGAGGAGAGATTCAGGTTATCGGCGCGACGACGTTTACAGAGTACAGGAAACATATTGAAAAAGACTCCGCGCTGGAACGCAGGTTCCAGCCGGTTATAGTGTCCGAACCATCGATTGCCGAGTCGATTGATATTATCAAAGGCATAAAGCACTACTATGAGGGATTCCACGGCGTTTCGATATCGGACGAGATGGCGCGGCAGTCTGTCATATTGTCGGAGAGATATATCACAGACAGATTCTTGCCCGACAAGGCGATTGACCTGATTGACGAGGCGTGTTCTGACATGAATCTGAAAAGCGAACTAATCGCCCGGAAAGACGCGATAACCAAGGAACGCGCCGACCTATCGAAAGAGCGGGAGATGATCCTGTCCGCCCCAAACGGCAGCGATTACGAGAGACTTGCCCAAATCCGCAGCCTTGATTTACGCCTGGCGAACGAGTTTGACGACCTGATGAAAGACGGTTCGCCGGCGCTTACATTAGATAATTTGGCACGTGTAATAGAGCTGTGGACGAAGATCCCGGCGAGCTCAATCCGTGAGGATGAGTATAAAAGGCTGAGCGAGCTGGACTCCCGCCTGAAAGCGCATATCATAGGGCAGGATGAGGCTGTTGAAAACGTGTGCGCGGCAATCAGGCGCAACCGCGTCGGTATTTCAGTCAAGCATAAGCCAGTGTCGTTTATCTTTATTGGTTCAACTGGTGTCGGCAAAACAGAGCTTGTAAAACAGCTGGCGGCCGATCTTTTTGACTCGCCCGAGGCTTTGATTAGACTTGACATGTCGGAGTTCATGGAAAAGCACACGGTGTCGCGCATCATCGGTTCGCCGCCGGGATACGTGGGGTATGACGAGGCGGGGCAGCTGACCGAGAAAGTCCGCCGCAAGCCGTACAGCGTGGTGCTGTTCGACGAAATCGAAAAAGCACATCCGGATGTGATGAACATACTGCTGCAAATCCTAGACGACGGGCGTATTACCGATGCCCACGGCAGGGCTGTGAATTTTGAGAATACGATCATTATAATGACAACAAATGCCGGCAGTGATAAAAAAGATGGCACAGTCGGATTCAACCGTACGCTGAATGAACAGGGCAGGGAAAAAGCCGTGAAAGCGCTGAACGACTTCCTGCGTCCGGAGTTCATCAACCGCGTGGATGAAATTGTATACTTCAATCATCTGTCAGAGGCTGACTTTAAAGAAATCGCCAAGCTAATGTTAAATGAGCTGCGTGACGCGATGGCCGAAAAGCCGATAGAGCTGAAATATGATGACAGTCTGGTCGATTACCTGACCGAGAAATCATTCTCCCACACATACGGCGCGCGGAATCTGCGGCGGCTTATACAAAAGGAGATCGAGGACAAGATAGCGTCGGAGATCATCGCAAATTTCGCAAAGCCGGTGAAGCAGGTGGGGTTAACGGTGAAAGACGGAGAAGTAATGATTATTGCGGTGTGACAAAACATCCGCCGTATTTTGTACGTAATGCCATTGTAGGGGCGGATTCTATATCCGCCCTGTGTATGCTTTTGTGAATAGGGCGGATATGGAATCCGCCCCTAGGCTTGTATGCACCGTAATGTCCCAAAGGAGCGACAATATGAAACTATTCAACACCATGACAATGCAAAAAGAAACATTCACCCCCCTTGAAGAAGGGCGGGTGAAAATGTACGCCTGCGGGCCGACGGTATATAACTACATCCACATAGGCAACGCCCGGCCGTTGATAATGTTTGATGTTCTGCGGAGGTACTTTGAGTATCGCGGCTATATAGTCGATTTCGTGCAGAATTTTACCGATATTGACGACAAGATAATCAACCGCGCCGCCGAAGAGGGCAAGACCAGCGATGAAATCGCCGAAACGTACATCGCGGAATATTACACCGACGCACGCGGCCTCGGCGTGAGAGAGGCGACAGCGCACCCGAAGGCAACCGAGAATGTCGCGGAGATTATCGCGATGGTCTCCCGGCTGATTGAGCGGGGATACGCTTATCAGAGCGGGGCGGACGTGTATTACAGGACGGAGCAATTCCCGGAATACGGCAAGTTGTCGCACCAGCCGCTGGAGGACTTGAAAGCCGGGGCGCGTGTAGACACGAGCGAGATTAAGGAAAATCCAACCGATTTCGCGTTATGGAAAGGCGCGAAACCGGGTGAGCCGAGCTGGGATTCGCCGTGGGGGCAAGGCAGGCCCGGCTGGCATATCGAATGCTCAGCAATGGCGAAGCGGTATCTCGGTGAGACGATAGACATACATTGCGGCGGGCAGGATCTTATCTTCCCGCACCACGAGAACGAGATCGCCCAGTCAGAGGGCTGCAACGGCTGTGAATTCGTCCGGTATTGGGTACACAACGGGTTTATCAGCGTGGATAATACGAAGATGTCGAAGTCCCTGGGTAACTTCTTCACTGTGCGAGACGCGGCGGAAGCGTACGGATACGAGAACATCCGCATGTTCATGCTGATGAGCCATTACAGAAGCCCGCTGAACTATTCGGGTGATATTCTGCTGCAAGCCAAAAGCGCGCTGGAGAGACTGAAAACGGCGAAGGGGAATCTGGAATTTATCGCCGCCAATGGTTCTGACGAGCTGAGGGAAAGCGAAAAAAGCTTCATAGAAACGCTGCCAAAATACCGTGAGCGATTTATTGAAGCGATGGATGACGACTTCAACACCGCCGACGCTGTCTCGGTGATATTTGAGCTTGTGCGCGAGAGTAACGGCATATCGGCAGAGCCGAACCCATCAAAAGAGTTTGCAAACCATGCGCTGGAGATGCTCAACGAACTCACAGATGTGCTCGGCCTGTTCTACTTAGACGAAGGTGACAATTCGCTTGACGCGGAGGTAGAGACTCTAATCGAAGAGCGGCAATCGGCAAGAAAAGAGAAAAACTGGGCAAAGGCGGATGAAATCCGTGATAGACTCACAGAAATGGGGATTGTTTTAGAAGATACTCCGCAGGGCGTAAAATGGAAGCGGGCGTAGCATGGTAACGGACATACAAAAATCCGACTTTTCAAAAGGCAGCGTACCAAGGGCGATAATGCGCCTGGCTATCCCGATGACATTGGCGCAGCTTGTGAATGTCCTGTACAGTGTGATATCCAAGATATATCTGGGCCGCCTGCCGGGGGCTATGCACCTTGCCCTCAGCGGGGTCGGGGTTGCGTTGCCGGTTATATTCCTGATTATAGCTGTCCCCGCGTTGTGCGGAACAGGCGGCGGGCCGCTGTTCGCGATATCCCGTGGAAAGGGCGAAGATAAAGAAGCCGAGTATATCATGGGCAACGCTTTTACGATGTTGCTAATACTCGGTGCTTTGGCGACCGCGCTGGTGCTGATATTCAGACGGCCGCTGCTTTTTTTGTTCGGGGCTTCCTATGATATATTTCCGTTCGCCAACGAATACCTTACTATCTATTCGCTCGGCTCTATCTTTGTTATGATTACGCTGGGGATGAATGTATTTATCAACGCCCAGGGGTTCGGCCGCACGGCGATGATGACGGTTGTAATCGGCGCATCGGTAAATCTTGTGTTGGAACCGATATTTATCTTTGCCCTCGGCATGGGTGTCCGCGGGGCCGCGCTTTCGACTGTTATTGCGCAATTCTGTTCTGCCGCGTGGGTTATGCGGTTTCTTGTCAGAAAGTCGATACTGCGTCTCAAACTCTCCCGCATGAAGCTGTTGGGAAGCCGGGTGCGCAGAATTATGGCGTTGGGGCTGTCAGGATTTATTATGAGTTCGACAAACAGCCTTGCTATAATGATCGCGAACATAATGCTCTCACGCTACGGCGGGGACATGTATGTCGGTATCATGGCCGTTATAAACTCATTGCGCGAAGTTATTTTCCTGCCGATATCGGGGATAGAGCGCGGTGCGAGCCCTGTTATAAGCTTCAATTACGGCGCGGGCCATCTTGACAGGGTGCGCCGGGCGATCAAGTTCAAGATGACGCTGATGGTTTCCTACGCGACTGTCGCGGCGGCGGTGATTTTGCTGATTCCCGGAGCCTTGATAGGCATTTTCAATAGCGATCCCGCGCTTATAGCCGCCGGGATTCCCGCGCTGCGCTTGTATTTCGGGCTGTTCACGTTTATGTCGGCAATGATGAGCGCCCAAGCGGTGTTCATAGGTCTCGGCCGGGCGAAGAACGCGATCTTCTTCTCGCTGCTGCGCAAGGTAGTTATCCTGTCGCCGCTGATGATCATCCTGCCAACGCTGGGCCTGGGTGCATACGGCGTATTCCTGGCGGAGCCAATATCGCACGTGATAGGCGGGATAGCTTGCGTCACCACGATGTATTTTGTGGTATTGCGAAAGCTCCGCACCCCGGGGGCGGAATTGGAGTGATTCGTGGGGGCCGAAAAAATAAACGTAGGGGCGGATATGGAATCCGCCCCTACTGTGTACTATGGGAATCTTATTGCAATCCCCCCACACGTCTGCTATAATCAAAAGAAAAATCAGGAGGTTTTGCCAATATGAAAGTTGTTGCAATTAACGGCAGCCCGCGCAAGGGCTGGAACACTCACATGCTGTTAGAAAAGGCTTTGGAGGGTGCGAAGTCCGCGGGTGCTGAGGTTGAGATGGTAAATCTGTACGACCTGAATTCCAAAGGCTGCATTGGGTGCCTTGGCTGTAAGCGCAAAGACGGCGGCTCGGTCGGCAAATGCGTGCTAAAAGACGGCCTTACCCCGGTGCTGGAGAGTTTGGCGGAATGCGACGCGTTTATCCTCGGTTCGCCGATTTATATCGGGGAAGTCACCGGCGAACTGCGCAAGCTGATAGAACGCCTGACATTCCAGTACATATCATACGACAAAGATAGAACTCCGATCTTCAGCAAAAAGATACGGACAGGATTCGTATTCACAACAAATTGCCCAGAGGCGATGTATGAGACCGTGGGCTATACCGTGAAGTTCGATGGTTACAAGAACTTGTTCGGCGGAATGTTCGGAGAGTGCAAAACCCTGACGGCAAGCCAAACATGGCAGATTGACGACTATGACAAGTACCGTATGTCAGCGTTTGATGTTGAGGCGGTGCGCAAAAGGCGTGAGGAAGTATTTTTCCCACAGGATTGCCAGAACGCATTTGAGATCGGCAAATGGCTGGCGGGTGAATAACGGCGAACGAAAAACGGACACGGGTAGACCGCCTGTGTCCGTTTTTTCCGACAAAACACTTGCCAATTCGTCAAACCCGCTGTATAATATGAGTACCATCGCAACGGGAAACGTAAAATGTACGCCCTTTCCAAACGCTCGGGCGGCAGGCGAGAGATGCAGGTAACATCTCCCGCCCTGCATACGTGCTCTCGACACGTACACAATAGCTTTCGCTACACCGTAAACATTATACGACATTTACCACCCCAGCGCAAGTGTCCGTTTGTTTACAGGATTGCATTGTTATGCTGTGTATGTCGTCATACACGGCATTTTTCGTTTCCCGGGGGAGATAAACCCGCTGGGGTCGGCGCACATTGCCTCGGCGGGTGTAACCTCCGGGAAAATTTATAGAGGTGTTGGATATGAAAAAAGAAGTGCTTGAAATAAAACTGAACGAAGAAATAAAATGGGCCGCAGAAAATAATCAGCTGTTCAGCCAGTCGCAGCTGGAGGATATCTGCATGTTCATACTCAACAACAGTTGGGATGAAAAGGTTTTATCCGCACTGCTGTTAAAGCCGAATATAGTGACAGCGCTGGCGTACGCGCTGCACAATGACGAAGAATTTCAGGAATGCTTTGAAAAGCGGATGCATCACTTGACGTTAGAATACGCAAAAGCCTGACAAAAGTGCCGATGCGGGGTTCCCCCGTGCCCCTCCGTGGAGGGGTGGCGGCGTAGCCGTAATCCCTTGTCCATCGTCCCCTTCCCCCTCCGTGCGCGAAGGGGGAAGGGGATGTCACTAAAAAACAGAGGCGTGCATTGCACGCCTCTGTTTTTACGCTTATTTAACCCTTCTCGGCAGCCCGCTCTTCGGACTCCCAGCCCCACTCGAAATTGGGGTCTTTGAACACTTTCGCGTTCATCTCGTTTGAGTACATGCTGATGGTGTTGTTGGGGAACTTCTGCTCCATATGATAGAAGAACTCAGCCATGGAGTTAGTCGCCGCCATCGCTTTTTCTGTCTCTTTCAGATATTCGATCGTGTATTTTATCGCACTGTCAGGATCTAACGGGCATCCCGCCTTTTGGTGGCCGGGGATTACGACTTCGGGCTTCAGCTCTTTTTGCAGTTTTTCGAGCGCGGCAATCCAGTCGCGGCGCTGGTCGGCGCTGACTTCACACGTGAACGGGTGCGCTTCGTTAAAAATAACGTCACTGCCGTACAGTGTTTTAATCGACGGAATCCACACAACGGAGTTCCATTTCAGGTCGCCCATGATGTGCGGTATCACTTCTATACGCTCACCCTCAAGCTCAATATAACCATCGGTCAGCGGTAGCAGATTCTGGCACTGCTGGCGGCAAAGGTTGCCTTCGCCGATAATGTCAATCCAGTCGTCCAGTTTCGGCTGATACTGATCGGAATACCCTGCGATCTCATCCGGCAGCATGTAGCACTTCGCGTTCGGGAACGCTTTCTCGATTTCACCCAATCCCCAATAATGGTCAGGATGCAGATGTGTCGCGAACGCAGCTTTGAGTTCAAGCCCTGTTTCAAGGATTTCGGCTATGACCCTGTGCGCGTTAGATTTCGTCCATTGTGTGTCAAGCACAACACACTCTTTCTGCCCCATGACGATGACGGACGCCACGCAGAACCCAGGCTCGTCCGCAAAATAGACTTTAGTGGAAAGCTTTCCCTCGCCATGACGGGTGAGTATTACTTCTCCCATTATATTTTTACCTCCAGATAAATTTATTTTGATTAATGCGTATAGTATAATACAACACATGCGTTCTGTCTATAGGCGATGTGTTATAAGGCGAAAAAAGGTTTTGATTTTTGTATGGGAGAACTGTGTTCGCCCGGAGTAATCTTGCCAGATTCCGATAAATATGATATTATATCTATCAAAGAATTATCGGGTAATGTTTCGCGCGGCAGCTGACTTGCAAAATTAACGACCAGCCCCAATTGGGCTGGTCTAGAGGCTTTTAGAGTCTATGGCGCGAAATCCCAAAAAAGAGGAATGGATTGATGTAACTGTGACAAAACTGCTGCGCAAAAATCCCGACGGGGAGCAGAAAGAGAAGCTTTTTTCAAAAGATTACATACTGGTAATGATCTCCGGCACGGGGCAGGGGTTCACAAACCACTTTTTTGCCGCGATATTGGTGCTTTATGTCGAAGGAATACTCGGCGGTACAGTGGCGCAGGCGGGTATTCTGGGGATGATGTATTCTATCACAGCGCTTGCGGCGCGGCTCACGGCGGGCGGAGCTTCCGATAAGTTCGGCCGTGTGAAGCTGCTTGTCGGTGGCACATTCCTCTGCGCCGTAGCCTGCCTGTTGTTCGGGCTTGCCCATGCAATTCCGGCGCTGATTATCATTCGTGCATTCCACGGCTTCGGTTTTGGGATAGCTCACACCTGCGCGGGGGCAGTTGTTGCGGATGTTTTGCCCAAGGCTCGGATGTCTGAGGGTATCGGATACTTCGGCCTGGGGAACACCCTTGCGCAAGCCATCGGACCCGCTATCGCCATCGCGGTGATTAGCGGCGGTGAGGCATTCCATTTCAGACTGCTATTTTTCATATCGGCGGGGTTGTGCTTTATCGGCATGATAGCCAACGCCTGTGTTTCGTACGAAAGAAAGCAGAAAGCCACGCTCGCGCTTGCTCAGCGGCAGCTTGAAGAAGCGCCGGTTACGGAAGCCGCCACGGTGCCTGCCGAGCCTGATGAACCTCAGTCCGAAGGCAAGGCCTTTCTGGGATTCGATCGTGCGGTGTTCGCGCCGATTCTTGTACTTGTCGTGATGTTCCTGGGCGTTACATCGACAGTGTTGTTCCTGATTCCGTTCGCCACAACAGTTCTCGGGATCGCGAATCCCGGGCCGTATTTTGCCGTCAGGGCTGCCGGGGTTTTTATCTCGCGGCTGGTCTTTGGCAGAATCGCTGACAAACGCGGTTCGGACATCATCATTATACCGGGGATGATAATCATGGTCGCGTGCCTGGCGTTGATACCGTTCGCCAGTTCATTCGGAATGCTGATTGCAATCGGTTTCCCGCACGGGATGGCACAGGGGGCGGTTATGCCAACGTTTAACTCGCTGATACTCTCGCGTTGTTCCCCGGCCAGACGCGGTTCCGCCGCTGGGGCGTTCGGCGCGTCAATCGACATCGGCTTTTCCGTCGGCGCGCCGCTGCAAGGATTGTTGGCCGACATATATAGTCTGCAGTTCGTATTCTGGGTGTCGGCGATACTGGTCGCAATCTCACTGGTGATGTTCCTGTTCATTGCGTCGGACAAACGCTATAAGGCAAAGCTGGCAAGGGTAAAAGCGTTGTAAAGATGCGTTTTGCGTGTCCATGGTTTCCACGGAAACCTCCCACATGAATGAACGGACGGCCAAAGGCCGCCTATACGGGCAAAAGTGTCCTCCACATGGTCAATCCGACTGCACATGCAACTGCCGGTTGCGCATGTTCAAAGCCGAGTTGGTGGATTATAACCGCGCTTTGGGAGTATAATTCAGGCATCAAACGTAAGGGGGATACCCATGACATTAGGTGAAAAAATCCACCAGCTGAGAAAGGCGCGGGGTATGTCGCAGGAAGCGCTTGCGTCGCACTTAACCGTTTCAAGGCAGGCCGTTTCCAAATGGGAGCTGACGGAATCCGTGCCGGATACCGAGAACATCGTCCAGTTAAGCAGACTGTTCGGCGTTTCAACAGATTATCTGCTGGTTGACGATCATCAGGGCGATAATGACGCACTGCACGTCAAAGTCGCTGACATCTCGAGCGATGACGATGCTGCCGCCAAAAACAATACCGGCGGGAAAGAACGCAAATCCCGGATAGCCGCGTGTGTTTTGTTAGTATCCGGCCTAGTCGGAATTCTGACGCTTTTGATTTTGTCCTCGACAATCGTGGCATACAGGACGGTTCAGGTAGGGTACATTAGCGAAGTGCGGCAGGTCGCGCCGCCACCGCCTGCTTATTCCGGAGCCGGTGAACTTCTCACGCATGATTACGTTTGGGAAGATATGGGGACAATCCCGGCTTTTGGATCGGTTCCGGTGCGGGGGAACTTACCCGCGTTTCTTGGCACATATAATCTGGGATGGCTGTTCGCGCTGTGCGTCATATCGGCAGTGGTCGGCGCGGCAATGCTGCTGTACGCGCACACAACAGTGACAGAAGCCCCGCCGGAAGATGAGGAGGCGTTGCTGTGAAAACCCTTATATCAATAATCCTGGCGCTGCTGGCTCTGTCCGGTTGCGTTCCACGGGACGAACCTGCAGAAACGTCCGCACCGGTGCGGATTTCTCACGAAGACGCGCTGAAAATGATCGGCCGGGGCGGCGTTATTATTGTAGACGTCCGCTCATCGGCTGAGTTTGCAGACGGGCATATTGAAAACGCCGTTTCACTGCCGCTGGATCAAATACGGGATTACGCAGAAAGTGTGATCCCTGATAAAGACCAGACTATACTGGTTTACTGCCGCAGCGGCAATCGCAGCAGAACGGCTTCGTATGAGCTTATCGCGCTGGGGTATACAAACGTGTACGACTTCGGCGGAATAAACGGATGGCCGGGAACAATTGTGATGCCGGTAATCCCGTAGGGGGCGGCGTCCCCAACGCCCTGCGGTGCACAACGATACTCCCTACATAAAAACTGCGGCATTTTGCCGCAGTTTTTTCACATCTTCCCAATCGCCGCGTTGTACACCGTTGTAAACGGGATATTGTTCCGCGTTGCGCAGGCCAGAACATCTTCATACTCCGGTTTGAACTTCGACACGCCGAAGCCGAACGCGCGTTTTACACGGATATTGCCGTATTCCGTCTCAACTGTCTCAACTGTGCGGCTTAAAATATCGCGTGTCATGGACTTTATTCTCACGCCTAGGGTTGTGGTATGCGTCAGCATAAGGCGGGAGAGTTCGTCTTTCTTTGCCTGATCCGCGAGGCAGGAGAGTAGTATGCCCGGGCGGTTCTTTTTCATTATCAGCGGCACGGCGTATACATCCAAGGCGCCGTTGTCCAGCAGAACGCCGAACATGGCGCCGACTGCTTCCGGCGTCATATCGTCCAGATTACAGCTCAATTCATACACGATATCCGCGCCGCGTCCGTCGTTTTTGTCGTCTTCACAAAGAAATGCCCGCAGAACGTTGGCCGCTTCAAAATCTTTTGTCCCGCAGCCTATGCCGATTTTTTGTATCGTGACCGTCGGCATATCTCCGAAACTTTTGACGAAATGTTTTATAATCGCAGCCCCCGTGGGTGTGCAAAGCTCACCGCGAATCATGCCGCCGTAGATTGGCACGCCTTTCAGAATCTCTGCCGCCGCCGGTGCCGGTACAGGGAGAATCCCATGCTCACACCGCACAAATCCCGAACCTACGTGAACCGGGGATGCGAACACCTCCCGTACGCCGAGCATATTGAACAGCAGGCACACGCCGACAATATCGCAGACAGCGTCAATCGCCCCGACTTCGTGCAGGTGCAGCGCGTCAAGCGATTCGCCGTGAACCTTGGCTTCGGCTTTGCCTATCAGCTCGTATACCCCAAGCGCGTCTTGCATGACATTATCAGGCAAATCAAGCGAGCGGATAAGCTCCACAATCTCGTTATAGCTGTATCGCTTGCTGTGATGGTGATGCTCGTGACCGTGGTTATGCGTGTGGTCGTGCTCGCCATGATCGTGACTATGCTCGTGCGAATGGTTATCATCATGCGTATGCGCATCCAGACTTTGTTCTTCCACCCCGGCTACTTTTATTGATACCCTTGTTCCTGTCACGCCGAGTTTAACGGCGGGCAGGAACTCTATCGTTACATCGTTGAGTTCCAGGCTCTGCATTTTCCGGCGGAATGAGGCTTTTTGCCCTTCCGGCAAAAGCTCATACAACGCCGCCATCATCATGTCGCCGGCCGCGCCCATTGATAAATCCAGATACAATCTCATTTCTCACCTCATTGAATAATCTCGCTCAAATGCTCCATAAACGCGCCGGCTCCGAACCATTTTGCTCTGTGCAGTCCCTCCATCGCCTGAATATGCGGCAGCATCCGCACATTGTGTACAGAGTAAAAGGCGCCATGTATGTCCACGTAGTGATTCTCTGTCAACGCGCCGAATTCCTCCGACAATCGAAGGATATAATGCCAGTAGCGATTTAGATTTACACCGCTGTGCCGCAAAATGTTTGCGCCCAAAAAGTACGTGGAAATCGTGCCCCAATCCTCGTCAGTCGGGGCAAAGTTGCTCCAGACAAGATATGGTGTCTGGAACATTTTTTGCTTATCCTCTTCGTCCCACATCCATACCCGCTGGTCGCTGATAAAACCCAGCCGCGCAAGAATCGGATCCGCGTGCAGACCGAGGATTGGCAGATGATCGCCGAAAAACGCCACGATAGTCGGGGTGTCGCGGGACTCCACAAACTCTATGAGCCGCCCTAATTGCTTGTCCGCGTCATACATCCCTTGCAGGAAAGGGTTCAAAGTCTCAAGCTCCGCGTTAGTGAGATAGGGGCTCGCTGCTGTGACGCCCTGCTCAAAATCTATATATACATCATCCCAAAACTGCCAATGGGCCTGCATCGATATACCGAAGAGGAACAACGACTCATCAGCTTCTTCGGCCAGCAGAATTTGGTCTATGATTTGGTCAGTAAAGGACTCATCGGACACATACCATCCCCTGTATATAGGGTCAATCATGTCCTCACGGCCGATATACTCATCAAATCCCAGCCGGGGATAGACTCTGTAACGGTTGAAAAAATACCGCGTGAATGGATGCACAGCGACGGTACGGTATCCGTTTTCGCGAAAAACCCAAGGCATGGCTGTCGTAATGTCTCGGTAAAAGTACCTATCTGTCAGTGTGTACGGGATATAATACGCACTACCGAAAAAGAAAATTGAGCTGCCGGTGAGGAACTCCAGTTCCGTATTGGCCGTACCGCCGCCATAGACCGGCACGACCACATTGCCGCTTATGTGATCTTCACTCAATCGGCGGAAATTTGATATGGGGTCGGCCGAAAACTCCAGATTATATATCACGGTCGGGTCTATAAACGACTCTGACATGATGATTATCACGTTCGGGCGTATAGGTTCCTCAGACGGCTGCGGTGTGCCTCTTTCAACCAGGATTAAGTCATCAAAGAATCCCAAGGATTGCATGTGTCCTTCAACATCCCACAGGCTGCACATGGTATGATCTGCCAACGCGGCGTGAAAGCCTAAGATAAACCCGGTGTCACGATACAGCACCGTCATCGACCCCGTGGGGTTTATACCCAAGGCAGGCATGACAGTGTTCACCGAAAATCGGGAAGCAAACATAAACACAAACACCACAGCTGCGGCAGGCAGCGCAAAAATCCGCCGCTTAAGTTTAGGCCGGAATTTTACATAAATCAACGGCAGATGCAGTAATCCGACGATAAAAAGCCTCAGAATCAGCGTGCGCTCTATAGTTATACCGCCGCCGTCGGTCATCATCAGCGCTTCACGAACCACCAGTACGTCTGTCGGGACAAAGACTTGACCCGTTACCAAAAGCTTGATGTTGTTCACGGCATAGCCAACGGCCAATATTATAGCTACCGCGGCGTATGACCAGAACACAGACCCGGCGACGGAGAATATCACCCATGCCGCCACGGCAATAAACAGTGCCGACACAAAAATCAGGCCAAGATTAGAAAACGGTGCGGCCATCAGCCCTGCTTGGGACGTAGGATTCATCCCCTCCATAACCAAGAACAGCACAAACGGGAAGATTACCGCATAAGCCCGTAAAACCCATACGACAGTGCGTCTTTCTGCAAATGACCTGATATGCGCCAAATATTTTTTGAGTCTTTGCTTAATCATAGGAACATCCCCCTTCCCCCTTCGTGCGCGAAGGGGGCTTGAGACGAGGGACGAGGGGTTAGGTTAAGTCTGTCAAAATCGCATTTTTTCGTCCTTCGTCCTTCGTCCCACGTCCAAAGCCCCCCTTCGCGCACGAAGGGGGAGGGGGATGTTCTCAATTGCTTAATACTCAAGCTTTTCCTCCAAGTAACTCACAAGCCTGTCAATTGGAATACGCTCCTGCGACATTGAGTCCCGCTCACGCACAGTGACGCAGTTATCGGTTTCAGAATCAAAGTCATACGTTACACAGAACGGGGTGCCGATTTCATCCTGACGGCGGTATCGTTTGCCGATTGAGCCGGTGTCGTCGAAATCCACCATAAAACGTTTACTGAGCGCCGTGAAAATCTCCTCCGCTTTTTCGGAGAGTTTCTTTGACAGCGGCAGAATCGCGCATTTATACGGGGCCAACGCCGGGTGCAGGTGCAGAACCACGCGGACATCGTTCTTCTCGGCGTCCACAACCTCTTCGTCATATGCGTCAATCAAAAACGCCAGCGCCATTCGGGTCGCGCCGAGGGCCGGCTCAATAACGTATGGGATATACCTCTCACCCGTCTCTTGGTCGAAGTATTCCATATTTTCGCCCGAATGCTCCTGATGGCTTTTTAGGTCGAAGTCGGTACGGTCGGCAATACCCCAAAGCTCACCCAAGCCGAACGGGTACAAAAACTCAATATCCACCGTGGCCTTGCTGTAGTGACTCAGCTCTTCTTTTTCATGGTCGCGGAAAGTCAGGCTTTCCTCACGCATACCCAGTGATAAGAGCCAGTTTTTGCAAAAATCTTTCCAATATTCAAACCACTCTAAATCCGTTCCCGGTTTGCAGAAAAACTCCATCTCCATTTGCTCGAACTCGCGCGTACGGAAAGTGAAGTTGCCCGGCGTGATTTCGTTTCGGAACGACTTTCCTATCTGCGCCACACCGAACGGTATCTTTTTGCGGCTGGAACGCAATACGTTCTTGAATTGCACGAAAATCCCCTGCGCCGTTTCGGGGCGCAGATAAAGTTCCGTTGAACTTTCCTCGGTGACGCCCTGAAAAGTCTTGAACATCATGTTGAACTTGCGTATCGGCGTAAAATCGCTTTTGCCGCAATGGGGGCAGGCGACTTTATGCTCGGTAATCGCGGCGGACATATCATCGTTTGACATGCCAATCGGCGATACATAGGCGGCTTCAAGCAGTTGGTCGGCACGATGCCGCATTTTGCAGCCTTTGCAATCTATAAGCGGGTCGTTGAAATTGACGACATGGCCGGAGGCGACCCAGACCTTGGGATTCAGCAGTATCCCTGAGTCCAACCCCACGTTGTACGGACTTTCCTGTACAAATTTCTTCCACCACGCCTTTTTGACGTTGTTTAAGAACTCAACCCCCAACGGGCCGTAATCCCACGAGTTGGCCAAGCCGCCGTAAATCTCACTGCCGGCAAACACAAATCCGCGCCCTTTGCACAGGGCGACTATCTTGTCCATTGTTTTCTCTCGGTTGTTCATCATATCTTTTCTCTCCAACAAAAGGTAATTTCCATAATTGTAGTATTATATATTGAGAGGCGCTGAGTTGTCAATGATATCGTTACGGAAAACGCATTGTAGGGGCGACCGGGGAAAGCCCCCTTCGTGCGCGAAGGGGGCTTTGGACGGAGGATTGGACGAAGGGCGAGGGACGGGACGATGTGGGCATCGTCCCCCACATGGTTGTAACCACAACACGCTGCCCTCAGCGTTCCGCACCGCTATGCCGTTATAAAATCTCTAATATATCCGACAAAGTATTCACCGTATAATCCGGCTCATACTCCATTGACGGTGGTTCGGGCACTCCGCCGAACCCCTGCCGAATCCATATTGTCTTCATGCCAAGTTTTTTCGCCGGATATATATCATTATCCAAACGGTCACCAATCATCAAAGCATTTTCGGGCGCACAGTTTGCCTGTGCAAGCGCCGTCTCAAATATACGCAAGTCAGGCTTACGAAAGCCGACTGCTTCAGATGCCGCATACACATTGAAAAATCGGCCGATACCAAGCACTTCCGCAGTATCTTTTCCGTGGTTTGCTATAACACCCAAGCAATACCGCGTTGACAATTCTGTTAATACGGGAATTGCATCGGGATATAATGGGTATAACCATTCCGGCCATGGACTCCATATCGCCCCATTAGGTAATTCAATGTGGATAACATATGGGTTTGTCTTTGCTTCTTGGTTTAATTGCCGGCGGAACATGACAACATCTGTTTGAAGCAGCTTTGCTGTGGCGTCAATCCGTTCATTCACCCTATTTGTTTCATCCAATAATGTGGATCCCAAATCAAAAAACAGCCATTCAATCATAACACGCCCCCCTCATCAAAAAACTACAGGGCTAAACTCTGCCCTGTAGTTTTTGTTTTCACCACACCGCCTATTTCACATAAAAACAGATATCAATAATGATATTCCCTTTAGCATCCGGCTCCGTGAAACGCGGGCAGGCATAACGCTCAAAGCACCAGTCGCCGGTTATTTCAAAGCCTTCTTTTTGAAGCTTTTCCCCGCATTTGCCTTCCAGCATGAATACGTCCTCTTCTTTCCCGTAAATCCAGCAGACACCTAATTCGCTTTTTGGGAAATCGACGTACTCAAACCCCTCGGGAACAGGGGTTTGCTCCGGCGTGAAAAGCCCGACCCAATATTCAAAATTTTCGAAGTTACCATTTTCTTCGCGCATTAGACCTATGTGCGCGTCTCCGTCCTCACAAGTATCCGTGAGATTTCCAGTGATTTGCGCTTCAATCAGGTCAAACAAATTGTTATCGCGCCACTCATCCCATTTTGCGCCGAAATGCCCATCCACGCGGTCGTTGTTCGTATATTTTTTGCCGATAAACCTCATCGCCCCAACGCTTTGACGGTATGTGTTAACAATTAACGCCATTTTTGACTCCCCTAACCTAGATATTTTGGGAGAGTATATCACAATATCAAATCAAAATCCATCTTTTTGATGCACAATTATTCAAATTTCACACTCACTCTTCAAAACACTTGCGCAGCTTGCCCAGAGCCTTTTTTTCGATTCGCGAGACATACGAGCGGCTTATGCTGCATATTTCGGCCACTTCGCGCTGAGTCAGCGGTTTTTCGTTATTCAGGCCGTATCGCATGAAGATTATCTCAGCCTCGCGCTTGGTCAGCGCCTCAGACAGATACTGCTTCAGCCGGAGCTTTGTCTCACGGGCGCTCAAGTTCTCGAACATATCATCCGGGGAACTGATTATATCCATCAGGGACAGTGAGTTGCCCTCCCTGTCCGTATCAATCGAATCGGATAACGACAAGTCGCCCGCTGTCTTTTTCAAGCTACGGAAGTGCATAAGGATTTCATTCTCTATACACCGACTAGCATACGTTGCCAGCCTGACCTTCTTTTCCGGCTTGTAAGTTGAAATCCCCTTAATCAGCCCGATTGTGCCGATTGAAATCAGATCGTCCTGATCGTGATTCTGCGTATAATATTTCTTGATTATATGGGCGACAAGTCGCAGATTCCGTTCAATCAGGACGTTTCTTGCCTCCATGTCGCCCTGGATGTACAGATGTACGTATCGCTCTTCTTCATCTTTTGATAACGGCTTTGGGAAAGAACCGGCGCTGTCGGACAGCCGCAGCAACAGATACGGACTTGATAACAACAGAGCCAACGCGGCTTCAAGCATAGACTTATACCACCTTACTGTGTACTATTAGCGTTAGCTCTATTACTCTATTCAGCGGGGAGATGTCCGTATACAAAAGGCAAGCCCGGCGGAAATATTTTTCCGTCGGGCTTGTTTGGTGGTTATGAGCTGTGGTGTAAAATTGATTATGAAATCATGTTCCGGCGGTGTTTTATAACGATTATCAGAACAATCCAGACAACTAAAGCACCCGCTGCTACGAAAAGCACGTACCGAGGCCACGCCGCTGAATACCCGTTTGTTTCATCGTGGTCAAGCTGTTCTTCTATGTCGTTATCACCAAGTCGTATAAACGAGAATTGTTGAAGTATTTCCAATTGTTCTTCATCAGATAATCTCGAGTGGCCATTATAAAACCGAAACCATCCCAATAAGATACAATCATCAACGATAATTACAAAATCGTCCACACCAGGGGTAAATAATTGATAGTATTTAATCCCGTTTTTTACTGCGGTCGGTGGGTCGGACACATCAAAGTCTCTTCGTTCCAGTTCCCAGATGTTTTGACGGCGTTCATATCCGTAGAACGATCGGAAAAGGATTGTAAATCCTCTGGTACGGTAAAAAAACTCAACATCGAGAGCGCCACGATCGATGCGCAAATCAGGAAAGTCGCGGAACATCCTTATCTCCATTCTGTATTCTGAACCCTCCAAATCAGGCAAAACCGGGATGAGCGCGCGGCCCACAGTATCAACAAGCTCCAAAGCTTCTTCTCTGTTAGTGAGTCCGAAAAATAAATGTCCCCAGGTTCCAAATGTCTCGTGCAGTTCTTCATCAGCAACATTATATGCCATGTAACGCAATTCGTTGAACTCAGAAAAATTGCGAGGCCTTATCCTTTGGATTCCATAGCTGGCTATCGCGCCTGTTGTGAACGACAGCAGCATTGCAATGATAAATAAAACTGTGAGCAGCTTTTTCATACCACACCCTCCGTTAACTTTTGCCAAAAGCCATACCAACGTAACTTTACTGCCCCGACTGCGAATTGCCATCCCTGCGCCTGCGGGGTGGGGACTTTTTACGGGTTTCCGACGGTTGCGGCGCGGGCTTTGCTTGTGACTTAGCGCCTTGCTGTTTTGGCCGGGATTGTGGGTTACGTCTTGGTTGATTGCCGGTGCGTTCACGCGGAGGTTGTGGCTTCGTCTGGATCGGTTTCGGCGATGGTGCGGGCGGCGGCGGGGAGGGGGAGAAGCCCGCTTCTTCAAGTCTGCCCTCCGCTTTCGCGGCGATATATTCGGCCCGGCGGCCCTTGCCGCCCAGTACGTTCAACTCATCGAACGTGAATGTTTTAAGTGTGGCGTCCACACCGTCCTCAAGCCGGACTTTGGCGTTTTGCCGCAGCAGATTTACGTTGATTACAGAGCCTTTGCCGGATGGCGTCTCCACAAACGCGTCGATCTTCGGCGCTTTTTTAACCAAGTCTTCATACGCCGGCTCTTCATATTTCAAACAGCACATCAGCCGCCCGCATGAGCCGGATATTTTTGTCGGATTAAGCGACAACCCTTGAGTTTTCGCCATCTTTATTGACACCGGATGGAACTCCCGCAAAAACTGAGAGCAGCAGAACTGCTTCCCACATACGCCGAGGCCGCCTAAAAGCTTCGCCTCATCCCGCACGCCGATTTGACGCAGTTCTATCCTTGTTTTGAATATTGCCGCCAGGTCCTTTACAAGTTCCCTGAAATCTACCCGCCCCTCTGACGTGAAGAAGAACAGGATTTTATTCCCCTCGAATCCGTACTCCGCGTCCACCAGCTTCATGTCAAGGCCGAAATGCTCTATACGTTTCTGGCACTGTTCAAATGCCTCTTTTTCTTTTTCGCGGCAGCTTTTCGCGATTTCTCTGTCGTTATCATCCGCCAAACGCGCAAGCGGACGCAACGGCTTTACAACCGCGGAGTCCGGTACCATATGATTGGGCTTTGCGCACCAACCGTATTCCAAGCCCTTGGCGGTATCGACTATAACGTCCCTGTCTTTTTCTACTTTCTGTCCGCGGGGGTCGAAATAATACACTTTCCCCCTGTCGTTAAAGCGGACGCTTATAACTTCTGTCAAGAATTTAGTCTCCATTTCATAGTAATTATACGGAAGTTTCCATCAGCTCCGCGCAAATCAGGCCCGCAATGTGGCCGGTGCCGACGTTGAAATCGCAATACTCCTGAGCGCGGGCCAGAATCCGCTCCGCCCGTGAATACCGCTCAGGCGCGGATAATTCCGGATCCTGCAAAGCCGTAACCGCGCGGACTCTCGCAAACGCAAGGAATTCGGCGAACGCTTCTTTGGTCAAATCTTTCTCAAGCTTGAACATGACGCGGACAAGCTCCAGGTCTGAGCTGTCCAGCGCTTTGAAGAACTCGTCCGCCATTGCCTCTACCTTGGAATTTTCGGATTCCGCAACTTCCGGAACAGACCGTAGCATCGCGCAGCGGGAGCGCACAGTCGGCAACAGCGCTTGGGGATTGTCCGTTTTCATGATAAACACCGCATAACTCGGCGGGTCTTCCAAGAGTTTCAACAGTGCGTTCTGTGCCGAGGCATTCATCGCGTCTGCCGGGGAGATTATATACGCTTTGCACCCGGCTTCGTTCGGCATAATATACGCGTCACGCCGCACCTCGCGCACTTGGCCGACCGTGATTTCTCGCCCTTCCGGCGTGATTTCAGCGATATCCGGGTGAATCCCGCGTAAAACTTTGCCGCAATGCGGACATGTTCCGCACGGGATATTGTCCCGTGAACCGCACACCGCCGCCATGGCAACCTTATCCGCTTGCTCACCGGAGGCAATATACGCATGAGATAGCTTGTTAATGTTCATATAACTATTGTACTAGCATTTGTAGGTTCTCGTCAATATAAATATGCATTTTAGGTAACCTCCCTCTTCGCACACGAAGGGGGAGAGGGGATGCCCACAAAATTAACTTGTAAGCTAAACAAAACAATAGTATAATACACTATAACAAATCGTAAATATTCCTATAAGAAACGGAGGATCACAACATGACCCTTGAAGCCCAATATTACTTCAATCACCCTGATAAAATACCGCTCGGCCAACTCTTCCCCGATTCGGGCGGTGCGGCGCTGGAGATTTTGCGTAATCTGAAACCGGCGCTGGATGAATTTTTGAAAGACAGCACCGTCAATGCGGGCATTATAAAAGGCACCGCGCCACATCTGTACGGGTATTATCACATAGGGGAAGACACTGTTATCTATAACGATGTGACGATAATCGGCCCGGTGTTTATAGGCAAAGGATGCGAGATTATGCCCGGGGCAATTATCAGGCCGTATTCCGTTATCGGCGACGGCTGCTCTATCGGCCACGGCAGCGAAATCAAGCGTAGCGTGCTGTTCGCGGGGGCAAAAGTCGCGAGTCTTGCGTTTGTGGGCGACAGCGTGCTGGGGAAATCCGCTAGAGTCGGCTCCGGCGCAATTACGGCGAACAGGCGGTTTGACCAGAAAGATATCGCGATAAAGCAGCTCAGCGGCGCATACGAGGTAGGCGATTCATACTGCGGCGTTATCCTGGGCGACTCAGCCAGAATCGGCGCGAACTGCGTGACTCAGCCGGGTACGCACATCGGGCCGTATACCTGGATCTACCCGATGACGACCGTGCGCGGATTCATCCCACGGCAAAAGCGGGTGTACCATCCGCAGAGCATTGTGATGGACGAGAATGAAATAGTTGAGCTTTCGTAGATTTGGGAGAGAGTGAAAATTAATTGGATAAGCTATTAATAATTGACGGGCATAATCTTTTGTTTCAGATGTTTTTTGGTATGCCATCACGCATAGTGAACAAGCATGGTAAAGCAATTCATGGTGTACTTGGTTTTGTTGGTGCGCTGAACAGAATTATCAGGCTTACCTCGCCTACTCATATTCTAACGGTGTTTGACGGCCAGCATGAAAACAGCCGCACGGAGATTTTACCCGAATACAAGGCAAACCGAATTGACTACTCAGAAGTTCCCGATGATGAAAATCCGTTTTCACAGCTTGAAGAAATATATGACGCGCTTGACTTTATGAATATAAGGCATTTTGAGGCCGACAGCCTTGAAGCTGATGATGTTATCGCAAGCTATGCCATTGCATACGGAAAGAATATGCGGATAGTCATTTCATCATTTGACAGTGATTTTTTTCAGCTGATAGACGATAATGTTCTTATTTTAAGGTATCGCGGCGATAAAACAGTTATTTGCGACACTGCATATGTTCAAGACAAGTTTGGGATTTTTCCCGGACAATATGCCGATTTTAAGTCATTGACAGGCGACAGTGCAGACAACATCAAGGGCGCTGAAAAAGTCGGGGTGAAAACCGCAGCCGCATTGATAAATCAATTTGGCAGCTTGGATAACGTGGTGAATAACGCAGACGAAATAGCAAAACCGCACATAAGAGAGTCAATTTTGCGCAGCGGAGATCAACTGGCAGACAACTACAAGCTGATAAAGCTGAACGATAATTGTACTCCGAGATTTGATATAGATGCCCTTTCATACAAAAGCGGCCATTTCACTACAAAAGAAGTGCTGACCGGAATAAGGCTTTACGATTAAAACAGGTTGGGTGCCCGTCCTGTAGTAGGGGACGCTGTCCCCAGCGCCCCGCGGTTGTATAACAACACCTCGTAGGGACGGTCGCCTTCGACCGTCCGCGAATGACCGAGGCGGTCGTTCCTACAAGGATATTTATTTATTGTAATCATACGGTAAACCAAAATCTAATTGCCAATTCAAAACAGAGGATGCGCATCGCGCACCCTCTGTTTTTAGGTTATTAACTTGCGTGACGGCAACCGGCGTTCCCGCAGGTGCTGCTGCTTGGGCAGGGCACTTGCGCGGCGCTTTTGATATAGGCCGGGGCCGCGTTGTAGAGTGTCTCAAGCTCTGTAGATCCGCATTCCGGGCAGGGGATTTGGCGGGTTGCCTTTTCCGCCATTGTTGCACGAATGTTGTGCTCTTTGTCGCAAGCGGGGCAGTATAAGTCGTAGAACGGCATATTGCGCAACCTCCTTTATATGCGGCTTCGCCTTGCATTATTTTGCGTATTCAACCGCTTTTGTTTCGCGTAAAAGATTTACTTTTATCTGACCCGGATAATCCAGCTCACCTTCGATTTTCTTCGCTATCTCGCGCGCCAGCAGAATCATTTCGTCTTCCGACACTTCTTCCGGCTTGACCATAATGCGAATCTCGCGCCCGGCTTGTATGGCGTACGAACTCTCCACCCCGGTGAAGGAGCATGTGAGTTCTTCAAGCTTCTCCAGCCGTTTGATGTAGCTCTCAATATTCTCGCGCCGCGCCCCGGGACGTGCGGCAGATATCGTATCAGCAGCCTGAACAAGTCCGGCTATAATCGTCCTTGGCTCCACATCCCCGTGGTGGGCGTGTATCGCGTGGATTACTTCTTCGGATTCCTTGTACTTCTTGGCTAAATCCACGCCGATTGTAACGTGAGTGCCGTCAACTTCGTGATCCATTGCTTTACCTAAGTCGTGCAAAAGCCCCGCGCGGCGGGCGATGGCGACGTCGGTCCCGAGTTCCGCCGCTAAGAGGCCGGCGATGTGTGAAACTTCGATCGAATGATTCAGCACATTTTGACCGTAACTTGTACGGTAACGCATTCTGCCGAGGATTTTGATAACCTCCGGATGCAGGCCGTGTACGCCTGTCTCAAACGTTGCGCGTTCGCCTTCGGCTTTGATAATGGCGTCAACTTCTTTTTTCGCCTTTTCCACCATTTCTTCAATTCTGGCGGGATGAATCCGTCCATCCAGAATCAGCTTTTCCAGTGCGATTCTTGCGACTTCACGCCGGACAGGGTCAAAGCTGGAAAGCGTGATTGCCTCCGGCGTGTCATCGATAATCAAATCCACGCCGGTCAGTGTTTCGATAGCGCGGATGTTCCGACCCTCGCGGCCGATTATCCGGCCTTTCATCTCATCGTTTGGCAACGGCACCACAGACACCGCGGCCTCCGTCACATGATCCGCTGCGATTCTTTGAATCGCGATAGTGATATGCTCTCTCGCTTTTTGGTCTGCGTCTTCTTTCAGGCGGGTTTCGATGTCCTTGATTTTCATCGCCGCCTCGTGCGTAACTTCCGACTCAATGTTTTTGATTAAAAACGCCTTAGCCTCTTCAACCGTATAGCCGGAGATTTTCTCTAACAGTTCCAACTGGTCGCGCTTGACGACGGCGACTTCTTCGTGAGCCTCGTCTAAGTCTGATAGTTTTTTCGTCAGTGTTTCAGACTTGTTTTCAAAAATTTCTGTCTTTTTGTCCAGCATTTCTTCTTTCTGCTGGAGCCTGCGTTCTTGCTTCTGGATTTCGGCGCGGCGCTCTTTAACCTCGCGTTCATACTCGCCTCTGTTTTTGTGAATTTCTTCCTTTGCTTCTAAAAGAGCTTCGCGTTTTTTGTTTTCAGCGGCCTTTATCGAGTCATTGATGATCGATTTAGCTCTCTCCTCTGCGCTTTGTATCTCCCGTTCCGACACCTTTTTTCTATATTGAATCCCAAGAATGACTCCTGAGATAAGAAATATAAGAATAACGGCAGCAAAGGTTATAATTAATGTTGCTCCTTCAAACATTGTATAAGTATCTCACCCCTTTTTATTATTAAATGTAGCGATTAACAGTTAATGATTAACTATTGTCAAAAATCAAACATGTCCCTTTATTCTACAGCCGTGGCAGAGGCATGTCAAGATATTTATACTATAATAATAGGCAAAATCACCAAAACGCGATGATTTGACGAACAAAACATGCTGTTGCATTTGTTGCGGCAACGTGTAGAGGATGGTGTCCACGGCGTCCCGTAATACACAACAGCACCATGCAGGGACGGTCGAGGCGGTCGTCCCTGCATGATGGCCGCAACAAAAACAAAAAATCTTAAAATTTTTCTTGACAAGGCTTTTAATGTTTGGTATTCTACTAGAGTTCCCTTGCGGGGGATAATGCTATGAACCGGGAGATTGCAGGCGGTTGGCGCGCCTGGTCACTTTCGGGGAGAAGTCCGGAGTCAGAGTGGATTACAGCTGACTCGCAATCGGGCGAACACGCAACTGCGTGCGGAGGAATTTTTTTATCGCCGGAATTATGACACTCCCGGCTGTGTGGTAAGAAAATTTTTCCGAATCCTATTTTAATCAGGAGGAATAAAAAATGGCAGCCAAAAAAATGATCCGCATACGGTTGAAAGCTTATGACCATCAACTGGTAGACCAAGCGGCCTCGACAATAGTCGAAACGGCGAAGAGGACGGATGCACGCGTATCCGGACCGATTCCATTGCCGACCAAGAAAGAAATCATCACAATTCTGCGCGCGGTTCACAAATATAAGGACAGCAGAGAGCAGTTTGAGCGCCTGACACATAAGCGCCTGATCGACATCATAGGCCCCACACAAAAGACGGTGGAGTCGCTGATGTCGTTGGAGCTTCCGGCAGGTGTGGAAATAGAGATCAAGCTGTAAAACCCCCTACCGCTGCTAGTGGCACCCCTCTGGGGAGGGGAATAATATGTTAAGTTGGCCGAAAGCCAACCAATGACAGGAGGTAATTAAGACAGTGCAAAAAGCAATCATTGGCAAAAAAGTCGGGATGACGCAGATTTTCGATGAAAACGGCAAAGTCGTCCCTGTAACGGTTATTGAGGCGGGGCCTTGTGTCGTTACACAGAAGAAAACAATGGAAAACGACGGATACGTATCGGTACAGCTTGGGTTTGAAGATTTGAAAGAACGCAAACTGACAAAGCCGGAACTAGGCCACCTGAAAAAGGCCGGGGTATCGCCGAAGAAACACCTTAAAGAATTCAAACTTGAAAATGCCGAAGAAATGAATCTGGGCGACGAACTGAAAGCAGATATCTTCGCCGAAGGTGAAAGAGTAGATATCACCGGGATATCTAAAGGTAAAGGATTTGCTGGAGTTATCAAACGGTACAACAAAGGCAGAAATCGCATGTCACACGGCGGCGGCCCTGTCCACAGGCACGCCGGATCAATGGGTGCGGGTACCACGCCGGGCAAGATATTCAAAGGACACATGGGCGCGGGACATATGGGAACAGAGCAAGTGACGGTGCAGAACCTGACAGTCGCAAAAGTTGATCCGGAGATGAACCTGCTTGCAGTCCGGGGCGCGATTCCGGGGCCGAAAGGCGGAATAGTCTACGTCAAAAACACGGTTAAAAACGCTTAAGAAAGGGGAGGGTTATAATGCCAACAACTAAAGTATATAACATGTCCGGGCAGTCTCTTGGAGACGTGACGCTCTCTGACAATATATTCGGTATAGAGCCGAACATAAGTGCTATCCACGCGTCAGTTAAGAATCATCTGGCAAACAAACGCCAAGGGACCCAATCCGCGCTGACCCGCGCTGAAGTCCGCGGCGGCGGCGCCAAGCCGTATCGACAGAAAGGCACGGGCCGGGCGAGGCAAGGTTCTACAAGAGTGCCGCACTATACCCACGGCGGCGTCGCATTCGCACCGAAGCCGCGCAGCTATAGATATTCGCTGAACAAAAAACTGCGCAGACTGGCGCTGAAATCGGCACTGTCGATGAAAGCAAAAGAAGACAAGGTTATCGTCATCGATGGGCTGGCGCTTCAGGAGATTAAGACGAAAGAGTTCAGAAAGTTTTTAGACGCCGTGGGTGTCAACGGAAAAGCGCTTGTCGTCACGCCGGAGCTGAACGAAAACATCGTCCTCTCGGCGCGGAATTTGAAAGGCGTCAAGACAACGTTCGCGAAACTTCTGAACACGTACGATATCGTTGACGCGAAGACTTTCATCATCGATAAGGCGGCCCTTGATGTGATTGAGGAGGTGTATGCGTAATGAGATTGGCATACGACATCATCTTGCGTCCGATTATTACAGAGCAATCAATGGAACACGCGGATCTGAAAAAATACGTCTTTGAAGTCTTGCCCGACGCGAATAAAATCGAGATCAAAAAGGCGATTGAGGAAATCTTTGATGTTGAGGTTATGAAAGTAACCACGCTGAACATGAAAGGCAAAGTCAAGCGCACCGGCAGATATCCGGCGGGTCCGAGGAAAGCTTGGAAAAAAGCGGTGGTAAAACTCAGTGACAATTCTAAGACGATTGAGTTCTTTGAAGGAATGGTATAGACGGCCGAAGGCCGTAGTTATGAATTTTGGATTATTTAAGTTATGAAATAATTTCATTCAAAATTCAGCACTCATAACTTCGCGCGAAGCGCGATTTAGGGAGGATCGATTTAGTGTCTGTTAAATCATATAAACCCACTACTCCGTCGCGGAGACATATGACCGTTTCGGGGTTTGACGGGATAGATAAAAAAGCGCGGCCGGAGCGCAAACTGACTGAGGTTTTGAAAAAGCATTCCGGGCGCAATAATTACGGGCGTATCACCGTCCGGCACCGCGGCGGCGGCAATCGCCGCAAGTACAGGATTATCGACTTCAAACGCGATAAGACGGATGTGCCCGGTACGGTTTTGCGGCTGGAGTATGACCCGAACAGGTCCGCTAATATAGCCTTGATCGAATACGCGGATTCCGAGCGGCGATACATTCTGGCTCCCGTTGGGCTGAAAGCCGGGGACGCTGTTATAGCCTCAAAAGAGGCTGACATCAAACCGGGCAACGCACTGCCTATCACCGCGATTCCTGTGGGTTCTGTAATTCATAATATTGAGCTTTATCCAGGAAGAGGCGGCCAGCTTGTACGGTCGGCCGGCACAGCGGCTCAATTGATGGCTAAAGAGGGAACCATGGCGCAGATCAGACTGCCGTCCGGTGAATACAGGCTTGTCAGATCTATCTGCATGGCCACGATAGGGCAGGTCGGCAACACTGACCACGGCAACATTCACATCGGCAAGGCCGGGCGTAAGAGACATATGGGAATCCGCCCGACTGTCAGAGGTTCGGCAATGAACCCGGTAGATCACCCGCACGGCGGCGGTGAGGGCAAGTCCCCGATAGGCCGTCCGGGTCCGGTGACACCTTGGGGTAAGCCGACGCTTGGATACAAAACGCGCAAGGCGAAGAACAGAACAGATAAGTTCATCGTCAAACGCCGCGGCAAGAAGTAGGAGGTAATTTATGAGCAGAAGCGTTAAAAAAGGACCCTTTGCCGCGCCGGAGCTTATAAAGAGGGTTGACGAAATGAACGCGGCAAACGAAAAGAAAGTGCTTAGAACATGGTCACGCGCCAGCACGATCTTCCCCACGTTTGTCGGACATACAATCGCCGTTCACGATGGGCGGAGACACGTGCCGGTTTATATTACCGAAGACATGGTCGGCCACAAGTTAGGCGAATTTGCCCCCACGCGGACGTATCGCGGCCACGCGGGCAGCAAAACGTCACGATAGGAGGGAGAAAAATCTTGGAAGCGAAAGCACATCTTAAATACGCGCGGATATCTCCCCGTAAAGTGAAAATTGTCTGCGACCTGATTCGCGGCAAGGACACAGTCACAGCAAGGGCGATTCTCATGCAGACCCCGAAAGCGAGTTCGGAGCTTTTGTTGAAGCTGCTGCAATCAGCGGTGGCGAACGCGGAGAACAATCATAACATGGACCCTGAAAATCTCTATGTATCTCAGACTTACGCGAATCCCGGGCCTATTCTCAAACGTATGCGCCCCGTCGGCAGAGGCCGGGGACACAGGATTAATAAGAGAACGTCGCACATCACGGTTGTTGTGGCGGAAAAGGAATAGGGGGCAAATATGGGACAAAAAGTTAATCCGCACGGCCTTCGGGTCGGTGTAATTAAAGACTGGGATTCCCGCTGGTACGCACGGGCCGACAAAGTCGGGGATCTGATAGTTGAAGACTACAATATCCGTAAATATCTTAAAAATCTGCTATACTCCGCCGGAGTGCCGAAGATTGAGATTGAACGCGACAGCCAAAAAGTACGGATATTCATCCACTGCTCCCGCCCCGGCGTTGTAATTGGCAAAGGCGGCGCGGAGATTGAGAGACTGCGGGCTGAAGTCGAGAAAATGATCGGCAAGCAGGTAGCAATCTCTATAGTCGAGGTGAAAAGCCCCGACACAAACGCACAGCTGATAGCAGAGGGTATCGCGCAGAAGCTGGAGAAGAGAATCGGCTTCCGCCGTGCGATGAAAAATGCGATGGGCCGCGCCATGCGGCTTGGTGTACGCGGAATCAAAGTCATGGTAGCCGGCAGACTCGGCGGCGCTGAAATCGCGAGAGATGAGACGTATCACGAAGGTACGATTCCGTTGCAAACTATCAGAGCCGATATAGAGTACGGCTTCGCAGAAGCCGCGACGACATATGGCAGAATTGGTGTCAAAGTCTGGGTATACAACGGTGAGATTTTATCGCAGACACTGCGCACCACGCCGCGCACAATGGATCCGACTCGCCCGCCGAGAGAGCGGCGCGAAAGACGCGACAACCGCGACAATCGCGGCGGCAACAGAAGCGGCGGATATAATAACAGAGGCGGACAGGGTCAGGGCGGCGGATACAATAGGCCGCCGGGCCAAGGTCAGGGTCAAGGCGGGTACAATCGCGGGGGACAAGGCGGCTATAACAATAATAGACCGCAGGGCCAAGGCGGATACAACAGACCGCCGGGTCAGCAGGGTTCTTTCAATCGCGCCCCGTCACAGGGCGGCGCACGTCCGCCAAGTGCGGCTCAGCCGAGTTCGCCGAAGGCCGCTGAAACCCCGTCACAGGAGGGCTAGAAACTATGCTTTTACCGAAAAGAGTTAAATACAGAAAAGTCCATCGCGGCCGCATGAAAGGCAAAGCGACGCGCGGGAACACAATCACATATGGCGACTATGCCATTCAGGCGACAAGCCCGGCGTGGATTACGTCGAATCAAATAGAATCCGCGCGTATCGCGATGACGCGCCACAGCAAAAGGGGCGGCAAGGTGTGGATCAAAATCTTCCCGTCAAAGCCTGTGACAGCGAAACCGGCCGAAACGCGGATGGGTTCCGGAAAAGGCTCTCCCGAATATTGGGTAGCCGTTGTAAAACCAGGTCGGGTGCTGTTTGAAATCGGCGGAGTTACAGAAGAAGTCGCGCGTGAAGCTCTCAGACTCGCCGGGCATAAACTGCCCTGCAAGACGAAGTTTATAGTACGCGAAGGCGGCCCGATACACGCGGTGGGCGCCTACCGCAATACGGAACCGGAGATCGAAACAGTTAGTGACCCGGAGACAGATACAGGTGGTGACGTAGATGAAGGCAACTGAGGTAAGAGGCCTGAGCCAGAATGAGCTTAATGACCGGCTTGTCGGACTGAAGAAAGACCTCTTCTTTTTAAGAATGCAGCACGCCACGAACCAGCTTGACAATCCGCTGCGTATAGCGCAAGTGAGAAAAGATATTGCCAGGGTCAAGACGGTTATTCGCCAGAAAGAGCTTGAAGAGCTGGGAGGTAAAGCCTGATGAGCGAGATGGAAAAGAGGACGTCAAGAAGAAAAACGCGCGTCGGTAAAGTTGTGTCCGACAAGATGGACAAAACTATTGTCGTTGCGGTTGAAGACAGGGTTCAACACCCTCTCTACAAGAAAATCATAAAGCGGACGTATAAGCTCAAAGCGCATGACGAAGAAAACGCGTGCGGAACAGGTGACCGCGTGCGCGTTATGGAGACAAGGCCCTTGTCAAAAGACAAGAGATGGCGCCTGGTCGAGATCATAGAAAAGGCGAAATAGTTTGTTTTGTAGGGGTGCGCCAACCTGGCGCGCCGCGTAAAACCAAAGGGAGTGACGAAGAGTGATACAGCAAGAATCATTTCTGAAAGTCGCCGATAATACGGGGGCTAAAGAAATAAAATGTATCCGCGTTCTGGGCGGCTCCGGGCGGAAATACGGTGGAGTGGGTGACGTTATTGTGGCGTCTGTCCGCAAAGCCGCGCCGGGCGGAACCGTTAAGAAGGGCAAAGTTGTCCGTGCGGTGATTGTCAGGACTGCCAAAGGTGTCCGCCGTGCCGACGGGACTTACGTCCGGTTCGATGAGAACGCGGCTGTTCTGATAAAAGAAGACAAGAATCCGGAGGGCACGCGTATATTCGGCCCTGTGGCAAGGGAGCTGAGAGATAAAGGATACATGAAGATCCTGTCGCTGGCTCCGGAAGTTATATAGGAGGGGCGCAATGCATATAAAGACCAATGACACTGTTGTTGTCCTTTCCGGCAAGGATAAGGGCAAGCAGGGCAAGGTGATGATGGCCGACCCCAAAGGCCGTAAACTTATTGTGGAAGGCGTCAACGTTGCCCAGCGGCACCAAAAGCCGCGCAAACAAGGTGAAGAGGGCGGCATAATCAAGAAAGAAACGCCTATATACGCCAGCAAGGTTATGCGCGTTTGCCCGAAGTGTGACAAACCGACAAGACCGGCGCACAAGTTTGAAGACGGGGAAAAAATCCGCGTCTGCAAAAAGTGCAACGCGGCGATATAAGGGAGGAGCTCGTTATTTATGACTAGAATGAAAAAACGTTATCAGGACGAGGTCGCTCCCGCGATGATGCGCAAGTTCAACTACAAAAGCGTGATGGAAGTGCCGCGTTTGGAGAAAATTGTCGTAAACGTCGGTTGCGGAGATGCCAGGGACAACGCGAAGGCGATTGAAGCCGTAGTCCGTGATATCTCGACAATCACCGGCCAGAAAGCTGTTGTGACAAAAGCGCGCAAATCGGTAGCGAACTTCAAACTGCGTGAGGGAATGCCAGTCGGCGTGAAAGTTACGTTGAGATCCGACAGAATGTGGGAGTTTTTAGACAGACTGCTGAACGTGGCGTTGCCGCGTGTGCGTGACTTCCGCGGGATTTCCGCAAACTCGTTCGACGGGCGCGGGAACTACGCACTGGGCTTGAAAGAGCAGCTTGTGTTCCCGGAGATCGACTATGACAAGATTGAGCAGATTCGCGGTATGGACATTGTAATCTGCACAACTGCGAAGACCGATGAAGAGGCGCGGGAGCTGTTGACAGAACTCGGCACGCCGTTCATCACACAATAGGGAGGCGTAAACATGGCTAAAAAAGCAATGATCTTAAAACAGCAGAGGCCTGCAAAATACTCCACCCGGCGCTATAACAGGTGTAAAATCTGCGGCCGCCCGCACGCGTACCTGCGCGACTACGCGGTGTGCAGAATCTGTTTCCGCAACTTGGCGTATAAAGGGCAGATACCAGGTGTGCGGAAGGCTTCTTGGTAAACAACGGGCGACGGTGTAGGGGCGCGCATTGCGCGTCCGTGGTTACAAATGTTGCTCCAGGGGATTCCCAGCTTTTGCGGGAACGGACGGCCAATGGCCGCCCCTACATGTGACGGCAGCATAAAGGAGGTAAATCTAAATGCAAATAACAGATCCTATCGCCGATATGTTAACGCGGATACGGAACGCTTCGGCGGCGAAACATCCTCAGGTTAACATACCCAGCTCTAAAATGAAAAAGGCGATTGCGGAGATATTGCAGCAAGAGGGATATATAAAAAACTATCAGCTTATAAACGACGATATACAAGGCGTTATCAGGGTTACGCTGAAGTATAACGGGAACGAGAAAGCAATTGCCGGGCTGCGCCGTGTGTCAAAACCCGGATTAAGGGTCTACGCCGGGGCGGAAGAACTGCCTTACGTTCTGCGCGGACTTGGGATTGCTATTGTATCAACATCTAAGGGCGTTATGACCGATAAAAAAGCGCGTGAGGCGAAAATCGGCGGTGAAGTCCTTGCGTTTGTGTGGTAAGGGGGATAATATAAATGTCTAGAATAGGAAGAACCCCGATTGACCTGCCTGCGGGTGTTGAAATCAAAATTGACGGCGCGAATTTTGTAACTGTCAAAGGCCCGAAGGGCGAACTTTCCCGCCAGATAGTTCCGGAGATAACGGTTGAGGTGGACGGCGCTGTCGTCAACGTCACCAGATCTACCGATGTGCCGCGGCATCGGTCACTGCACGGACTTTCAAGGTCGTTGGTTAACAACATGATTGTCGGCGTGACAGAGGGTTATAAGAAAGAGCTTGATATTAACGGCGTTGGCTACAGGGCCGCTAAAGAGGGGAATAAGCTTGTGATGAACCTGGGGTATTCCCATCAGGTGATTGTCGAAGAGACGGATGCTATCAGCATTGAAGTCCCTGCTCCGAACAAGGTGATAATCAGCGGGATCGACAAGCAAGCAGTCGGCCAGTTTGCGGCTGATGTCCGCAAGAAACGGCCTCCGGAGCCTTATAAAGGCAAAGGCATCAAATACTCTGACGAAGTTGTCCGCCGTAAGGAAGGCAAAACGGGAGTAAAATAACAGTTGACAATTGACAATTGACAATTGACAATTGACAGTTAACAGTTATATGGAGTGTGAAAAATGATTAAGAAACCGGATACTAACGCACAGCGGAAGAAACGGCACCGCAGGGTGCGGGCAAAAATTTCAGGCTCGGCAGAGCGGCCGCGTTTGAATGTTTTTCGCAGTGATAAACACATATACGCGCAGATTATAGATGACATGGCGGGTAACACGCTTTGCTCCGCGTCTTCGGTGGAGAAAGATTTTGGAATGCCCGGCGGGAACAAGGACGCCGCCCGCAAAGTCGGACAGATGGTTGCCGAACGCGCAAAAGCCAAAGGCATTGAAACCGTTGTGTTCGACAGAGGCGGATACATCTATCACGGTCGCGTTAAAGAACTCGCCGAGGCTGCCCGTGAGGGCGGACTGACGTTTTAAAAGGCGTAGGAGGAGACAGTATGGCTTACAGCGGTGGAGGAAATCGCAGAGACAATAACAGACGGGACAACAGAAGAGAAGAGCCGCCTTCTGAATTCACTGAAAAAGTTGTTTCGTTGAACCGTGTATCTAAGACGGTTAAAGGCGGACGTATATTCAAATTCGCGGCGCTGTGCGTTGTCGGGGACGGTAAGGGCCGGGTCGGATTCGGCCTTGGCAAAGCCGGTGAAGTGTCGGAGGCTATCCGCAAAGGCATCGAAGACGCGAAGAAGAACGTGACAACGGTGACAATTTCCGGCAGTACGATTCCGCATGAGGTAATCGGCAAGTTCGGCGCGGGCAGGGTTCTGCTTAAACCGGCACCGCCCGGAACAGGCGTTATCGCAGGCGGTGCTGTTAGGGCCGTGGTGGAGGCTGCCGGGATATCCGACATCAGGACAAAGTGCCTGAGGTCTAATAATCCGCAGAATGTTGTCGCGGCAACTATGGTCGGCTTGAAGTCCCTGCGTGACGCGCAGCAGGTTGCAAAAACCCGCGGCAAAAGCGTGGAAGAGATTCAAGGCGCGTAGTTAAAGGAAAATCGCAGACGCGTAGGGGCGACCTATGGTCGTCCGCGGGCGGTGGAACGCCGCCCCTACATGGGCGATAAGGAGGCGTTTAAGAAATGGCTAATTTGAGAATTAAACTTGTAAAAAGTCTGGCCGGCTGCCGCGGCAAACATGTTCAGACGGCAGAGTCGCTTGGGCTTAGGCGGATAGGCAGCGAAACAGTCCAGCCGGATAATCCGCAGACACGCGGGAAGATTCACCAGATCAAATATCTTCTCTCAGTTACCGAAGAGTAACGATTTAAGGGGGTCGAAGAATATGCAAATACATGAGCTTATTCCCGAGGCGGGATCGACGCATTATAAAAAGCGCGTCGGCCGTGGGAGAGCCTCCGGACATGGCAAGACGTCTGGCCGCGGACACAAGGGGCAGAAATCACGTTCCGGCGGCGGAGTCCGTATCGGATTCGAGGGCGGACAGATGCCGTTGGCAAGGCGCGTCCCGAAACGCGGATTTAACAACATTTTCGCAAAACCGCTGACGGCTGTTAACGTTGGTGCGTTGAGTAGGTTCCCAAAAGGCTCTGTTGTCGGGAAAGAAGAGCTACTGGAATCCGGCGTTTTAAGCAAATGCGAATACGGCGTCAAAATCTTGGGTGAAGGCGCTCTCACACAACAGCTGACCGTCCGTGCCTCCGCGTTTTCTGAGTCTGCGCGGCGGAAGATAGAAGCGGCCGGCGGAAAGGCCGAGGTGGTGTAAATTGCTCAGCACACTAAGAAACGCCTGGAAAGCGGATGATATAAGAGCCAAACTGCTCTTTGTAATGTTTATGATCCTGCTTTACCGCTTGGGTAATGCGGTTACAGTACCGTATGTTGACACGGCACTTTTATCCGCGCATTTCACAGAGATTCAGGACACTATGCTGGGCCTGTTAAATACACTGTCCGGCAGCGCATTGGAACGCGCGTCGATATTCGCGCTGTCTATACAGCCATATATCAATGCCTCGATCATCATTCAGCTTCTGACTTTCGCCGTGCCGGCTTTGGAGCGGTTATCTAAAGAAGGCGGCGAAGAAGGTAAGCGGAAGATTGAGAAGATCACCAGATATTCGACGGTGGCAATCGCCATATTGCAAGGTTTTGCGTTCTATATTATGATTCGCGACATGGGAATGCTGGATCCCTTGGCAACCGGATTCTGGACGCCTATCGTTATTGTTCTGACGTTTGTGACTGGCTCCGCCCTCCTGATGTGGATGGGTGAGCAGATTACAGAGTTTGGCATAGGCAACGGTATATCGGTCATCCTGTTTGTCAGCATAGTCGCAAGATTCCCGACCGAGGTTGGCATGATGATCAGCGGTTTTATCGCAACTCCGGGCAACTGGTGGATATATCTGCTTATAGCGATCGGTGCTTTGGCTATAGTTGTACTGATAGTCGTCGTGACGAATGCCGAGCGGCGGATCCCGGTGCAGTATTCCAAACGGGTCGTCGGGCGGAAAATGTACGGCGGGCAGTCTACGCACTTGCCGATGAAAGTGAACATGGCCGGCGTCCTGCCGATAATCTTCGCGCAGTCGATTGCCTCAGTCCCTGCGACTATTGCCATGTTTGTGCCGCGCTGGCAAGACGGCTGGCTTATGCGGAACTTTGACATGACAAGTATCCCATACGCTGTTATATACTTCCTGCTGATCGTATTCTTCTCATACTTCTACTCAACGGTGCAGTTCAACCCGATTGAGGTTGCGAATAATTTGAAGAAGAACGGCGGCTTTATCCCAGGCTTCAGGGCCGGTAAGCCGACAAGTGAGTTCTTGCAGAAAGTTTTGACGAAAATCACGCTGTTCGGCGCGTTGTATCTGGCTATTATCGCGGTCGTGCCGCTGTTGATAAGCCGCTTCTCCGAAACGGCGAGAGACATGGGAATCATGCTCGGCGGTACGTCGATCATAATCGTCGTTAGTGTAGCGCTTGAGACACTAAAACAGCTGGAAGCCCAGTTGCTGATGCGGCACTACAAAGGATTCCTTGAATAAATTGAAAATCAAAAATGGAGAATGGAAAATTAATTTTCCACTTTCAATTTTCCACTCTCCATTCTCATGGTAGGGGGTTACAAATCACAGTGAGGCTAATTTTGCTAGGCCCCCCCGGCGCGGGGAAAGGCACCCAAGCACAGGTTTTGGCAACGAAATTAGGTGTTCCGACGATATCAACCGGTGATATATTGCGCGCGGCGGTGAAAAACGGGACTTCAGTTGGGCTTGAGGCCAAGGGATATATGGATCGTGGAGAACTTGTGCCGGACTCTGTCGTTATTGGCGTGTTTCTGGACAGAGTTTCTCAAGACGATTGCAAGACTGGGTATATCTTTGACGGAATGCCGCGCAACCTGGCGCAAGCCAAAGAGCTTGACAGGCAGGGGATTCAAATTGACACGGCGTTGTCGATTGAGATATCCGACGCGGAGATTGAAAAGCGGCTCACCGGCCGCAGGGTCTGTCCCGATTGTGCGGAGACATTCCATGTGGAATTCGGACCGCCGAAAAAAGACGGCATGTGCGACAGATGCGATGCCGTGCTGATAATCAGGGAAGACGACAAGGCCGAGACGGTCAGGCAGAGACTGGCAGTCTATCACGCCGAGACGGAACCGCTGAAAGATTACTACAAATCCCAGGGCAAGCTAATAACGGTGGAAAATATCAACGGGATAGACGAGGCCACAGCCGCCGTATTAAAGGCGCTCGGTATATAACCGTATGATAAGGCGAAAATCCGCAAAAGAGATTGAGCTTATGCGCGAGGCCGGCAGAATCGCGGCCGAGGCAAGAAGACTCGCCGGGCAGCTGGTAAAACCGGGGGTCGTGACGAGTCAGATTGATAAACGTGTGCGGGAGTTCATAGTCGCACAGAGCGGCATCCCGGCTTTCCTGAATTACCGCGGATACCCGGCAAGTATATGTGTGTCAGTCAACGAAGAGGTGATTCACGGCATACCGTCAGGGCGAAAGCTGATTGACGGAGATATTGTCAGCATCGATGTCGGAGTTATCAAAGACGGATATATCGGGGACTGCGCGGCGACATTCATAGCAGTCGGGGCATCACAGGCGGCAAATCGGCTGATTGAAGTTACCAGAGCGTGCTTTTATGAAGGGCTGAAGTTCGCAAAAGTCGGCTACAGGGTGTCCGACATATCTCGGGCGATTCAGACTCACGCTGAGGTCAACGGATACTCTGTCGTCAGGGATTTCGTCGGTCACGGAGTCGGGGCGGCGATGCATGAGCCGCCGGAGGTTCCTAATTACGTGGAACGCCCGCGCAAAAGGGCAGACCCGCGCCTGGTTTCCGGAATGACACTGGCGGTTGAGCCGATGGTCAACGCCGGGACTTACGAGGTAAGGGTTCAGGATGACGGGTGGACGGTTGTCACCATGGACGGCAAACCCTCCGCACATTATGAGAATACGATTCTTATAACAGATGGTGAGCCGGAGATCCTGACAGTTTGCGAGGTGCCATGATGAGGGATGGAATGTTGGGTTCTGTTAATGGCGGTGCAAAAGATCAAGATTCGCGCTGGGTTATCAATACGGCTGATATCGTGATATCCCTGAATGGGCGGGACGGCGGAAAAAGGTTTATCGTCATCGGCACGGAAGATGAGTATGTGTTGCTGGTTGACGGCAAAGGGCGGAAAATCGACAAGCCGAAACGCAAGAAAATCAAGCATATAAAGCTTGAAGCCCGTGCCCGGGAAATGAATTCCAGACTGACGGAAAAGCTTATATCCGGGCAAAAAACAACGAACAACGAAATCAGAAGAGCCTTGGCGGAATTCGCCGCTGGGCCGAGAGAAGAGGGAGGTATGTAAAGACTTGGCAAAAGACGACATGATTGAACTGGAAGGAATCGTTGTAGAGTCACTGCCTAACACGATGTTCCATGTGGACATAGGCAACGGACATACGATTTTGGCGCATATCTCCGGAAAGCTCCGAATGAATTTTATACGTATACTCCCCGGGGATAAAGTAACGGTGCAAATGTCGCCGTATGATTTGACCCGAGGCAGGATTACATGGCGAAGCAAGTAAAAATTTTGAATTGGATTCTATGTTTGGGAAGCTCGGATTCCCATAAAAGGGGTGTTTGACAATGAAGGTACGACCGTCTGTTAAGGCTATGTGTGAAAAATGCAAAGTAATCAAGCGCAATGGGCGCGTTATGGTGATATGTGAGAATCCCAAGCATAAGCAGCGGCAGGGGTAATTTTAGTTAATTAAAGCCGTCCATAGACAGCTTGGACAATTGATAGTGAAAGGAATGATTATCAAAGTATGGCACGTATTTCAGGCGTTGACTTGCCTAAGGACAAGAGAGTTGAGATCGGCCTGACCTATATTTTCGGTATAGGCAGAACATCGGCGAAAAAGATTCTTGAGGAAACCGGAATTAATCCTAACACAAGAGTGAAAGATTTGACAGACGCTGACGAAGCAGCGCTGCGCGAATGTATCGACAAAAGCTACACTGTGGAGGGTGACCTGCGCAGAACCGTGGCGTTTGATATCAAGCGTTTGACTGAAATCGGCAGCTATCGCGGTCTGCGCCACCGCAGGGGATTACCCGTGCGCGGACAGCGCAGCAAGACCAACGCGCGTACGCGTAAGGGTCCGAAGCGCACGATTGCTAATAAGAAGAAGTAGTTTTGAATCGTTTTGCTACTGAAAAAAGCCAAAATCGCTACAGTGCGGCTGCTTTTTGCGATTGTTGTCTTTTTTCGGAACCGCGGAACATGATAAAAATCTGGGAGGGATTAATTAATGCCACCGAAAGGTAAAAAAGTAAGAACCAGACGCCGAGAACGAAAGAATATTGAAAAAGGTGCTGTTCATATCAGGTCATCGTTTAACAACACCATGGTGACGATAACCGATGTGCATGGCAACGCGATATCCTGGGCCTCCTCCGGCGGAATGGGGTTCCGCGGAAGCAGGAAGTCCACGCCGTTCGCCTCACAGACGGCAGCGGAAACAGCGGCAAAAGCCGCGATGGAGCATGGACTAAAATCTGTTGAAGTCTTTGTCAAAGGCCCCGGTTCCGGGCGTGAGGCAGCGATACGCGCCTTACAGTCAGCCGGACTTGAAGTGACCATGATCAAAGACGTAACGCCGATTCCGCATAACGGATGTCGCCCGCCGAAACGCCGCAGGGTATAATCCGGCTGTGTTCAAGCGGAAAATCGAAAATGGAGAATGAGGTTGTAATTTATGGCAAGATATACAGACGCGGTGTGCCGCCTTTGCCGCAGAGAGGGACAAAAGCTCTTTTTGAAAGGCGACAGATGTTATACCGATAAATGCGCGATTGATCGCAGGCCGTATCCGCCCGGACAGCACGGACAGGGCAGGGCTAAAGCCAGCGAATACGGAACTCAGCTGCGCGAGAAGCAAAAAGCCAAAAGATACTACGGCGTGTTGGAAAGCCAGTTCAGAGGATATTTTGAAATGGCCAGAAAACGTAAAGGCAAAGCAGGTGAAAATCTTTTGTCACTGTTGGAGACGCGCCTTGACAACACCGTGTACAGACTCGGCTTTGCGATGAGCAGGGCGGAGGCACGGCAGTTGGTTCTGCACGGGCATTTTCTCGTCAACGGCAGGAAAGTGAATATCCCGTCTTTCCTTGTAAAGCCGGGCATGATTATTACGTTACGTGACAAGAGCAAGTCCCTGGACAAGTTCAAGGCTGTGATTGAGGCCAACGCCTCCCGCACGCCGCCTAAATGGCTGGAATATGACAGGAACGCGCTTGTCGCAAAAGTTACCGCCGCACCAATGAGAGATGATATAGATTTCCCGATAGAGGAACAGCTTATAGTTGAGCATTATTCTAAATAGACTACTCTGGACACGCCGGCAATTGCCGATAGCCAGCTGTACATTGTCGATTGCGCGTGTAGTCCCTCATATTTTGGTAAGCTGTTGTAACAGGTCCCGGTTGAAGCTGCGTATCAGCGCGGACTGCGCCGGAGGTCTAATGAAGGAGGGTATTTCATGGTAGAAATTGAGCGTCCTCGCATTGAGTGTATCGAGACGCCTGGGGATGAATCATACGGTAAATACGTTGTGGAGCCGCTGGAACGCGGATACGGCACAACGCTGGGTAATTCCCTGAGGCGCATTCTTCTCTCCTCCCTGCCGGGGACGGCGGTGACTACAGTAAAAATCGCCGGGATTCAGCATGAGTTTTCAACGATCCCCGGCGTCAAGGAAGACGTTACTGAGATCATACTGAATATAAAAGGTATCATAGCAAAGTTACACACGACGGATAAGGCAAAAACGGTTTATATTGAAGCCAGCGGCGACTGCACAGTCACAGCGGGTGACATAAAGGCAGATGCTGAGGTGGAGATTATTAATCCGGATTGGCACATTGCCACCCTCAGCGGAGACGCAACGTTGAGAATGGAACTCACGATAGACCACGGAAGAGGCTATATGTCGGCAGAACGCAACAAGCTCCATCAGCCGATTATCGGCGTGATTCCGATTGACTCAATCTATACACCGGTCAGTAAAGTCAACTACACTGTTGAAAACACGCGTGTCGGCAATGTTACCGACTTCGACAAACTGACGATTGAGGTATGGACGAACAAGACAATCACGGCAAGGGACGCCGTGTCGCTGGGGGCGAAGATTCTCTGTGACCATTTCACGCTATTCACAGCACTGTCCGATACGATTGGCGCGAAATCCACGGTAGTCGAGAAGGCGGAGACGCAGAGGGACAAAGTGCTTGAGATGACTATCGAAGAGCTGGATCTATCTGTCAGAAGCTTCAACTGCCTCAAGCGGGCAAACATAAACACCGTTGAAGACTTGATATCCAAGACGGAAGAAGAGATGATAAAAGTAAGAAACCTCGGCCGTAAATCGCTGGAAGAGGTAATCCATAAACTCGCGATGATGGGTCTGACTCTCATGCGGGAAGAATAGGTAATCGCCGCGCGATTGCCACATGGAGAATTGAAAGCTGGAAATGGAAAACTCATTTTCAATTCTCAATTTTCAACTTTCAATTTGGAGGTATGACATTATGCCCGGAACACGCAAATTAGGCAGAACCACTACGCAGCGCAGGGCAATGCTGCGCCAGATGGTGACCGATTTTCTTGATTACGGCAGACTTGAGACAACGCTGACGCGCTGTAAAGAGATCGGGCCGATGGCTGAGAAAATGATCACGCTCGGAAAAAAGAACACGCTGGCCTCACGCCGTCAGGCGCTGGCGTTCATCACAAAGGAAGACGTGGTGACGAAAGTCTTCGCCGAAACCGCGCCCGGTTACGCGGAGCGCAACGGCGGATATACGCGGATCACCAAAATCGGCCCGCGCAGAGGCGACGCGGCTGAGATGGCTGTTATAGAGCTGGTGTAAAAGACAAAACGGACGCACAGTGTGCGTCCGTTTGTTTTCATAGCTTTAGCCGTAGGGGCGGCCATTGGCCGTCCGTTTGAAAACGTCGATTACGGACGCGCAATGCGCGCCCCTACTTACGTTTCCTTTTCTTCCCCGTATCCGGAGACGGCGCTGTCCCCACCGATTCGGCGAACTTTTGTAATAGCTCTTTCTGCTCAGCAGTCAGCTTTGTCGGAACATCTACATTTACCGTGATGTACTGATCTCCGCGCCCTCTGCCGGATAGGCTTTCTATGCCCTTGCCTTTTAGTCGGAACACTGTGCCGGTCTGCGTACCCTCCGGGATTTTATACTTCACTTTGCCGTCCAGCGTCGGGACTTCTACCTCGTCGCCCAAAGCCGCTTGGGCGAATGAGATCGGCAATGTTAACAGAACTGCAGTTCCGTCACGCTCAAACAGTTCGTGATTCCGCACTGCAACTGTGACGTACAAGTCGCCGGATTCGCCGCCGTTTGAGCCAGCCCCCCCCTGGCCGCGCAATGAAATTGTCTGCCCGTGGTCAATTCCCGCCGGGATTGACACCTTTATGTTCCTGTTGCGCCGCACCAACCCAAGCCCGCGGCATGTTGCGCACGGCTGATGTATAATCTTGCCCCGGCCTTGGCATTTTGGGCAATCCGACGTGCTTTGAATCACGCCGAACGGCGTGCGCTGCTGTGAGCTGATTGTGCCGGAGCCGTTGCAGTTTACGCATTTTTCAGCCGTTGTACCCTCTTTACAGCCGGAGCCTTGGCAATCTGCACAGCGCTCTACCCGCATGACAGATACTTCTTTTTCACATCCGAACGCGGCCTCTTCAAACGTGATTTCAACTTCGGCACGCACCCGCTCACCTTTTCTTGGCGCGTTGCGGGATCTTGCAGAACCGCCCCCGCCGCCGAAGATAGAGCCGAACAGATCGCCCAAGTCGAAGTCCATGCCGCCGAACCCGTCAAATCCATGGAAACCGCCTCCGCCCGGAGAGAAGTTAGGGTCAACCCCCGCATGGCCGAATTGGTCGTACCGCGCTTTTTTGTCTGGATCAGTCAGCACCTCATGCGCCTCGTTGACTTCTTTGAAACGGGCTTCGGCGTCCTTATCGCCCGGGTGCAGGTCGGGGTGATATTTTTTCGCCTGTTTTCGGAAAGCTTTTTTTATCTCATCGTCGCTCGCGCCTTTTGTCAGGCCAAGCGATTCGTAATAATCTCGTTTATCTGCCATATATCAATGCCTCTCTGAGTTTTGCGGGCGGCGCATAAAGTGCCGCCCGCTTGATTATTGATTTACTCGCCGTCCTCTGTATCTGCATTGTCTTCGACTATTTCGTAATCCGCGTCATAGTATTCGCCGCCGTCGTGGGACGGGTCATGCCCATCTCCCGACGCGCCCTCCGGCGTCGCGGATTGTGCGTACAATTTTTCGCTGGCGTTATGGAACGCCTTTTCCAGCGTGGCGGAAGCGTCTTTAATCGCCTCTATATCCGTGCCGGCCAGCGCTGTTTTTAAGCTGGCCATCGCGTCTTCCACCGCTTGCTTGTCGGCTGAATCCAGCTTATCGCCCATTTCCTCCAGCGTCTTCTCGCTTTGATACACCAGATTATCCCCCTGATTGCGGGCGTCCGCCTCTTCACGGCGGGAAGCGTCTTCAGCAGCGAATTGCTCCGCTTCTTTGACTGCTTTTTCTATATCATCCTTCGACAGATTCGCCGAAGCTGTAATCGTAACATTCTGCTCCCTGCCGGTGCCGAGGTCTTTGGCTGATACGTTGACGATTCCGTTGGCGTCAATATCAAACGTAACCTCAATCTGCGGCACGCCACGGCGTGCGGGTGCGATTCCATCCAGGTGGAATTTACCGAGAGATTTGTTATACTGCGCCATCTCGCGCTCACCCTGCAATACGTTTACTTCAACTGATGTTTGGTTATCTGCCGCAGTTGAGAATGTCTGGCTTTTTTTCGTTGGTATTGTAGTGTTCCGCTCAATCAGCCTTGTGAACACGCCGCCCATTGTCTCGATACCGAGTGACAGCGGCGTAACGTCCAGCAGCAGAATTCCCTCAACATCCCCACCTAAAACGCCGCCTTGGATCGCGGCACCGACAGCCACGCACTCGTCAGGATTCAAGCCTTTGAACGGGTCTTTACCGGTGATTTTCTTAACAGCTTCCTGTACGGCCGGGATTCTTGTCGAGCCGCCGACCAGCAGGACTTTTGAAATCTGGTTTGCGTTAAGGCCGGAGTCAGAGAGAGCCTGATTGACGGGTCCCATCGTTTTCTCGACCAAGTGTGCAGTCAATTCATTGAATTTCGCGCGGGTCAATGTGCAGTCCAGGTGTTTGGGCCCGGTAGCATCGGCAGTGATGTACGGCAGGTTAATTTGCGCCGTGGTAACGCCGGAGAGATCAGTCTTCGCTTTCTCCGCGGCCTCTCTCAACCTCTGGACAGCGATTTTATCGGCCGAGAGGTCGATGCCATTGTCCTTTTTGAACTCAGCAAGCAGATAATTCATAACGCACTCGTCAAAATCATCCCCGCCGAGGCGATTGTTACCGGCTGTGGCCAGCACTTCAATAACGCCATCGCCGATTTCCAGAACCGACACATCGAACGTGCCGCCGCCGAGGTCGTATACCATAATCTTCTGCTCTTGCTCTTTATCAAGTCCGTAGGCAAGGGCTGCCGCCGTCGGCTCGTTGATAATACGCTTTACTTCCAGGCCCGCGATTTTGCCTGCGTCTTTCGTTGCTTGTCTTTGTGCGTCTGTAAAATATGCGGGGACGGTGATAACTGCATCAGTCACCTTGGTGCCGAGATAGCTTTCCGCGTCCGCTTTCAGTTTTTGCAGAATCATCGCCGAAATTTCTTGCGGTGTGTATTGCTTGTCGTCTATTGTCACCTTATATGAACTGCCCATCTCGCGCTTTATTGATGCGATTGTCCTGTCAGGGTTTGTTATCGCCTGACGTTTGGCGACATTGCCGACCATCCGTTCGCCATCTGCGGAAAACGCGACGACTGACGGAGTTGTCCTCGCACCCTCTGCGTTGGTGATAACTACAGGCTCTCCGCCCTCAATAACAGCGACGCATGAATTCGTCGTACCTAAATCAATACCTATGATTTTTCCCATAATAAATGTCCTCCTAATTTAAATCGTTTGCTTATCTTTAAAGTCTACTAGCCGTCTAATTGGCGACGACAACAGTTGAAAATCTGATTACCTTACCGTTCAAGGTGAAGCCCTTCTGCAATTCCTCGGCTATTTCCTTCTCTCCCAAATCCGGATTTTCAATGCTCATCACCGCGTTGTGACGGTTCGGGTCGAAAGTTTCGCCCATTGCCGGGATTTCCTCAATCCCCATGTTAATCATAATCTCAGTAAGCTGCGAAAAAGTCATTTTAACACCGGTATAAAAAGCCTCGTCAGTGCATTCCATCTTCAGCGCACGTTCAAGATTATCGTACACCGGCAGAAAGTTTGTTATTGTAGCGGAAAGTGCGTCAAAATAGGTGGATTCCCGCTCTTTCTGACTGCGGCGGCGGAAGTTTTCGTACTCGGCCGCAAGCCGCAAAAATTTATCGCGCTCCTGGGCTAGGGCATCTTCAAAATTAGTTTCCAAATCCACCGACGCGTCCACGGCTTCGGACTCACCCGGAATTTCTTCCTCCAGAAGTTCTTCTTCTTGTTCCTTTTTATTCTTCAATATCGTTATCTCCTAGTTCGTTGATTTTTTTGTCTGATATCCCGCCTGAAAGCAGTTCGCCCAGCCCCTGGGCTATATATTTCAGGTGAGCCGCCACCCTGGAGTAATCCATCCTTGTCGGTCCGACAACGCCAATCAGCCCTTGCATATCGTCCCCTGCGTCGTACCGTACGGCCAGGACGCTGGAGTCACGCAGTTCATCAGCCAAGTTCTCTGGGCCGATTGTAATCTTAATCTCGCCGGCGGATTCAGGTGACGGCAGGCGGGTTAACTTATTGTCGTCCGACAGATACCGTATAATCCGCTGGGCTTTGCCAACGTCCTGATATTCCGGATGGTCGAACAAGCTCAACTCGCCCGAGACACGTGCCTGGGCGGATTTTACTTCGCACAGCAGCTCTATGCAAAATCCCGCGATCACAGCGACAAGCCCGGAAGCATCGTTCAGTGCCCGCTCTGTGGCGGAGATCAGTGCCGTGGTGATCCGCTCTTCCGTGAGGCCGGTAAAGCTGGCGTTGAAAACTGTCGAGAGCTTTACAAGCTGCGGCTGCTGAAGCGGGGAGGTTATATGGACTAATTTATTTTTTACTAAATCGTTGCTCAATAAAACAACGATGATGAATGTGAACGAATCCACATAGATCAGGTCAAATCTGGCGATGGTGATGTCTCCGGTCATTGAAGACAATGCGTACGCCGGATACGTGGTCAAGCGAGAGGTCAGGCGGCCCGCTTCGTCTATCAGGCTCTGTTCCTGTCCCGAAGCTTGTAACAGATTCAGCGAACTCGATATCTCACGCGTGTCATCCTGCGATAGCTTGTGGCGGCGCATAAGCTCGTTCACGTACAGCCGGTATCCCGCCGGGGATGGAATCCGCCCGGCGGAGGTGTGCGGCTGTTCTAACAAACCCAGTTCCACGAGTTCCGCCATCTCGTTACGCACGGTGGCGGCGGAAACGGCGGTTCCCAGCTGTTGCACGACCGTTTTGGACCCGACAGGCTCCGCCGTGTCAACATACTGTTCTACTACAGCCCGCAATATCTCTTTTTTCCGCTCTGTCAGACTCATACGCGAATCGTTTCCTTATAAATTAGCACTCGACAAGGGAGAGTGCTAACTATAATTTAACATTATATGCCGGTATTGTCAAGCCTTTTGTAATGTGTTAACATATCTGTTACAATAAGAAAATGAAAGGCAAGCTGCAAGGGAGTCGCGGGCTAATTAATATGTTTCACCATTGGTGCTGTAACACAGTAGAAAATCTATATTATATCGTAAGTATGGACAAATAAACCAATGAAGCGAAAAGAGGGTAAGGATAGTGTCCACTATATCAAAAATAGAAATTGGAGCTTTCACGAACTTATTTAATCGCGATGGATACGTGCTCAACTTTTCGACAAACAAATTTGACGTATTCACTCAAAACAGTGTTGGCATGGCCTTGTGCGACCATTACGGCATGTCAAAAGGTAAGTCATTAACAGCTTACGTTAATGAAGCAAACAATAATGAAGTTGTGAAACTCCTTGGTGATTTGCTTGAATACTATGAATTACATTACCAATCTGAAATTCAAGCTAGTAATGGTGATATTCAGAATTACTACAATAAATGTCGTGAAATCATGAATCGCGTTAAACTAAATCAAACTCCTTTGGTAGTTGCTGGAGAAATCCTCAAAGAGAAGTTTTCCAGCGATTATATGTCTGCTCAAATTGATATTATGTTAAAAATGCAAACAGAAAATCCAACCGAGGCCATAGGAAAATCAAAAGAGCTTATCGAGAGCTGTTGCAAGACTATTTTGGAAGGGAACAGAGTTGCTGTTAATAAAAATTGGACTGTTAGCCAGCTTGTAAAAGAAACTATGACATTCCTTCAAGTGTCTACTGATAATGTTGGAGTTACAACGACTGAAGCTAGCACAGTAAAGGCTGTTTTAGGGAATTTACATGGCATTGCGGGCAATATTGCCAAATTAAGAAATGCATATGGAAGTGGACACGGTAAAGGTGCAAATTTCAAAGGCTTAACTGTTCGTCACGCAAAGCTAGCTGTGGGAAGTAGCGTTACACTTGTTACTTATTTATGGGAGACGTATGAGTGGCGTGTGTTAAATAACAACCCCGCAGTATAAGCATTTTCTATAGTTACATCAGAGCAAAGTGATTTAAATTTTTCTTGCCAACCGCAACAATATAGTGTATTATACTCAGTTAGCAAGAGATTATAAAGGAGGCGGCTACAATGGCGAGACCGGCGTATTTGGTTTTGGAGAACGGCAAATCATTTGAGGGGCAGTATTTCGGGGCTGAGGGTGAGATCACCGGGGAGATAGTCTTCACCACCGGGATGACGGGGTATTTGGAGACGTTGACAGACCCCGGCTATTGCGGGCAGATTATTTTGCAAACGTTCCCGCTTATCGGCAATTACGGCATTATTCCGGAGGATTTTGAAAGCACCAATATCGAGGCCAGAGCATACATAGTTAAAGAGGCTTGTGAAAAACCGTCTAACTTCCGCTGTGAGGGAAGCTTAGGCGATTATTTTAAGGAAAAAGGCATAATCGGCCTATGCGGAATAGACACGCGCGCGCTGACCAGAATCACACGCGAGAACGGCGTTATGAATGGGAAGATTACGTCCCGCCCGCCGGCAGACAGCGATATTGCGGAGGCCAAAGCTTATACCATTACAAACCCGATAATGCAGGTATCGCCGAAAGGGATCACGAAAGTTGCCAACGGCGGAAATCGCAGAATAGCCATGCTGGATTTCGGCGCGAAACGCGGGATATCGAGGGAGCTGGAGCGCCGGGGTTGCGATGTATGGTCGTTCCCGCATGATTCATCGGTTGAGGAGATTATGAAGATCGACCCGCACGCGATTATGCTGTCAAACGGCCCCGGCGACCCTGCCGCCCCGGGGAACCAAGTAATTGTCGATACTATTAAAGAGCTTATCAAAACCGATTTGACAATCTTCGGTATCTGCGTGGGTCACCAGCTTCTGGCCAGGGCGCACGGATATGAGACGAAAAAGCTGAAATTCGGACACCGAGGCTCAAATCAGCCGGTGAAAGACATGGAGACAGGTCGCGTGTACATGACAAGCCAGAATCACGGATATGAGGTCGTGCCCAACGGAAAATCCGCATTTGTCAATAACAATGACGGAACGTGCGAGGGGCTGGATTACGGCAAATCATTCTCGGTGCAGTTCCACCCGGGAGCCGGACCATTGGACACAGGATTCCTGTTCGACAGGTTTATGGAAAAAATTTAACGCAATAATTTAAGCGATAAATAACAAAGCAGACATGAAAAAAACATGTCTGCTTTGTTATTTATCACCTTAGTACCGGGAACCCCCTTGTTAGAAGCGTTTGACCCGGAGGAAACGCACGCCCGTCCAACATTTCAGAAAAATTGTTGATTTTGTCAAAAAAGTATTTACATTGGGCAATTGATTGTGTTAAAATGGCTACTAATGTAGAGCGTTCGGAATTTTGTTATCGTTGTCCGGAAAGGGGATACCCCCTTTTACGGGTGTATGCGCTAACGTATACAACAAATCCCCCGATAGTGTCCGAACCCGGCGCGGGGGAAGCGACTGTGTTTTGAATTGGAGGTGATTGCTGATCACAACTGAATGGAATTTGTATCAAATCTATTTCTGAGGATACTCAATAATGTAGAAAGGTATGAAAATTGTTATGAACAAAAAAGTGAAAAGATGCTTAGCGTTATTTCTTGCCCTGATTATGGGTATGGCATTGCTGGCTGCCTGCGCTTCAGATGACGAAGCCGGCGGTCCGGGAGTCGCCCCCGGTGATGAACAAGATGCGCCTATGTTAGTGGCGCCGCCGCCTGAAGGCGCTAATCTTGCGGATCATATCGACATTATTGCCGATGCGACTCCTATCTTGGTCCTCAACATAAACATCCCTGCGGGAGCTACGGCTTCTACTTCCCAGATATATGATCTGATTCAAAACCGGCTGATGGCAAACCGCGGCGGCCCCAACTGGCCGGAACCCGGACTCGCGGTGAGCTGGTCCAGTGATGACGCCCAAACTATCAGGGTCAATCTTCGTGAAGGCGTGTACTTCCATAACGGCGCCCCGTTCACGGCAGACGATGTGGTGTTTACAGTCGAAATCTCACACGCCAACCCCGGCGGAACCGCCTTTGCAAGATGGCATGAAGTTGACAGAGTAGAAGTCGTCGATGAGCACACGGTTGATATAATATTGGTAGAGCCGAATTTGGATTGGCGGTATACACTTTCACACTGGGCGACTCCTATTTTGAGCCGCCAGGCATATCTTGATAATCCGGACGACCCGGTCGCATGGGGTTCAATCGGAACCGGCCCGTACCGTGTCACTGGATTTTCAACCGGCAACTATGTACATCTTGAACGCTGTGATGATTATTGGGGCGACGCGCCCCCCACGCGCAGCTTGTCTTTCTGGACAATTCCCGAACTGGCTACACGTATGGTAATGCTGAATAACGGGGATGCGCAAATCAGCTTCACAATGAGCCCGGAAGATTTGGACGTTTTGGAGGCCAACGATAACTTTACAGTTTTCAGGCATGAAGGATGGCTGAATACTATCAGCTTCAACTTTATGGGAGACGAAATTCAAAGGTGTCCGTATTTCAGGCGGGCCGTGGCACACGCGGTAAATGTATACGACATTGCTATAGTTGCTAACGGCCAGTGGGCTTTGCCTACCCCGGACGGAAATATATGGGGATTGGTTACTCCTTATCGTCTTGAAGGGCTTGCCAGAAGAGAATATAATGTCGCCCTAGCAAGGGAATACTTAGAGCGTAGTGTCTATGACGGAAGAACAATTGCAATGAGAACCGCCGGAGACGCAGCGATCAGGGCCGCGGAATTCGTTCAGTTCCAGCTGGGTGAGGTTGGAATTGATATTGACGTTATACAAATGGACGTTGCACAATGGGTCGAAGCTCACGCCTGGGGACATGAACTTGAGATGTGGCTGTTTGCAGTGGCAGCCGGCCCGTCCGCCATAGGATACGTTTCCGGTATTCTTGCCCCGAACATTGGCACTAACAGATCAAACATCAACGACCCCTACTTCTCATCTCTGATTGAACGCTTCCTTGTTGAAGCTGATGATGATGCCGCGCGTGAGATAGCCCATGATATGCAAAGATGGTTATGGGAAGATTTAATCATTATACCGCTATGGTATGGCATTAACGGAATACCGGCTGTTCAGGGCATCGGAGGTATGCATTTATGGGGCAACATGTTCACCTACAGTCTGAGAGGCATTTACTGGGATCTCAACCAAGCTCCGGAGCATCTTCGTCCGTAACACTCGCTTTGCGCCGGACTACGACAGAAGCTGCTTTTGCGGCTAAAAAATAACCGGATTGCCCGGCAACAGGGGCATTGCGCTGTCCCCTGTTGCCGGGTATATGTGGTATCGTTTGTATATTTAGCGTTGCCTGAATCCGGTAAAATAGGAGGAAAATCCTTGATTCGCTATATTTTGAGAAGGCTCCTGTTGCTTATCCCGGTCATAATTATTGTGTCATTTATGGTGTTCGTCCTTATGGATCTCGCGCCCGGAGATATTACGGCGGGATGGGATCTGGAAGGCATGACAGTGGAGCAAATAGCCGCTATGAGGGCGGATATGGGTCTTGACGACCCTCTATTAGTAAGATACGGGAGATACATGTTCCGCCTGATCCAGGGGGATTTGGGCGTGGGCGATCACACCGGAATAAGTGTTTGGTATAATTTTATTACCAGACTGCCCGCAACACTGATTTTGGCCGGTGCCTCTGTTCTTTTCGGGGTGGCGGTCGCAATACCGCTGGGAATATTCGCGGCAAGACGCGCGGGAAAGGCGCTGGATACCGCAACCACGGCGTTTACTATGGTGGGAATGTCAATGCCGGGCTTTTGGCAGGGTCTTTTGATGATGCTGCTTTTCTCATATATACTTGGCTGGCTCCCCGCCGGGAGATTTGTGGACGGCTGGCGAAGCGTGATACTGCCCGCTGTAGTCGCCGGGTCAACACTTTTGGCGGCATGTACAAGGCAGACCCGATCCAGTATGCTTGAGGTTTTGAAAGCCGATTATCTGCGCACCGCGCGGGCCAAAGGCGTGCCGGAAAAAGTGGTTATAAGAAAACACGCCCTTGGCAACGCGATGATACCGATAGTAACGACAATAGGGGTAAGCGTTGCCGTCGCCGTTTCCGGTACAGCTGTAATCGAACAGGTTTTCGCATGGCCGGGTGTTGGGCGGTGGATAGTTGAATCTGTGGGTTCGCGTGACTTGACATCCACCACGGGAGCAGTTATACTAACGACGATTATGTATGTCCTGATACTGCTCCTTGTCGATATTGCTTACGCCTTTATCGATCCAAGGATAAGGGCGCAATACGCTGACAAGGGAAAGAGAAAGGCTCGCGCCAAAAATACTCCGGTTATCACTATTGCGGATAAGTACATACCGGAACTTCAGGACAGCATACCGTCCGCAGATGCGGATTGGAGTTATGATAATACGGAAATTGCGGCTGTGCGGGTTGCCGGTGGTTTTGATAAACAGGATAAAGCGGCTCCCATGCAAGCGGACAGTGTAGTCGCGGCGCCTGAACAAAGCTTACCGGTGGAAGCCGCCTCCGCGGAGGCATTTGTCTCTTTTGCGACTGTGACGGATGCTGACGCTGCGAAAATAGAAACCGTTGTCGTGGAAAACGGAGAATCAGTGACCCGAAAGTACAGGAAACGCGGCCGGGGCGGCGAAGTGTTTCACCACTTGCGGCGGAATCCGAGTGCGCTGGGCGGAATGATCATAATTGCCATCATAGTAATAATTTTTATAATCGCGTTGATCATGCCCGTTGAATCAGTCATAACGCCTAACGTTCAATACAGGAATCATCCCCCCAGTTTAGCGTACCCCTTTGGAACGGACGTCATGGGGCGCAATCTTTTCGCGCGCGTGATCTATGCAACCAGGTTCTCTTTACCGATAGGGGTCGGCGCGACGTCGATTGCCGCCATAGTGGGCGTTTTCCTGGGTTCAATTGCCGCGTTTTATGAAGGGACTGCCGCCGACGAGGCTCTTATGAGATTTTCAGACTCGCTGGCATCTATACCCGGGATACTTTTGGGAATGGTTATAATAATGACGCTGGGGCGTTCTGTCCCGAATTTGATTATTGCGATCGGGGTGTCGGCCATACCTGTGTTTATACGGATTTCAAGGGCGGCGGTACTCTCATTAAAAGGCAGTGAATTCGTGGAAGCGGCGAAAGCCATCGGACTATCCAACTTCCGGATACTGTATACTCAGGTACTGCCTAACGGACTGGCACCGATTATTATAACATTCACGGGAAGCTTGGGTATGGCAATCCTCATATCGGCCGGTCTGTCTTTTCTGGGCTTTGGAATTCCGGTGCCGAATCCCGAGTGGGGCTCGCTGGTTTCAGCCGGCAGAGACGTGGTGCGTCACCAGTGGTGGCTTACGACATTCCCCGGATTGTTTATTATGATAACTGTAATGGGATTCAACCTGCTGGGTGATGGTCTGCGGGATGCTTTTGACCCGAAGTTAAAAAGATAGAGGAGTAGGATATGGAAAAAGACAAGATAACAATTGGCGGAGACTCCGATGAGATCGTACTTGATGTGCAAGACTTAGTCGTGCATTACGTCTTGGAAGATGAGACGGTCGAGGCAGTCAACGGAGTCAGCCTGTGGCTGAAAAAGGGGCAGACGCTTGGCCTGGTCGGTGAAACCGGCGCGGGCAAGACATCAACGGCGCTTGCAATACTAAACCTGGTGCAAACGCCGCCCGGTGTGATAAAAAGCGGCTCGATAAACGTTTGCGGCGCAAACGTCCTGGAAATGAAGCCGGCGCAGCTTGAAAAAATACGCGGCAAAGATGTGTCGATGATCTTCCAGGATCCAATGACGGCGCTGAATCCGGTGATGACAGTCGGGGAACAAATTGCCGAAAGCATACGCTATCACGAGAAGGTGAGCGACAAGGAATCATTGCAAAAAGCCGGCGAGATGCTTGAACTCGTCGGAATCCCGGCGGTGCGCGCGTTTGAGTATCCGCACCAGTTTTCCGGCGGGATGAAACAGCGCGTCGTCATCGCAATCGCGCTGGCATGTAACCCGAAAGTTCTGCTGGCGGATGAGCCGACGTCCGCCTTGGACGTGACGATTCAGGCGCAGGTGCTGGACTTGATGCGCGACCTGAAAGAAAAACTTGGCACGGCGCTTGTGATGATAACGCATGACTTGGGCGTTGTGGCAACGGTTTGCGACATGGTAGCGGTCATGTACGCGGGGAAGATCGTAGAATACGGTACGATTGAGGACTTGTTCAACACGCCGATGCACCCGTATACGGAAGGGCTTTTCAATTCGCTGCCGAACATCAAGGATCGCAAGGCGGAGCTTATACCGATCCGTGGATTGATGCCGGATCCGACAAAGCTGCCGGTTGGCTGCGCGTTTGAGCCGCGATGCCGATACGCGGTCGAGGCTTGCAAAGCGCCGCTGGAGATGCGGCAAGTCAGTGACACGCATTCGTTGCTTTGCTCGCGGTACGAAGAGCCGGGTTTCCGGATAGATATGAAACGGGGGGAGCGCGCGCATGGCTGAGAAAATTATAGAGGTCCGGAACCTGAAGAAACACTTCAAAACAGCGGCGGGCATGGTTCATGCCGTTGACGATATTACGTTTTCAATTAACAAAGGGGAGACTCTTGGCATCGTCGGTGAATCCGGTTGCGGCAAAACGACGACCGGCCGTTGTCTGCTACGCCTGATAGAGCCGACATCGGGGGAAATCCTGTTCAATGGGCAGGACATTACAAAACTGAGCAAGCGCGGGATGAACAAAATCCGCAAAGACATGCAAATCATCTTTCAGGATCCGTATTCGTCGCTGAATCCGCGGCGGACGGTGTTTGAGACGATTGCCGAGCCGATAAAGCACAACAAAATCCTGCCGTCCGGCTCAACCAAGGCGGATTTGGAACGGCGGGTTGTGGAGCTGATGACGACGGTCGGTTTGGCTGAGCGTTTGATCAACACGTATCCGCATGAGCTGGACGGCGGCCGCCGGCAGCGCATAGGAATTGCACGGGCGTTGGCGGTGGAGCCGCAGTTTATCGTGTGTGACGAGCCGGTGTCAGCACTGGATGTTTCGATCCAGGCGCAAATTCTGAATCTGCTGAAAGAGTTACAGCGCGACAGAGGCCTCACGTTTATCTTCATCACGCATGATTTGGCGGTTGTCAACCACTTTTCAGACGATATTCTGGTCACGTACTTGGGTAAGGTTGTCGAAAAAGCGCCGTCTGAAACGCTGTTTGAGAATCCGATGCATCCGTACACAAAGGCGTTGCTCTCGGCGATTTTGATCCCGGAGGCGGGCGCGAATCGCGGGCGGATTCAATTGCGGGGAGAGCTCAGTTCGCCGCTGGACCCGCCGGACGAGTGCCGATTCGCCAAGAGATGCAACTACTACTGCGCGGATTGCGACAAAGGCACGCCGCCGTTAATTGAAGTCGCGCCGCGGCACTTTGTTGCGTGTCACTGCGTCGGCCCGAATGGGCAAAACAGTTTGAAGCTGAAGGCGTGAGGTGACGTATCGATATAAAAGATGGTCAAGCCCCTATAATTTGGGCTTGACCATCTTTTATATTAATAGCTCCCAAGGCACTGCTTACTGCAAATAAGCTTTAAAGACTCTTGAGCGCATGGATGCGTCCCTGCTATTTTGAATCAACTACAAATGGTCCATTTCGTGGTTCGTCTAGCTTGGGCAGTTTGGCGACGTTGATTTTGTGCCAAATAATCAAGATGGTGCTGCGGAGAGCCATGGTGATAGCGATGCCGAGCCAGATGCCGTCGGAACCTAAAGCTGTTGCAGCCAAAGCATAACAAAGAACTACCCGTGTGATGTTGCTGCTGATGCTGACAACGCTGGGATTGATTGTGAGACCCCGCCCCCGGAAACCGCCAGTGGCAACGCCCTCCATACAGGTGAGGATTTGCGCAAAGGAAATAAACCGCAGATAGTTTATGCCTATTTGGATGCTATACGGGTCATCGAGGAACGTAGATATCAGCTGCGGCGAAAAGAAGAAGAGGATAATTGCTATGAACACGCCGTAGCTTGACGTGAATATAAAAGACACCCGGAAAGTCGTGTGCAATCTCGCAAACTGGTTAGCGCCGAAATTCTGCCCGATGAACGCCGTCATAGCACTGGAAAAACCCGAGGCTATCATAAAGGAGAGGGACTCAATCTGCATACCGACCTGATGCGCGGCTATTGCGCCTTGACCAAAGGAGGCAATCAGCCGTGTGACAAGCATGTGCAGCAACGTGAAAACCGCCAGCTCCATTGCCACAGGGATGCCCCAATGCAGCATTTGCTTTATCCTGTCCCAATAGAGCTTCGCGAAAAACGTATACTTCTCAAAGGGGCGGTTTTTATACCATTTCATGGCCCAAATTTTTAAAGAAAAGTTAAATACGGCTGCGACAACCATGCCTAGCGCAGCACCGGAAATACCCATGTTAAAAACAAACATAAACAGTGGGGTGACGGCGATGTTTAAAGCGAGTGCAGCTGTGTTGATGTAGAAAGGCAACTTCGTGTTGCCGTAGCCGCCGAATACACCGGTAATGACCGTATGCCCGAAGTTAAACGGAATGCTCAACGCGACGATGGCCATGTATTGCTGCGCAATATGACGGACATACTCGCTGTCGATATCGAAAAACCTGAGCAACTGTACCCTTAAGACAATGATGGCAACGGTGTAAATCACACCTATAATCATTGCCAATAAAAAACCGTGTTGTGCATATGATTTGGCGTTTTCCGGCTCATCTCTGCCCATATTCTGGGATACGCCGATTTCCGCTCCGGTTCGGCACAGGATGATAAATGCCATCGACATCCAAATGAACATAGAAACAAGCCCCGCAGCCGCGACATATCTCTCGCCCATCCAACTCAGCCAAAACATATTTGTCAGGCTGTGCGCTGTCTGCATTAACGATGTCGCCATAATCGGCAACGACAGCTTAAACAGTTTCCCGAAAATAGGGCCCTGTGTCAGATTGTATTTTAATTGTTTAACCAAATTGTAAATCACTCCTCGATATTAGGGCATTTCTTCAAACCGACAAAACGCCTTGGGGACGGCACTCCCGGTTGTCGGCAAAAGGCATATTTTAACGCGCACGGACGACCGCCTTCGGTCGTCCGTGCAGAGCACTATGAAAAATTGTTCATCTTGCTATGCAGATTTCATTTTTGACGCGGCAATATAACAAGCGCACATATTAACGGGAAATGAGCACCGAGTTAATTTGGTATCAATCGTTATTAAGCGCTTGATACGTAGGGCGGTTGGTACTGGCCGTTGTTTCCGGGCGGACAGATGCTTCTTGAGTAATGCTGACATCCACGAAGATAAAAGGCTTCCCGACGCGCTTAATGTTCAGCGGGCAATGTTTTACGCCCTTGGGAATAAATATGTAACAAGGGTAGTTGATTTTAAGGATCTCTTCGCCCATGGTGAACTCAACATCGGCGTCAAATTCAGAAAATGCATCGGAGCCAATCAGGTAGATCCATTGGTCGAACGGATGGACATGCGTGGGGCTGCCCAATATATCCGGCGCTGTGATGAGCGCGAATCCCATAGCCAAAGCGGATTCCGGTATTTCTGCCGGCCCCAAGCCGGTAACCATCGGCTTGGTAATTGTGTTGTGAATTGATTGCCATGGTTTTAGCTCAAATACATTTTCTTCCCTCTTTAGATTTTCGATTCTGGGCATATCAGCCATAATTCGTTCCTCCCTATTGAGTTGTTGTAATATTTCAAAGCGCCACGATAACGCTTCAAATACAAGTGATTCAATATCAGTATAGCCTAAAGGGTATTAAAATGCAAGTAATTCTCAGCATGAGTCATGTTTACATTTTGGGTCTAGACAACCTCGTTTCGAGCATATTAAACACTCTTTTGGTTGTCTAGACCCTAGTTTATTATTACCCGCCGGAAATATTCTCCGGCCTGGAATCCGGCCGCTCAAGCAACTCCCACGGACGCGGCGGCAGCAGCGTCACCCAGCGCTCATGGACTCTGTCAGCCTTCAACTCATGGGTATGCGAATTCGTTGCCTCCTGGATATACAGGTAGTACCACATCTGCGGGTTCATGTTATCCGGCCAGGTACGCATATTGGGCAGCAGATCCGCCGGACTCTCCGGCAGACGATTGAGCATACGGTTGATAATAGCCGCAGCCTCCGCCCGGGTGATGAGCTGGTCGGGCAAGAACGCCCCGCCAATCCCATCCGCGCCATGAACCAAGCCATGATAGGCCATGGCGTTGATTTTGGCCTCCGCCCAGTGGTCGTCGATGTCGGAGAAGAACGCGGCGCTCCCCTGTTGGCTTATTCCCACGAACCGCGCCACAGCAGTTGTAAACTCCGCGCGGGTGATTGGCCGGTTCGGTTCAAACGCGCCGTTAGGCAAGCCGATGAACAAGCCACCCCTGGTCATGGTGGATACAGCGTTGTTGAACCAACTATTTGCGGACACATCAGGATATGAATTTGCTTGCGACCAGATCGACGCACGGTGTTGGTCGGAGATAATCCGGAAAAAGATAGTCGCCGCTTCAGCCCGGGTGATATTGGCATTGGGGCGGATTGTACCGTCGCGGAACCCAATCAGAAACGCGTGATGAGCCTGTGCGGGCGGCGGTTCAGGCCTCAGTCCCTCCGGCCGCCATTGCGCGGTGAACGTGGTGTTGTCTCTGATGACAGTCGCGCGGACTTGGGCGTCTGTCAGCCGTGTTGGATCCCCGTCTTTAGTCCAGCCGTCGAAAACAAAGCCCGGTCTTGGGGTTACGCCCGGCACTTGCTGCGGGGTCGGTGGAGTTGACGTGTCTAACGGAATAGTCTCCGTCCGCAAATCCTCCGCTCCCGGCGGACTGAATATGCCTTGCGCGGTATTTGTCACATATGTGATAGTAAGTGCCGTTACCCGTGGCTCAAGTCTGAAATTAATATCAAAGTTGTTGACCGGGTGATCGAAAACCGATGAGGATGTTGTCTGTATCCGGTTATCAACCGCGGAGGTGTCAGGCGGGCGGAAAGCCCCGTTCCCCGCGTGATTGCCGGTGAAGACTGCGTTGGGGCCCATCGTGATACGGGCGTAATCCGTCGGTTCTAATACGGGGCGATAGGCTTCCCCCTGCGCATAGAGGCCGCCGCCGTCCAGGGCCGCTGTGTTGTCGCGGATTTCGCCGCCATGCATGGTGAAATGAGCGTTTGGGTTCGACCCGCGCCGCACCCCGCCGCCGTTGGAAGCCGCGTGATTGTTGCGGATGGCTCCGCCGTTCATGGTGAAGGTGCTGACCTGTTGCGCCACAGTTGTGATAGCCACGCCGCCGCCGCCTCCACCATTTGCAACGCCTGTAGTACTTGTGGCTATATTGTGCTCAATGACGCCGCCGTTCATAGTGAGTGACCCGCCTTGCAGCCATATACCGCCGCCGCCCTCGGCACTGGTGGTGGCATTTGCTATGTTGCCTGCGATTCTGGCATTGCCGCTAATTGTGGCTATTGCGGTATCGTTCGTCATCCGCAAACCACCGCCGAAAGAGGCTTGGTTGGCTTCTCCCGGCGCTGTGCCGCCGATTGTGCCGCCGGTCATTTCAAGTATAGAACCCGTGCCGCCGAAACTCACACCGCCACCGCCAGTGGCTGTGTTTCCTATAATTCTGGCATTGCCGCTTATGGTTACATGAGATGTCAGCAGGGGGTTAGCAAGTCCGCCAATAGCCAAACCGCCGCCATTGTTTGTTGTTGAGTTGTTTTCAATTCTGGAGTTGCCGCTTATGTTGGCGTTGGCGCTTATAACGGACACGCCGCCGCCGCCATGGGCAACGCTGGTTCTGTTGTTGCTTATAGCGCCGCCTTCCATATTAAATGTAGCGCCGCTATACACACTCACTCCGCCGCCGACAGTAGTAAGGCCTGGCTGCCTGGTAATTGTAATACCATCCGTTATAGTTAACCTGTTATCCACTGCAGCACCGCTTGAGACTCCAACTTGAAAATGCCTAACTCCTTGCCCAGCCACCACGCCTGTGTGCATCAGCGTCGTCCCGCCGGGTGCGGCGGATACGAGTCGAATATTCCTGTTGCCGATAATAATAACAGGCAGGGTGCCGCTGTCTATCAGGGGCGCGGTGATATTAATGGTTTGTTCCACACCGGTTGTCGGTAAGGTGTTAATGAGGGATTGTAACTCATTGTATGTGGTTCCTGAGAAAATGTGGGCGTTGTGGACAGCAAAATGTTGCTGGTTTGTGGCCTCCTGAATCAAGGTGAGCACACCGCCCGCACTGGTGAGGACGATGTCGCGCCCGCCTTCAATAGCGATGGCGTCGTGTCCCTCGCCGGGGATATTCTGCGTCAGTGCTATGGTCGCTGATTCACCGGGATTCACACCGGCAATAGCTGACGACAGCCCAGCCCAGCTGTTCGCGTGTATAGTTATGCCTCTTGGCGTAGGGGCTGCCGCAATTCTCGCAGGGAAGTCGCCAGTTACCATATAAGCAACTGCGAATAGCATTATAAGCATCAAACATATAACAATGCACTTTATCTTTCGCATATTCTTGCCTTTCAAAATAACGAATAGTTAAGCTATGTTACCGTTATTTTGTCCGCAGAATATTCAGTTTATCCGCAAAAGGGGATTTCACTTAGCATGGAAGCGATTGGGTGGAGGTCAAGATAATCACGCTGCTGGCCGCGCTCTGCATCGCGGTGAAAATTCCCCTCCAACTGCTGGCACAAATGATAACGGGACCGCTGTTTGTACCCGGCGGAGCCATGGCTGGCGGGATTTACATGTGGGGCGTTCAGATCCTAACTGTCGGCGGTATTTAGATGGGCGCGTTGGTGCTATTGAGACTGGGGCTTTTTACACGAACGGGGCGGTGTTCACATGCTATTCTGTGCGTATGCTAAGTCGAGCCGGAGGAAGTTTGCCACCAGCGTGCTCTGGAGTTCGAGGAAATGGCTTGGCGTCGAGCCAAGAAGCCTTAGTTATAAATTTAGAGGTTTATTCATGGACGATAAAGGTCGCAGTGTAGATTTGCGCAATAGAATATGAAATAGCGGAGAAGTCAACCAGACTTCTCCGCTATTTCCACTTCACACTCGATCAATTTTGCCCCAAGTAGTTTTGTTTTTCCCATATCGGAGGAGTGCCACAAAACGTATAGCGGCCAGAACATATCGAAAAAACGCAAATTCCAGTACACATAAAAGTAAAACCTTTAATATGTCCAAGAGAGATATTCGAAGCTTTTGGGTGTAAATTTGTTGGGAGAAAGCGCTCAAACTTATAATCGAACCATATATCGCATACACAATCAAAAATATGATCATATATCTCACATTCAGCACATCTATATAGGCTGCCAATGCAATGGTCAAAATTCCAAATACCTCAATAATGGGAGACAGCAGTTCATATATCAAATAATACAAGTAAGAGAAGAAACTCACTAGACCAAACTTCAAATTAAGCACGATTCGCCGATGTGCAAACATACTTTGCATCAATCCAATGTGCCATCTGCGGCGTTGTGTCCGCAAGTCTCGAAAGTTTGTCGGTGCTTGTGTCAGACATATGGCGCTTGGTTGGTAGCCCATCCGATATTCAATGTCATTGTTGCGGCAGAAACCATGCAACTTCAGAATCAGCTCCATATCCTCGCCCAGATTATCAGGACTATATCCCCCAGTTGCGACAATGATCGATTTCTTGAACAAGCCAAATGCCCCGGATATAATCAGGTTGCCGTTAAATGTGTCCATAAAAATGCGACTCGCTAAGAAAGTGCGGTTATACTCCAAGGCCTGCATACACACAAACAAGTTAGGTGGCAAACGATAGCGCACAGCTTCACCATCTTCCATCTGCATACATTGAGAAATCAGAATCATTCCTCCGACAGCTACGATGGTATCGTCTTCAAATACTGGCTCTACAATTTCCTTTAGGGAATTTTTTTGCAGTCTGGAATCGGCGTCCATGCAAACAAAATATGGGTAACGGCTGGCGTTGATGCCCATGTTCAGCGCGTCACCTTTGCCTCCATTTTCTTTGCGTATGAGCGTGATGGGCACTCCCTGCACTATATTTTCATAAATCGCTTCTTCCGGGTGACATTTTAGTTCGCGGCTGATAGGACGGTCGATCCGTTCCATCTCAAATTCATCAATTAGTTTTTGTGTCGTGTCATCTGCGGAACCATCATCCACAACAATAATCTCATACTGTTGGTAATCAAGGTTCAGAAGAGAGCGCACGCTATCTATAATGGTAACAGACTCATTATAGGCGGGGATTAGAACAGACACAGGCAAATCGTCATGATCAAACTTATTTTTAAATCTAAAGATGCGATCGCCTACATATAGCCTGTATGCTCCTATTAAAATAGAAAAAAACGAAAAGGTTGCAAACAGTATGAGATATATGATATAAAATACGCTGACAACATAGAGAAATTCTCGCAAAAAATCTATCATTTTCTTGTTTCCTCACCTTCCGTTTATTCCCATGGACCATGCGACAAATCTACTTAGTCAAATCGTTAGTAAACGTGAATCTGGATGCTTCGGAGATCGTGTACGCATTTTAAAGAACTAGACAGAGCATTCTATGATGCAGTCGTAGCCATGTCAGCGGCCGGGTACAAAGCTAAGGCAGATTTCGCCTCAACAGCCAAGTTCATGTCTATAGGTTTGGTAATAAATTCAATCAAAATCGGAATTACTGGCTCATAGATATACTTTCTATAATAGCGAACCATGGCAATGCACACTTCTGTATTGGTAGATGTGTCTCGCAAGATCGGCAAAAAAGTTTCACGATAGCGGTTTGAGATCCGAGTGATAAATTGTATGACCGAGACAGTCAGATTGTCATTCCAGTTCCTGCTTTCATCCCACAAACGTTCCGCCAAAAGTTCCTGATCGCCATTGAAATTCGATAGTTCCATTGTCAGAAGCTGACTGTGCATGAAAAGAGACCTGTCGTGAATCAGCTGTAACACATTCACGATGCCCTGGATAGTGCCGATACTGCAGAGTGCGCGAAAAACTTTTATACGGCAATGGATATTGGAGTCATCTATGTAGGAAATGAGTGCATTTACCAGCTCGCCGTATGTATCGCCTGCCACTTCAGGGAAAGTGCCAATGAAATCGGCATAACATGTTCGCTCAATACGTGGCTTTCGGCCGTATAGTACAGCAAGCTTCTGAAATGCGTCAAAGCTCCTATGTGCATACTCATTGTAAGCCTCCGGGAACTCATCCTTCAGGTACTGCAAAGCCTGTGCATACACGATAAGACGCTCTGCGTTTGCCAATTTTCTTAATAAAAATCTTTCGTGCGTTGAAGCCGTAGCTCCTGCGCCATCCGTTATGATGGCCTGCGTATAAAGGATCCGTCTCCATTTTTTAACTCTATTTGCCGCGTGTGCATGTTTGCCCTGGGCGTAGCGAATCACTGCGAAATTAAAAATCAATAGTGAAATGCAGATAATCATAAACAGGCCTATAACAACATATATCCTTAAGTCCGAAACCATTTTAATTACTCCAAAATTCTTGCATAATAAAGTAGGATTGTTTTAAGCGTTCGTGGGTGTGTACAGTATTTCTCCATCCACGCAGCGGGATTAGTGACATTGGAACCTCACCGTTTTCAGCAGCAATTCCAATATATATTTCTTGAATCCTGATCCCTTCCACCCCGAATCTGTCATAATAGTCGTCATGCACTCGCATGTAGGAAGGATCATAAAAGTTTAGCATCATCCACGGCAAACGAATTTCAACCAAGTTCTCGCCGAAAAAGAAATCAGCCAAAGAATTGAAGTGCGGGGAAGCAGGATCACCCATCCCATGTGTAAGTATTCCTGTATCCCAAGATCGCAGCCGCCGCATTTCCCGTGCTTCGTCTGCAAGTCTGTAAAAAAGCTCTGCCTCAATAATTACGGGATTTTGCAAGGCAAGCGTAATCGGTACAAACTCCGAGTCCCACCTCGGCGGAATATTATGTGTAAAGGGGTTTATTCCCATCATTTCCTCATAGAAGCGTTGATGTGTTGCATGATAACGCCGGTTGACCAACAAGCGGCTTTCATCTTCTCCCGACAAGATCAGCAAAAAGTCTGCAGGGCGTTCAAATTCCAGGCCATAAAACGCAGAAGTCCCGGAACGCGGTGTCACATCAAGCGGCAGATAAAGGGTGTTTTGCGGATTTACGCCCTCTCCGCGTACCAGTAAATAGAGCCCTTGGAGACTGTATTGTGCATAGATGCGCATACCGTCATATTCATGGATCAGATGAGATTCATCCCATTCGTTCGCCTGACCATCGATCAGGACAGGTCGCGTATAACGTCCGGGATCAAAAGCCATCAACCCATACCACTGATCAACAGCTTGCAAGTTATGCCAATAGTGATAATGCCACGGGTCTGAGGAAAATGCTGTGTTCCAAGTGCGCCGCTCCCATGTGTCTTGCCAAGTGGAAATAATGCTTCCGGCCCAGCCTGACTCTTCCAGCTGTGTGACCATCTCGACAAGTGCTTCTCCTTGTTCCCGCTCTGTGAGCGGCGGTCGATCCACGATATACGGCGCACGACTGGATGAAAATCCGAATCCCGCTGCGATCACCGGCATACTGTGGTATCGCGCCAGCAGATCCAAATATCCGTTATAGATGCAGCTACGGTCTAAGTCTGCCAGAATCGGAGCAAGCGCTTCGGTTTGACTGGGCGTCAAATACCTTGTAAAATCATCGGTGAAAAAGAACAGCCGATAGGCCGCAAATGTCCCCGCAACCATGCGTTCAGACGGAATAATATGTTCGGGATTCAACTGCACATACTTTCGCAGTTGTGCTGCATAAGCCGGTGCATACTCCAAAAAATCTACAATAGGGCTCGAGATAAACCCGATGGGACGCTGCACCTTGAATCTTCTTGACTCATAAGCAGCCGCACTATCCATCACTTGCGCGAGCATCACTTCAAAGCGTGAGGCGCCTTCTGCTGCGCTGAAAAATTCGCCCTGAAAGCTGTCAGGCATCGCCGGGTCAAAGTGGTTCATGAATACGATCGTGTCCGGATCCCAATCTGCGCCTACTATAAAGCCGACAACCCAAGGAGATACATCAGACAGAAAAGCCTCAATGCCGGTACGATCAAAAAAGTTAATCCTACGACCATGGATAATGTCTATCGCTTCCTTGAGTCTGGAAGTCAGGCTATTATAGTCATGGCCATATATACCTTGCAAGAGCAACAGCGGCCTGGCGTTCCCTGTATTAAATCGATATAATGCATAATAAAAATTAGAGTCCATGATGTGTGGCACATATAGTGTGTTTGCACCCATTTCATCGATATATCCAAACCACCTATAATAATCGTAGGTGGTGATGCCAAAATCCCAGGCCATGTGCCCTGGGCGTGATGGTGTCATTTCCACGCCGCGCAACTGGATGGGAACGTAGCGCCCATCCGCGTCTTGCTGCATGATGGCATCTTCCCCTGCACGAAACGCAACAGATACAGGCGCATTCGGTCTGAAATCAATGAACACGCTTCTGGAAAAATATGCGTAAAACGCTCCAGCCACGATAAATACAACTAATAATATTGCTATAAGATACTTCCGCATAGAATATGTTCCTCTCGCTTATGGCACAATCCACAGTGCATGGCGGGACGGGTGGCTAAACTGCCGCAAGGCCTCTATGTAGTCATCCAGAAACCGCCCGCGCTCTATCATATAATTACGCGCCCATTCTTGGGCTTCTTCAAAGCTTGAGGGGTTCAAATCAAATATGGTCAACCCCTCCACCCTTTGTGCATATGTTGGGACGCGGCGTTCCATACGACTTACTTGAGAGGGGTCAAAACTGTAGCCCCACACTTCAAAATTACGGTCAATGGCGCTGCCCAGCCAATCTTCTACGTCCTGCATATACTGCACAAGCTGCTCTTCAGCTAGGACACCCCTGCGTAGCGTACGCCAGCGGCGTATGACTCTGTCGGTAAAGTCGGGACACATCATCAACCGGTCAAACCAACCGCGGTCAGCTAATAAAAATCTGTCTGTAGGCATGGATAGGAAGAAGTTATCCATCACATTATTAAAGTCCCAAACAGGCCCTGCCACAAGCCGCCCCCGCACATCTTTATGCACAAAGGTTGAGTTTGCCCATAAATCATTATTGCCAATGAATTCATTGATGATATAGAAATTAACAAAAGAATCCATATCAATGTACTGCTCATATCTGCGTGTATCCCATATAATCTCCGGCGAGTATAGAAATCTCTCGATAGTGCTTATATTCCTTGTCACATACTCTTGTATACTGTCACTTTGCAGGGCAAGGCTAGGATACATAATCTCCATGTTTCTGCGCATTTCTAAACGATATGTAAGCGCAGAAAATGTGTTTACATGCCGTTCAGGGGTGCGGAAATTCGTGTCCAGACGGAACAGATAGCTCGTAACAGGCATCCCTTCTCTATAGCGAGTCATATCCAGCCTGTATGGGCTTACGCGTATGGTTTCCATGAGCATATAGAGACCTTGATACTCCCCATTCAATATGAGCTCAAAGAACCGCACCTCCGGAACAAAGTGCCCCGGCCCCATGACGTCAGCGGCTGCATTCATCCATATATAATTCCGCATGAGCGTTTTATCCAAAAACGGGCCATGCAGTGCCCACTCGGTATGAGGATTCATTCCAAGTAATGGTAATGGGTTGTTTTCTGCGTCAGGGTGGATGAGGTTGATGCGATAATTCGGCTTTTCAAAAAAGCGGGACGAATTGCCGCGTATACGCATCATTGCCAAAGATTCATACATAGGGATGTCATCTGCATGGTTCCAACTATCCGGATTGTCTATTACAGATACCGCAACTTCGATCTCCGCTTCACCGTCTGGGGCGTAGTGAAATGCGAACAAGGTTTCGGGGTCGTTGTAGAAGCCGGTGCCGAATGCAAGGGGCCTCCCTGGTATTTCTTGCCCGAAGGTGTCGATTATAATGAGGGGCAAATGCGTACAAAAGCTATGGTCGTCGCAATGAAAGCAATAGCCTAGATCTGCTTCGCTTGGGCGCTCGAGGTGTTGATGATAACGCCGCACATCATCACTTGCCCCTATATACACCAAGCTCACGACAAGTATGGCAACAGCCAAAAGGCCAGCCAAGTAATAAATAATAGTACGCCTCATGTTTAGCCACTTATTTCATCATTTTGGGTAACGATATTTACGTATTCCACACCATCATTTTCATATAGTAACTGGGTGATGTTTTTGTCGCCCTTATTTGTGCGATTATACGTGCGGCGGCCCATTTCGTAGATAAACTCTACACTACTCGGTGTTGTGTTTTTCACACGAAGTTGCGGTTTCATATTGAAATGTTGGAATACGATTCCTTCGATTTCAGTCTCCAGACTTTTTTGCGCCTTGATGATGAGCAGGATTCTGTTTTCATTTCGGACTCTCCCCATCAGAAGCAATACAACCGACACAACCCCGCTGCCGATGATAGCTGTCCAGAAATCGCCTACGCCGCTGCATAAACCTACAATGACCGCCCAGAAGATGTACGTTGTATCCCTGGAATCTTTTACAGCTGTACGGAATCGCACAATAGACAGCGCGCCCGCCATACCCAGCGACAGCGCAATATTGTTCCCGATTACCGTCATGACAGTACAGGTTAGGATTGTTAGTGTAACGAGGGAGACGTTAAATTTCTTGCTGTAAGTAGTGCCTGTATGGGTAAACCAATATGACACGTAAATGACCACGCTGAGTAGTGTAGCGGCCGCGATACGAACCGCAATCTCTTGTATTGTTAAGTTGCCGCTTTGTGCGATCATGTCCAATAATAAATTTCTCATTTGTGCACCTCACCTTATAGAAATATGTATTCTTTTCCGATTGTCCTGCCGAGACAATACTTGCTAACCGCCAATTCACTTGCATTCACCGCGTTAATAATATCCTTGATATAACTAAGCAAAAAGCCATTAAACTTCACTTCCATCACGACAAAATACGGGTCAAATATCATATTCTCTGCTAAATCTTTTGAAAATATATCGAAATTAGACTCTGACCCTTTTAAATGGTGATCGAATGTAATTCTGATTTCATTTTCTTCTGCTTCAAAAACCTTTCTTGTATATGTAATAACCGCTTTGGGGCGATAGCACTGCATATTCATAATCCCAAAACATTC
>WQWC01000003.1 GCA_009785525.1 Oscillospiraceae bacterium | reverse complement strand
AGGTTGGTCACCTGAGCTTGCTACCGTTCCCGCCTAAATATTTCTTGTATTAGATTATGCCCGCCTTATATTTAGGCAGGTCTCTTTGCTTTGCTTATCGTTAATATTGTTTTCATAACAAAACATAAGCCAAAGCGGTTCACGCCTTGGCTTATGTTTTCCAATCGCTTATTTCAATCTCTTATATTATGTACGTTATTATTCGGGAAACCCGACAAATCCGGGACCCATGTTGCACAGGATCATCGTCAGCTCCATATCTGTCACACGCCTCGACGGCGGGGCATCAACATTTGCTGTTTCCGGAACCGGGAACGGATAGTTCATTGCTTTCAACGCGTCGAAAACGATTATGCCTGAACCATGGAGAGTTTCGGCATTCAAAATGCTGTAGACCATCGCCGCGCCGCCGGATTCCGGCGGAACCATAGCGTCAAATCCGGGCATTGCGAATCTTGGGCGTTCAGGCGCACCGGGCGGACGCGGAGGCATTTTGGACGGGTCGAACCGCCCGACTCCGGCTGGGGTCAAGCAGAACACATTGACACCGGTGTCTTTGACTTCATTTGCAAGCGACATGACGATAGATGTCGCTGCCGCCTTGCCCGCGGTATAGATCGTGCCGCCAACCATCGGCGGGGCATAATGGAACTGCGTTGCACTATAGATGACAACGCCATACTTACGCTCAATCATCCCCGGGACGAATTCTTTGATCAAAAGCATTGTCCCGCGCGCGGAGATGGCATAGGATGCGTCAAGATCACTGACCTCTGACCCTAGCACCGGGCCGTTGAGACGCATGTTCATCGCGTTGTTGATGAGGATATCAACCTTGCCGAACTTCGCAAACGCTTTTGCAGACAGGTTTTTGACATCCTCCTCTTTAGTAATGTCACACTTGACGAACAGGGCGCAGTCCGCCTCATTCTCGGCATTGATCACGCGCTCTGCTTCCATACCGTTTACCTCGTTGATGTCCGTGACAACGACGTTGCCCCCCGCCCAGGCGATAGCCCGCGCGTAGCCTAAACCGACGTTGCTGGCCCCCCCGGTGACAACCGCGACCTTGCCTTTTAATGAATCCTTCTTCAATCCGGTGTACGCTAAATCGATGGGTATAATGTTCAGAATTTCACTTGTAACTACTGCCATAAAACTGCCTCCTATACAATATGTAAAATTTTCATATCATTATAGTAGTGTATTATATATAGAAAGTCAAGCGCATTAAAAAATTTTGAATGTTTCCGGTTGCCGATTATTCTTCTATTTTTATCGGTATCAGCAAATCAAGCTGCAACCCCTCATCGTCACCATCTTTAGGCAAATCAAGACGGTTCATGTAGTTAAGCTGTTCCTCAAGAAAATCGAACATATTATCCTGCCGCCCGTCTCCTCTGTATTCATACTTAGCGCTGTTGAAAACCCATGAGGAAAGCCATTCCCATTCCTCAAAAGCGCCTACGGGAATCATATGAGCGGCGTAGAGGCCGCCTTCAAAATGCTTTTTTACAAGCGGCCCCGGCACAGGAAAATCCTCCGGAATGCTGACCCACATTTCGTAGCCGTGGTAGTTGGTCTCATCCACAGGATTTGGCGCGTTGAAGCCAAAATGCCGAATATCAGGTTTTATTACGGCCAGGTTGCTTTCGCGTACAAAATCATTTACCACTTGGTGACAGCGGCCTTCGGGCTCGTTCGGTCCATCTCCAATAAACTGATAGGCCGCCATCGTCATGGGCGGCAGATACACGATCCGCACATCCCGGTCGGTGAGTCTGTTCAGCTTCTCACTGGCGGCTTGTAAATCTTCCGCTGTCTTTTCCTCCTTGAGCGGGATTCTCTGCACGGTCAGGGCATCCACGGCTTCCAATAAGGCCGTGTCGTCCAGCAAATTCAACTTTATATTCTGATGTATACTCTCGTTCAGGCGTGTGATAAAGCTATTGATGATTTCACGGATAGTAGCCAGTGCGGTGATTTCATCGTCCACCTCGGCAAGGTTCTGCCGTAAAGTTTCAATGATTTCCGCTGTGTTTTCACTTTGTAAAATCAAACTGATTTGTTTGAGGGATATCCGCAATTTGCGCAAAACAAGGATTTGCTGTAAACGAGTGACTGTCGTTTCGTCGTAAGTGCGCCAGGCATAATCCTCTTTTTTGACGCTTTCAATCAGCCCGATTTGCTCATAATAGCGCAGGGTCCGGGTTGAAATGTTCATTTCTCTTGAAATCTCGCTTATAGTGGTCAATTTCATAATGCTTTATCTCCTCTGAAATTAGTCCCGGCAAAATAGGTTGAACCAATTATAAACTGCAACGTCGCGTCAAAGTCAAGGGATAATTTTAACTCTTTTCATTTTTAATTAAAATATTTTGACATTTCTGTATAAGGAAACGCCGCAAATACCGCAAACCAACCTCCGCATGGCCGCTTCGGATATTGAGCTCACACGGGAAGAGACCTAATCTGCACGCTGTGCGACAGAAACACTGTAGGCGGCAAAAAATCCCGTCTGTACAGACGGGATTTTTGACTCTTCAACTACAGCTGCTTCTTTATCTGGCTGATCGCATTCTTTTCCAGCCTGGATACCTGGGCTTGGCTTATTCCTACCTCGCTTGCCACTTCCATTTGCGTTTTGCCGAAAAAGAATCTGAGCGCAAGTATGTGTTTTTCCCTTGAACCCAAGCGTTCGATCGCGTCTGTTAAGGCAATTTGCTCCAACCAATTTTCGTCGGTGTTGCGCGTATCTGATACTTGATCGACAATCATTATACTCTCCCCACCGTCTGTGTACAACGGCTCGTACAGCGAGACAGGGTCTGATATTGAGTCTAATGCGAACACAACTTCTTCCCGCCGGACGCCGAGGGCGGCGGCAAGCTCGTCCATCGTCGGCTCTTTCTGCGTTTCGTTGATTATCTTCTCTTTCATCTGCAGCGCCTTATACGCCATATCACGCATACTGCGGGAGACTCTGATTGAACTGTTGTCGCGCAAATATCTTCTTATTTCGCCGATTATCATCGGCACGCCATACGTGGAAAACCGCACATTCATGGTTATATCAAAGTTGTCTATGGCCTTCATAAGGCCGATACAGCCAACCTGGAACAAATCGTCCACATTCTCCCCCCTGCTGACAAACTTTTGTATCACTGACAGCACAAGCCGCAGGTTGCCGGCAATCAGCTCTTCGCGGGCTTTCATGTCTCCTTCTTTGCTTTTTTTTAAAAGCTCAGTCGTCTCTTCGTTTTTCAGTACCTTGAGCTTTGCCGTGTTAACGCCGCATATTTCGACCTTACCCGACATAAAGCGAATCCTCCTGTTAAATGGAAATACTGACTTCGTGAACTACAGTATTTCCCCGAGGCGAGGATTTAATACACGGGGTGCAGGTACGTTTTTTGCGTCAAATTTATTTGGGAGGTTTCCCCTTTCGTCCTCCGCACTCCCAACAGAAAATTCTTGCAAATCTTCCAAATCAATGATATAATTATTTAACGTATTCACTCAGCTCCCGAATGTCTTTCAATAGTGACAATTCCGGGGGTTTACTCTAGTTAAAAGAAAAGTTTGTGGGGAGGCTTGATTTATCCGTGAGCAATAAATATGTATACACATTTACAGAGGGCGACGGCACTATGAAAGCGCTTTTGGGCGGAAAAGGCGCGAATCTGGCAGAGATGACTAACCTTAATCTGCCCGTTCCGCAAGGATTTACAGTCACAACTGAGGCATGTGTAAAGTATTTCGCCGACGGCGAGATAATCTGCGATGATATCCAGGACGAGATATTGCGCAATATCAGTGCGCTGGAGGATTTCACCGGCAAAAAGTTCGGCGACTCGCGGAATCCGTTGCTTGTATCGGTGAGATCCGGCGGACGCACGTCTATGCCGGGCATGATGGATACGATACTTAATCTTGGGTTAAACGACGATGTCGTCAAGGCAATCGCCGATAAAAGCGGAAACCCGCGATGGGCCTATGACTGCTATCGCCGGTTTATACAAATGTACGCAGACGTTGTTATGGAAGTCGGCAAAAAAAGCTTTGACGAGCTTTTGGAAAAAATGAAAGCCCAAAAAGGCGTGACGGAAGATACAGCGCTTTCGGCGGAAGATTTGCTGGAACTCTCCAACCAATTCAAGACTGAATACAGGCTGAAAACCGGCGAAGATTTTCCCAAAGACCCGGAGGCACAGCTTATCGGAGCGGTTACGGCTGTGTTTCGGTCGTGGAACAACCCCCGCGCGATAGTCTATAGACGTATGCACGATATCCCGGGCGACTGGGGTACAGGCGTTACGGTGCAGGAGATGGTGTTCGGCAATCTAGGTGAAACGTCCGGTACCGGCGTGGCCTTCACGCGGAACCCGGCCACCGGAGAAAAAGCGCTTTTCGGCGAATTCCTGCTGAACGCACAGGGCGAAGATGTCGTCGCCGGGATCCGTACGCCGCAACCTATATCTTTTTTGAAAACCGTGATGCCTGAGCTGTACGACGAGTTTATAAAGGTCTGCATGATATTAGAAGACCACTACCGCGACATGCAGGACATGGAGTTTACGATCGAAGACAAAAAGCTGTTTATGCTGCAAACCAGATCCGGCAAACGTACAGCGCATGCGGCGTTAAAAATAGCCTGTGACTTTGTGGATGACGGCACTCTCTCCGAAGCGGAAGCTGTTTTGACAATTAACGCAAAAGCTCTCGACGCGTTACTGCATCCGCAGTTTGATACTCAGGCACTGGAAAACACCAAACCTATAGGAACTGGATTAGCCGCCTCCCCCGGCGCAGGCGCGGGCAGAATCGTGTTCACGGCCGAGGACGCAAAGCTCTGGGCCGCCAACGGCGAAAAAGTGATCTTAGTGCGTGTGGAAACATCGCCGGAGGATATCGAGGGTATGGCATCCGCCCATGGCGTGCTGACGGCACGCGGAGGGATGACTTCTCACGCCGCCGTTGTCGCCCGTGGGATGGGCACCTGTTGCGTCGCCGGCTGCGGTGATATTATAATCGACGAAGAAAAAGAGGAGTTTGAACTCGGCGGTAAAATCTATAAAAAAGGCGACTGGCTGAGTCTTGACGGCTCAACGGGTCAGATATACGGTGAGGACATTAAAACCACCGACGCGCAAATCAGCGGCGAGTTCGGCCGGATTATGGAGTGGACCGATAAATTCAGAAAGCTGAAGGTCCGTACAAACGCCGACACGCCAAAGGACGCGAAAGCCGCACGTGAGTTCGGTGCGGAGGGTATCGGTCTCTGCCGAACTGAGCATATGTTCTTCGATGCGGACAGAATCCCGGCTATTCGTGAAATGATCTGCGCCGAAACCGTGGAGCAACGCGAAACAGCGCTGGCGAAACTCGAGCCGATGCAGCAATCTGACTTTGAGGCACTGTACACGGCGATGGAAGGACTGCCGGTGACGATACGGTTCTTAGACCCGCCACTGCATGAGTTCCTGCCCACTGATGAAAGCGGAATCGCCGCGTTGGCAAGCACGCAGTTTCAAGAGGTTGAGCGGATAAAAACGATAATTGAAAGGCTGCGCGAGGTCAACCCAATGATGGGTCACCGTGGTTGCCGCCTTGCCATTACATATCCGGAAATCGCACGTATGCAGACCAGAGCCGTAATAAAAGCTGCCATCAATGTGCAAAAAGCCCACCCGGAATGGAACATTGTTCCGGAGATTATGATCCCGCTTATCGCGGAGGCTAAAGAATTCAAATTCGTCAAAGCCTGTGTGGTTCAAATTGCTGATGAATTGATTGCTCAATCCGGCATGAATATGAAATACATGGTCGGCACAATGATAGAAATCCCCCGCGCCTGTCTAACCGCCGATGAAATAGCCAAAGACGCTGCGTTCTTCTCATTCGGTACCAACGACTTGACACAGATGACCTACGGCTTCTCACGAGATGATGCCGGTAAGTTCCTGGATGAGTATTACGCGAAAAAAATACTAGAATCCGACCCGTTCGCGAGACTGGATCAAACCGGTGTCGGCAAACTCGTGCAAATCGCGGTGGAACTCGGCCGCCGTGAAAGGCCGGATATTGAACTCGGAATCTGCGGCGAACACGGCGGCGACCCGTCGTCTATAGAGTTTTGCCACAGGGCGGGGCTGAATTACGTGTCATGCTCCCCATTCCGCGTACCGATAGCCCGTCTGGCTGCGGCTCAGGCAGCATTGAAGGACAATTAATCGTCCCAAAATAAGGAGGCCGACCAATGCGTAAAAGCAACCTTACCCGCAAAACTGCTGAGACTGATATCACCCTGACGCTGAACATAGACGGCTCCGGCAAGAGTGAGATATCTTCCGGAGTAGGATTCCTTGACCATATGCTGACACTGTTTACGCGCCACGGCGGTTTTGACCTTGCCGTCAAATGCCGCGGCGACACGGAGATTGACAATCACCACACTGTGGAGGATATCGGGATATGCTTAGGCTCGGCATTTGCAGAAGCCTTGGGCGACATGCGCGGGATTCGCCGGTATGCCGATGTTACAATCCCGATGGACGAGGCGTTGATCTTATGCGCTGTGGATGTTTCCGGTAGGGCGCTTTTAGGGCTGGATGTTCCGATAGATCAGCCGTCAGTGGGTGAATTTGAGACGGAGCTTCTAGAAGAATTCCTCGCGGCATTTACACGAAAAGCAGGTATAACAATACACTTGCGAAAGCTATCCGGGAAAAACGCGCATCATATTATAGAGGCGGTGTTCAAATCCCTCGCGCATGCGCTTAGAGAGGCCTGCGCGATGGACGAGGCAAACGCCGGCAAAATCCCGTCAACCAAAGGGACGCTTTTATAGTCGAGCCGCTTGAAAACACCCGGCAGATCAAATTGATCTGCCGGGTGTTTATTGTTCAACAATTTCAAATTACGAAAAATACCGCTTTAACAATCCCTCAAACGCTTTGCCGTGGCGCGCTTCGTCGCGGGCCATTTCGTGAACAGTGTCATGAATCGCATCGTGGCCTATCTCTTTTGCACGTTTTGCGAGATCAAACTTGCCCTGAGTCGCGCCCAGTTCCGCCTCGATGCGCATTTCAAGATTCTTCTTTGTGCTGGCTGTCACAACCTCGCCTAATAGTTCCGCGAATTTAGCGGCGTGCTCTGCCTCTTCCAGCGCGGCACGCTCCCAATACAAGCCGATTTCGGGATACCCCTCCCGGTGCGCCACACGACCCATTGCCAAATACATGCCGACTTCGGTGCATTCGGCTTCAAAATTCGCGCGAAGCTCCATCATAACATCTTCCGGAGTGCCTTGCGCCACGCCGATAACATGCTCTGCGGCCCAGGTCTTTTCGCCGTCGCCTTGCTCAATAAACTTCGATGCCGGAGCCTTGCAGATTGGGCATTTTTCAGGAGGTGCGTCCCCCTCATGGACATATCCGCACACTGTACATATAAACTTTTTCATATCATAGCTTCTCCTTTTTACTAAGTATTTTATTGTAAATAATACTATAACACAGTCTCAAATTAATTGCAACTGGTTTTTAATAAATAATTGTTTTTAATTATATGTGCATTTGTATTTGCCATCAGCAGGGCACACCGCGTACACCTGAGTTGTTGCGAGCGTTGACCCTGTAGGGGACGTTGTCCTCGACGCCCCGTTGCCAGATTTTACGCCGACCTGCGTGGAACGCGTAAGGCTTGACACATAGTGTATAATAATGTCCTAGACAATCAAAGAGAGGGGATAGCAAACCATGGCAAAGGATAAAAAAGTTGAGCAGATAACCGACATGAACGAAGACTTCGCCCAATGGTTCACCGATGTGGTGACCAAAGCCGGGCTTATCGACTATTCCGGGGTGAAGGGATTCTTCGTCCTGCGGCCGTATGCGTATGCGATTTGGGAGAATATACAGACCGTGATGGACGCAAGGTTTAAAGCGCTGGGGCACGAGAATGTGTCAATGCCGCTGCTGATTCCGGAAAGTCTGCTGCAAAAGGAAAAAGATCATGTCGAAGGCTTCGCACCGGAAGTCGCGTGGGTGACTCACGGCGGGTCGGAAGAGCTTGAAGAACGGCTGTGCATCCGCCCAACGTCGGAAACACTGTTTTGTGAGCATTGGGGCCGCGTGCTACAATCCTGGCGGGACTTGCCGATGCTGTACAACCAATGGTGCAGCGTGCTGAGGTGGGAAAAATCCACGCGCCCATTCCTGAGAGGCAGGGAGTTCCTGTGGCAGGAGGGGCATACATTACATGAAACCGCCGAAGAAGCGGAGGCAGAGACTCAGCAAATGTTGGAAGTATATGCCGAACTCTGCGAGGATTATCTTGCCATGCCTGTAGTCAAAGGCAGAAAAACCGACAAAGAAAAATTCGCCGGGGCGGTGGCGACTTATACCATTGAATGCATGATGCACGACAAAAAAGCGCTGCAAGGCGGTACATCACATTATTTCGGCGACGGATTCTCGCGCGCGTTTGACGTGCAGTTTTCCGACAGGGAGAATAAATTGAGTTACCCACACCAGACTTCGTGGGGCCTGTCAACACGGACTATCGGCGGGCTTATTATGACCCACGGCGATAATAACGGCTTGAATCTTCCGCCGAAAATCGCGCCGGTGCAGGTGATTGTAATCCCGGTGGCTTCTCACAAACCGGGCGTGCTTGAAAAAGCGGATGAGCTGGTGGCCCGCCTTAAATCCGCCGGGATGCGCGTAAAGTGCGACAAATCAGATCAAAGCCCCGGGTGGAAGTTTGCCGAATATGAGATGAAAGGCGTCCCGTTGCGCGTAGAGATCGGCCCGAAAGATATCGAAAAAGATCAGTGCGTCATGGCCCGGCGCGATAATGGCGAGAAAGTTTTTGCCCCGCTGGCGGAGCTTGAGTCTACAGCCCTCGGATTATTGGACGATATCCAAAAAAGCCTGTACAATCGCGCTAAAGAAAACCTGACAAACAACACTCGTGCCGCCGCGACGCTGGACGAGGTGAGGACAATCCTCGCCGAACATGGCGGGTTTATCAAGACAATGTGGTGCGGCGCGCTTGAGTGTGAGATCACGATGAAGGAAGACATCGGCATAACCTCTCGCTGTATCCCGTTCGATCAGGAGCGCGTGGGCGATGTTTGCCCCGTCTGCGGGAAGCCGTCGGACACCATGGTAGTCTGGGGCGTGGCGTATTAGCGCAGTAGACTGTATGGACGGCCATTGGGTCCATCCCCCTTCGTACGCGAAGGGGACTTTGGACGAGAAACGAACCACCCTGGCGGCTTCGCCGCTGCCCCTCCAACGAGGGGAATGTGACAAACATCGCGCCAAAATTCCCCTCCCACGGAGGAATGCCCCGCAGGGGCGGGGTGGTCTATCCTATCCCCTGTAGGGAAGGCAGTGGACGCGCAATTTGCCCCCTACAACCCCAACAAATCCCGCACCACTTCTCCTGCCATGATAAGCCCCGCCACCGGCGGAACAAACGCGCAACTGGCCGGGATTGACCGGCGGGACGAACCTTCCGGAGGCGGAAGCTGCTCTAACGGCTGACGCGGCGGCTCAGTAGAATAAACTACTTTAAGCGATTTCACGCCGCGTTTCCGCAACTCTTGCCGTATGACTCTAGCCATCGGGCAGACAGAGGTTTTGTAGATATCTGCGACCTGGAACGCCGCGGCGTCAAGCTTATTCGCCGCACCCATAGAGCTTATCACAGGCACGCCGAGGGATACAGCGCGACAGACAAGCTCCAGCTTCGCCGCCATTGTATCCACGGCGTCGATTACATAATCGTACGCGGATAAATCAATCTCCCCGGCGGATTCCGGCAGATAAAACAGTTTACGCGGCGCTATAGCGGCTTCGGGATTAATCTCCAGAAGCCGTTCTTGCATGACGGTTACTTTATCGCGGCCTATTGTCTTATGGGTCGCGATAATCTGGCGGTTAATATTAGTTATGTCAATAGTGTCACCATCAATCAACTCAATAGCGCCAACTCCGGCACGGCAAAGCGCCTCGGCGCAGTGCCCACCGACTCCGCCAAGCCCAAACACCGCCACCCGGCAAGATTTCAGTTTCTCAAGATTCTCCTGCCCAATTAAAATCTCCGTTCTTGTAAATTGATCCTGCATGTTGTTTACGTCCTCTTTTATATTGAATAAATATGCAAGGGCGCATTTATGCGCCCCCATCACTCCGAATCCGCAATTTTGGTATTTTTAAAAAACTGTCAACTACTCAAACCCATTCCACACCGGGATTCCTGTATATGTTTTCGCCTTTTCCTCACCGCTTATTACCCGCATTACGCCGGCGGCCAAGGCTTCAAGTTCAAACTCGTGCGGCATGATAACTACTTCGGAAATCCAAGCCAAGTAGCCTTTCATTCTGTCGGTGAAATATGCGTTATCCGCGATGGCACCCGTTATTATTATCGCATTTATTTTCCCTTTTAACGCAACCGCCATGGCACCCGCGTATTTTGCGCACTGGTATATCATGCCGTTTATTATAAGTTCAGCGTATTTGTCACCGGTGGAGATTTTTTCTAAAATCTCTGGCACGTTCTCTGTACCGAAATGGCTTATCAGCCCGCCTGCTTTATTCAGTTTGTTGGACAGTTCTTTTTTCGTATATTCGCCGCTGTAGCTGAAATCAATTATCTTCATATACGGCATATCCCCTGATCTTGTCGGGGTCATCGGGCCTGAGCCATTGATGATATCATTTGAGTCTATCATCTTGCCCTTTTCATGCGCGGTAATCGAAATTCCACCGCCTAAATGGCAGATTATAAGATTCACATCTTCATACTTAACGCCACGTGAACGGCAGAATCTGATCGCCACTTCTTTTTGGTTAAGCGCGTGTATATGGCTTTCGCGATAAATACCGCGAACTCCGCTGACGCGGGCAACGTCGCTGAACTCATCAACATCCGGGGGGTTGACGACAAAGGCCAGTTTGCCGAATCTGTCGGCAAACTGCTTTGCAATCTGTGCCGCCAGTTGCGCCGGGTGCGCCCCGCCCGACATCGCGCGGGACGCGTGATCGGCCAAAAGTTCTGAGACTGTATACACGCCGCCTTCCAGCGGAACAACCCCGCCGCCGCGCCCGGCGAATACGTCTACATCGCCCAGATCATACCCTTTTTCAAGCATTATTTTTTCCAGCAAATCAGTGCGGTATTGCAACTGATCCTGAATCTCCGCGAATGGCTTTAAATCTTCAAGACTGTGCGCTATTGATACGGCGAACAGTTCGTCACAATTGTCATACAGCGCAATTTTCGTGGTGGTTGAACCTGGATTGATTGCGAGCGTTCTTGTTTTTTTATCCATAATATCCCCTTTGCACGGTAACTTATCGGTGATTGTCAGTTGGTATGTGGGCGCATACTGTAAGCTCCTACAGGGGGCATCCCCCTTCCCCCTTCGTGCGCGAAAGGGACTTTGGACGAGGGTTTTGGCCTGTTAGGTGTTAAAAGCCTTGTAGCATTTGTCTATTTTACAATTTAACGCATAGCACCCAGGCAGGCGGCTAAGGCAATTGAATAGTATTTGTCGGAAGGTTCGGCACTGCGGGAGGTCAGGATAACCGGCACTTTCGCGCCCAGAACCGTTCCGGCTGTTTTCGCACCGGCGAACCCCGTCAGACATTTTACCAAAATGTTGCCGGAAGTGATACTCGGAACGATTAAAAGATCCGCATCCCCGGCAACAGGACTATGATATCCTTTTATCTCCGCGGCTTGGGCGCTTGTGGCTAAGTCGAACGAAATCGGCCCTTCTATCACGCAGTTTTTTATGTCCATCTTTTTTAACTCGGCGGCGTCTACTGTTTCCGGCATTTTGGGATTTAATTTATCAACGGCGGCCAGCACCGCGACTTTGGGATTTTCTATCCCCAGCGCGTTTAGCATTTCAACAGCGTTTTGTATTATTATTTTCTTGCCGTTTAAATCGGGATATGTATTTATAACCATGTCACTGACGGCGAAAATTTTATGATATCCAGGCACCTCAAACAATCCGGCAAGAGATAGCAGCTTATGCTCATCTGTCAAAAGATTATTTTTTTTGTTGACAATCGCTTTCAAAAAATCTTTGGATTCTATGTTGCCTTTCATAACCGCCTGTGCCTGTCCGGTGTTTATCAGACAAACGGCGTACTGCAATGATTGTTCGGCGTTTTCCGACGGAATGATATCGCATTTGGCAAGCCCAGCTTCCATCGCCATTTGTTCCAGTTTTTCGGCACGGCCTATTAATACAGGATATATTATTTCATCCCGCGCGGCGATGGCGAGCGCGTTAATCGTAGTTGTGTCGCAGGCCTCCACAACCGCGACTGTTATCTCCATCTTTTTTGTCGCATCGCGCAGATCCTCAAAACATGTGATTTTCACAAAACCGCTCCTTAATACTAACTTTTCCCGGTTATATATTATCATTTCCGCCGGAACAATTCAACAATTGATTTAGCGTCTTTTTGCTTTGTTTGCGGTTTAACCGCTGAAGAGGTTAAACCGCTTATTGCTGAAAATAAGGTTAACTTAACTAAGAAACCTGCCGGACAAAAGGCAGGTTTCTTGTGTTTTAATGCAGACCCGTAAGGAGCGCATTGGGTGCCCATACAAGGCCATTCACAGCAAACGCTACGCACCTTACGGAATCACCGAATCGTCATTAAACACCCAGTCACGGGTATTTGTCAGGGCATACGTCTCTTCCCCTTCGCGGCAGACTGTTTTTATTATACCGGCATTGATTATAAACCTTCTGCACATCAGACAGGATGTTGTGTCTTCCAAAATCTCATTCGTTTTCGCGTCCCTGCCGGAGAGGTAGATGGTGGAACCTATCATATCCCGCCTCGCGGCTGAGATTATCGCATTTTGCTCCGCATGGACGCTGCGGCACAGCTCATACCGCTCCCCGCTGGGGATTTCCATTTCGTCTCTCATGCATTTGCCGAGATCCATGCAATTCTTTCGCCCGCGCGGCGCGCCGTTGTATCCTGTTGCTATTACCTCGTCGTTCAAAACGATCACCGCACCGTATTTTCTGCGCAGGCAGGTGGACCTCTTCAACACCGTTTCTGCGATGTCAAGATAATAATTATCCTTATCTTTGCGCTCCAATTTAACAGCCTCCCCAAAATTTTTCCGCATTTTGAATTATTATACAATACTTTTAGACGACTTTCAAGCGAAGAGGCAGGATTTTCAGGGTGTTTTGTATGCGAAAACAACAAAGCCCTGGAAGCATTACAGCTCCAAGGCTTTCGTCTGGTGACCCGTCCGCGGCTCGAACGCGGGACACCCTGCTTAAAAGGCAGGTGCTCTGCCGACTGAGCTAACGGGTCTCGTCACTTGCCGGTTGCACTTCGCTACGTCCGCCTTACGGCGGACATCCGCTCCGTTTCACCGCCGCCCCTCTTCCGCCGCGAATCCACTGCGTGGGCTTTGCGCCGGGGGAGCGGGAACAGAAAAATGTGGCTGGGATGGCAGGGATCGAACCTGCGAATGCCAGAGTCAAAGTCTGGTGCCTTACCGCTTGGCGACATCCCAATGAACAGTGGTGGTTTCTACAAGTTTTCTAACTGTCTGAAATCTGGGGTGGATAATGGGACTCGAACCCACGACCCTCGGAACCACAATCCGATGCTCTAACCAACTGAGCTATATCCACCTCATTTAACACATAGCCTAGGGATTATAACACAGCAAATCCCGCTTTGCAACACTTTTGTTGCAAATTTATCAAAGTCTGATATAATATCTTTCGGGATATGCCGTCAAAACATCAAAATTCAATACCTCTCCGGGCTTGTATCCCCTCGTCGTTAAGGAGCTGATGATGAAAAATATATCACGCCGTATTGAGAAAGAATTAGGCTTGCCGTCTTTAACGGGCAAGCTGGCAAATGAATTGCCGCCTTCTGATTTTAACTCACTGCTTATTGAAATATTTTCGCTAAAATCCGAACGCATTTCCCCCAGCGAAATACTGAAACTGTATGCCCAAAATAATTATACAAAACCCGCTGCCTGCAACGCCGCCGAATACCGCAGGCTGGAAGCTGACATGCTGTGCGCCGCCGAAGACAACGGCGTAGAGAGTATTATATTGTCCCCCGCTTCACTTTTCGGCTGCTGTTCCACTTTCGGCGCTATCAGTCAAAACAAAGTGATTTCCGCAACCCGCGGACTTGAGATATTATCAGACGCGACAAATATGCTTGCGCTGTACTTAGCGGCGGGAATAAAAGACGGAACATTGTCAAACGCCGAGAGCCCGGTTCACTTGTGTACAACTCACCGGCATATCCGCTATCAGGCCGCACTAAGCGCAAAACATTTGCCGCATTTCGGACTTTTTACCATGGTGAGCGCAGGAAAGAGCCGCAGCTCTTATGCGTTTGAAATAGAGGCGCTTTTATTCCACCTTCAGTTTTACCGCGACTACTGGCTGCAAAAACACGGATCAACACTGTCTGTGTCATTTAACAGGAGAGCGGGATACAAAGACCCAGATGGTTTTTTTGCCCGGATGATTGACGCGGTGAAAAATTGCTTTGACGATATGGAAATCGTAATTGATGAACAGGAGAATAATACGGTATATTATCAAGGACTGCAAGCCACATTAACCGCGCGGGACAACGGTAAGAGTATTGAGGTCGGAGACATAGGCTTTACGGATTGGACGCAAAAGCTGTTAAACAGCAAACGCGAACGCTTACTGATAAGCGCATTGGCGCTTGACAGACAGGTGCAGCTTACAGCGCAGAATTGACCGCTTACCTCCACACTATGACCACTTGGCGGAAAGCTGTTTACAAGCCAAGCCAGATGGGCTATAGTTGCCCAAAACTATTCGGAGGTAATCGAGACTTATGAAAAACTGGAAACGCAACATAATCGCGCTCTTTACAGGACAGGGCGTTACCCTGTTCGGGGCAATGATTGTTCATTACGCCGTGCAGTGGCATATCATGCTGGAAACGCAGTCGGGCGTTGCCATAACGCTGTTGTCGATCTCGATGGCTATCCCGATGCTGTTCGCTTCGCCGCTCGCCGGAGTCTGGGCCGACAGGTATAACAAAAAGCTGATTATCAACTTCGCCGACGCTGGCGTCGCCGCCTTAACGCTTGTTATGGCCGTCATATTCTCACTGGGATATACCCGAATCGCGCTGCTGCTAGTCTGCATCGCACTACGCGGATTCGGCAAAGGACTGCAACCCTCCGCGATGATGAGCCTTATACCTGAAATCGTGCCGGAAGAACATCTTATGCGCGTCAACGGATTCAGCAGCTCAATGTCATCGGCGATTGCGTTCATATCGCCGATGGCCGGCGGGGCGCTGATAGCTTTCGCGCCGCTTCAAGTCGCGTTCTATATTGATGTTATCACGACGCTTATCGGCATAAGCCTGATCGGATTCTTCGTAAAAGTCCCGGCGCGGAAGAAAGCGGCAGCGCAAAAATCGGCGACAAACGAGATGAAAGAGGGCCTCCGCTACATAAAGAAAAATGCTTTTGTCAAAAAAATGATGATTGGCGCGGCGCTTGCCAGACTGCTGTTAAATCCAGCCCTGGTATTGGCTCCATTACACGCTGTACGTAATTTCGGCGAAGAACCGTGGAGATTGGCAGCCGTTCAAATCGCCATGATGGCGGGCATGACATTGGGCGGTTTAGTAATCGGCGCGTGGGGCGGATTCAAAAACAAAATATACACTGTGACTTTGGGCTGTGTTCTGACGGGACTTGCTGTATTTGGACTTGGTTTGTTCGACAACTTCACGCTGTTTCTGATCTGCATGGGCGGAGTCGGGTTCTTTATCCAAATGCTGGACACGCCGATTATGACTATGTTCCAGACAAAAGTGGAAGGTGAGTTCATGGGCCGGGTATTCGCGGCATTCGGGGTAATCAGCGGTGTTATAACGCCGATTTCAATGGCAATATGGGGTCCGTTGGCGGATGTCGTGAATATCAGCTGGCTGATGTTTGCCGGCGGCGTGGGAATTCTGGGTCTGAGCGCGTATATCATTATGAGCCGCACATTGCGCGAAGCGGGAGCTTCCGATGCAATTGCATCGCCAACACAGGAGGCAGTGCCGGAATGATTTACGAATGCCACGGACATATTATACTCGACGCGGATTCCTATCAACACTCAATCACCCGGCATGAACCGAGTGTTGATGAAGCGTTCATCCGCCGGAACTTGCAGGCTTGTCAGGATCATGGCGTTACATTCTACCGTGACGGTGGGGATAAACATATGGCCTCAGTCACGGCGCGTAAAATCGCACATGAATACGGTATTGACTATCGCACCCCGGCGTATATAATACACAAGAACGGCTATTACGGTCACATGTTCGGCAGGGGATTTGAAAATCTCGCGGAATACCGCCAACTAGTCCGTGAGGCGGGGGCGGGGGCGCTGGGCGCGGATTTCATCAAGCTGACAGCTTCCGGATTTATCCGGTACTCCGATGGCGGCGTGACTGGGCCACCAACGTGTGAAGAGTTCCCGGAGATGATAAAGATCGCCCACGGTGAGGGCTTCGCCGTAATGGTCCACGCGAACGGCGCTGACAACATCAAACGCGCACTGGACGCGGGCGCTGACAGTATCGAGCATGGATTCTATATGGATCGCGCTGCCTGCCTGATCATGGCGCAGACAGGCGCTGTCTGGGTGCCGACAATCGCAACCGTCGCGAATCTTATAGGCACAGGGCATGAGCATGACAGCGTTCTGCGGCGTGTGTATGAGGATCATAAATCGGCGCTTGTTGAGGCGAATTCCCTCGGCGTGACAATCGCCTGCGGCAGTGACGCGGGCGCGCAGCGCGTGAATCAAGGACAGGGCGCGTGTGACGAACAAAATATATTATCCGCGCTTGGGATTGACACGACCCCGGGCAATTTAAGAATATCGGAGGTTTTTAGAAGACTATGATAACATTAGAAGATTTAAAACAAAACGACGCGATAAGCACGTATATCAAAAGGGCGGACGAGTCGCTGTCGGCGCTGGGGTTCACTGAACACAGCTTCGCCCATGTGACAAGAACAGCAGAGCACGCCGGCTACATATTGCAGACACTGGAATACCCGGAACGCGATGTGGAACTGGCGAAAATGGCGGGGTATCTGCACGATATCGGGAACCTGGTCAACAGGTCGAATCACTCGCTTTCGGGCGCTATGATGGCATTCAGGCTGTTGGACAAACTGGGATTCCCTCCTGGGGAAACAGCGACCATCACAACGGCGATAGGCAACCACGATGAAGGCACCGGCGTACCGGTGAGCCACGTCTGTGCCGCCGTGATTCTGGCAGATAAATCGGATGTGCGCAGATCCCGCGTTAGGAACACCGAAGTCTCCACATTCGACATCCACGACAGGGTGAACTATTCGGTCAAAAAATCCGAGCTGAAAATCAATGAAAGCCACACGCTGGTGAAATTAAAGCTGACGGTAGACACAAAATACGGTTCTGTGATGGATTATTTTGAGATTTTTCTCAACCGCATGATCATGTGCCGCAAAGCCGCCGAACGCCTGGGACTGGAGTTCAAGCTGATTATAAATGAGCAGCAGCTGATATAGACGGATCAATCTGTAGTGTCAGCCTTTGTCCGTTCAGATTGACTATGCGCGGCAACAATGCCGCCCTGCATTATTTTAAACGTATTCTTATAAAAATCAATCAACCTGTCTTGTTTCATTTTTCCAAGCTCCCGAGAGAGTGCGCTGCGGTCTGCGCCCAGGTATTCCGCAAGGGCCGCTCTGTCGTGGGGGATCTGAAGCAAGCGGCTTTCGCTTTCATCGGCGAATTTCGTCAGATACGTCATTACTTTTTCGCGTATAGTCGGTTTCAACAGACAGTCGATCCTGTCCAACAGATTCAGGGCTTTTTCAGAGGTTGCGTCTAAGAAATTCCGTAGCAGCCTCACGTGGCTTTCACAGGCATTCGGGCCGATTCCGGATATGTTGGAAGCAGCGAAGAACAGGGCAGATAGCTCTTCCGTGGCCACTACAGTCACAGGGCTTCTCCGTCCCTGACTCGCAGCCAGCAGAACGCCGATATAGCTTCCCTTTTCAAGAAACGTAACGACATACTCCTTGCCGGATGCATTGATGTTAAACGACTTAGCGGTCCCCGATAGAATAATCCCGACTTTGTCGAACACACTCCCCAGCGGCACGACTGTTTCGTTCTTCTCATACCGCTTGAACTCCGCGTGAAGACATTTTACCAGCGGCGCAATATTGTCGCGGGCTATCCCGCTGAAAAAATGTGATTTCTCCAAAGCGTCAATGTAATCCATGTGCCACCTTTCGCTCATGTTGCAAAAGCAACGTATTTCTTTTTGAGATTGTAGTATACTGAAACAAAAAAAGCAAGAGGAGAAATTATTATGAGTGAAAAAACAACAAGCCCCGCGCGGAATGATATAGTCTGGATAGCGCGGACGGCGATTTTCATCGCGCTGCTAGTCGCCGCCCAATGGGCCACACGGCCGCTGGGTCAGTTTGTGACAGGCTCCGCAGTCAACCTGATTCTTGCAGTCTCAGTTATGACTGTCGGCCTCAGCTCCGGAATGATCGTTGCCGCCATATCCCCGATGATGGCAGCTATGCTGGGCATTGCGCCAAACTTTGTCTTTGCCCCGTTTATCGCGGCGGGGAACATAGCTTTCGTGATACTGTGGTATTTTATCGGTAACATCAACAAAGACAATAAATATGTCGCTTGGATCATAGCGATGATAACCGCCGCCGCCGTCAAATTCCTTGTGCTGTATCTGGGCGTTGCGCGGTACGCTATACCTGTGATAATAGACCCGCCCAACCCGGATGCGGCGGCGAACATGATCAGGATGTTCTCAATCCCGCAATTCGTCACAGCGTTGATCGGCGGCGCGCTGGCAATATTGATATTACCAGTACTGAAAAAGGCGATACGTTAGATTGCAATAAGCAGGGGGCGCACATTAACATGTGCGCCCCCTGCTTAAAAAGTCTGTCACTCCGACAAAACGCCGAAAGCAGAGACGTGCATTGCGCGTCTCTGCTTTATAAATTCAGTGTTTCCCTATTTCGCTACAGCGTCTTTAAATGCCTTGCCGGCTTTAAACTGCGGTGTTCTTGTCGCTGGGATTTGGATTACCTCTTTAGTCTTCGGGTTACGGCCTGTGCGTGCGGCGCGGTCTTTCACCTCGAAGATCCCAAATCCGACGAGCTGGACTTTTTCACCTTTTGCAAGGGCGTTTGTCACAGCATCAATCGTTGCGGCCAAAGCCTTTTCACTGTCTTTCTTCGACAATCCTGAGTTCATTGCGATTTCATTTATAAGTTCCGCTTTATTCATAAATTGCTTCCTCCTATGTTTTGTTTCTTAATTATTTATATTTTGCCTGCAAATGCAGGTTTTAAACTAACGCTCAACCCTCTGATTTCGCCCGCCTGTACAGCTTGTCCGTATCTGCCGCCGACATGTCCTCAATCCGCTTTCCCTGCGAGAAAGCCAGAGCTTCAAGCCGTTTGAAGCGGGATGTGAACTTGTCGCAACTTTTAGCAACTGCTGTTTCCGGGTCGATATCAAAAAACCTCGCGACGTTTACTATGGAAAATATAAGGTCGCCAATCTCTTCACTAATGCCTGCCCCGGCGGATATCGCCGCCTCCAACTCAGAAAACTCTTCACGCAAGGAGCTCAGCGCACCGCTTGCGTTTTCAACGTTGAAGCCTGCATCCGCAGCTTTTTTCTGAATCTTCTCCGCCCGCCAAAGGCCGGGGAGGGATTTTGCCACTGATTCAAGCGTTTCGGACACTGTGTTCTGGCTTTTTTCCTCGCGCTTTATCTGATCCCAAAATACAAGCGACTCATCGCTGTTATTGGCCTTTTGCCCGCCGAATACGTGCGGATGGCGGCGAACCAGTTTCTTACACGTCTCGTCCGCTACATCGTCTAAGTTGAAATACCCGGCACGCTCCGCCATGTCAGAATGGAACACGACTTGCATAAGCACGTCCCCCAGTTCTTCCTGAAGGTGCGCCATATCCCCGGAATCAATAGCTTCCGCCGCTTCGTACGCTTCTTCCAGCAGATTCCGGCGGATACTCTGGTGCGTCTGCGCGGAATCCCACGGACAGCCTTCCGGCGAACAGAGCAGATGAAGCAGTTTCCGCAAGTCCTCAACTCCGTAGTTCGGTTTGCTTTCAAAATCTACCATACTTTTTTCCTTTCCGCAAGCAGATTTTTCACTTTTTATCAAAAAATGTACAAAAATCCTATAAACAGGCCATTTTTGGTATCGATTTCTACCGGATTTTAAGCAAATCTGCCAATTTTTCACCTTTCGGTAAAAGGCGCATATCATCCCGCGTGATGGTACGCGTGACAATTATCAGCGCAAAATAGACTATCATCGCGGCAATCATCGCCGTGGCGAGATAGATTATAACGGCAAGCCTGCCATCCCCAAGGGCGCCATAGCCCAGGCGGGATACAAGCCCGTAAACCGAATACGCCGCCACGCCCATGACTAACGAGCACAACAGCGGCTTGATAAACACCCCGCTGAATTTAGGCCTGTCTTTGACGCGCTTTAGGATAAACGCAATATTCAGCGCGGAGATAATCACGTAGCACAAAAGCAGACCGAACGGCGCGCCGAGTATGCCTATGTTAGGGTTGCCGACGAGGAAATAGTTCAGTCCGATCATCGCTGCCCCGCCGATGGGGAACGTCATCATAGTCACTTTTTCATGTCCTGTCGCGTGCAGTATCGCCGTGGTGATAAGCTGCAGACAAGTGAAGAACGACGCCGCGCCCAAAACTGTCAGCATGAATGTCGTGGTATCCCGATGTTCGCTGTATAATGCAACTAAGATAGGACTCGCCAGCGCCATAATTCCGACCGCCGCGGGCATTGCCAGCAGGTTGACGATCTTTAAGGAAGACTGCATAATATTCCCAGCAGCCCCATGACGCCCGCCTGATATGGCAGAGGCGATAGCGGGGATTATGCTGACCGAAACGGGAACAACCAGTGCAGGAGAGAGATTGAACACAGTCGCCGCCATTGTGTTCAGCCCTAAATAGGCGTTGGCGTCATAAGGAGAGAGGCCTAAGCCGGATTGCAATCGACTCAAGACGACCGCCGTATCTATAAAATTTGCGACGACCATAAAAGACGCACCAAGCGTAATCGGCATACTTACAGCTATAATGTTGCGCAGGACAGCCGATCTGTCCGGCAGGTTTGAATGCGCCCTTAAAAACTTCGGTGCGCCCTTGTCTATCCTTCTCTTGAGCCAGATCATCGGCGGTATAGCCATCCCCAGCCCAATAGATGTGCCGACACTTGCCCCGGCAGACACGTATTGCGTTTGATATCCCCGATTGAGAAGCAATGAGGCAACCGCTATCCCGAACACGGTTTTGCAGACAACCTCAACAATCTGCGACGTTGCAGTCGGAATCATGTTCTCAAACCCCTGCGCGTATCCCCTGTACACGGCTATTATACACATGAAGAACACAGCCGGTGCCAGAACGCGTATCCCAGGCGCGGCGTACGGATTCTGCGCAACCCAGGCAAGGGTGTCTGGAAACAGGAACATGAATGCCATTGCGGCAATACCTAAAATCGCGAACGCCGGTAAGGAGACCGCAAAATATCGCTTAATGAGCCCTGTCTTCCCGGCATCGTTGGCGGATGAAACCATCCTTGACAAAGCAACCGGTATACCGGCTGTGCATAATGTCAGAACCAGTGTGTACGCTCTTTGTATAGACGTGTAAATACCAGTTCCGGCATCCCCTAAGATATTGATAATCGGAATTCTGTACACAGCTCCGATTATTCTGGAGATCATCGCGGCCGCCGCCAAGATAGCGGCTCCCTTTAGAAAATTCTGTTTACGAGATTCAGGCAAAGTATATAACACCCTTTCGTTTTCACGAGACAAGATATATAGAAGAATATATTCAAAAGAGGTTCATTTTACACCCGTTCGGCAAAAAAAGCAAGCAATGAATTGTTCTCGGGAGCATTCCCTTCTCTTTTTGCAAATGCTTCGGCGGAGGCGAAACCACCCCGCCGCTGCGGCGGCACCCCTCCAACGGAGGGGAATGGGGAAATATCCCCGCGTCCTAATTCCCCTCCGTTGGAGGGGTGCCGTCTGCAGACGGCGGGGTGGTTCTCTTTAGGGTGGCATTCTGCCGCCCGCCGTACCCCCGTCCTGCCCCCGTAGGGCGCACCCCTACACATGGACCGGCAGAGGGCCAAAGGCCGCCCGTGGCGCTCCCGCACTTGCACAATTCCCCTGCTTATGGTAGAATACTGTGGGAACAGGAGGAAGATATGGAAACAATTCCTAAAATGATGTTGCAATTCGCCCGCGGTAACAAGCGGTTTTTTCTGATATCGGTGCTGGCATCCGCTTTGGCATCGCTTATGGGGTTCTTGACTCCGTTGATTGTAGGTTTTACAATCGACGACGTAATCGGCGGGACAGAGGCAAGTATGCCGGGGCCGCTTATGCGGTTGTATGAGTTTATTCTTACACGTGGAATCATAACAAACGCGCTGATTATTTGCGCCATATTCGTGGCGGTATGCTCAATAGTCGCCGGAATATTCAACTATCTTTCGCGCGTGAACATGGCCAAATGCGCCGAGCGTACGATACGCAATCTGCGCGACAAGCTGTATAAGCACACGCAGAATCTGCCATTTGAATGGCACACAAAAAATCTGACCGGCGACATAATCCAACGCTGTACTTCTGACGTTGAAACAACGCGCAGATTCATGCTGCAGCAACTGATAGAGGTGCTGAGAATCGGGATCTTGATTGTCACCGCGCTTATAATCATGTTCTCTATAAACGTGAGAGTCGCCCTTGTATCAGCGGCGTTTCTGCCGATAATATTGACTTATACAATCTATTTCTCAATACGAATCGCCAAAGAGTTCCACAAATGCGATGAGGCAGAGGGCGAGCTCATGGTAAGGGTTCAGGAGAACCTTACAGGTGTTCGTGTTGTGCGAGCTTTTGGGCGGGAACGGTATGAGACGGATATGTTCAACGAGAAAAATGTGGCATTTACAAGCAAATGGCTGAAACTCGGCACCACGTTTGGCATGTTCTGGGGTGTGGGTGACATTGTATCCACAATGCAATCGCTTGCGGTGCTGGTTTACGGGTCAGTCCTCGCCTCACAGGGCGCCATCAGTATCGGTGATCTGCTTGTATTCCTAAGCTATACGTTGACGATTATGTGGCCAATCCGCGCTTTGGGGCGGATACTCTCTGACATGTCGCAGACAAGCGTGTCATTAAAACGGATAAAAGAAATCCTGGACGCACCGGCGGAAGAGCCGGAGCCTGGCGCAATCTGCCCGCCGTTGAATCGCGACATAGAATTCAAAAACGTCACGTTCACCTACGGGACGGAGCCTGTTTTGAAAGATGTCAGCTTCACGATAAAACACAGCAACGTGTTCGGCATCTTGGGTGCGACCGGGGCCGGGAAATCCACGATTACATACCTGTTGAACAGGCTGTACGACCTGCCGGAAGACTGCGGTGACATCCTCGTCGGCGGCGTGGATGTCAGAAATATCGCCAAGCCATATCTGCGGGGCCATATCGGACTGGTTTTGCAAGAGCCCTTCTTGTACTCGAAGACGATTTTGGAGAATATCGACATAGCCACCAAAGGCCGGAATCTGCAAAAAGTGCGCGAAAAAGCCGAAATCGCGGCGGTGGATGACAGTATTATGTCATTCTCAAAAGGCTATGACACGATAGTCGGCGAACGCGGCGTCACGCTGTCCGGCGGGCAAAAACAAAGAATCGCAATCGCCCGGACGTTGATGATGGACTGTCCGATCATGGTGTTTGATGATTCTATGTCAAGCTTAGATATGGAGACAGACGCAAAAATCCGTGAAGCGTTGCGCGAGAATACAGCGGGTGCGACGGTGATAATAATCTCGCACAGAATTTCAACGCTGATGACGGCGGATCAAATAATGGTGCTAGAAGACGGCAGCGTGGCGGAAATAGGTTCGCACGCGGAGCTGCTGCAGAAAAACGGCGTGTATAAACGGGTGCATGATTTGCAGAGTGGAATGCAGCAATAGCTTGCAGGGGCGGCATTCTGCCGCCCGCCTATGCCACACGAAACCTTAGAAAAAAGACAACAAGGGCGGCCACAGGCCGCCTCTACAATGATTTTACAAAGAGGTGATACTTTGAGCAACGATACAAAAACCCAAACAAAGGGCTTCAGCCTTGCGCTGTGGAGACGGCTTGGCCCTTATTTTTCTAAAATAAAACGCCGGTTCATCATCGGGGCTGTATTTATGTTGATAAACACCGTGACTTCGGCGTCATATCCGCTTTTCACGCGGTATGCCATCGACAACTTCGTCATGCGGGAGACTACCGAGGGGATCGGCGCATTCGCTTGGATATTCGGCGCCGTCATCATAGTTTCCGGATTGTGCTTTGCCTTTTATATCAAACAGCTGATGTCTATCGAAGTCAGCATGGGCCTGATGATCCGCAAAGATTGTTTTGAGCATTTGCAAAAATTGCCGCTTTCATTTTTCAACAAAAACTCGGTCGGATACCTTATGGGCCGTGTGATGTCTGATACTGACAGGATTACGTCAATGGTATCGTGGGGGTTTTCCGACTTTGTCGAGATGCTGTGCTACATAATCTTCTGCGTGATTTTCATGTTCATACTATCCCCGATGCTGGCACTGATTATTGTTGCGATGATCCCTATTGCAATATTGATCTCCTTTTATTTTCAGCGCAAGGTCATCGGTGTGAACAGGAACATACAGGAGATTACGGCCCAGATATCCGGTGCGTATAATGAGGGGATCACCGGCTCCAAGACATCAAAGACGCTTGTGATTGAGGACACAAACGTCACCGAGTTCGGCAAGCTCTCTCAGCGAATGAGTGTTGAGACCGTTCGAGGCCTTCGGTTGAATGCCATTATGACGCCGCTGGTGATGTCGCTGGGGTCAATCGCCTTGGCGGTGCTGCTGTATCGCGGCGGCATACTGGTGGGCGATAACCTGCTGCAATTCGGCATATTGTCGGCTTTTATCACATATGCCGTGATGGTTATAGAGCCTGTTGTGTTCCTGACCAGCATAATGTCCAACATGATGCTGGCGCAAGTCGGCATAGAGCGCGTCACGGCGCTATTAGGCGAGCCGGAGACGATTAAAGATACGCCGGAAGTCGTGGAAAAATATGGTGACACATTCAACCCGAAACGGGAGAACTGGGAACCAATAAAAGGCGAAATCACATTTGAAAATGTCTGGTTCAAATACCCGGACGGGGATGAGTATGTTCTGGAAGATTTTTCATTGACAGTCCCGCCCGGAACAACAGTCGCGCTGGTCGGGGAAACCGGTGCGGGGAAATCGACAATAGTGAATCTGGCCTGTAGGTTTTATGAGCCGACGCGGGGCCAAGTGCTGATAGACGGCAAGCCTAGCCGCGATAGGTCACAGCTATGGTTGCATTCGTCACTTGGATACGTTTTGCAGCAGCCGCACCTGTTTTCCGGTACGCTGATGGAGAATATCCGTTACGGCAGGCTGGAGGCGACAGATGCAGAGATTATCGCCGCCGCAAAGCTTGTCTCTGCCGATGTCGTGGCCGACAGAATGCCGGAGGGTTACGACTCCAACGTTGGTGAGGGCGGCGACATGCTTTCCACCGGGGAGAAACAGCTGATATCGTTCGCACGCGCCGTTCTGGCGAATCCCCCGATATTTGTGCTGGATGAAGCGACTTCCAGCATAGATACTGAGACGGAACTGTTGATTCAAAACGCGATATCTCATATTTTAAAGGGGCGGACCTCATTCATAATAGCGCACAGATTGTCAACAATAACCCGCGCCGACCTGATCTTAGTTGTGGAGGGCGGCAGGGTGTCGGAACGCGGCACACACGCGGAATTGCTGGAAAAGCAGGGGCGTTACGCCCAGCTGTATCGTGCAATGCAAGAGGGTGTACAAGCATAATCCGTGGGGGCGCGACGTCCGATTTTTCCCTAGGTCGCAAAAAATATCCACTGTAGGTATGACGACGAGTGGTGCAATGGAACCCGCAGGGGCGGTCGTCCCTACAGTCATAAACACAACATCGCAACACCATTAAAAAAACAGGGCTGTCGCACTCTATGCGACAGCCCTGTTTTTACGTCATGTTTTCTTAATAAACCGCTCCCCGCATTTTGGGCAGGTGATTTGCAGTTTGCCTTTGCCTCGCGGAACTCTCAATGTATTGCGGCAACTAGGGCAGTTGAAAAACTTGTGTGTCTTGCGGCTTTTTATTTTTTCGATAGAGCGTTTGATTTTTGTCTTCACCGGCCACCAGTAGCGTATAAACTTATCATTCTCACTCCGGCGGCGCTGGATGTTGCGGGACAGCATTCTGAAAATCGCCAAAAGCAGCAATATAAATGATATATGTATCAGTAGCCTGACTCCGATAAAGAAATTGATCAGATAAAGCAAAAGCGAAACCAGAATCAGCGCCATGTTAAGCTGATCCGGCCCATATCTGCCCATCATAAAGTTTCTAAGAAAGTTTTTTATAACAAACGCCCCCGTGTCCTAAGAGTATACCACCGGAATCATATCAAAGCACCACTCGTAACATATTTTTTACATATTTAATTGCATCCGGCACAGCGCCTGTGTGCACCCCCTAATACTTATACATTCCACCGCCTATAAATTCGCGTAGAATTGAGTCCTGCGGCACGACTTCGGTCGAAATCTCCTCAAACTCACGCAACGCCGGAAGCAGTGCCGCCAATTCGCCGGAAGGGTCAACCCCTTTAGGAACAGTCGCGAACGCCTTTAAGGCAAGCGGTTTGAGTACGGATATCTCATAAGGCATTGATGAATCCACCGTAATATCCGCGTTTTGCTTAAACGGCGAGATATACAGTTCCTCTCCCCTGCGGACGTTCGGCCACATGGTCAGGGTTTCAAGCGCGTTGGTGCCTCTGTATTGCTCATCCCGCACAATGCGGCGCATAAGCCGCTTCCAATGGCGTTTGAAGAAACTCACCCCATCTTTAGTCACGTCGGACCCGGTACTGATGTAGATTTTCAGCGAATTCGGATTCTCCCCGGTCAAAGCGGAATTGAGAGCATGTATCCCCTCAAAAATCAAAATCTCACCGGGATTCAGTTTTATTGCTACAGCTTTTGACATATCGCGTGACTGTGTTTTGAAATCGAAGTACGGCTTCATAATCTCTTCGCCGCGTTCCAGTTTCTTCGTATGCTCACTCAAAAGCGCCACGTCCACGATGCCTGGGGATTCTCGGTCGTAATCTCCATCCGGCGTGCGGGGAGATGTTTCGGGATCCAAGGTGAGGAAATAGTTGTCCATCGACATGGTATGGGCGTGAATTGAATACTTCTTCAGCTCTGTACAAATTTTCTTCGCCGTGGTCGTCTTCCCGGCGCTGGATGGGCCGGACAGAAACGCTATTCTGCTGTCGGTCATGCGCTCCGCCAATTGTTTTGCCGCGTCCTGGACTCTTTTGTTGTAGGCAAGCTCGCACTCCTGCGCGAATTCCGCCGGATTCTCTCTGGCATTTTTGTTTATCAGCTCTATTTCAAATGGCATGTATAAAACTCCCTTATGCGCTCAATTTTGGCCTTAAAATTCTCTTGCCGCTCTATATATTCCAATGGATATTTCACGTTAAAAACCCGCTCAAACCGCGGATTTTTTCCCGGCGGCACAAGTCTTGTGACGCCGCCGCCTCCCATCGCCAGAACTGTGCCTATCTCCTCCATCATCCAGATGTTATATATCCCATCTTGATCAGGCAAACTCCAGCCAACATTCTCAAATCCGCCGGATGTGAACTTCTGTCTATAAAGATAATACGGCATATATCCGCTCTCCCGAAGCTGAGACGTTGAGTACGTCAACATTTCAGCGACGGATTTTCCGTCGGGAATAGCCCCACCGCCAACCATCAGGGCGGAGCCTTTTTTCATCGCCAGCGTGTGAACCGTGATATTCTCCGGGGCTAAGTCCAAAACTGCATCTATAGTGTCGCGGAAACTCTCCGGCGTATCTTCCGGAAGGCCGGCGATTATATCCATGTTCAGCGATAACCCACCGGATTGACGGACAAGGCCGACAGCTTTTAGCACATCTTCCGGCGTGTGAGACCTGCCGATGGCGTTCAGCACAGTCTGTGACATCGACTGCGGATTCACGCTGACTCTTGTCACGCCGTTTTCCCGCATCGCGTGCAATTTTTCCGGCGTGATTGTATCCGCGCGACCAGCTTCCACAGTATATTCGCGGATGTGCGTGAAGTCGAAACAATCGCGGATTTTGCGCAAAATCTCACCCAGATGTTCAGCCGTGAGCGACGTTGGTGTTCCGCCGCCTATGTATACAGTTGTTGGCCGAAGTCCGAATTCACGCGTGAGTTCCGCCATGTCTGTGATCTCACGCAACAGAGCCTCCACAAAAGGCGCGACAAGACTGAATGATTTTTCAACGCTGTTGGATACAAAGCTGCAATAAGCGCACCGCGTCGGGCAAAACGGTATTCCAATGTACAGGGCGACGTCACGAGGCTCCACGGTCTTGGCAAGCTCAAGCCGATGCTGTGCCGAGTCCGCCGCAAGTTCCGCGCGGTCTTGCGACACAAAATACTCCCGCGTCAGAACCTGCACGGGGTCACGCCCTGCCGCAACAGCATTGGCAACAATTCTGCCGGGTCTAATTCCGGTCAGCGCGCCCCAAACCGGTTTTTCCGGCAGAATCCGCATAGCGGCCTTATAGAACGACAATTTCACAATTCGCTGCAAATGCCTGTCGCGTTCCAACTCATCGGTCAGCCGGTCAATTCGCACACGCGCTGTTCCGCGCACGCCGGAGACAACGGCAGTCGCTTGGACATAGACTTTGCCGTAACTCAACCGAATCTCCACCTCCGGCTGATCCTCCGGAAACAGCGCAAGCAAAATCTGCTCTGCGGCATATCTGTAGTCATGTCCTACAAGCGTCAGATTCACTTTGGTTGAAGCTCCCCTGTCGCGTGGCGCATGTAGTAGTTGAAATTCCGCTCCCGTTCCAGCGTACTGGATTCAGCGTGGCCGGGATACACTTCGTAATCCCCGGGCAACTCCGCCAGGCGGCGCAGTGATTCCAGCAGAACGTCCATACTGCCGCCCAAGTCAGTCCGCCCGCAGCTGTCGCGGAACAGCGTGTCACCGGTGAACAGCGCACCCTCGCATTTCAACGTGACGGACCCTGAAGAATGCCCCGGCGTTTCAATCACGGTGAATTCAAGCCCTCCCACACGGATAACATCACCGTCTTTATACCGGCCTAAACCCTCTACATCATCCATCTTATGCGGGTCGGCTTCACCCGGTGAGTTCACGTCCCCCGTGTGAATGTATCCGGGGGCGGAGGTTTCTTCAAGGCATGGCTGCAAGGCCATGTGATGGTCAAAATGCCCGTGAGTGAGGAAAATTGCCTCCGGAATCAAGTTATTAGCCTCGATGTAGTCAAGTATAACGTTAGAATCCGCGCCGGGGTCAATTATCGCACACTTGAGGCTTGCCTCATCGGTGACGATATAGCAATTCGTCTCAAGATGCCCGACGGGCAGTGTTTTGATTAGCATGTTTTGATCTCCTTTGAAGTTATCGTAACTCGTTATATTCATCAACGTTTATATTTATTTCACGCAAAATATCGCGTAGCAACGGCCTAGGCAAATCTCTATTTCCGTGAAATGGTATTGTCGTGGTTCTTCCATCGGGATGCTGATAAAATACGTGACTGCCTTTTTTACGTAATCTGGCAAACCCTAACTTAAATAAAATATTTTCCATATCCGCCGCGTTTATCAGAACCAGCCGACTCATATAGCAACCTCAATGTGAGAAATACCCGAGAATACAGGAATATTTTCTATATCTTCCGCATTCATGCATTCAAGGCACAACGATACTACTTCCTTAAGATTAACCTGTAATTCGTCAAGCGTTTCGGCAAAGGTGCGCGCCCCTGCTATTCCAGGTACGCTACCTATATACGTACAACTCTCGTTATCCCACTCAATATACGCAGTATAATTACGATTCATAAAAAATCCTCCTAACTTTGTTTTCGCTTCCATTAATATAAATTTTCTGTATTATAAACAAAACACTCGCATCCTGCAACACATTCTATCACAAAGCAATATTATCCGGCAACCAGCTTCTCTCGCAGCCGTGACAACTCATCCGCCATCAGCCCGCAGGATTCCAGATAGCCCATCACTCCACCATAAGCGGTTTTTATATGCTCCAGTAGAGTCCCCATGTTTTCCGGGGCAGTTCTGAAAAACGGGCTGGATAGGTTCGCTGTCTCGCCCGGCCAGCGTTTCAGGTACTCCTCCAAAATCTCACGATACACCTCGGTGAGATAAAGCTCCGACACGCAGTAATCGGCAATTATATCGGCCTCCGCCGCATCAGCGATACCTAATAGCAACGCGGAAATCACGCCGGTTCTGTCTTTGCCGGTGGTGCAGTTGAAAATCACGCCACCGCGAGCTTTTGCCATAATACCGAGCGTGGTTTTGACCCAGGCTTTGGCATTGCTTGCGAGTTCAATATATTTTTCGCCCCAATCGACAAACGCATCCATCGCCGGGCGGCCTTTTAAGGGATGATTCGCCGCCGCGAACGCCAGTTGCTTATCAAACGTCGGGCAGCGATGATATATAAATCCATCGGCAGACGCTAAAGAATTCGGGTGCGCCGCAACTTCGTTGTCTCCGCGGAAGTCAATCGAATCGGTGACACCGCAAGATTTTATTATCTCGATATCCCCGGATGTCAACGCCCTTGGGGCTTCGCACCGTATGAATTGTCCGAATCTGGTAACGCCGCCGCTTTGGCTCGGATATCCGCCAAGGTCGCGGGCGTTCTTCAACCCCTCAAGCGGCAGTCTGCGGTATTGCATAAACTTTACACCTCCAGGTACTATGTGGTATTATATCACAGTATCGCAGATTTTAACAGGAGGCAAATATGAAAAAGATATATGATGGCAAAACAAAAACCGTCTATCGGTTAGACGACGGTAATTATCTGCTGAAATTCAAAGACGACGCAACAGGGGCAGACGGCGTGTTCGACCCTGGAGCGAATACTGTTGGGCTTTCAATTGTGGGCTTAGGCCGGGCAGGTCTGCGGATGACGGAATATTTCTTCCGCAAGATAAACGATGCGGGGTTTCCGACGCATTTTATCAGCGCCGACATAGAAAAAGCGGAAATGACGGTTCTGCCGGCTAAAAAATTTAGCAGCACTGGTAATGGAGAAGAAGTTATCTGCCGATATCGCGCCACAGGCAGCTTTATGCGCAGATACGGCGCGTACATCAAAGAAGGCGCGGAACTCCCAGCCTTGGTTGAGGTCACGCTGAAAGACGACGACAGGGGCGACCCGCCGATTACCCGCGATGCGCTGGCTGCTCTCGGCATCCTGTCTTACGAAGAATACGACCGCCTGAAAGACCTGACGCAGAAGATTTCCGCCCTGGTCAAAGACGCACTGGAGTCCAAGGGGCTGGAACTGTATGATATCAAGCTGGAATTCGGACGGAGTGGGGGCGACAACGGCATAATACTGATAGACGAAATCTCAGCCGGGAACATGCGGGTGTATAAAGACGGCAAGATAGTAGAGCCTATGGAGCTCGTGCGGCTGATACTGGATAATTGACAGTTTCAGTGTACAACAACGACCGCCTCGGTCGTTCCTACAAACGTACACCGCAACACGTAAAATCCTGTAAGGGCGCATAATATGCGCCCTTACATCGGCTGTTGCACGACTCGCAATCCGCAGGATTTAACCAATGCCTCCATCTCGCGGAACTTATAGCACAGCGATTCCGCATCATGGCTGTCGCTGGAGAGAATCACCTCACCGCCGCGTTTTGCGAGTTCTTTCAGCAGAAATACCGACGGATACGGCTCCGGTTTGCCCTGACTGTACATCGCGCGGGTGTTTATCTCGAACAATCTGTGCCGCTTCAGCAGCTCATCCATCGCTGTGATTGCTGCTGTTACGTATCGCGGGTGCGATTCGTCGAAGAGCCGGCCGTTTAGATTATATTTTGTAACCAGATCAAAGTGCGCGACTATGTCAAAATCACGTTCCGCCAGCATTGCGACAGTCTCGAAATATGCCTCTGCCATTGCGTAAAAATCGCCGTTGAAATATTGCTCCACTGTCCGGAGTTGCCCCGCCACGCCGTAATCCACGGATATGAACTCCTCGCCTATTTTAAGTATATGGGCGGCTCCAATCACATAATCCAAACCTTTCGGCGGCGGCGGCCGGTCAGTGTAATATTCCTGTTCTATGCCCAGATAGATGTCTATCCGGCCTTTGTACTTCTCTTTCAGCAACGTGACTTCATGCATATAATCAATCGTTGCTTGCGGATTCATGCCGTAACCGCTCGGCTCATGGGAATGCCCGGAGAATCCCAGCGCGGTCAGCCCCCGCGATATAGCGGCCTGCACCATCTCTTCCGCTGAAAGAACACCGTCGCAGTATGTTGTGTGGGTGTGAAAATTTGTCACGATTCCTCTTTCTCCGGTGCGTTGTGGCGGTTTGACAGTTCTTTTTGAATATCAGCCGGGGAGATGTGCATTTCCGCCATTAGTACCAGCACGTGATATACAAGGTCGCTGATTTCATAGATCGCATCCGCCTTGACCCCGGATTTCCCGGCAATCACAACCTCGGTCGCCTCTTCGCCGATTTTTTTCAACATTTTATCCACGCCTTTGTCGAACAGATATGTCGTGTACGAACCCGGCTTTCTGTACAGCTTGCGCTCCACAATCAGGTTGTACAGGCTTTGTATGGCAATCGGCATAGGCGCGGTTTCGTGCACTGTTTCATGGAAACAGGAATCCTCGCCTGTGTGACAGGCGGGGCCTTCTTTTTTCACCGTCACTGTCAGGGCGTCTTTATCGCAGTCGGTTTTTATATTGATAATATGCTGCACATTGCCGGAAGTCGCGCCCTTACGCCAAAGCTCGCGGCGGGAGCGCGACCAGAAACAGGTCGTACCCTCATCAATGCTTAGATGCAAACTCTCGCGGTTCATATATGCCAGCATCAGGACATCGCCTGTCTCCGCGTCAACCACGATGGCGGGAATTAGTCCGTTTGCGTCGAATTTTAGGTCGTTTATATCTATCATTGTCGCACCTCTCTGTAGGGGCGGCCATTGGCCGTCCGCCGTCTCTTGAAAATGCGGGGAGTTTCACGGACGCGCAATGCGCGCCCCTACAATCCTCTCCCGAAATAACACCTCGGATATGTACATACCTCACACCCGGAGCAGAATCCGCCTTCGCCAAACGCCGCAAAATCACGCGGGATATCAATCCCCGCGAATATACGCGGCAGAAACACATCAAGACTTGTCACCGGTGAATGCATTGACGCGCCGGGCACGCCGATCATGTACATGCCGTCTTTTTCGGCGATTGTCAGCATATTCCCCGGCTGCATCGGTATGCCCTGGGTGATTATCGCCGCACCGGATTCGCGGATAGCCGTTGGCGTTAAGTCATCCGGATCAACTGACATGCCGCCGGTCAGCAGTATTAAGTCCGCGCCGCCCGCCCCGAACGCTGATATAGCTTTCAGGATATCGCCCAAATCGTCCGGACACTTTACAACGCCGATGATTTCTCCGCCGTATTTTTCAATTTTCCGGCGCATAATCGGCTCAAACTTATCTTCAATCCTGCCGTAATACACTTCACTGCCGGTGATAATTACGCCGCATTTCAGTGGTTTGTATGGATGTACGCGGAAAACAGGTTCGTCAGTGCAAATGCGTTGCACTGACTCTGTATTTTCGCGTTTCGTCACCAGTGGGACAATGCGGATTCCGCCAAGTTTCTGCCCTGGTTCAACGTCGGTATAGGACGGTAAACAGGCGACCGTATAGTCGCCTACAGAGTTTATCCTACGCAGCAAATCGCGCTGCACACAAAACAGGCCGTGTATGTCTGAGTACATCAGCACCTTGCCCTCGGACGGTGTTTTGTCGTATGATACGCCATTCCCACAGACTGCCTCAGCGCAGATCATCGCCGCATCGTCCTCGTGAACCTCATCGGCATCCGGATCCCATGCAAATATGTGGCTCTTGCCGATATCCAGCAGGGCGGGGATGTCCGATTCCCGGATCACATGCCCGCGTTTGAACACGACGCCCTTTTTACCGTCAGGCAAAATCCCGGTCATGTCATGGCACAGCGATTCACCAATGGCGTCTTGGACTCGCAGTTTTTTCATAGAACCTCAACGGAATCGCCGGGTTTTATCTCGCCGTCTTCCAGTACAATGGCGAAGATACCCTCATGCGGCATGACGCATTCGCCTGTCTGGCGTTTGATTGCACAGCCATCGTTATGGCACTCTTTGCCGATCTGCGTGACTTCCAACAACGCGCCGCCGCAGCGAAGCTTTGTGCCTATCGGCAACGTTTTCAATACAATGCCGCGTGTAAGTATGTTTTCGGCAAAAACCCCAGGTACAATGCCGTCGATCCTGTCTTTGAGTTTATCAGCGCTTTCGTCAGCCAGCAGACTGACTTGACGCGTCCAGTCTGCGGCATGGGCATCCCCCACAACGCCGTGATTTATTTTGACCGCGATAGAATCCACAGGCTTTTTCACAACGCCTTTGATATCGCTTACGCAAACTGCGATTACCTCTGCCATCGTTTTAATCTCCCTTCCATTCTCCCGATTTTCCGCCGTCTTTATGCAAAAGGCGGATTTCGCCAATCTTGATATCTTTTTGTGCGGCTTTGCACATGTCGTATATTGTCAGTGCCGCGGCTGACACGGCTGTCATCGCTTCCATCTCCACGCCAGTCTCACCTTTGCATCTGACGGTTGCAGTTATCTCAATCGTGTTTAGCGATTCATCCGGTGTGAAAGATATGTCCACACCGGTTATGATAATTGGGTGGCACATCGGAATCAGATCCGGCGTGCGTTTCGCTGCCATGATTCCCGCGACTTGCGCGACAGCCAGCACATCGCCCTTCTTTACACGACCCTCGGCGATAAGGCCGAATGTCTCGGCATTGAGATAGACTATACCTCCAGCTGTGGCCGTGCGGTGGGTGGAGTCTTTGTCTGTGACGTCCACCATATGTGCGCGCCCGTCTTCGTTGAAATGTGTCAGCATGTTATTTCCGTTACCCCCCGATTTCGTTCATGTTCTTTTGGCTTGCGCTTTTTTCTCCGCTGTCCAGTTTGTGCTTTTGCGGTTTTTGCAGAATCCCGGCGCAAATTGCATTTTCCAGCTCCGCGCCGCGCAAACCGCGCAGATCGATTTCATCGGCTGAGTGCAGGCACGGTTTCAGCTTCCCATCGGATGTGACGCGGATTCTGTTGCAAGTCGGGCAGAAGTGTGAGCTTACGGGACTGATAAGCCCGACAGTCCCTCGGCCATCCGGCAATTTATATAACCTCGCCACGCCGTCGGCGCCTATGTCGCGGAGCTCCGGCGCGGCTTCCAGCACTCTAGCGGCGGGAATGAACTCGCCCAAATCAGCCTGATCCCCTATCGGCATGACCTCTATAAATCGCACATTCACGTTGTGCGCCCGTGTCATTTCCAAGAGTTCGCGGATCTCGCCGTCGTTCACGCCGCCTAACAGCACAGCATTTAACTTGATTGCGTCAAACCCTGTTTCAATCGCCGCATTCACACCGCGCAAAGCCTCTTCCAATGAGCCGCGGCGGGTGATTTTTCTATACGTCTCCGGGTCAAGCGAATCTAAGCTCATATTCAACCGCTTTACCCCGGCTTGCTTGAGCGGCTCGGCATATTTCGGCAACAGCACGCCGTTTGTCGTTACGCACAGTTCAGTAATCCCTGGGATTGCAGCTATTTCGCGGCAGATATCTATTATGTCAGGCCGCAGCAACGGCTCTCCCCCGGTCACGCGCACTTTCCGGATTCCGCAAACAGATGCGGCACGCGCGATTTCGACAAGCTCCTCCGCCGACAGTGAAATATCATCAGTCGGGATGGAATCTTCCGGCATACAATATACGCATCTGTAGTTGCACTTTTCCGTAACAGACAAGCGCAGATAGTATATATCTCTTCCGTAATTGTCTTTCATACTTACACCCTATAAGCTTTTATATTCGCCCCGATCTCAAGCGGCGGCGACCCCAGCGGAATTTCGGCTAACAGATCACACCCTAAAAAGGTTGTGATCTTCTCACTTTCCTGGCCATAATTTTCGTTGAAAAACGCGATGGAATCTATAATCTCCAGCCTACCGCGTAAAATCCGCGTCTTTTCGCCGCTGGACTTAGTAAACGGTTTGCGGAGTTTAACGTTTACCTCCGGGAAGCAGACTTCCCGCCGTCCGCAGAGTTTTTTGATATACGGCATCGCTATTCGCAACAGACCAATCACCGCCGCCGCCGGATTCCCCGAAAGGCTGAGCAACACTTTCCCGTCAACTCTGGCCGCCATGATCGCCCCGCCCGGTTTCATCAGCACTTTCCAGAACAGGATTTCCGCCCCCAAGAGTTCAGCCGACCTGATTGCATAGTCATAATCCCCGACTGACGCACCACCAGTCGTTATCACCATGTCGGATTCGTTGAGCGCCTGCCGCAGTTTTCGGGCAATTGCTTCCTCATCATCCGGCACGATGCCGCCGTTTATAGGATTAGCCCCGACTTCCTGCAAATACGCCATAAGCGTGTAAACGTTGCTGTTATATATCGCGGCGGGGGGCAACGCATCCCCTGCCTCGCGCAATTCCGTGCCAGTGCTTATGACGGTTATCTGTGGTTTCCTGTAAACCTCCACGCTCAAAAAGCCCTGATTTGCGAACGAAGAGATTTGCGTGGCTGTGATAACCTCACCCTTTGGGCAGATTATCTCCCCCGGCATGACGTCCGCGCCTAACTTGACTATATCCCTGCCGGGCGAAACAGGGTCAAAAATCCGTACCTCGGAATCCGTGAACTCGGTCAGTTCATATTTAATCGTCGCATCCGCCTCCGGCGGAATCGGCGCACCGGTGAGGATTTTTGCGGCGGTTCCGGGCGATATTTCAGTAGTTGGCATAACGCCCGCCGGGATTTCTTCGACAATCTTCAGCACCGCCGGATTCTCCCGCGTCGCACTCTGCGTATCCTCCCCGCGGAAGACATATCCATCAAAAGGACTCCGCGAAAAAGGCGGAACAGGAATTTTTGCCGCCACATCTTTTGTCGCGACACGATACAAGGCGCTTTGTATATCCACCGTTTCGCAAGTGAATTCCGTCTGACACTCAAGCAGCAGCGCGCAGGCCGAATCGGCGTCTATGTCTTTTTGCATTCCCCCACCACCTTTTTGCAGTTGATAGTTTGATAACTATGTTACCACCAACAGGCTGTGTATGTCAAGGGAAGAGTGCAGTTTGAACGGGGTATGTCCGCCCGTGGTTAAATTTTCTTTTTTTGTGCCAAAATTATAGAAAAACGCCTAATTTTATGATATAATGTTATTTCACCGATTTTATTAAACGTCTTTTGCCTTGTCCGCAATCGACAACTGGAGTGTTTGAAGTGCCTTTACTACTTCTTTGTTTACAAATATTTTTCTCGCGTATAATTGACGTCTCCCTCGGAACTATCAGGACTATTATGACCGTTCGCGGGCGGCTGAAAGTCGCGGCGCTTATTGGATTTGTGGAGGTTTCCATATGGTTCTTGGTCGCCAGAACTGCCATAAACAGTTCTGAAGGAGGAATTGCCGTCACCCTGGCTTTTGCCGCCGGATTTGCTACAGGCACATTTATCGGCGGGAATATTGCCAACAAATTTATCAATTCGATACTTAGTCTTCAGGTCGTCACCAGCTCTAAAAACGAGGAGATTATCAAAGCCATCCGCGACGGGGGATTCGCTGTTTCTGTCCTTGACGTTAACAGCTCTGAATTCTCTGCGGAAAAGTACCTGCTTCTTATAGAAATAAAAAGCGACATGTTCAAAAAAGTGCAGAAAATAATCTACGACAAGGACCCCGGAGCCTTTATTATGGCCAGGGAGACAAAGTTTGTACAGAACGGGTTTTTGAAATAGTTATCGAGTTAATCAATTCATAATTCAAGCAATAATAATGGAGTTAACACCATGTTAGAAATACTATCCCCCGCAGGGGGGCCAGAGAGCGTTATGGCTGCTGTGCAGAACGGGGCGGATTCCGTTTACCTTGGATTCGGCGGATTCAACGCACGGCGCAACGCTAAAAATTTTAATAGAGACGAATTTATCCGTGCGCTGGAATACTGCCGTATCCGCGGCGTTAAGACTTATCTTACGCTGAATACCCTCGCCTCTGATAATGAGCTTTATGAGGTAACCCAACTGGCGAAAGAGGCTTGCAGAATGGGAATTGACGCGATAATCACCGGTGATATCGGCGTTATGATGGCGCTGCACAAAGCCGTGCCGGAAGTTCCGTTACACGGTAGCACGCAGATGGGCGTACATAACCTGGAGGGTGTGAAAATGCTGGCGGCAATGGGATTTTCCCGTGTTGTCTTAGCGCGTGAGCTCTCGCGTAAAGACATAGCCTATATTGCCAAGCGCGCGCCGATTGAGACGGAAGTTTTCGTCCACGGCGCGCTGTGCGTGTGCTACTCCGGCTCGTGTTATATGAGCGCCGTGATTGGCCGCCGCAGCGGGAACCGCGGCCTGTGCGCCCAGCCGTGCAGATTGGAATATTCCGCCGGAGGGCGGTCTCCGGCACATTTATTGAGCCTGAAAGACAACAGCCTTGTAGAATATATGCGGGAGCTTGACGCTATGGGCGTGACCTCCGTTAAAATCGAAGGCCGGATGAAACGGCCGGAGTATTCGGCGATTGTCACCGGGATTTACTCCAAAGCCGCCCGCACCGGCAATCCGCCGACCGAGGAAGAGTTGCAGACCCTTGAAAAGGCCTTCTCCCGCGACGGATTCACTGACGGGTTTTACACTGGCGAACTAGGGCCAGAGATTCACGGTATGCATAAGGAATCAACCCGTGAGGACGACGTGATATTCGCAACGGCACGGAAGAATTATTTAAACGGCGAGTATCAGCGCGTGCCTGTCCGTTTCGTCGGGACAATAGAGGAGGACAAGCCTGTCAAAATCGCCGCGATGGATGACAGGAAAAACGGCGCGGTGACAGAAGGGCCTATACCGGAAATTGCATTCCATAAGGAACTGACACTGGCCTCATTGAAAACTCAGATGCACAAGACAGGCGGTACACCGTTCTATTGCGCTGGGGTGAAAGGCAAGGTTGAACCGGGGTTAGCCCTGCCGATATCTGCGTTTAACGAAATGCGCCGGACTCTGCTGGCGGAAATATTATCCTTGCGAAAAAAACCTCCCTCCCGCGTGGAGGGTGAGTTTGTGCCAAAAGAGCGCACACCCGGCCGCGCCGGGCCGCCGTGTCTGACTGTATCGGTTATGAGCGCAAAGCAGCTGTCGGAAGATCTGGCCGACCTCGCCCCGCGTGTTGTGTATGTCCCGGTGATCGAATTTTTAGAAAACCCGCCGGAGCTGAATTGGTTCCTGAAAAACAAGAACCTGACGCTGGCTGTCATACTTCCGCGTGTTATCCGTGATAACGAGCGCAAGACCATCTCCACAGCTTTGGCCAAAGCGCGTGAGCGGGGCGTCAACGAGGCGCTTTGCGGCAATATCGGCCATATTCAGTTCGCACGCGGTCACGGATTCTCCGTCAGGGGGGACTACGGCCTGAACGTATTTAATTCCCAGACGTTGGAGGCATTGTCCAACATCGGGCTCAAATCCGCGACGTTGTCGTTTGAGCTTAGGCTCGCACAAATCCGGGACTTATCAAAGCCGCTTGATACCGAGGTCATAGTATACGGGCGGCTGCCGCTGATGATTACCGAGGCTTGCATTGTCAAAAACAGCTCCGGGGTGTGTTCTTGCGATAATTTCGGCGGATTGCATGACAGAATCGGCGCAATTTTCCCCATTGCACCGGAATTCGGCTGCCGGAACGTTATTCTTAACTCAAAGAAGCTGTTCATGGCCGACAGATTGGGCGCATTCAACGGAATCGGCCTGTGGGGGCATCGGCTTATGTTCACCACTGAAAACGCGGTCGAATGCGTGTCGGTGACAAAACGTTATATGGGAATGGGTGACTACGAACCTTCGGGCTATACAAGAGGTCTATATTACAGAGGGGTGGAGTGACAGATTGATAAACTTGCAAAACCATACGATCATACTGGCCTCAAACTCCCCCCGTAGGCGGGAGCTTCTTGAAATGCTGGGGCTGGAGTTCACGGTTATACCTGACACATCGGACGAAGTGATAGCTATCGACTTAACGCCGGCGCAGGCGGTTTGTAAACTTGCCGTAAAAAAAGCAATTAATGTCTCGCGTTTGGTATCAAACTGTGGTATAATGGAGAATACTTTGTTATCGTTTCCGGAACCTGAAAATCAAGATGCGACATTGCCGTTCCGCACGCCGAAATCCGCGAAGCCGGACGCGCAGGACGCGATTATCATCGCCGCCGACACGGTTGTGTATCTTGACGGCAAGCCGATAGAAAAACCGGTGAATGAGGCGAATGCGGTAGGCATGCTTAAAAGACTCTCCGGAAAACGGCACACGGTATATACAGGCGTGTGTGTGCTGTCGGGGACAATCCGCTCTTTCGGCGCGGAGGCGACGGACGTGTATTTCCGCGAACTGTCGCATGAGGAAATTCTGCGGTACGTCAAAACAGGCGAACCGATGGACAAAGCCGGCGCATACGGCGCACAAGGCCGCGGGGCACTGTTTGTAGAGAGGATCGACGGCGACTTCTTCAACGTAATGGGTCTGCCATTAGTCAGGCTGTCGGACATGCTTAAGAGTTTCGGGATAGTATTGTAGGAACCCGACAACGGGACGCTGTCCCCAGCGCCCCGACGCATCCAAGTCCATACTCCGTGAACAAAACAACAATCAATGCAAAGGGTGAAATCCATATGAGAGCGCTTATTACTAAAAAGTCGATAATTATCGCGGCTGTGGCTGTTTTAATCGCGCTTACCACGCTTGTGTCGCTGAACGTTTTCGATAGTCAGGGACCGGTCACTAACGCCGCCAACGCTTTGGTGCGCCCGCTGAACCTCATATCAACACGAGTGGCGCGGATGTTTGAGCAGATATACGGCAGTATCTACAGGTATGAACAACTCATCGAAACAAATGAGCGGCTGTATCGTGAATTGACCGACTTACAGCAGGCCTATTGGGAAGCCGAGGATCTGCGCGCCGAAAACGAAATGTGGCGCTTGTATTTTGACTTTCCCGCACGCCGCGACCAATCGCACGAACTGGCCGCTATAACCAGATGGGGCGGCTCGAACTTCTACTCCTCGTTTGTTATTAACAGGGGTTATGACAACTACTGGATGAACCCGATTAAGGCAGGCGACGGGGTGATGACGGCATACGGCGTGCTGGTCGGCAGGGTGACGGCTGTCACTGCGACCACCGCCACTGTGACCACTGTGCTGGATACCTCTTTCTCCGCCAGTGTTTTAGTCGGCGACGGGGAGCAGCCTATCACCGCACGCGGGGACTTTTCGCTTATGGGTTCCGGGTATTTTATGTTGGATAACATTCCCGAAGGAATGCCAATTCTGCCGGGGGCGTATGTAATCACTTCCGGCGGCGGGGCCTTCCCCGGCGGGCTTTTGATGGGGGAGGTCGTTGCCGTATACACTCACGCGACAGGGCTTGGCAGATACGCCACTGTACGGCAGCCACGGCCGCTTGATACGATTCACCAGGTATTTGTAATTACCGAGTTTGACGATTTATTATGAAGAAACGTATATTCAGGCGCAGGATTTTTGTCTCTATAATCCTCCATGCACTGCTGTTTTTTGTTGTTTATGCACTGCAAGACATGATTCTTATTCATCTTCAGCTGTTCGGGCTTGTTCCGTTGATACTGCCGGTCGCCGCCACAGGTGTTGCGGTGTTTGAAGGGCGCGATATCGGCGGCATAGCCGGGATATTTGCTGGGATCATGTGCGATATCTCGTTCAACGCCCCGGTCGGCGTGTTCACCGTTTTGCTGGCGTTTACAGGATTACTGGTCGGTACGCTTGCTGATACCGTTATGACGCGCGGATTCCTGTCTTTCTATATCACAAGCGTCGTTGTGCTCGCGATATGCGTTGTGGCGCAGATGTTCCCGCTGGTGTTCTTTGTTGGAATACCGACACAGGCGCTTGTTATGGTTGCCGTGCGGCAGACAATCTATTCGATGCTGTTCGTTTTCCCGCTCTTCCCCGCCGTCCGCGCACTGGGCCGCCGTGCGGGGCGAATCCTCCCGCCGGGGAAGATCCGGTGAATGTGGAGGACTGCGACTGTGCATGACACCGTCGCGTAGGGGCACGCATTGCGCGTCCGCCGCATACCCAGTCCCCCGAAGCCATGATTAATACCGCGGATGGCCAACGTCCGTCCCGCACGAAAGCGAATGTCCCGACAAAGGAGCTTGCAAAATGCAAAAACTTTATAAACCGTTCAGGGTTGGCCTGCTTTTTACCGTTTTGGCCGTTATGATGGCCTTATTCGTACTCACACTGTATAGGCTGCAAATCGTCGACGCACAAGCGGCGGGGGATGGGTTGCCGCCTGTGAGCTTTACAAGCCGCAACGTTACGACTGTCGCCGCGCGTGGGAATATATATGACCGCAACGGCGTCCTGCTTGTTTCGGGAAGGCCGGCGCTTAATATCACGCTGGACTGGACTCAGCTTGCCGGCCCTAATTCGCCGAACTCACCCGCTAGGCGCAACGAGATTATACTTGACCTGATTTACGACACGCTGGACGCGGGATTATCTTATACCGACACATTCCCCGTCACACCGGGGCCCCCGTTTGAGTTTCTGACAGATATGACGGCCACCCAGCGCCGCAGACTGGACAGGTATATTGAGTTCCATTGGAGAAGCCTGAATCCCGACATCACGGCGTCAGAGCTTTTGGATTGGATGCGCAGGCACTATCAGATCGACTACACCATCGGCATAAACGACGCGCGGCTGATTATGGGCGTGCGGTATGAGCTGGAGATTCGGCGTATTATCGGAGACATTCCGCCCTACACTTTCGCATATGACGTTCCGCATGATTTAGTGGCAAGTCTTGCCGAGCGCAATAAACACGGCGTTAACATTGAGAACACATTCGTCAGGAAATATCACACGCCATACGCCGCGCACTTGTTGGGCTACGTCGGCAGTATAACCGAAGCTATGTTTGAAAGGTTTGTTACAGAGCTGGGATACCCAATGGACGCGATTGTCGGCAGAGCCGGTGCGGAACTTGCATTTGAAGAATATTTACGCGGGATTGCGGGCCAAAAAACCGTTATAACAAATATATACGGCACGGTTACAGACGTTTTTGTGGAAAGAGAACCGGTTCCGGGCAATCATGTCTTCCTCTCGATAGATATCGGTCAGCAGCAATTGGCTGAACACGCGCTTAGGGATCATATATACAGGCTTAACAACGACCCGTATCGGTCAGAGCTTGACAGAATCCCCGGCGGCGCGGTCGTTGTCACTGACGTCCGGACTGGAGAGGTGCTTGCCTCTGCTTCTTATCCCACGTTCGACCTTGCCACAAGAACTGAGAATTTTGCGGCTTTGTCGCAAGACCCCAATAGGCCGATGTTCAACCGTGCCACTATGGGGATATACAGCCCCGGCTCCACCTTTAAAATGGTAACGGCCTTCACCGCGCTGCGGGAGGGGACAGCCACAAGATGGTCGCAGATCAGCTGTACCGGACTGTACAGGATAGCCGCCCCGGGAACAGATGAGATAATATTCACCGCCCGGTGCTGGATTCTCCCCGTTGCCGGCGTAGGCCACGGCTCGCTGAACGTTGTGGAGTCTCTTGCCCACTCCTGTAACTATTTTTTCTTTGAGACGATGGCAAGAATTCCCGGTCATGCCTTTGAGGCTGGGTACGCGATGGGGGAGGCTTCCCGTGAGTTTGGCCTCGGTGTTCCCACGGGGATACAGATAGGCGAGAGCACCGGCAGAGTCGGAGACCCCGCTTTCAAGCGCGAATGGTACACAGATCCAAATCAGCATGGCTGGTGGCTTGCCGATACAGCTGTTACGGCGTTCGGGCAGGGATATAACATGTTCACGCCGGTACAGCTTGCAACGTATACAGCAACAATTGCCAATGACGGTGTACGCAACGCGCTGACATTGCTCAGCAGAGTCAGAAGCAATGATCTCTCACAAGTGATATATGCCCACACGCCTTATGTTCAGCACGTGATAGAGGAAACCGACTATATAAGTTATCTGCAAGCTGGTATGGTCGGCGCCTCCAACTGGGGAACAGCCCGGAGCATGTTTGCGGATTATCGTATACAGGTAGCATCAAAAACCGGTACGGTTCAGCGCACTTACGAAGACGTCAACACCGGCCTGTTCGTCGCTTACGCCCCGGCGAATAATCCTGAGATTGCAATAGCCATCGTCGTCGAACGCGGCGGTTCGGGAGCGGCTATCATGGGTATCGCCCGCGACATATTCGACTACTATTTCGCCGAAGCGCGCAGATTCCCGGTTATGGCCTACGGGGACTTGAGGCCCTAGGCAAACCCTCCGGCCCAGATTTAAGAGAAAAGAGTTAAGAGATAAGACATATGCGAAACAATATATTCATCAAAGGTGCGAGAGAGAATAATCTGAAGAACGTGGACATTGAAATCCCACGCGACAAGTTTGTAGTTTTGACAGGGATATCCGGCAGTGGGAAGAGCTCGCTGGCGTTTGATACAATTTATGCCGAAGGGCAGCGGAGGTATGTAGAGTCTTTATCCGCGTATGCACGGCAGTTCCTGGGGCAGATGGAAAAGCCGGACGTGGATTATATAGAGGGGCTGTCCCCTGCCATCTCCATCGACCAGAAGACGACCAGCCGCAACCCAAGATCCACCGTCGGTACGGTGACAGAGGTTTACGATTATCTGCGCCTGCTATGGGCAAGAATCGGCGTGCCGCATTGCCCGGAATGCGGCGTGGAGATAAAACAGCAATCGGTTGACCAAATTGTTGACAGTGTAATGGCACTGCCTGTATCCACGCGGATTCAAGTAATGGCCCCGGTGATACGTGCGCGTAAAGGCGAGCATCAGAACGTGCTAACCGACGCCCGCAAATCCGGATACGTCCGCGTGCGGGTGGACGGCAGCGTGTACGATCTCTCGGAAGAGATCAAGCCTGACAAAAACAAGAAGCATAATATTGAGATAATTGTTGACAGGCTTGTGATTAAAGAAGACCTTGGGCGCAGGCTGACCGATTCTATCGAGACAGCATTGGCTCTGTCGGGCGGACTGCTTATAATCGACCTGCCTGACGAGGGGCGGGAACTGCTGTTTTCGCAGAATTACGCGTGTGAAGACTGCGGCGTGTCGATTGAAGAGCTGGCGCCGAGGCTGTTCTCGTTCAACAATCCGTACGGCGCATGTCCGGAGTGTACCGGACTTGGGACGCAATTGCGGGTTGACCCGCGTCTCATTATGCCCAATCCGTCAATGTCGATCCTTGAGGGCGGAATCTCTGCCTCCGGCTGGGGCAATATAAAAAATGACGGTATCGCCAAGATGTATTTTGAGGCGCTGGCAAAAAAATATAACTTCAAGCTGTCAACGCCTATCCGCGATTTGTCGGATGAGGTTTTGCACGTGATTCTATACGGCACAGGCGGGGAAAAGCTGTCGCTGAAATATGACAAAGAGCGCGGACACGGCACATTGACTCAGCCGTTTGAGGGGATTGTCAATAATATAGAGCGGCGTTACCTCGACACGCAAAGCACGTCAATGCGTTGGGAGCTGGAACAGTATATGGCAGAGCACCCATGCCCCGCGTGCGAAGGATTGCGCCTGCGGAAAGAAGCGCTTGCCGTCACCGTCGGCGACATCAGCATCGCCGATTATGCGGGACTCTCGATAGTCCGTGCGCTGGAATTTATCGATACATTACAGCTATCGGAAAAAGACGAGATGATCGCCCAGCGTATTTTGAAGGAAATACGTGAGCGGCTCGGCTTCCTTGTCAGCGTGGGGCTGGAATATTTGACACTCTCCCGCAAGGCCGGGACTTTATCCGGTGGGGAGAGTCAGCGGATTCGTTTGGCAACACAGATAGGCTCATCACTGATGGGGGTACTGTACATCCTGGATGAGCCGTCAATTGGTCTGCATCAGCGGGATAACATTAAGCTGCTGAACATGTTAAAGCATTTGCGCGACCTTGGCAATACGCTTCTGGTGGTTGAGCATGATGAAGAGACTATGATGGAAGCGGATTTTATAGTAGATGTTGGTCCTGGCGCCGGGGTCCATGGCGGCGAGATCGTTTTCGCCGGTTCCGTGGATGATATATTAAAGTGCGACGAATCACTGACAGGCCAGTACTTGAGCGGGAAGATGCAGATTCCGGTACCAAGCGAACGCCGTGCGGGGGATGGTACGTCCCTCACTGTCCGCGGCGCGGAAGAAAATAATCTAAAAAACCTGACGGTAAAAATCCCGTTGCGTGTGATGACATGCGTAACAGGCGTGTCAGGCAGCGGAAAGTCGTCGCTTATTAATGAGGTTGTGTATAAATCACTGGCGGCAAAGTTGAACAACGCGAAAACACGCCCCGGCAAGCACGAGGGGATTGACGGTATGGAGTATTTGGACAAGATCATAGACATAAACCAGTCCCCGATAGGCCGTACGCCGCGATCGAATCCGGCGACTTATACCGGTGTGTTCGGCGATATCCGTGACCTGTTCGCCTCCACGCCGGACGCGAAAGCACGGGGATACACAGCGGGCAGATTCTCGTTCAATGTCAGGGGTGGCAGGTGTGAAGCGTGTTCAGGCGATGGGCTTATCAAAATCGAAATGCACTTTCTGCCGGACATATTCGTCCCGTGTGAAGTCTGCAAAGGCAAGCGGTATAACCGCGAGACGCTAGAGGTCAAATATAAAGGCAAAAACATATACGAAGTACTTGAAATGACGGCGTTTGAGGCGCTGGAGTTCTTTGAAAACATTCCAAAAATCCGCCAAAAGCTGGTGACATTGATTGATGTAGGACTCGACTACATAAAGCTGGGTCAGCCATCCACCACGCTGTCCGGCGGGGAGGCGCAGAGGGTGAAGCTTGCGACCGAGCTTTCCAAAAAATCCACAGGAAGCACATTCTATGTGTTGGACGAACCAACGACCGGCCTGCACAAAGCCGATGTTGCGAAGCTGATAGATGTGTTGAATCGTTTAGTAGACGCAGGGAACACCGTTGTGGTGATTGAACATAACCTCGACGTAATCAAAACAGCCGACCATATAATCGACCTCGGCCCCGAGGGAGGCGACGCCGGAGGTGAATTGCTGTTTGAGGGGCCGCCGGAACAAGCGGTATTGTGTGAGCGCAGCTATACGGGACAGTTTTTGCAAGCGGCATTAATATAGCAGGCAAAATTATTTATTGACAAGCCCCGCGAAAAATGGCATAATGAGCCGAAATTTTATACAAGTTTTAATTACTATAACTTAGGGGTGAATAAATGAGCATTCAAAAAACAGCGAAGAAATCCATCAAAACCGCGTATATGGCTATAATCTGCGTGTTGCTTGCTTGTGTTTTTGTTATATCATCAGCGCCAGCAGGTAACACAGCCCATGCCAACACCACCAGCGTAACAGTGTCTAACGCACAACAATTAACAGCCGCTTTAGACAACCCCGCCGTATCTGTCATCACGCTTACGGCGGACATTGGCATATCCCCGCAGGCGGCGCGCACTTTTAGGAGAGACCTGACCCTCCTTGGCAACCACATGATTTACCACACCATACACGGAAGAACGGACGGAGGGTCTATTGCACATGTTTTTTTGAGTTTGTACGATGGAGTGCGCCTTGTAATCGACGGTCCTAGAATATATGGAAGTATAGTCGTTGGCCGGTATGTGCCCGGGGCGGCGAATGTACCTCAACATATAGCCGAAGTTGTACTTGAAAATGGTGCCGTAATGGGTTATCTTAATTCGGCTTTCGGCAGCACAGTTACCATAAATAACGGGAACGTAAGACGGCATTGGATAAACGGCACCACCGTGATGAACGGCGGCACGATTGTCGGCGCAGACGCGGTCATTGTTTCTGCAGGAGGCCATTTTACCATGAATAGCGGAAGTATCAGGGCGACAGGTTCCGGAGTGAATGGTTACGGCGTTCAATTGCTTCCTGATTCTGTTTTTATTATGAATGGCGGAAGCATTCACGGTGATACAGCCGGGGTGGCTTTTAGATCCCATTATGCGGGTGGTTTCGAATGGAATGCTGGAACAATAACCGGAGGCGGCGGCGCGTTTTCAAACCATACTACAAATCAGCGCCCAAGTTTTCCGACGCCAACAGGCCCACGGCAGCCCAACCAAGGACCCAGCCAGGAGCAACCGCCAACCACAGCACCCAATCTCTCCACTGCTAGCAATTGGGCGCATGATGGCATAAATAACGCTGTAGCCGTCGGCCTTGTGCCTCAATCCCTGCAAAACCATTTCACCAACAATATAACCCGCTCGGAATTTACCGCCCTTGCGGTAGCCCTTTATGAAACAGTAACAGGTACGGAAATCACAGGCCGTATGCAATTTAATGATACCACAGACATAAACGTGCAAAAGATGGGTTACTTAGGCGTTGTATCGGGCGTGGGCGACGGCAACTTTGCACCAAACAGCGGATTAACAAGAGAACAGGCGGCGGTTATGCTTGCGCGGCTTGCTGATGTTATCGGCCAGCCATTGCCGCCATCAGCCTCAACCTTCGTGGACAACGCGCAAATGTCCTCATGGGCAGTAATCGCGGTAGGACAAATGCAAGCAACAGGTATTATGGGCGGCGTCGGTGATAATAGGTTCTCGCCGAGAGGTTCCTACACAAGGGAGCAAAGCATAGTCACGATTTTGCGGCTATTTGATTTGCTGGACTAAACGTCGCCTTTCATATGAATAAAATCCCGGGGCGCACTCTATTTAAAGAGGGCGCCCCAAGTCAATGGGCCGACTATCCCATCCGGTTTAATACCGGAGATTCGTTGGAACACAATCACCGCGCTTTGTGTTATGAATACGAAAATCCCATCCTCCGCCAGATGTGGTATGCTTGGGTGGTCGGTGCGGATATCGTTGAGCCGTCTTTGAACATGCCGTACATCCTCCCCGTGTGAGCCGACGCGCAATAGTGTGCCGGGGAAGTGTCCCGGCGCTGGACCCGGCTGAATTCGCGGTGTGGGTTCAAGCAGCGAGGGGGGAGGTATGTTGTATTCAATGTCTGGGCCGGAGTCGTTGTCTTCCAGCGGCAACATTTTGACCGGGAGTACGGCGGTGATTTTATCGACGATTTCCACATCGCGGATATGTACCGGCTTATATCCATCGGCGAAAACATGGACGTCAACAACTGAATATGCCGGTCGATTATATCCCGGCTCCAAGGTCAATTCACTATCGGGCGCGGTGAGGCGAAATTTTTCGGTGTTCCCGTTCTCATTAGTCTCAGTTATGTAAAGCAGATCCCCATCCCTGTTCCTTATCTCCACGCGGGCGCGTACCGGCAAATTGTCTTCGCCCGATCTCGTTTGTACAGTCAGAAACCCTATGCCCATTTTCACCGCTCCTTACGTACGCCCCGGGGAAACCGCTGTTGGTGGAATATCCACAATGTCCAGCTGGGTCAACCCAACATTTAACCCCAGTTGCATTAGGTCAACAGGCAAGATACTCTCCACGCCGTCAAATACTTGAACTCCTCTCACAATTTGCGTTTTATATTCGGGGTGCGAAACGGTAATTTGATATAAACTGTAGGCAGGGCCGGATACTAAAACGTCAGTATAGAAGTTTTTCACCGGCGCAAACAACTCAACCGTTGAGGTCATCCCGTCTTGGTTGGTGGTGAGTGAATGTGCCAGATATCCTAATATATCATCAATTACTACACTTGCATTAGGGACCGGTGCTATTCCGCTATTTGTAGTCACACGTACACGAAGCGTGCCAATGCCCATAATTTGTTGTCCTCCATTCATTGATTTGATTTTTCGTTGTATTATATGCCAATTCAAGGATGATTGTGCGGCGGTTTTTTCGCGCATCCCGCACGCCATCACCGGGACATGCAATATGCCGTTTGTTTTTCTGTATATTGTTATGTATTAATATGCAGATTTGTTAGCTTTTTATCAATATTTTTATCTTTCCTGACAACATCTGACTTGACATGACTTGACACTTGACAAACCATCTCTGATGACGTAAAATAACTGTAATTTATTTGTAATATTTCGAGAGGAGCGTGTATTTGCCTCACGAATACGCCATTTTAACAGCAAAGACATCCGAGGAGTTTGAGCGGTTTTGGTCACTTTGCAAACCTCATTTGAAGGCGATACTTGATGACCCGGCGGCTTTTTCGCCCGCAATTCCGGATGATTATACATATTTTCTTGACGGCGAATATCTCGATGCCGTCAAGACACTGTTTGAACGCGAAACCGACCCACTTGTCCCGGCATTTTTCTGTCGAGACGGTGAGGTTATCGGCTTCGTGAGCTATGTTATTTACACGTCCGAGGACGGCAAGTGCTTTATATTGGAATACAATATTGACGCCGCACACCGGAATCAGGGCTTGGGCAAGCTGCTTTTTGAGTTGCTTTGCAATCATGTCAGCGCCAACGGCGCAAAATATTTCAGGCTCAATTGCTCCAACGCAGATAATGAGCGTTTTTGGCGAAATTTAGGTTTCGCCAAAGTTGACCTGTCGGAAGAAGGCAAAAATCCGGAGTATACGCGTCCTATCCCCTAAATGTTCTTTTCATGGGAACGTCCCAAGAAATTAGCATAAAATTTTAATAAAGGAGATTTAAAATGAAACTGAAAAAGAAACTAGTAATCCTGCTCGCATTTATGATGCTTCTGCCTATTTTGGCGGCATGTGCGAACGACACACCTACCCCCAACGACACACAGCAAACAGACCCAACCGCAGCCACCACTCCGGGCGACACGCAGAACGGCGATGACCCCGTGGATACACCGGCAGTGACAGGACTGCGAGGCGGAACTCAACCCGGAACTGTCTGGACAGTTGGCGTTAATCTCATCAATGCAGATGCGCTGAACGGCTGGACTAACGCTGTCGGTAACGCCCAAATGCGCACCCTGACACGCGAAAACGCCTCTCCCGTTGTGTTCTCACGCGGCGCTGAATTCATCATCAACCCGGCGGTAGCCGCCAATGTTGACGGTCCTGTCGTCAATGCTGATGGTTCACGCACATGGACAATCACACTGCAAGACGGTCTTCGCTGGAGTGATGGACACCCCCTCACGGCGGTTGACTACGCTTTTACGTACCTCTTCTGGGGCGCGCCGGCAATGAGCTTTGCCGGTACTGATGAAGACAATCCGCTGCCGAACTTAGGTAACACATTCTGGGCAAACTCCAGTGAAGTTAACGGTTTCGATGCGTATAGGACGCTGGAAGATGATGTTCTGACAGGTGTACGCCTGATTGACGAACTCACATTCTCTATCACCATTGACGCATACACAAACGATAACCCCAACTTCCCGTACTTTTACGAGCTTACATATATTGGTGTCGATCCGTTACCATTGCACGCCTTCGCACCGGGCCGGTCAGTCAATGACAATGGCCGGGGCGTATACGTTTCCGATGGCGGTTTGACGTATGAGCTTCTCCGCACAACCATTGATGACGGTGTGGACGGCGGTTTCCGTTACACATTGGGCCCGACGGCGGGCGCATACATGCTGGCGGCTCCTGTTGACATGGAAGCTTACACCATAGTTCTGCAAGTCAACCCCTATTTCCACGGCACATATGACGGCACACTTCCGTCGATTGAAACGTTGATTCTGCGCCGTGTTGACCACGCTGTGCAAATTCCGGAACTGCAGCAAGGCGGAATCGATCTGTTGCAAGGTATCAGCGGCGCGGCCGCAATTAACCCGGGTCTTGACCTGGTTGCCGGCGGCGGATTCGGCTACTTTGCAATGCCGCGTAACGGTTCGGGCGGCCTGTTCTTCCATCAGGACGTTGGACCGACGCAATTCGTAGAAGTTCGCCGCGCTATCGCATGGACGCTTGACCGTGTTGAATTCAACAACATCTGGGCCGCAGGCCACGCAACCACTCTCGACACGCTTGTCGGCGTGGCGCAGTGGATGTATCAGGAAAATCGTGACGCTGTTCCGGGTCTGATGACCTTTAACTACACACTGAATCTCGCCAACGCAACTGCTGAACTGGAAGCCGGCGGCTGGATCTATAACACCGACGGCGAGCCTTGGCAAGCCGGTGACGGTCCGCGCGCAAAAATGGTTGACGGTGAACTTATGCCTCTCGTTCTGCGCTGGGCAAGCCCCGACGCAAATGACATCGGCTCAATCCTCAGTTCGCTGATGACAGAGCCTGCCAACAGCGTTGGTATCTACTTCGACCAAGAGTGGGTCACAACAGCTGACTTCAGTCCGGCACTCCTGGGTCTTAACCCCGACAATCGTTATAGCATGATCAATGGCGGCCTTGGCATTCCTCCGATTGACGCCGTTTGGTTCAGCTACGGCCCGCATGAGCATCTGTTCGGCCAATGGAACTGGACACGTACAACCGACGCAGAGCTGTACAGCTACGCACTCGGCCGCAGAAACGCGTCCAACCGTGAAGAGTATCTGGAGGCATGGAAAGGCTTCATTGCCCGCTTTAACTACATCCTCCCGGTTCTGCCGTTGAACAGTGACATCTTCCATGACTTCTATCGTGAAGGTCTGATGAACTACGAACCTACCAGCCTGTTCACTTGGGAGCGCGCAATCGTTTGGGCGTACCTGGATGGATATGACCGGTAATCGGACTAATCACTGAAAATTATTGTATGGGGCGGATAAATCAATCCGCCCCATACCATGCCTCAGTTAACAGATAACAAGTGTCAGCCAAGACCGGTTTGGAGGCAGTTGTTATTTGTTGACTGAAAATATCGGAGGATACGAGGATGCTCTTACTTTATCTGGCGAAACGATTGTTCTATATGGTGGTTGTGTTTCTTATTATCAGCGTCTTGCTTTTCGCTATTTATCAATTTATTCCGGGCGACCCGGTGCTGCGCTTCATGGATCCGGAAGAACAGCGTCTGCCGCCGGAAGCGTTTGAAATTATCTATAATGATATTCGCGCTAGACTCGGTTTGGACAGACCCGTACATATTCAGTATTTGCGATGGATGGGTAACATGCTGCAAGGCGACTTCGGGATGTCGCTTCAATTCAGCCGTCCGGTTAATGAGGTGCTGCGCGCCCCGGTGCGCGTGACCTTGCAAATGAATCTGATTATCATGGTGATCGTCTTCCTTGTTTCTGTGCCATTGGGCATTACCTCGGCCGTGAAAAAGGGCGGCATTTATGATAACTCGATTCAAACCACAACATTGTTGGGGTTTTCACTGCCGATATTTATCCTTGCGATTTTGGGGGTTATGATATTCGCCGTCTGGTTAGGCTTGACACCTGTCAGCGGGTTTGGCGATCCTCTTTTCCTTATCCATAATCCGGACGCGTCGGCCTGGGAAATTTTCTTAGACAGGCTGCCGTTTTTAGCCCTGCCGGTCGGCGTGCTGTCTTTTGCGCAACTGGCGCCGTTAACGCGTATAGTACGCGTCTCAATGATTGACGCGCTGAGTCAGGATTATGTGCGCACGGCACGCGCGAAAGGATTGCGTGAGGGTTCGGTCATTTACAGACACGCGTTCCGCAATTCGTTGATTCCGTTTGTGACCAGCTTGGTCGGCTGGCTTATCGGGCTATTAACCGGCTCGATTGTTATTGAGACGATTTTCTCGCTTGGAGGCATGGGGCGTTTGCTTATTAATGCCCTGCAGTCGCTGGACTACGACCTGGCGCTTGCCATCCAGACGATTTTTATTTTAATAGCGCTGGTCGGCTACCTTGTTGTTGATTTCGTTTATGTACTGATAGACCCGCGTGTACGCTTGGATTAGGAAGGTGTAATGATGAAATTTTTCAAGAGAAAGAAAAAAAAGACAGACATCTTCCAGGAAGAGTTGGTCCAAAGCCCGGGACGCACAGCTTTAAAGAATTTCTTGCGCCGGAAGCTGAGTATTATCGGCTTGGTCATTTTCATAACAATTGTTATTTTCGTGTTTGTTTTTGCAGCTTTGACGCCAACAGATCACACACATCTTGACTCAACACAGATGAATGTCCGCCCGGGGCTGAATATGTTAAGTCTGCCCGGTAATCTGCGCAATAACGCGCGGGATATTTCTTTCGGATCTCGCTTCGGCGTGGGCGTTGACCGTAACGGCGGATTGCACATGTGGGGCGACTTGCATGATGGTTTGCGGCACGGACACGGTTGGCGCCGCAGCCGCACACTGCCGCCGGATACTAACATAGTGTTTAATGGCATGGGTCCCCTGCGCATGGTGTCCGCCGGACTGGATCATATCGTCGCAGTCGAAGAATCGGGCCGTGTGACTGCATGGGGCATCGGCACACACTTAGAGACGCTGGACGTGCCGGAGCGTTTGAACGGCCGCAATATTATTGACATCCGCGCTGGGTCATGGGTAAGCATGGCATTGTGCGACCAGGGTGACCTGATTCTTTGGGGTAATGACACGAATTTCTGGAGTCCGCACCGTTATCCAAACCGAAACTTTGCGGGGCAAGTCACAGCTTTTGACATGGGTACCGTCTCCGCGATTGTGCTGACATATGACGGGCGTGTATACGCACCGGTGCGCGGCGGCGGACAAGTTGCCGCTACGGGTGAGGACGGCGAAAACATTCCCGGGGAAGTACCTGGTCACGTTCAGGGCCGCGCCGTTGATGTCGCGATGACTGACGGTGTATATGCCGCACTGCTTTATGACGGCACGGTTGTAACGTGGACAATCGCGCCGAACCCTATACGCCGCGACGCATATTCTATACTTGCGCCGGATCATCCGATACAGGGTCGTGTTGTGCAGATTGAGGGCGGCCGCTGGCATTTCTCCGCGTTGCTTGATGACGGTTCAGTCTACAGCTGGGGATATAACCATTTGGGCCAGGCCAACTCGCCTGACGGCACATCGGGCAATATTGAGATTTTTGTAGGCTATTTCAAAAACGCCGCCGTTGACGCGGACGGCGAGGTAACAACCTGGGGGCATCGCGGCTATCTGATGGGTTCCGATGAGAATGGCCGTGATTTGTTCCGCCGCGTTATACACGGCGGGCGGACTACCTTTTCCATCGGCTTTATTGCGGTTATCGTGGCAACGTTTTTGGGTGTGACTTTGGGCGGTATCGCCGGATATTTCGGAAAGTGGCCGGATATGATTATCATGCGTATAGCAGAGGTTATGGAGTCTATTCCGTTCCTGCCGCTTGTCATGGTTATGTCGGTCATTATTCCGGCACGTTTCCCTGAAATAACTGAGACAGGGCGTATTTCTATGATTATGATATTGCTGGGGTTCCTCTTATGGCCGGGCTTTGCACGCCAGACTCGTGCGCAAATTCTGTCCATGCGTGAGCAGGAGTTTGTTGTTGCCGCCCGCGCCATGGGCGTGCGTAACAGCAGTATTATCTTCAAACACTTGATGCCCAACGTACTGAGCGTTGTGTTAGTTCTGATTACGCTGAGTCTTGCAAATTCATTGCTGATTGAGTCAACGCTCTCGTTCCTTGGGTTCGGCGTTCTTCCGCCGACACCAACCTGGGGCAATATGCTAAACTCCGCCCGCGACTCTGTTACGATTGTAAACCACTGGTGGCGCTGGTTGTTCCCCGCGATATTCTTGGGCTTGTCAACAATTAGCATCAGCACCATGGGCGACGGACTGCGCGACGCGCTGGATCCCAGATTGAACGGGAGGGGTTAATATGAGCGAGAAAATCATCAACAGTGCCGCGCAAGGAAACACTTCCACCCTGATTGAACTGCGCGACCTCCACACATATTTTCAAACCAGGCGCGGGCTTGTCAAAGCCGTCAACGGCGTGTCGTATTCTATTGAGTCAGGCAAAACGCTCGGCGTAGTCGGCGAGTCCGGCTCGGGAAAATCAGTCAGCGCGATGAGTATACTCAAATTGCTCGACTCCAACGGCTATATCGCCGATGGTGAGATATATTTACGCGGCGAGGACATATCGAAATTAAACCACCGGCAAATGCGTAAAATCCGCGGCAACGCAATCAGTGTTATATTTCAGGAGCCGATGACCAGCCTGAATCCTGTCTTTACGGTAGAGCGTCAATTGCGTGAGCCGTTTATGATTCATCAGAATATGAGCAAGAGGCAGGCGAATCGTGAGGTCGTTAGGATTCTAAGTGACGTAAAAATACCGAATCCGGAACGCGTGGCGAAGCAATATCCGTTCCAGCTCTCAGGTGGTATGCGCCAGCGCGTGATGATAGCTATGGCATTGGCGTGCAAGCCCGATATTCTCATCGCCGATGAGCCGACCACCGCGCTGGATGTCACCATTCAGGCGCAAATGCTGAAACTGATGAACGAGCTTAAAGCCGAAAAGGGTACAAGCATTTTGTTCATCACGCATGACTTGGGCGTTGTCAACCAAATGGCGGATGACGTGGTCGTCATGTACTGCGGCGAGGTGGTTGAAATGGCGGAAAGCGCAATGATTTTCCAGGGGGACAGATACAGTCACCCGTATACCGATGGACTGATGCACTCCATCCCGCGGCTGGATACTCCCGCAGGCGTGCGATTGGAGGCAATTCCCGGCGCGGTGCCGCATCCGCTTGATTTGCCAGTCGGCTGTAATTTCGCGCCCAGATGCAAGCACCGCACCGAAAAGTGCGAACAGGAGCACCCCGCTCTCATGGAAGTAGCTCCCGGTCATAAGGTCCGCTGTTTCTACGCGGATAAAAGCGGCAGAAAACAGGGGTAACCCACCCCGCAAAAAATACTCCGCTGTACTCTAGAACATGAAAGGTTTGGCATCACACATGGAAAACGACAGAAAAATCCTGTTTAAGATTCGCGGGCTGAAACAATACTTCCCCGTCCGCGGCAAACGCAACATGTTCGTCAAGGCCAATGACGGAATTGATTTAAATATTTACGATGGTGAGACTTTGGGCATAGTCGGTGAATCCGGCTGCGGCAAATCGACATTCGGGCGTGTGCTGTTGCAACTGTATAAACAGACGCAAGGCAGTATCTTGTATTTCGGTAAAACTCTGGACGATATTGCGCCGTACTATATAAAGCAACTTGCCAAATCACTGCCAAAACGCCGCGCCAAAATTACCTCGCTGGCTGCGCTTTATGAAAAAAAAGCCGATGAATGGGCAAATGACCCCGATGATTTTGCAAAAATTGATGCTCACAACCGCGCCAAGCAGCAGTATGAGGCGGCTTATTTGCCCGTTGTCAATTTGATGGGCGGTCTGCTTATCAGCGCCGATTTAAAAGCCGTTCAATCGGCATACTGTGAGTTATATTCGGTAGCCAAGGCACGGGTTCGCGCACGTCACCGTATTGAAGCAGCTGAGCTGGATATCGCCGAGATTGATTATGAACTTGCCGAAATGCGAAAAACCCTCCCAAAAGGCAGGCTTATCCTCACTCTGAGCCTTAATCCCAAACGCGGTATTTACTTTGCAAGAAGCAGTGACGCCCGCCGTGAGAAATTGCTCCGAGCAAAAACGGCTCTTGAGCAAAAGGAGGCCCGTATCGGAGAACTACTGCAGAGCAAATACACCGTTATTGAAGATTTGCGCAAAAAATGCGAAAACGACCCCGCTTTTGCCGAGCACGAGGCACACCGCAGTGACGGTATTGACTTGGCGCTCCTGAAATATAGTGAAATGCGGCTAATGCGCAATAATATGCAAATAATATTCCAGGACCCGTACAGTTCGCTTAACCCGCGCATGACTGTCGGACAGATCATCAGTGAGGGGATGCGCACACATAAGTTTTTCAAACGCAGTGGGCGGCGCCAGCAAGAGCAGGTCATACAAGTCATGGAAGAGTGCGGTCTCGCGCCCTATATGCTGCACCGCTATCCCAACCAATTCTCCGGCGGGCAGCGTCAGCGCATCGGCATAGCGCGTGCGTTGGCTGTCAAGCCGCATTTTGTCGTGTGCGACGAAGCTGTCAGTGCACTGGACGTGTCAATACAATCGCAGATTATCAACCTGTTGCAGGACTTGCGCGAAAAATCAAACCTGTCGTATTTGTTCATCTCGCATGATTTGTCGGTTATCAAGTATATCAGCGACCAGGTCGGCGTCATGTACTTGGGCAGTTTTGTAGAACTTAGCCCTGCGGCGAAGCTTTTCGCACACCCTGCGCACCCGTATACTGCGGCACTCTTAGATGTTATTCCGACCACAGATGCCGCCGGCGCGAAAAAAGAGATGAAAATTCTTGAAGGCGACATCCCAAGTCCCGTCAATCCGCCGCCGGGATGCAAATTCCATACGAGATGCCAATATGTCACCGACATATGCAAACAGGTCCCGCCGCTGTTGGAGGAAATTGACGAGGGGCATTTTGTCGCTTGTCATCATAAATTGGATCGATGAATGAAGAAAATAAAAATTTAAACAATGAACAACCCGACACCTCGCTTGAAAATGAACACTTGGAGCCAGCACTTGAGAAAGAGAGTATCAAGCTCACGGGCGTTGAGGTTTTCAAGATGATCATGGGCGCATACCTTGGTTTGCTGCCCGCCATTCTGGCAGTCGGATTTGCCATGTTGCTTGTATATTTGCTGGTCCGGTTCGTTTGGGCTGCGTAGAGTTAGTTCCACGCTCGCAATTTCATGTATTTCCCGCCCTGATACGGCCGGTTGCCTGCGCGCAGTTATAAGACTTAGTAAATATCCCCTATCCCCCAGCCTATGAACGGCCGGGGGATAGTTATTTTCAAAGAAAAGGTGCAGAAAAGTTGACAACTCCGCCAATATACAATAGAATATTTCCAATGAATATACTCGTGCGGGTGTGCGAAGATAAATTCGCCCCGCGCAAATGTTTTGCTCTCCGTCAAGGCGGGGGTAATTAAAATTAGGAGGAACATAGAATGAGCGCGAAAAAGCCACTTGAGGGAATAAAAGTAATAGAAATGAGCACGTTTATCGCGGTGCCGGCCTGCGCACGGTATTTTGCCGAGTTCGGCGCGGAAGTCATAAAGATTGAGCCAAAATCCGGTGACCTCGTCCGCTTTAACGGCGCGTCCGAAGGCCGTCTGGGCGATCCGTATGAAAACACGACGTTCGATCTCGAAAACGCGCATAAGCGTAGCCTTGTCGTAAACCTGAAAGACCCTGAGGGCCGTGAGATACTATTTAAATTGCTTGAGGATACAGACATTTTCCTCACCAATTGGCGCCCGCAGGCATTGGGCAGACTCGGACTTAATTATGAAGATTTAAAAGACAGATTCCCGAAGCTTGTATACGCCTCGTTCACCGGCTACGGCGAAGAGGGTCCAGATATGGATCTGCCCGGCTATGACTTCACTGCTTTCTGGGCACGCAGCGGACTCTTGGGTACGTCGTATCAGAAAGATTCGGAGCCAGTCAACCTCATCCCGGGAATCGGCGACCATACCGCCGGCATGTTCATGGCCGCAGGTGTTATGACGGCGCTGTTCAACGCGCAGAGAACGGGCAAGGGCGATAAAGTCGCGGTTAATCTGCTGCATAGCGCAGTATTTGTTCAGGGAATCGCCATCCAGGCTGCGCAGTATAAAGGATTGGGACAGGTCTATCCAATCAGCCGCAAAACGGCGGAAAATCCGTTTAACAACACGTATCAGAGCAAGGATGGACGGTATATCCAAATTTCCATGCCGCCGTTTGACGTGTTTTATCCAAAATTCATGCCATTAATCGGCCGCGAAGACCTGGTCGGTAACGAGCGCTATACGATGGCCAGTATCACCAAGAATAAACTACACGGTGAGTTCGTCCAAATCGTCAGCGACGCATTCGCGCAGAAAACGGCTGAGGAATGGTCAAAAATCCTGACCGAGGGCGATATTCCATTCTCCGTCTGCCAAGTGTGGGAAGAAGTGCTTGAAGACAAGCAAGCCTGGGCCGCTGGGGTGTTTGAAGAGGTTGATTACCCCTCCGGCAAGCGCACAATGGTTCGCCCGCCTGTGTGTATCGAGGGTGCGGATAAACGCCCCTACGCCCGCGGCCCGATGCTGGCGGAACATTCGGAGGAAATATTAAAAGAGATCGGCTACACTGACGAGCAGCTTAAAGAAATGCATGAAAAAGGCGTGTACAACTCTTGGGATGACGTTAAAGACTTTGTAATGTCACGGCAATAGATTTGTATTTTATAGGGGACGCTGTTCTTGTGTCCCCTAATGTTTATAACAGCCCCCCGTAGGGGCGGTCGTCCCCTGACCGCCCGCGGGCGACCGGGACGGTCGCCCCTACAGGGTTCGATTGCAAAACGCAAAAACGGGATGCGCGGGGGCGCTTCCCCCTACGGGCTTTTTGTCTTACGCGGAACGTCTGGGAGGCTGTCCCCTACTTATCACCGATCTGCTTTATCGTCTGATGTACCCCTGTCGCGGCGAATCCACTGACGATGCCCACGGCGGCGGCGTTTAAGTAATCGCTTGCCGGGAAGTCTGGCATCAAGTGCATTCCGGCAATTCCGAGAACAGCCCCCGCAAGCCCGCATATCGCGGGTATCCATTTACTATTCAGCCGCGTGTCTTTCACAATCTCAGCCACAAGATAGCAGATAACCGTAATCGCGGCGACGGATGTAAAGCTTAAATCCATTGCATTTCTCCTTTGAAGCTTGTATGCTTCAATCTATTCACCGGCGGACAAAAAGATTACAAAAAATTGACGAAAAAGGAGATTAACCGAAATTGGATGATAGATTATGGTAGAAACGGTTAAAAAAGACAAGTTGGTCTCAAAAGACTACATACTTGTGATGATTGCGGGTTCCGGCACGGCTTTTATGAACTTTTTTTTCGCGGCTGTGCTAGCGGTTTATGTTGAGGCGATCGGCGGCACAGCAATCCAGTTCGGACTGCTGACAACGGTGTATTCATTTACGGCGCTTCTTGTGCGCCCTGCGTCTGGCATATTGTCCGATAAATTCGGACGTGTCGGTCAGTTGATTATCGGCTCAGCCATATGTGTTGTTTGCTGTATATTATTCGGCCTGGTAGGGTTTATACCGTATCTGCTTATTATCCGCGGCCTGCAAGGCATTGGTTTCGGTATGCACTCCACTTGCGCAGGTGCCGTGGCGGCTGATGTTTTGCCAAAATCCCGTATGGCGGAGGGTATCGGCATATTCGGTCTCTCCGGCACGATAGCACAGGCAGCTGCCCCTGCCATAGGGCTTGCCGTTATCGCTCCTGGCACTATGGAAAGTTATAGACTACTGTTTTTCATCTCCGGCGCATTATGTGCAATAAGTTTTATCGCCAACTGTTGCATAACTTATGAACGCAAACGTAAGAAGTCCGCACTTGCAAATCAAGCGGCGGACATCGACGAAACTCCGCCGAAATCTGTTGGCTCTGATGAGCCAGCAGCACCATCTGAGGACACGCAACCACTACCAAAAACCTTTCTGGGTTTTGAATATGCACTTTTCCCGCCGATAGCCGTTCTTATACTAATGTACTTGGGCCTTGTCGGTGTAATGCTCTTTCTTGCACGGTTTGCAATAGAAGGCGTAGGCATCGAAAATCCGGGATGGTACTTCACCGCCAGCGCTATCGGTATGGTCATTTCCCGATTAACTTTCGGCAAAGTTGTTGACAAGCACGGTTCTGATATCGTGATCATTCCCGGACTTATTGCCATGATTGCGTTTATTGCAATAATTCCGTTTGCTAATTCTTTGTTGACATTCATACTGATAGGTTTTCCGTTCGGATTCGTACAGGGTGCTGTTATCCCTACATTTCAATCGATGGTATTCCAACGCACATCTCCGCAACGTCGCGGCTCAGCTTCCGGTGCGTTTTTCACGGCAATCGACATTGGCTTTGCCGCCGGCGGACCGCTTTTGGGTGCACTGGCGGATTTTCGCGGACTGCGATACATATACTGGCTCGGCGCGATACTATTTGCCCTTGCGCTGGTACTGTATATACTGATAGCATCTGACAAGCGGCACAATGCAAGGCTTGCAAAACAGGCCTAAACAACATTAAGGAGGCAACTTATGGACGTAATGAGCGCGATAAAAACCAGAAAAAGTATCAGGCAGTATCTGCCGAAACCTGTGGAAGAAGACAAGCTGAATCTGGTTCTGGAGGCGGCGCGGCTTTCCCCATCGGCCAGGAACGACCAAAACTGGCACTTTATCGTCGTGCGCGATGAGCAGAAGAAAGACTTGCTTTTTGAAGCGTCTTATGAGCAACCCTGGGTAAAACAAGCGCCGTGCGCCATAGTCGCCTGCGCCACCGCGAATCGCTTCATGGATTGCGGCCAGCCGACCGAAACGGTGAATCTTTCAATTGCCATGTCGTATATGATTCTGGAAGCGCATGAGCTTGGACTCGGCACATGCTGGCTCGGTCATTTCAATTCCGACAAGGTGAAAGAAGCGCTGGATATCCCGAAAGATGTCACGGTAATCGGCTTCACACCGCTGGGCTATCCCGCTGAATCCCCGGAGCTGCGCCCGCGTAAAGAGTTGAGTGAAATTGTAAGTTACGATACGTACTAATCGCCCGTAGGGGCGGACGGCACCACGGGCGATTGATAATCTCCCCTACAGGGTGTTGTGTCAACACCCCCAAGCATTCTATTGAAAACAAAACCTCGTAGGGGCGCGCATTGCGCGTCCGTGGCCAACAATCACGGACGGCCAATGGCCGCCCCTACAGGGGGACGAACCACCCCGGCGCTAACGCGCCACCCCTCCAAGGAGGGGAATGATTTTACATCAGGAGGCAATAATAATGGTTAAATTAACAGCAAAGAATTTTATCAAGGCCGAGTGCGTGGACGATTTCCTCGCAATAACCAAAGAACTGGTGGAAAAGACAAACGCTCTTGATTCCGGATGCATTCTGTACGAGCTGTGTAGGGTTAAAGACGATCCGCTGCAATTCATTATGATTGAGACATGGGAAGATCAAGCGTCGCTCGACAAACACATGCAAGCCCCGCATTTTTTAGAGCTGATTCCAAAGTTGCACGACATGAGCGCAAAGCCGGGTGAGCTTACGTTTCTGGAGAAGATTTATTAATCCGGTAGTGAGCCTATGAGGGCATCGACCCCTGCATAGGGTGCGATGCCCTTGGTGTTGTCTGTATCTTCATCTGTGGCGATATTTTTAGGGGGTAGTGAATTATAGAAAACAAATTGAAAATATCAGCTTTGCCTGTTGGTAATAAAACAGTTGAATGCTCCGGTATAATACAATGGGCAGAAACGTGGGACTGGGGTGTCGGCAAAATAGTTGCAAACAGGTTAAAACACAACGATTTCAATGCTTTGGATACCATTTTTGCCATGACCATTGGTGCGCAATATGCGGGGTTTTGTATTCTTGAGGAAAAGGACGGTTGGGCAACAGACCTTGACTTGCTCACACCATTTATAACCGCTGTTTATGTTGATCCTAAATTCCGTGGACAGCATTTGAGTAAAAAATTACTTGATACCGCTTGTGATTTCGCACGTTCCCTTAACTTTGAATCCGTATATTTAATCAGTAATCAACAAGGGTTTTATGAAAAATTCGGGTTTGAGAAATTTTCGCAGACGGTAACACTTTCAGGTGACACGGAACCTGTGTATATACGCTGTTTGTGACGATTATATATCTAACGCCGTCCACATCCATACCGTTAGGAGAATGCCATGCTAACCGTAAAAACGCCTGATGAAGCTCTGCAAATTATATATGACCGCTTCGCCCCGCTTGACTCCCCTGCTGAAATCGTGGACATTAACTCCGCGCACTCGCGCACGCTTCATGGGGATATTGTGGCCGGTGAATACGTGCCAGGGTTCGACCGTTCGACGGTTGACGGATATGCTGTCATTGCCGCCGATACATTCGGCTCGTCCGACGCGATTCCGGCGGTGCTGACGCTCACTGGGGAGGTATTGATGGGTACTTCGGCTGAACTCACGCTCACACCCAATTCCTGCGTCGCAGTCTCCACCGGCGGGGATCTTCCGGACGGAGCCGACGCTGTTGTCATGCTGGAGCATACGGAGAATTACGGCGATGGGCTTATCGGCGTAACCAGCCCCGTTTCGCCGGGCAATAACATTATCTTCAAAGGCGATGACGTCACACCCGGCACCAGGATTCTCACAAAAGGGACAACTCTGCTGCCGCATGACATTGGGATACTCTCCGCGCTGGGCGTTGTCGAAGTCAGCGTGCGGCCTCGTCCGATTATCGGGGTAATCTCGACAGGCGACGAGCTTATTGATCCCGCCGAAACGCCGAATCGTGGACAAGTGCGGGATGTCAACACGCCGCTTCTTGCGGCACAGGCACGGAAATACGGTGCCGAGGTGAAAAGCTACGGCATCATCCGCGATGAGGAATCGGCGCTGCGGGGTGCCGTATTGCGCTCGGCTTCGGAATGCGACATTACGCTGATATCGGGCGGCTCCTCCGCCGGAACGCGAGACTTGACCGCCAGAGTAATTGAATCCGCAGGGGAACTGCTGTTCCACGGAATCGCGATGAAACCGGGCAAGCCGACAATCCTTGGCGATATCGGCAGCAAACCGATCTGGGGATTACCCGGTCACCCGGTCGCCGCCTATTTCGTGACCGAGCTTTTCGTCCGCCCACTGATCGCCCGTCTTACTGGCGCAAAGCTGAATCTGCGCACAACAACGGCGCAGATTAGTGAAGCGATATCATCAAATCACGGCCGGGCGGAGTATATCGCCGTGATTCTGGATGGTAATACCGCGCACCCGATCAGAGGCAAATCCGGCCTGATCGCAAGTCTCGCGGGAGCGGATGGGTATATCTGTATCCCGCGAGACAGCGAGGGCATTCCCAAAGGCGCGGAGATTGTGGTTATGTATTTTGGATAACTATAGTTATTCAAAAATTTTATATTAGGCGGTGTCATTATGAAATGTTATTGTTACGAAACAGATTCAGAGTTTATATTTTGCGTTGAGGGTGTGGAAAACGCACAGCTTGAAGATACTATAAAAAAAATGGCGTGGGAAAAAATCGACGATAAATTTATTATGTCATATCAACAGCGTGCGTTTTCAAGTCAAAGCGAAAAGGAACTTATAAGGGATAATTTTGTTCGTTTGGGGCAAACGATGTTTGAATCACCGTTGGTAGGTTTTAATTGGGAAAAACCTTTGGATTTGGTAGCGCAAAAATTCGCAACAAACGGAATCGAATGGTATATAGTCGGGAGCGTCTGCGATACGGTGCGTGGTGTGGATATAAAACCATTTGATATAGATATTGTTGTACACACAAAAGATTTCCACAAAGCAAAGGATATATGCTATTCCAGTTTCGCTGATACTATTATTGCGCCGTTCGTAAATATTCAGGGAATGTTTGCGCAACAGCCGCTACGGTGCTTTGGGCGAATGTTTTTGTCTGGGGTTTTGGTTGAAATAGCGGCAGATGAAATATGGAATATAGAAACTCGTCAACTCGAATGTGAAAATCCGTATTGGCGTAATTACGGTTATAAACACGCCGAATATGTAAAAACTGCATGGCGTGGCTATGATTTATATTTAGAATCTTTACAACATCGCTATCAAATCGAAGTGGCGCGAAACAGAACGGATAGAATTAAGGCTATTAAAGAATATATGAATCGTACCTAATAAGCATTTCTACATAACCTTAACTCATGCAAAAAGGAGAACCACAATGTCCTTTCAATACCTGACGAACCTACCGCTCGACAAAGCGAAAACTGAATACATCGACCGCCTGATTCAAAACGGCATGGCTCCCAAGACGGAAACGATTTCCGTCACTCAGGCGGCGGGACGAATCACGGCGGAGCCTGTTTATGCGCGGATCAATTCGCCGCATTATAACGCCTGCGCAATGGACGGAATTGCCCTGATGGCTCACCTGACATTCGGCGCGGGTGAGACGACACCTGTTTCACTGACAGCGGAGCAGTACACACGCGTGAACACCGGCGATAAGCTGCCCGATAATTGCGACGCTGTTGTGATGATTGAGGACGTTATTGAATGCGACGACAGCACAATCAAGCTGTACGACTCGGCCTCCCCATGGCAGCATATACGGCAGATCGGCGAGGATATCTGCGCTGGGGAAATGCTTCTGCCGTCACGGTCACGGCTGACACCGGCGTCTCTCGGCGCGATGATTGCTGGCGGATTGCATCAGGTGGAAGTCATAAAGCGTCCCATTGCGGGGATTATCCCAACCGGGGATGAGCTGGTTCCGCCGACAAAAGACCCGGAGGCAGGTGATATCTTGGAGTTCAACTCCACCATTTTCTCCGCCATGCTGCGCGACTGGGGCGCGGAGGCTGTGACATATCCGATTGTGGAAGATAACCTCGACTCACTCCGCACGGCGATTGCAAGCGCACTTAAAGAATGCGACATAGTCCTCGTCAACGCAGGATCTTCCGCCGGAAGCAAGGATTACGCGGCCGAAGCTATCGCGGCAAATGGAGAGGTTTTGTATCACGGCATTGCAATCAAACCAGGAAAACCCGCGATTCTGGGACTCTGCGGAGATAAACCAATCCTCGGCGTACCGGGGTATCCTGTGTCCGGCATCATTGTAATCGAAGAGCTTCTGCGTCCAATAGTTGAATATCTGTGCCGCATGTCCCAAGACCCCGCTGAATATACAGATGCCACGCTGTCCAAATCAATCGTCTCCACACTGAAATATCAGGAATTCGTGCGCGTGCGCATGGGACTTGTCAACAGCAAATTAATCGCCACCCCGCTATCCCGCGGAAGCGGTGTTGTGACGTCGTTTATGAAGGCCGATGGCATAGTAAACATCCCGCAAGGGGTAGAGGGATTTGAAAGCGGAGAAACTGTGCGCATCCGCCTTTTACGATCAAAGGAAGCGCTTAGCCGCTCAATTGTCGCAATCGGCAGTCACGACCCTCTGCTGGACGAGCTTACTGAACTTCTGCAACGCGCGACTGACGGGCAAATCTCGCTTGGATCGTCTCACGTCGGCAGCATGGGCGGAATCATGGCCGTCCGCCGGGGCGAGGCGCATATCGCGGCAACGCATCTTCTTGACGAAAAAACCGGGGAGTATAACATACCGTTTATAAAACGATATTTCCCAAACGGCGGCGTCCGGCTGGTCGAATGCGTCAAACGCACACAGGGGCTGATTCTGCAAAAAGGCAACCCGAAAAATATCACCGATATATCCGGATTGAAACAAGAGGGGTTGCGATATGTCAACAGACAAAAAGGCTCCGGCACCAGGGTGCTGTTGGATTACCTATGCAAAAACGAAGGCATTGATACGTCTAGCATATACGGATATGAGCGCGAGGAGTACACCCACACGGCGGTCGCGGCTTTGATCGCCGCTGATTCGGCCGATGCGGGGCTTGGGATTTACTCCGTATCAAAACTCTATGACCTCGACTTCGTCCCAGTTTGCAATGAGCGGTATGACTTGCTTATACCCGATTACGCGTGGGATTCCCCTTCTGTGCAAGCTTTTCTGGAGGTTTTGAAGTCATCGGCGTTCCGCCAAAAGCTTGACGATCTGGGCGGATATACCGTTGAAAATCCCGGAACCGTGATTTTTTAGCCATGGAAAAATACGACGTGATTGTCATCGGCGGCGGGCTGTTGGGCGCGTTCGCCGCGCGGAATCTTACGCGGTATAAGCTGAAAACAGCATTGCTGGAGGCGCGTGAAGACCTGTGCACCGGTATAAGCCGCGCCAATACAGCTATTGTTTACTCCGGGTGCGACACAAAACCAGGTACATTGAAGACAACTATGTGCGTAAGGGGTTCTCAAAATTTCGCCCAATTATGCATGGATTTGGATGTACGGTATTCCCCGTGCGGATCCCTGATGGTCGCTTTCGGCGAGAGTGGGGCGAATATTTTGCGCAAAAAATTCCGTAATGGGATACAGAACGGCGTGCAGGGGATCAAGATTCTTTCAAGCCGCGAGATTCTGGCGCTTGAGCCGAATATTCCCCCAAACGTGCATTCCGGTCTCTTTGCGCCGCATGCAGGCACGGTCATGCCTTGGGAACTCTGCTTCGCCGCAGCTGAAAATGCGACAGACAACGGCACGGAGATTCACTTGAATACCGAGGTAACGCAGATTTCCCGCATCGACAAAGGATACAGATTAACCTCCGGTGGAAAGCAATTTTTAACCCGCAGTATTATCAACTGCGCTGGGATGGAGTCTTACAAGCTGCATAAAATGGTGTCGGAACCTAAAGTGCGCATATCCCCAAGCGCTGGGGATTATCTTGTGCTTGACACAACCGCGAGGTCTCACATAAGCCATGTTATATTCCATGAGCCGGAGGAAAAAGGCAAAGGACTGACACTTGTCCCCACGGTTGACGGCAATATTCTCATCGGCCCGACTGAGCGCCCGGATGACGGCGAATACGGGGCCACATCACAGGAGGGGTTTGCGCAGTTGAAATCACTTGCTGCTGAAGTAATGCCGTCACTGCCGATGGATCAGGTAATACGCGGATTCGGCGCGGTGCGTCCGAATCCGCGATATATCGCCGACGACCGCAGCGTCAACGATTTCTGTATTCTTGAGGACGGCGCATTTATCAGCCTTATCGGAATCAAAACGCCGGGACTCACCTGCTCTGACGAGCTTGGGCGGTATGTCGCGGATAAGATGGCGCAGAAACTCGGCGTTCCGGAAAATCCGGACTTCAACCCGCGCCGTATAGGACAAATCAGATTTTCGGACCTCTCTTTTAACGATCGCGCGCGGGAAACAAAAGACCCCGCCTATGCCCAGATTGTTTGCAGATGCCGGGGCATATCGGAGGGGGAGATAATCGATGCTGTACGCCGCGGCGCCGTAACAGTGGATGGCGTAAAACGCCGCACAGGGTCGGGCTCTGGCAGATGCCAGGGCTCATTCTGCGGTCAGCGCGTGATTGAAATCCTTGCCCGTGAGCTTGAATGCACTCCGAAAGATATAATAAAGGACGGGGGCGGTTCTTATATATTGCTATGACATCGCGGTAATCGGCGGCGGGCCTGCTGGGATGGCGGCCGCGCTCGGCGCTGTTGAATCCGGCGCGTCGGTATTGCTTATTGAACGCGAGGCAACTCTCGGAGGGATCTTGAACCAATGCACCCACAAAGGCTTCGGCATGACATACTTCGGCAAAGAGCTGACGGGACAAGAATATGCCGCGCGGTTTGTACGGAAAATCGAGCAATCAGCCGTGGAAGTGCTGACCGATACAACGGTGCTGGAAATCAATCGGGAAAAAACGCTCGCCATCACAGGCGTAAAAACCGGCTTTCACCTGATACAGGCAAAATCCGTCATATTGGCCTCCGGGTGCAGGGAACGCGCTATCGGTTCCCTGCCTGTCGCCGGGACCAGGCCGTCCGGCGTGTTTTCCGCCGGAGCCGCACAAAAAATGCTGAATCTCGGCGGGTATAATCTCGGCGAGCGATTTGCTATACTAGGCTCCGGCGACGTCGGGATGATCGTGGCACGGGAACTTAAACTGCGGGGCAAAGAAGTTATCGCCGTCATTGAAAAATCCGCCCAATGCGGCGGACTGAAACGCAACAGAATAAATTGTCTTGAAAAATTCGGGATTCCGCTTGTGACACAATCCACAGTGACGCGCCTTCATGGATCGTCCCGCCTCATCGGGGTGACGGTCACCGGCTCCGTTGGCAGCGAGTTCATCGCCTGTGATGCCCTGATTACCTCAGTCGGCCTGATTCCGGAACGTGAATTGGTCGCACAGTTCGATTCAGAACCGGATTGGCTCTTTATAACCGGCAACGCGCGGCAGGTGCATCCAATCGTTGACAGCGTGACGCACGAATCCGAATGCGCGGGTCGCGATGCCGCAGAATATGCGCTCGGATTCAATCGCCTTTAATTTTTCTCCGTAAGTATCCTGATTCTGAATTCATGCTCCAAACTCGTGTCTTCCAGCTTGTCGATTCTACGCTCGTGATCGTTGACTTTTTCGATATTCATTGACATGCCTTCAAGCACCGTTTCGATGTTTTTAACATTATACTCAACAACTGCAAGAGATTGGTTAAGCATACGTATGTCAGATTTTACTTCGGTCATATCCGTTTCGAGATTTTCTAGCCTTTCGTCAACCTTATCCAGCTTTTCGTCAACCTTGTCTAGCCTTTTGTCAACCTTGTCCAGCTTTTTATCCATATCATCGATCTTCGTTAATATCTGTTGCAGTATTTCCTGTTCCATCACGTCACCTCCGCTTGCCCGAATTATATCACAACGCCGGTGGATGAGTCAACACTCATTAGCGACATCCTCACGACAAAGCGCCCCCGCCCATAATGGGCAGGGGCGCTTCTTAGATTGCTAGAGTCTGAGTCTTTGCGTTACAACTCTGTAGCTTACAGAGCTAATGCTGCTGCCAAGGTGGCGATGTTCGCCTGCAAAGTAACAACAGTAGGATCAGCAGAGGAAACCGCATCGAGAGCTGTTGTAAACGCCTGGAACTGTGCAGCAGTGAAGCCAGGTGTCGGAGCAACCAGCGCTGTTACTGCATCTGCAAATGCAAGCTGTGCCGGAGTCAGCGCAGTGAGATCAGTAGGCCCGTTAACAAGCGCACCCATCGCAGCTAACAAATCATTTACATTAGCAATAGTCGCAGCATCAGTCATATCCACAGCTGCCAACGCGACCGGGAGCTGAGCAAGCGCCGCGTTGATAACAGCGTAGTTAGGCATTGCAGCGACACCGGGAATAGCTGCAAGCGCAGTCGTTACGTCTGTAAAATCAGTAGCAGGCACAGTGGCAGCGTTAGCTACCATAGCCCAAGCTGTCGCATCAAAGAGTATAATCGTCCTTGTAACAGTTGAACCATCAGCAGGGTCTGTCAGCGTTACATCAAATGTCGATGTGCCGCCGACGGATCCGCCATCCAGCGCGATCATAGCTTGCTGCATAGCATTTACTACAGCACCGGCACCAGTAGACGTTGTACCAACAGCGCCTTGACCAACACCGGCCGTTCTCACTGCGGTCATCTGCACCGGACCCAGAGTCAGAACTTGAGCCCAAGTCATGGGAGCACCCAAGACCGAGTGATCAAAGAGATCTGCAAGGAAAGCTTCAACGTCCGTAGTGGCAGGCAGAGTAACGCTTGAGCCTGTCAGTACAGCAGCGGCGTTCGCAGTCAGCAATGGAGTAGGCGCCGGAGTTACAGTTACGTTGACATTAAATGTTGCAGTCAGTCCAGCTGCGGTTATTGTAACTGGTACCACCCAAGGCTGGGTAGCCGGAACCTGGAGTTGTCCGCTTACCATTGCGCCTGGCGCCGGCGTTGTCGGCCATCCAACAGTCAGGTTGTCTACGGTGATAGTTTGCACACCTGTTGTTTCTCTGCCCGTCCACAATCTTTGACTATTTACCCATCTATAGTTGACCGTAACTGCCGGTGTTGCCGGCGCTACCACAGGAGTTGCCAAGGCAGCCAAAACAGCTGCGTTTGCATCAGCCAGGGCAGTACCTTCATCCAGTGTTACCGGCGCTGCTGTGGCAGCAAGTCCGGCAAACTGCGGTACAGGTACTTCCAGAGTCGATATATAGAAGAAGTTTGTTATCATCGAACTGTTTGCGGCGGACAAGCGTGCATACCACAGCGCCGTAGCAAGCGTGTCGACAGTCCGAGCCGGCATACGCTGCACTGCAGAGCCATCGGCTGCGATACGGAATATCGGGGCGTTCGCCACGAAGGAGTATGGTGTCACGGTGGGCAAGCCAGCCGGGACTGTAGCCGTTGGGACACCCGTCCACCAGCCATTTCTCAGCAGGATGCTTTCTGGGCCCGCAGCAGTGCCGGGAAGTGAAGCACCAACAGCATTTGTTCCAAAGCCGAATTGTACGGTATTCGCAGTCGGCATCGCCAGTCCTGTTGCCACGCCATCTGTAATATTTGCATACATGAGTTTACCTGCCAGCACTTCACCGGGGCCGAAGTTTGCAGCGCTCATAAGTATGTTAAAGTTTGCCTGGCTCATTGTTACTCTGTTCATATACGACGGTGAATTCGCCGGGTCTACAATTGCCACAGAGAAATTACCGTTGCCGAGGTTCCACGGACCGTGTCCGTCACCTACAGCGCGCGGTGTGGTGAGACCGATGAACATTGTCGGTACGCGCGTAAGCGGTACATCCATATCACCGCCTATGATGAAGACAACCGCAGTTTCCCGCGCCGTTGTAGCCACTTGCGAGTGTACGACAGCCCATGCCTGCATGCCCGGGGCATACGCGGTGAAATGAGGAGCATTCGTGATGCCTATCAAAGCTCCGGCGCGGTTCAGCTGGACGAAAGCAGTCTCCGCACCGCCCGGGGCATTTACGGTTTGCAGCGGACTGGCCGAAGGATCATTTCTCACAATCCACTGATTACCTCTGACAAACTCTTGCGTCAGAGGAGTTGTGGCAGCACGCAGATCAAATCTTCCGGGGCCGTGAAGCGGAATCACGTCACCAGCCGGAATAGTTGCTAAAGTGACAGTGCGCCTGGATGCCGAATCATCGCTAACCAGCCTGAATACATCGTTTATTTGCACGGCAGCGAGCTGGTCATCTGTAAGACCCAGGATCATCGATGACTGAATCGGAAGACCACTGGCACTTGTTATACCTGTTACAGAAACTTCCGTACCCGCAACGCCTTGTCTGTGAATACCAGTTACAAAGAAGTAAGCCGGCGGTGCGACTCTGACTTCTGAGAAAGCGAAGATGCTTCCGTCAGCGTCAAGCCATGCCACTGTTTCAAGGCCAAATGTTCCGGGAGTATTAACAAACTCCGCATAGCGCATCTGAGGAATTATACTCGTCTCTATTCCTATTTGACTTCCGTTGAAGTAGTTCATGTCGCCTTCAACGCCGAAGGAAACTCTTCTGTCAGCACCCACGCCGGAAACACCGCGACGGGCGCCTTCAACTGATTCGGCGAGTCTGACGCGGGTCAGGCCGCGTGCGTCTGTGAAGTACAGCACATGGTCACCAGCGACCAAACCTTCGGGGAAGCTGATATTGTTAGCGGCGAACTCCGATATACCGTCGACCGATGCCGCGCTAAAAGGTCTCGGAACCCCACCGGGGACTGTGTTGCTAAGGCCGCTGATAGTCACTCTGCCGCCTACGGCTGAGGGTGCGGCCTGAATGCGTGCGCCTTGCTCTGCAATGATGACTACACGGCTGATGTTATCAACCTCTGTCCAGGCAGTGTATTCAACGATAACACCGCGGCGTGCCGCGATCATGCGCAGAACGTCCATCCTGTTTTGTTCGGCGAGGTAGTTATTGACGCCAGCGGGAGGACTCCAAACGCCACCAACACTACCGTCGGGATTCATGATAAATGCGCCATCTTCGAATGCAACTCGACCATCCGTCAAATGATTCACTCTTACAGCCCTTGTTAGCGGGGTGTCTGCCCTTGCACTCGGAACATTGGTAATAAACTCTGTACGAGCGACAGTTGCTGTCGTCGGGACTCCAGCAATGTACTGCCTACCGTTAACCCAGAACCCGTCTGCAACGAGGGCGGCGGCGGGAAGGACAGCAGTGCCGTCTGTAAATCTGTTGACAGTTACGTCTATGCGATATTCCGCGGTCAGCGGTGCGGCTACGCCTGCACGTGTCCACTGGCGCACTCTGTAGGCGACACCGTCGTTTGTAAACGGCCATCCTCTAAGCCCGAATACGTTCCAGCCGAGTGTGCCGACTCGGCCTTCCTCTTGACCAACACCGATCCACGGTACATAGGTCTGGAGAGTTACGTTCCAGTTAACCATCGACGGGCCAATCAGCGTGTTGAACATATACTGCAACACCTGCAGCCGCGTAGCGGGATTGTTGAAGTTGATGTCGCCAACGCCAGAGAGGATTGCGGGGTGGCGGACGGAGACGCCATCTATCTGGAGCGGATTGGGTACACCGAGGTTCTCTCTTCTTGCGAGGGTATTGACGTTAAATACCCAGCCATCGCCAACAAACTCACCGTTTTGCCCGTAACCAATCGCCGACAGCAGCATACGTGCCATCTCGAATCCGGTTACAACTCTGTCGGGTGAGAATCTGTCATCGCCTACGCCGGCAACTACGCCCTGGTGATACAGATACGCTATGTAGCTGTTCGCCCAGTGGCCTACCGGTACGTCGGAGAAGATCGCCGCTGTCGGCTGGTTGTCCGCAACTTCCGGTCTGAGCATCATGCGTGCGACAAATGCCGCAGCCTCAGAACGGATGATCGGACGATCCAGTGAAAGGCGATAAGTGCCGTCATTGTTGGCAACGCCGGCAATAATGCCTAACGCTGACAACAGATCAGCAGCTTCCCTATGTTCAGCAGGCACATTTGCTTCGTCAGTGAAATCAGTAAAGTCCCGTACTGCAGTGTTTGCAGCTGCAAATGGAACAATGCCGATTACCATAACAAGGGCAAGTGCCAGACATAGGAGTTTTTTTGTTGTCTTCTTCATATTTCCTCCTTAATTTATCGTGCGTTTTGATAACACACGCATTTTCACGTTAATTATAGACGCAAGTACATATATTTGTCAATGAAATAAGGCGATTCTTTTTGTTACAGTTTTGTTACGCAGTGAATAGCTGACTGAAAACGATACAAAATATATAGTTGACATCCCCTACAGCCCCTCAATATACCCCGAAAGACGCCAAAACAATAGCTGCGACAAGGGCAATCAGCGGGACGATGATTGCGGCTATGAATATATCCTTGTAGCTTTCTTTGTGCGTCATCCCTGTAACCACAAGCACCGTGATAACCGCACCGTTATGCGGCAATAGATCTAATCCCCCGGAAGCGATCGCGACAATGCGGTGAAACACCTCCGTGGAAATCCCCGTTTGCATCGCCAGTTGATAATATTGCTCCCCCAGCGCGGTGAGCGCGATGGCCAATCCGCCAGAGGCGGAGCCTGTCGCGGCGGCTAATACGTTGACTGTGACAGATACGGAAATCAGCGGAGAGCCGGGAATGCCGGACAGAGTCGCCGCCAGATCATCAAAAGCAGGCACGCTTTGCACAACAGCGCCGAATCCGACAGCCGCGCTGGTGTTCATTATAGCAATCAGCGAATCTGACGCCCCGGCGTTAATAGCTTTTACAAACTGCCTGAATTTTCTGTAGTTGATTGCCAAAATCAAAAGGTTCGCGGCCACCAGCGCCACTATAATGTGGAAGTTAAATATATTGAAAGTGACAATCACAACAGCCAGCGGAAGAACAGACAGCAGTGCGTTAGGGAGCTTTTCGTTGTCTAAAGACGTCTGAGTCCCCTCCGGCTCGATAAACACTTCGCCGGCCACCCTCAACTGCTTTTGTCTGTACAACAGATATAGGTATCCCAGAACTGCCATAACAGTGGCTGCGACAATCCCTATGACAGGCGCGGCCGTTGCCTGTGTGTTGAAATGCGGCATTGGTATCAGGTTCTGAATCTGCGGCGAACCGGGCAAAGCCGTCATTGTAAACGTAAAAGACCCAAGCGCAATCGCGGCGGGCATAATTTTTCGGCTGAGATTAGCTTCACAGAACAGGTTTATCGCAATGGGATATATCGCGAACACAACGACAAACAGGCTAATCCCGCCGTAAGTCAAAACAGCGCAGGAGACGACGATTGCCAAAAGCGCACGTTCTTTTCCAATCAATCCGGACAACTTAACGGCAACGGATTTTGCCATTCCGGTGACCTCCATCAGTTTGCCGAATATCGCCCCAAGCATAAACATAGGGAACCAGCTGCTGACAAATCCGACAAGGCCCGTCATATATGTAATTGTATACGCGCCTAACAGCTCAACACCGTTAAAAAGGGCGACAATCATCGCGGCAATAGGCGCCGCCCAAAGAATAGACCAGCCCTTGAACGCCAGAACCATCAATACAGCGAGTCCCAGAACAATCCCTAACATATTGAACCTCCCCGACCGTTTGCGGATTTAGTATAGCACAGTCGGGGAGCTTGTTCAAGGGCATCCCCCTTCCCCCTTCATGCGCGAAGGGGGCTTTGGACGGGGACGTTAGAAAGCGCCTGTCATGCCGACAGGCGCTTTTTGCCGATTTACTTTCATCGTACTCTGGTCCATACTTCGGTATGACCACCACCCAATTCGATTGTTAGTGTGTTCCCTGATATTCTGAAATAACTAGTACCAGGCAACCATGACCTAGTTGTCCTAAGTCTGTTGCCATCCGTATGCCAGGTGCCTGATCCCGCTCTATTCCAATCGTCGATGAAGTTGAGAAACTCATAATCAACCAGTGTTCCGTCTGAGAAAAATTCGACCCTAATCCTCAGTCCACCGCCGCCCTCACTCTCCCAAGTACCAATTAATGCGCGGTCTCCGCCGCAACCCGTAAGTACAGTAAACGCTAAAATCCCGATCAACAAAATTAATATTACTCTGGCGGTTTTTCTTCTAAACATGCTTATATCCTCCCAAAAATTTTTATTTCGGGGGCAGTTTCCCGCCCCCGGCAATCTTCGGAAGGCCACGCAAAAAGGCGCGCAGGGGCATTATTGCCTTGCCTACGCGCCTTGAATATTTTTCATCAGCGTTGCACACGTAAAACTCCGGCCAGACTTCGCGGTAAAATCAGCTTGAAAATACCCGGTGATTGGGGTATACTGATTGCGCTGCGGCGGCGGATTTTTCCGTGTTTGTAGGCGTTGGACTTTGATGTGTTTCCCTACATTCGCCGTGATGGTGGTGGTACACCTCACGGTCGCTGCGGCCCTTTGTTATGGCCTTTCGCAATGGTATGGTATCATAAAATTATGTGAATTTCAAGGGCTTTGGTGAAATTTTTGGGGTGCAAAGGGAGAACCACCCCGGCGGCTTACGCCGCCACCCCTCCGACGGAGGGGAATTAGGAGAAGCTACACCAAAGTTCCCCTCTCGTGGAGGGGTGCGACGCCGGGGCGGGGTGGTTCCCCGTCCTTCGTCCAAAGCCCCCTTCACGCATGAAGGGGGAAGGGGGATGTCCCTACAACAACTCCGCCAAATCCGCAATAACCGCCACATGTGGGAACGCCCGCAGCTCATCCGCCGTCGTTGCGCCGGTTGTCACGGCGGCGAACGCGACGCCCGCGTTCTGGGCTGTCTGTGCGTCTGTCGGACTATCGCCAATGTACACGGCGTCATCTATACCCACGCCGAGTTCCGCTATCGCTTTCAGGATACCGTCCGGCGCGGGTTTCAGGTTCGCCACATCCGCACTGCCGATCACTATATCGAAAAAATCCGCGATATCGTTTTTGTGCAGCGTCTCCATAATCCGGCGGCGGAGCTTGTTAGAGATTATCCCAAGCTTTTTGCCCCGGCGTTTCAGCTCCGTTATAACCGGAATTACCGACGGATACAGAAAAGTCTCGTTCGCCATGTAGATATCGGCTTCGCGCATGTATTCGTCGGAGTATTGGTTCAGCACCGCCTCATCCTCAACTCCGGTGAGGGTTTTGAAGATTTCGTTAATCCCCCGGCCTATGCCACGTTTTATCAGGTCATCCGGCACATCAGGGTGGCCGTAACGCAGTATCACGGTTCTGTAGCACTTGACAATCGCGGTCTCCGCGTTGGCTAAGGTGTAGTCGAAATCGAACAGGTATAAGCTATATTGCATGTAGTCGCTCCTTCCACAATTTCGCCCTTGCGGGCGCTAGTCGAATCCTGTATAGTGTATGCAAAGGGTGTGGTAATCATGGCTGTCGCCGAAAAAATAAAAAGAAAGCTGAAACTGAGGCCATTGCCCCGGCCAGTTTACATAGCGATTTGTACGTTCCCTGCGGTTTTGACGATTTTGTTCTATGTGTTGCGAACCAACACCCGCGTGATGGATTGGGCATCTTTACGCGTGGCTGCGCCTATCCGTGGATTTTTAGGGCTTATAACCTCCATCTTCCCATTCTCGGTGATGGAGATACTGATAGCCGCCGCCGTGATTGGTGGTATTTGGTTTATTGTCAGAACAATCAAGCTCACAATAAGAAAGCACGGGGCACGGTTAAAAACTTTGTCGAGACGTGTTCTTCACTTGGCTGTCGTGGTGCTTTACATCTGGGGATTGTTCTGCTGGCTGTGGAACACCGGCTATTTCGCCCAAGGATTTGCTGAGCGCAACGGAATTATCTCCCGCGAAGCCGCGGTTGAAGAGCTTATAGCCGTCACTGAAATGTTTGTCGCCAGGGCGAATGAGCTGTCCCAAGAGGTTGACCGCAACGAAGACGGGAGACTTTACGCAAACAGGCGTGAGGTGTTCGCCCAATCGCTTGATGTCTTTCACGGAATCTCCAACGAGTTCCCGGAACTGGGCGGCAGAATTTTCAGGCCGAAGCCAATGATTTTCTCTTGGCTAATGAGCCGCACCGGGTATGCCGGAATCTACTTCGCCCTCACAGGTGAGGCGAACGTCAACACCCAATTGCCAATGAGCACCATGCCGGCCACAATCGCGCACGAACACGCGCATCAGCTGGGGGTGTTTTCCGAGGATGAGGCGAATTTTGTCGCGATAATGGCCTCTGCCCAATCCGGGATTTTGATATACGAATACTCCGGTTACTTTTTTGGCCTGATCCATCTAATGCGCGCGTTAAACAATATTCACTCCGAACTTTGGGTTGAAATGTGGGACACCTTCAGCCCGGAGCTTCAAAGAGACTGGCGCGATAACAGAGAGTTCTGGCAATTGCAAAGAACGGTGGATACAGGAATCGGATTGGTCGATACCGTGCTGACAGCCGTGACGGAAACACTCCGTGACGCGGTGGACACGACCTATGACCGCTTCCTGCGGGCAAATGACCAGGAACTGGGTCTGCAATCCTACGGCGCGGTTGTGGATTTGCTGATAGCGTATTTCCTGCCGGTGTAGGGCGATCGTAATGTACAGCAACACCCCGTAGGGACGACCGCCTCGGTCGTCCGCGGACGGTCGGGGGCGACCGTCCCTACAACGGCTTCCCCGTGTTGCACATTGCGGGACGTCGAGGACGCCGTCCCTACGCGTACACAACCCTGCGCAATTCATCCCTCATACGCAAAGCCTCAGCCCGGGCGGATTCTTTGTAGCCCGCCCCTGTTTTTTTCCACGCGGCGATTATTCCGCGTGACGAGTTGACAATCGCGCCCCTGCCGTCTTTATCAAAAGCGTGTGCCACATCAGCTGCCGCACCGCCTTGCGCACCGTATCCCGGTACGAGGAAGAATGTGTGTTTCAGTCTGCCACGCAAAAATTCCAATTCTTCCGGATATGTCGCCCCGACAACGGCACCAACGCGAGAGAATCCATATCTGCCGATTGTCTCGCGGGAAATTTTCTCCAGCAAGTCACCGACAACCGTGTACATCCTGTCATCGCCGATGAATCTGTCCTGCAATTCTCCGGCTGACGGATTAGAGGTTTTGACAAGGGCGAACATCGCCTTGTCGCATTCCACCGCGGTCTTGAGGAACGGCAGAACACCATCAGACCCCAGATAGGCGTTTATCGTTAAAGCGTCAACATCGAACGCGCTTATTTCTCGTCCGCCGACTTTGACCTTACCGAAATACGCTGTGCTGTAGGCGGAGGCGGTGGAGCCTATATCATTGCGTTTGCCGTCCAGTATGACGTACATGCCGCGCGTTTTCGCATAATCGCAGGTCATTTTAAGGGCGGCAACCCCATCCGGCCCCAGCGCCTCATAAAAAGCTGACTGAGGTTTCACTGCGGGGACAACGTCGTGAACTGCGTCTATAATCCCCTCGTTAAATTCCAAGACGGCCTGCGCGGCGGCTTGCAATGTCTCCCCGTGTTCGGCGATGTGCTTGTCCAGAATCTCCGGCGGGACATGCTCCAACGCCGGGTCCAGCCCGACAACCGTCGGGTTTTTCATTTCGTCGATTTTCTGTTGTAATCTGTCAAATGACATTAGTTACTCCTCCTTTAATCGCTTTTGTTGCCCAATAAGACGGGATACCATCCTCAATTGCACCCGGGTCATTATCAAAATCCTCATACGCGCCGGTGATAACAAAACCGGCTTTTATCTGACCGCCGATCTGTTCATCAAACGTGTGGCTGAATTGTATGCTGTTATCCTCATCCGTGAGTTTTTTCATCAGCTCCGGGTTTTTCAGCGGATTAAATGGCAGCTTATTCGTAATCACAAGCGGCCTTTCATAGCTGTCAACTAAGAAATTAAATCCGTTATCCATCCCGGCAAGCAACGTTCCGCCTGGGCTCAGTACGCGGAAACACTCACGCCAGACGTGGTATACGTCTTCTATATAGCAGTTAGATACTGGGTGAAAAATCAAATCAAACGCTCCGTCCTCAAACGGGAAATGCTTCGTCATATCGGCTTTGACGATGTTTATTGAATAGTCCTCGCGCCGGGATACAACCCGCTCACTTTCAAGCTGCCTGTCGGATAAGTCCATCACTGTGCATTCCGCGCCGAGTATTGAGAACAGCGGCATTTGCTGCGCGCCACCGCTGGCTAATCCCAGGAGCTTTAGTCCGCTCATCGGCAGGAACCAATCTTTCGGCACGAATCTTGTCGGAGTCAGCAGAACATTCCACTCTCCACGCCGGGCTTTCGCGCATTCTTCAGCGGATACGGGAACACCCCATTCCCAGCCGCCTTCAACCCATCGGTCGATTGCTTTTGCGTTTATCTCTGTGTAGTTTTCCATGTTAACCGTCCTCTCTATGTACTAAAAAAACTCTATTGGGGGACATCCCCCTTCCCCCTTCATGCGTGAAGGGGGCTTTGGACGATGGACGAGTGATAAGTTCGCATATCAACCCTCTTTTGTCCCCCGTCTCAAGCCCCCTTCGCGAACGAAGGGGGAAGGGGATGTCCCTCAATCCCTGTATACTATATCTCCACCCGCAATCGTGTATTTCACACGGCCTTGCAGCTTCATCCCGCCGAACAGGGTGTTGCGGGCTTTTGATTTGAATTTCGCAGGATCCACCGTCCACGCTTCATCCGGGTCAAATATGACGATGTCAGCCGGTGCGCCGACTTCCAGCGTTCCGCCTGAGATGCCTAAAATCCGCGCTGGATTTATTGACATCAGTTCAATGACTCGCTCCAACGAAAGAATCCCTGTGTGGTATAAATACGTCAGTGACAGGCCAAGCGATGTCTCCAGCCCAATCATGCCGCTTGGCGCAGACTCCAGCGGCTGTGACTTCTCTTCCGTCGAGTGTGGTGCGTGATCTGTGACGATGGCGTCTATCGTCCCGTCGATGAGGCCTCGGATAATCGCGTCCACGTCCTCGCGAGTCCTCAACGGCGGATTCACACGGGCAAGCGTACCCTTTTCCAATATTTCATCCTCGGTGAGGGCAAAATACTGCGGGCAAGTCTCGGCTGTGATATTCACGCCGGCGGCTTTCGCTTTGCGGATTATGTCCACCGACCCCGCTGAGCTGACGTGGGCAATATGCACCCGTGCACCTGTGTCGCGGGCCAGCATCGCATCCCGCGCGACTTGCAGTTCTTCGGCGATTTTCGGCCTGCCCGGCAATCCGAGCTTTGCAGATACTCGACCCTCATTGACGGCATGATTCTGCGCCAAATCATCGTCTTCGCAGTGACTGATGATTAGCATATCCAACTCGCGTGCAGCAATCATGGCGCGGCGCAGCAGTTCTGCGTGTTGAATCGGCACTCCGTCATCTGACAAGGCCGTAGCTCCTGTTGATTTTAGGGCGGCAAAATCCGTGAGTTCCCTTCCCTTTTGCCCGACAGTCACAGCGGCGCACTGCAGCACGTGTATCGGTGAGGCTTTCGCTTTGGCGGCGATATACGCCAACCCCTCCGCACTGTCGATCACCGGGGAGGTGTTCGGCATACACAAACACGTTGTCACACCCCCCGCCGCAGCGGCCATTGACCCTGTCGATATATTCTCTTTATATTCAAAGCCCGGCTCACGAAAATGCACATGCATATCGACAAGTCCGGGCGAAACATACAATCTTTCGGCATTGAGTACTTCAACGCCTTCATAAACCGGGATTTTTCTCGCAATCTCCGCGATTTTCCCGTCTTTTATCAAAATATCAGTTTCTCTGCCTTTGATCAGCAGCATGATAAATCACCCCGTGTCGTGTCATATTCGCAGTTGTGTGAGAATGGCCGTCTGTGGACGCGCACAGCGCCCCCCACATGAGACTGCATTGATTCAAATCATTATACAGGAATAAATAAACTTTAGCAAGCGAATACTACCTACAGCATTTTGGGAGGTGTTCATGATGTCAGGTACAGGAAAATTCATCAAAGGCATGGCCATCGGCCTGGTCGCAGGCGCGGCCATCGGCGTTGCCGTTATGCCGAAAAGTAAACAATGCAAAAAAATGACCGGCAGGTTCCTAAGAGCTGCCGGTGAGATTGTAGATAACCTGGGCAGTTTTTGGAGCTAAGGTGTTCCACGGCGTATCCAGAGCGCCTGTCGGTATAATCATCCGACAGGCGCTCTGGTTTGTTTTGTGTATCGGGCATCTCGTAGGGGCGACCATTGGCCGTCCGTGGTCTGGGGCAGCGGACGCGCATTGCGCGCCCCTACAGGGTGTGTTATGTCGCATCACGTATTTTACAGACATCTTTTATGCTACAGGAATATCCACCGTGATTAAGCCAACAGTCATCAGCGGCACTTGTGCGACAACTTCGGCATTTGGGTTCATTGCCGATGTGGGGCCATAGGCAATACGCTCTACGCCGTTCTGGTCGGGCGGTCGAATCCCTGTTACATCAGAAGATATATACCAAAAACCATTTTCTTTAACCCGCTCCGCACGAATTTCGTTGTGTTTGTGCTTCCATTTTTCGGCGTTTTCGCGCCGTATCATGTTCTGTGCCGGTAATAATAGCAATTGAGCGCATTGGTCAGCCACAGCTTTTGCCGCGTCAGCAAACTGCGCGTCGTAGCAAATATTTATGCCGTATTTAAGCCCATTGATTTCAAATATCGGATAATCTTCGCCCGGTGTGAAAAACAATTCGTTGGGATCTACAAGATGTGTTTTGCGATAGACCCCGACAATTTCTCCCCTATTCACCACAACAGCGGAATTGTAGAACTTCCCTGCTTTCTTTTCACCTGCACCGAAAACGAGCACCGACTTAACATGCTCCAGCCGTTTGAGTATCGCGGCGAATTGCTCGGATTCAAAATCATATGCATAATCCACCATGTATGCTTCACTTAAAATATAACCTGTCAAAAAACATTCGGGAAACAGCAGCAAATCGACATCTTTGCCTTCAGCTTCCTTTGCAAACCGCAACATAATATCAAGCGCGGCAGCCGAATCGCCAATAATTTCAGGCGTTTGGCAAGCGCCAACTCTGACAGTGCTCATTATTATTTACCTCTCTACGAAAACGCAAACTCATTCACAAGCTCCGCAAACTCCGCCGGGTCTTCCAGTGGAACACCGGCCATCAATAGAGCTTGTCCGTACAGCAGTTGTGCGTATTTGGATGCTTTTTCCTTGTCGGTCTCATACGCTTTTTTCAGCGCGGCAAAAGACTTGTGCCCGGCATTGAACTCCAGAACGCGCTGGGCCTTCATCTGGTCCGCCATGCCTCCGTCACGGGCTTGGATTGATTTGAAATACCGCTCCATCTCCAAGGTTATGTCGCCTTGGGTCGCAAGGCAGACAGGATAGCTTTTCAGCTTACGGGACAATCGTGCGGCGGTGATTTTATCACCGAGCGACTCTTTCACAAACTCCAGAATGTCTTTATTATCCGTCTCCTGCTGGGCGGCCTCTTTTTCTTCGTCTTCACTTTGCAATCCGAGGTCGCCGTCGATGACTGAACGGAATTCCTTTTCCTCAAACTTTCCAACGGCGCGAACAACGAATTCATCGATATCGTCGGTGAGAAACAGTATGTCGTAACCTTTTTCGCGCAATTCCTCACTTTGCGGCAGTTTCGACAATAATGCAGCGCTTTCTCCGCAGGCGTAATAGATGAACTTTTGCTCCTCCGGCATGTGCTTTACATATTCGGCAAGTGAGATTAGCTTGGCTTCCTTCGACGAGTAAAACAATAGCAGATCCGATAATCCCTCGCCTTGTGGGCCGCTTACGATGCCGTATTTCAACTGTATGCCGAAGCTTTTGTAAAAGCCGTCATACTTCTCGGCAGAGTTTTCCATCAGTTTGGTCAATTCCGACCGGACTTTTTTCTCAACGTTGTTTGCGATGATCTTCAACTGCCTGTCATGCTGCAGCATTTCGCGGGAGATGTTCAAGGACAGATCCTGCGAATCGACAACGCCCCTGACAAAACGGAAATGCTCCGGCAATAAATCGGCGCAGTGTTCCATAATCAATATACCGGAGGAGTATAGTTGCAGCCCCGGCTTATATTCACGTGTAAAATAGTCAAACGGCGCTTCCGACGGGATGAACAGCATGGCCTTGAAGCTCACCGTACCCTCCGCAGATACGCGGATGATGGCGGCGGGGTCATTGAAATCAAAAAACTTTTCTTTGTAGAATTTCGCGTATTCTTCGTCCGGTGCCTCGTTCTTCGGGCGCTGCCAGATTGGTACGCGGCTGTTTATAACCTCCGCCTCAGTATAATCTTCCCACACCATTTTCTTTTTGCCGTCTGAATCCAGCTCGTCGCTTTCCACCTGGCGGCTTTTCGTGACGTCCATGATTATCGGCCATCTGATATAGTCGGAGTATTTCTTAACCAGACTATGCAGCGTGTATTCTTCTAAAAATTCGCTGTAATCTTCGTCTTCGGTGTTGGATTTGAGTTCCATTATTATGTCGGTGCCGAAGCTGTCTTTCTCCGCCGGTTTTATCGTATAACCATCCGCGCCTTCGGACGTCCATTGATTCGCACTGTCACTGCCGTACGCGCGGGAGATTACAGTCACTCGCTCGGCTATCATAAACGCCGAGTAAAATCCAACGCCGAATTGCCCGATGATATCAATCTCCTCAGATGGCTGATCCATCTCCTCTTTGAACTTCAATGAGCCGCTCTTCGCGATTACGCCAAGGTTAGTCTCCAGCTCCGCCGCCGTCATGCCGACGCCGTTGTCGCTGATTATGAGCTTTCTGCTTTCCTTATCGGTCGTCACGCGGATTTGAAAATCATCTCGCTCGAGACCGACTTTATCGTCGGTCAGGGAGATGTAGCACAGCTTATCAATAGCGTCCGACGCGTTTGATATCAGCTCACGCAAAAAAATCTCCCTGTGAGTATAGATGGAGTTCACCATCAATTCAAGCAGACGCTTCGATTCTGATTTAAATTGTTTCTTAGCCATCGCAGGATTTATTCCTCCTTTGTATTATTCGGGGCTTACCCCTGTTTATTATACATGGTGAAAATCACAACCTCGGGCCTTGCAAATATTCTTGGTATTGTGTAATACAGGCCAATGCCGCGGCTTACAAATACAGGGATTCCGTCCGCCGAATAGGCGAATCCGCGGGCAAAGCGAGTCCCGTAATCCGTTATACTGCCGCGCAACAAATACATTGGGAACCCGAAAAATGTGATTTGCCCACCGTGGGTGTGGCCTGAAAGGATTAGATCAATTCTGGTTGTAGATTGCACCATTGAAACGTCCGGGTTATGTGAAACGAGCAAGACAAAATCATCTGCAGACGCGTTTGCAACAGCTTCTTGTATGTTCGGATTCCTGTTCCACATGTCCTGGACGCCTGCCAGATAAAAACCATCCCTTATGCGCGTTCCGCTGTTATCCAGCGGCGTGATGCCGTACTGTTCCTTTGCGCTGAAAAGCCTTCTGTGATCATCATGATTCCCGTCCACACCGAAAATACCGTCAGTTGTGATTATTTGCGCTATTTCTCTCACAGTCCCTCGGTAGTGCGAATAGCCCATGGAAAAGTCCCCGCCTAATAGCAGTAAATCTAAATTTCTTTCATTCAGCGCCGCCGCCACCGCTCTCATGTCTTCGTCCGATATTATGTGCATGTCCGTCATAAAAGCGATACGATAGCCATCCAGTTCGGCCGGCCAGTTTTCTGAATGAAACTCAAGCTCCACATAGCGGATTTCCCTGCCCAGCGTGAGGCCATGCACAATATGTATCAGGGAGATAAACGCAATAACCATCCCAATCGCCACTGCAACTTTGAACTTCGTGTGTTTCGTTTTATGCCTTGCGATACGCATAGCTAACAGCGCCCCGATTCCGCCGAATGCTATAGTGAAAAAGATCAGCACTTTTTCGCTTACGCGCCACTTGTTTTTTACGGCTTTTCGTTTGTCTGCCACGTATAGGAAAAATGTGAACACATTTATCAATACGAAAAAGATGAGGAACAATTCTATAATGCCGAAGCGGAGAATTAAGTTGATGATAGATCGCAAATTTTCTTACCGCCTTGATTTAAATTGATATATAGCTTCGCATAATGCTTATTTTTTGTATGCGATAGCATCAATTTGAACTTGTAGTCCGCCCTCCCCGCCATCGTGAGCAAATTCGGTGGAAATTGTTTTTCTCGCGGGATAAACACCTTTGAAGCGTTCTTGAAAAACCTTTTCCATAGTCGGAAGATTCCATGGGTCTTTCATCAAAACGTCAACTTTAACCACCGATTCAAGTGTCAAACCTACCTTTCTCAATCGAGCTGCCATATCATCAAGAGCGCCGTTCACTTGCGCTTCTACAGATTGTCCGACATTCCCAGCACAGAATGATAAAAAAACAAAATCCCCTGCTTCGACAATTTCAGACCACGCGTTTTGTTCGCTGACGTTATGCCGTTTAATTTCACTCATAACTTTATCTCACCTCTGAAAAAAATATAAATTATATGCGTGTAAACAAAACACCCGGCCCTGCGGGGCCACCCTCTTTACTAAAGAGGGCAGGGGACGATAGACGGGGAAGTCCCAACTAAAGCCCTCGTCTTTGCCCTCTTTAGTAAAGAGGGTGCCGCCCGCAGGCGGTGGGTGCTTTGTTCTTCCGTTTAACACAAATTGTACATCAACAGTTACACGGGACGCACAGGGGCGCGTCCCCTACACTTTCATCTGCCTTCGCCGCGCCAAATTGATCGTCCCCTCGCTCATTTCATTCACGCCGTACAGTGCTTTGCCTAAGCCGTTGGCGACGCATATTTCGGCGTCGTCAGCGGTGCGGGTGGTTATGTTTGTTCTGCTTTCGATAAGTTTATCAAAGCCCCACAAAAGGCTGGTGCCACCGGTTAGGACGATTCCGTTCTGCGAAACGTCTGCAACAAGCTCCGGCGGAGTGCTTTCAAGTACATTGTGGACGGTTTCGATAATCCGCTCCGTCACTTCTTCAAACGCCTCCAGCGTATCGGTGGAGCTGACCGTGACCACCCTAGGCAGTCCCGTCATCAGGCACCGGCCCTTGACTTCGACCGTAATCACTTCCGAGCGCGGGAACACGCAGCCTATTCCTTTTTTCAGCTCTTCAGCTGTCGTTTCTCCAATCAATACGTTGTGCTTACGGCGGACAAATTTAATCAGCGCGTCGTCAAACGCCTCGCCCCCCGCTTTCAGCGACGTGGATTCCACAACGCCGGAGAGTGACAGCACCGCGATATCAGTCGTGCCGCCGCCGAGATCGACAACCATGTGTCCGTCCGGCCGCGTGATATCCAGCCCCGCGCCGATTGCCGCGGCTAACGGCGCTTCCATTAAGTAAACTTTACGCGCACCGGCGGCGACTCCGGCGTCAATCACCGCGCGCTCTTCAACTTCCGTTATGCCGGAGGGGACTGAAATAACAATCCGCGGTTTCAACAGTGAAAACGAAACGGATTTACGCACAAGTTCTTTCAACATGCGCTCAGTCATGTCATAATCTGAAATCGCGCCGTCGCGCAATGGGCGGATCGCCACGATATTGCCCGGCGTCCGGCCCAGCATACGCTGCGCCGCCATGCCAACGTTTAGAAGCCGCCCCGTGTTCTTGTCCATCGCCACGACCGACGGCTCACGATAAATAACGCCCTTGCCCCGTGTCGCCACCAAGACAGACGTTGTTCCAAGATCTATTCCTATATCTCGCCCAAAAAGCATTAAAGGTTCCCCCGAGTAAATTCTATTTCATAATTATCGCCAGATTTTTCTGATTTAAGTCCTTGCTATTGAGTATTCGCCGTCAATCGGTGTCCGCGCCAGCGTTGCGCAGATTACGCTTTCCGCTCCGGCTTCCAGCAGGGTTTTTGCGCATTCATTAAGCGTTGCCCCGGTTGTAATCACATCGTCAAGTATAAGAACTCGCTTGCCGCGTACTGTGGACGGGTTAATCACCTCGTACGCGCCGATTACGTTGTCAAGCCGCTCTTGCCGTTTCGGAATCTCCGACTGCGGCGCTGTGTCGAATGGTTTGCGCAGAGTGTCAGCAGCCGACGCGCCGAGGTTGTCCGCAACGCGCTGGGCCAGGCTCTCCGCCTGATTATAGCCCCGTTCTTCAAGCCGTTCCTCGCTTATCGGCACCCATGTGAGTATATCGAATTCAACCTCCGGCTGAGAGGCTATGAAGTCTGACAATATCTTACCGTAAGGCTCACAATATCCTTCCGCTCCGTCGAATTTATACCGGCGGACTGATTTGCGCACATCTCCCTCATAGTAAAACGGGGATACGCAGAACCCGAAATACCCGCCCTCCTGCCGTCCGCCGTCAGATGTGTACGGGAGCTCATCGGCACAGCTAATGCAAAAGGCACCGGTATCTTTCTTCTTCCGTACCTCTTCACAGAACACGCACCTGGGAGGGAAAATTAAGTTCAGGATTAATTCAGATAAACCCATGATAAAACTCCAATCTTGACTGATATGGCATATTGTAGGGGCGGCTTGCGGTCGTCCGCGGTACGTTTTGCACTTATCGGGTGTGTTGGGCAGATATGGAATCCGCCCCTAATGCCATTGTAACATCTATAACCCCGCAAAATCCGATAGCCTGGCCCTCAAACCGGAATACCTCCGCTGTCTGCGGTCATTTGCCACCATCCGCTCCATAACGGCTGGATTACCCACGATAATCAGCAGCGATTTCGCACGGGTCATCGCCGTGTATAACACGCCGCGTGTAAGAAGACGGCCGGAGGAACCAGTCAACGCCAGGACTACCGCATCGTATTCACTGCCTTGCGATTTATGCACCGTTATGGCAAACGCCGGTTCCAACTCCGGCAATTGCTCAAACGAATATATGACTACTTTGTCTTCAAAGTCAACCTTGACGGTTTCCATAGTCAAATCGATCTCGGTTATAATTCCTATATCTCCATTATACACGCCCCAGCCCAGTCCATCGGAGCCTTGCCACATTATATCATAATTATTCCTGATTTGCATCACTTTATCGCCGACTCTGAACAGAAATTCGCCGAATCGTTTTTCTTTCTTCAGCGCGGTACGCGGATTCACCGCTTCACGCAGCTTTTCGTTCAAGCTGCCGGTACCAGATTTCCCGCGCCGCGTGGGTGTGAGTACTTGAATCTGCGCAGGGTCGAGGCCCATGTTTTTTGGTAATCGCTCCCCCACCAGCGTCGCGATTGTTTCCACCAGCTCTTCGTCCGATGACCTTTTAAGAAAATACATATCAGGATATTTCTGCGCAAAATCCGGCATAACGCCTGAATTCACGCTGTGGGCGCAGTGGATTATCCCGCTGTCACTAGCCTGTCTGAAGATTTCCGTCAATTCCGTCTTCGGCACAGCGCCGCTTCGCAAAACATCCGCGAACACGCCGCCCGGGCCGACAGGCGGGAGTTGATCGCAGTCGCCGACCATAATAAACCTGCACTCCTGCGCTAACGCGCCGAGCAATGCCCTCATCAGCGGCAAGTCCACCATTGACATCTCGTCCACAATCACAGCGTCCGCTTTCAACGGATTCGATTCATCGTGGGTGAACGTCAGCAATCCCGATTCATCCATGCTTGTCCCAAGCAGGCGGTGAATCGTCGCCGCCTCGCGCGAGCAAGTTTCTGACAATCTCTTTGCCGCCCGGCCGGTAGGAGCGCAGAGGGCTGTTTTCAATCCCAACGCGTCAAACATCGCCAATATCCCGCGCACCGTCGTCGTCTTCCCCGTACCTGGGCCGCCTGTTAGCGCCATCACACGGCTTTCGGCGGAAAGTCTCAGCGCCTGCCGCTGCATATCGGCATACCACAGGTCGGATTCTCCCTCGATCTGCGTAATTATCTCATCTATCCCCGCCGGGGGATCCTGCGGCATGGCCATTTTTGATATCCGCCGCGCCACGTAATCCTCCGCCTCGCGCATCTGGTACAGATAGCAGCCGTCTTCACCCGCGACGGGTTCGATTACAATATCGCCCAATTCGTGCAGATACTCCAGCGCCGTGTCAATCGCCTCTCTGGGTACGCCTATCATCTCGGCTGTTGCCTGTGTCAGCTTTTCACGCGGAATGAACGTATGCCCGTTTTGCAGATTGTGCGCAAGTTCAAATATCACCGCCGCCGCCACGCGGTTTGGATAGTCGCTTTCAAATCCGAGGTCGAATGCCAGCGAATCCGTCAGAAAAAAATCCGCCCCATACGGCTCAGGCACGAGTATATACGGATTCTCCCTGACGGCATCTTGCGCGGAATCCCCGTAGTCCTGATACACACGCGTCGCGACAAGCGGCTTTATACCGTATCGTGAGAGGAAATCGACAAACCGACGCAAGTCATGCCGACGCCTGAAATCTTCGGAAATCTTCATCGCACTTTTCAGCGATATGCCTTTCACGGTGGCAAGCTCTTCCGGCTCATTTTCAATCACATGCAGTGACATAACGCCAAATTTGTCAACAATATCCCGCGCGCGCTTCGGCCCCAGGCTCAAAACAGCTCCGCCGGCGAGATAGCGGTAGATCTCATCCACGCCCTCCGGCTGGCGGAGTTTGAAAGACTCAGTCTTAAACTGCTCCCCATACTGCGGATGCACCGACCATGAACCTTGTAAAAGCAGCCGCTCTCCCGCGGAAACTCCAGGCAAAGAGCCTGCCGCCGTAATCACACCGTCAGATGTGTTCAGCCGCAGGACTGTATATCCGTTTTCCTGATTTGAGAACAGGACAGACGTTATCTCACCTTCAACGGTTACGTACTCCACCCGTTTCCCTCCAATAAGCGCGTAATTTCACCCGGCTGGCATAGCATTACGCCGTCTTTCGCCAAAAGCTCCGCAAGCTTCCGCGACTGCGCGGTCAAGCCGCAATCGGCTATGACAATCCTTGTTTTTATCTTACCATTTTTGCACAGCCAAACAAGGCTCATAACCGTTTGCTCAAGCGCTTCCGCACTACCAGACGCGGCAATCACTGTAAATAGCCCATCAGTTTCCAATCCGGGCCGACGCAGCATTCTGCGCACCGCGAAAAATATCCCGGCAAGCGACACAAGCAACAGAACAGCCAGCGCGACTTCAACAAGCATACGAAATGTAATATTCATAATCTCAAGCCTCCCCGCCGCATTATATGCGGGACGATGGAGAGTTGTTAGTCGAGTTTGCCTGTTTCGCGCAATCGTTCAATATGCCGCCTAAGCAGCAGATTAATATACTGTGAAAACGAACGGTCGTTCTTCTCCGCAAGTTGCTTCACCAGTTCGATAATATCCCCGTCAAGCGTAATGCTTACCTTTTCTTTCAGTGGCCTCATACTATATCACCCCTGAAAATGGTAGCATTTTGTGCGCAATTGTATTGACAAATACTTCCAAGTAGGATAAAGTAGTAGTTATCAGTTGAAAGGAGTGTCAATCATGCCAAATTACGAGAAAATGTACAAAATCGCGTTCAACGCCTTGACCAACGCTGAACGGGCGTTAGCCCAAGCCGCAAAAGTAATCCGAGAAGCCCAGCAAACGTGCGAAGAAACGTTTCTGGCAGATGGTGATTCCGACGTTAACCCGTAGGGGCGGCCATTGGCCGTCCGTTATGCTACAACATCTGCACCGAAATCCCACGGACGCGCGATGCGCGCCCCTACAGCGAACAGCCCCCTTCACGCATGAAGGGGAAAGGGGATGTCCTAACTCTCCATTACAATCGTTACAGGCCCGTTGTTGACGGAACTCACCGCCATATCTGCACCGAACACGCCGGTTTCGACAGTGAATCCGGCGTTTCTGCATTCATCGACAAACAGTTGATACAACAGAATCGCCGTCTCGGGCCTAGCGGCTTCGGTGAATCCCGGACGGCGGCTTTTCATGTCGGCATACAGTGTAAATTGCGAGATTACCAGAATAGACCCGTCCACAGCGGCAAGGTCCAAATTCATCTTGCCAGCATCATCACTAAACACACGCAGATTACAAATCTTGCCAGCAAGCCGAACGGCGTCACTTTCCGTGTCGCCGTTTCGTATACCCAACAGCACAAGATACCCTTTGCCGATTTGCCCGGCAACACTCCCGTCAATTTCTACAGAAGCGCCGGACACCCGCGTAACAACAGCCCGCATTATCAATTCCTCTCGTTAACTGTCAATTATCCGTCTACTCTTCTGGTATCTGTGACTCCCTGCACGCTCATTAATCTTGCCATTGCGCGAACCAGTTCGTCTCTGTTTTTTACTTCGATTGTCGCTGAGATGAAAGCCGTGCCGTCTCCCAAGTTTCTGGCGGAAAATGATTCTATTTTTATGTCCAGCGCGTTCAACACTGTCATAATATCCATCGCCAGGCTTTTTCTATCGCTGGCGGAGATTTGAATTTCAGTGGAATACGTGCCGGATTCCGTATCCGCCCAGGTGGAATTGACCCATCGGTCCGGCTCTTTTTTTGACCTGAGATAGTTCACACAATCCTGCCGGTGTACCGATACGCCGAATCCGCGGGTGACGAATCCGATGATCGGGTCGCCTGGCACTGGCGCACAGCACTTGGCGAATTTGACAAGACAGCCGGGCAGACTTTCCACCATCACGCCTTTGACTGGTTTTGCTTTCTGTTCCCGCGGCGGTTTCAGCACCATCACGGGCGATGGTTCCGGCTCTGGCTCTTTCTTCTTCAGTTTATCGGCGTTGCGTATTTCTTCACGGATTTTGTTCACGGCTTTTTGCGATGACACACCGCCGTATCCGATGGCGGCGAACATGTCTTCAAGTGAGCTGAACGACACCCGCGCCAGAGCTTTCGGCAGCACATCCTCACGCAGAACATCTGACATTTGGAGATTCTGGCGCTTTAACTCCGCCTCGAAATTCATCTTCCCGTGCAGGATATTTTCCTCGCGCTTTTCTTTTTTGAAAAACTGGCGGATTTTATTCCGCGCCTCTGTGCTTTTTATCATGTTCAGCCAGTCGCGGGTCGGGCCTTTAGATGATTTGGATGTCAAAATCTCAACAATATCGCCGTTCTGAAGTATGTGCGAAAATGTGACCATCCGCCTGTTTACGATAGCCCCTGTCATCGTGTTGCCGATTGCTGAATGTATGCTGTAGGCGAAGTCTATAGGCGTCGCCCCGGCCGGCAGGCTTACAACATCCCCGCCGGGGGTGTAGACAAACACTTCATCGGCAAACATATCTATTTTCAGTGCCTGGAAGAAGTCCTGCGCATCACTCTCCTGATACGACTCCAGCTGGCGACGAACCCAGGCGAATTTTTCCTCATCCGCCACTTTGCCTTCTCTGCCTTCTTTATACTTCCAGTGTGCAGCGATGCCGTATTCCGCCGTCTGGTGCATTTCGACAGTGCGAATCTGCACCTCAAACGGGACACCTTCACTGCCTATGACCGATGTATGCAAGCTTCTGTAATCATTGGGTTTCGGCGTACTTATATAGTCTTTTATCTTGCCCGGAATCGGGTGGAACAGCTCGTGTACCAGACCCATCACGTAATAACAGTCTTCTATATCATCCACGATCACCCGGAATGCATAGAGGTCCAACACTTCGGCGAGTTCTTTGTTCTGTTCATACATCTTTCTATAAATGCTGTACAGATGTTTTATTCTGCCCTCTACCTTGCATTTGATCTCTTCTTCTAAAAGCCGGGCTTGGATCATTTCCCTAACTCGGCTTAAAAAGCTTTCGTCCCTTGCCTGTTGGCGGCGTAGGCCGCGCTTAATCTTTCCGCAGCCTATCGGATCTAAGTAGTCTATTGAAAGATCCTCCAACTCCCACTTTATCTTTTGCATACCCAGTCTGTGGGCAATGGGGGCATAGATTTCCATTGTCTCTAACGCCTTTTCGCGCTGCTTTTCGGCGGTTTGATATTCTATCGTGCGCATGTTGTGTAACCTGTCGGCGATTTTTATCAAAATCACCCGGATATCCCGGACCATGGCGATCAGCATTTTTCGCAGATTTTCCATCTGCTCTTCTTCTTTGCTGGTGTACGTAACGCGGGTCAGCTTGGTTACGCCATCCACAATAATGGCCACGTCAGGGCCGAACAGCTTTTCAATCTCTTCAAACGTCGCGTCGGTATCTTCAATGCAATCGTGCAAAAAAGCCGCGCATAGGGAGTCTTCATCAAGGCCGATTTCCAACACTATTTCCGCGACGGCTAATGGGTGGGTTACAAATTCCGTCCCGTCTTTGCGCAGTTGCGTGCCATGATGCAGGCGTGCAAACTCAAAGGCTGACCGGATCCTATCCGTGTTCGCCCCAGGAATGGTTCGGATTATAGCCGACTCAAATTGCCGGTATTTTTCTAACACATCGCTCATAAGTTGGTTTCCTTAAATTGTATTGGGGGTAAGCGGCAGGGCTACATTTACGTTGTCCTGCCATGTAGGGACGGCCGAAGAGCTCCTACGTTGACTTCTTTATATCGAATAACTGCAGCTGAACTGTGGTCTTGCCGCGGAATTCGTTGATTTGCGGTTCAAACGCTATGTCGCATGTTTCGCCCTTGGTTACGCCGAGTTCGCCGGGCGGCATACCGAAGTATATGCAGTCCAGAACTTTGCCGGATTTTTCTATTTTAAGCCGCGTGTGTTTCCCGGCGCCGACCGGCATGATTTCACAAACAGCAGCACCCCTGATACACAAACACGGCGGCGGATTTCCGTTGCCGAATGGCTCTAACCCCTCTAACGCTTCCACGTTCACCACTGTCAGAATCTCCGGCTTTTCAACCTCAAAATCCAGTTTCAATCGCGGTTTCGGTATGGATTTAATATTATCGCGGTAATATTCATTTATACGCCGCGTGAACTCGTCTATATCACCCTCGGCGATCGTCACCCCGGCCGCCATTTCGTGTCCGCCGTAGCTTATAAGCAGGTCCTGACACTCCGTAAGCGCGCTGATTATGCCAAAAGCGCCGAAACTGCGGCAAGAGCCGCGTCCGATACCGTCTTCCCCAATGCTTATCATAATGGCCGGAAGAAAATACCGCTCGGCCATTTTCGCCGCTACAATTCCTGTCACGCCTTGATACCAGTCGCGGCTGGCAAGGACGATGGGGCAGTCCGGTTTTTCGGAACCAACGATCGAGAGTGCGTTTTCGTAAATCTCAGTCTCCAACGCACGCCGCTTGGTATTCAGCGTTGTCAGTTCATCAACCAGCAGATCGGCCTCGTTGGCGTCTTTGGTCAGCAATAGCTCCAGCGATACATTTGTCTTGCCCATCCTGCCTGCCGCGTTGAGGCGCGGGGCAAGGACAAATCCAACGCACGCTGTGCCTATTCGCCCGCGCGCGGTGCAAGCATCCCGCAGAAGCTGCCGCAGTCCTGTCCTCTGTGAAGCCTCTAAAACGCGCAATCCGCGCCGTATAAGCTCGCGATTCTCCCCAGTCACCGGCATCACATCCGCGATCGTACCCAGCGCCACAAGGTCGCCGTATTTTCGGAACATCTCATCTGCGGACTCGGCACTTTCCAGTGCGCAGACGAGTTTGAATGCAACACCCACTCCGGCCAGCGCATCATTGGGATATTGGCAGTCCGATCTTTGCGGATCCACCACGGCGTCAGCTATTGGCAGGGAGTCCCGGCATTGGTGATGGTCGGTTATCACAAGCCCTATACCCAACGCTTTGACATATTCGGCCTCTTCAATCGCTGTAACGCCACAGTCCACTGTGACGATGAGCTCCACCCCTCGGGATTTCAGAACGTCTATTGCCGTGCGGTTCAGGCCATAGCCCTCGTTTATTCTATCCGGTATGTATACTTCAAAATCTGCGCCTTTCGTACGGAAATAGTCTGCTAATAATGCGCTGGCCGTCACGCCGTCCACATCATAGTCGCCATAGACCGCTATGCGCTGGTTATTTTCGATGGCGAAATTAATTCTCTCAACCGCTTTGTCCATGTCGGCAAGCAGCATAGGGTCATAAACGGCGGAAGGCGTGTCCGATACATGTGATTTTATTTCTTCAACCGTGGCAAAACCCCTTGAAGTGAGAAAAACAGATACAAGCGGATTAACGCCGTTCCGGCAGAACTCTACCGCGGAATCTCTGTCAAACCCCGCGATTTCCCAATCAAAAAACCTCATCCAACTGCGCACCCGCTTTCATAAATTCCGGTTATAATTAGTCAGTATACCAAAAACCGGCGCTTTTCTCAATACACAATTGAAATTTTTCAGGGCAATCCGGATAAATCCTAATAGGGGGCGGTCGTCCCCGACCGCCCGCAGGCGACTGGGACAGTCGCTCCTGCACAGAGGGACGGTAGAAACAGTAGCGCGCGTGCCCCCGTCCAAACCCTCGTTTTCCTGCAGGGTGGCAAAAATCCAACCGCGGGACGTCGAGGACACCGTCCCCTACGGGGCTGTGCCCACATAAATTTTTGCAACGCTTTTTGAAAATTTGTTGTTGCAAAATAGTTGATGATGTGTTAATATGGTTTTCACGCTTTGTAAAGTGACACTAGAAAGGATAGATCGCCTTGAAAACTGCTGTTGTAATTATTCACCTTGTCGTATGCGTTGCGCTTATGGCTATCATTATATTCCAGTCCGGCAAAACGTCCGGATTATCCGGCGCGTTGAGTGGCGGGTCGGATACTTTTTTGACGAAAAACAAGTCAAAAAGCTTTGATGCAAGATTAGCCCGCGCCACCAAATGGTTCGCCGGTGTATTTGTTATTCTTACAATAGTCTTGAACCTGATATAGCAATCACGGCGGGACGCATGAGCCGCGTACCTGCACATATCCGATATCCGTACAAGGGCCGCATGGTAGGGCGGCCCTTGTTTTGTCATTTTTAATTATGCAAGTATTTCACCGACAGCACTTTCAGCGCTTAGATTCGCCGCGTTCATTTCATCATAATCCAAGTGCATAAATGTCGCGAAATCGTCGCGCACACGGGCGACCACTTCGTCGAAAATCAGCGATCTTTCGCCGTCCACCCGCACCTGTACGACTTGTTTGTCGGAAATGCCGAATTTTTCGGCATCTTCCGGCGTGAGATGTATGTGCCGTTTGGCGACTATCACTCCCTCCGGGATTATCACTTCTCCGGCGGGGCCTATCAGTTTGCAGCCTGGGCTGCCCTGTGTTTCTCCGCTTTCGCGTATCGGGCAGTCAAATCCCAATGAGCGTGCGTCGGTCATTGATAGCTCTACCTGATCATACGGCCTGCACGGACCGACTATCACCATTTGCGAAGACCCGCGCGGACCTTCCACAGTGATTCTGTGCGGCGTTGTAAACTGCCCCGGCTGAGAGATCATTTTTTTAACCTCAAGCTCAAACCCCTCACCGAACAGCTTGTCCAGCGTTTCCCTTGTTACGTGGCAATGCTTGCCGGAACCTTCAATCACCACTGTCTTTTTTGCCATTTATCTAAAACCTTCCTTTACTAGCATAATTACCCGGACACTACTCTAGCACTTTTTCGCAAAAAGCGCAAGCTATTATGAATTTAAATTATAGATCAATCGCCGCGAAATGCCCCCGGAAAACTGCCTCCGCCACATTCGCGGGTTTTACGCAATCGCCTATCATTTCCACATACGGAGCCGTGCCGCGTAGAGCCTCAGCCGTTTTAACACTTGCGCCGCGCCCGGTAGCAAGGATTATCGTGTCAGCAAGAAGCGCTGTCTCCCCGCCCTGAGTCCGGCAAACCAGCCCGTCCTCTGCAATCCGCACTGCCTGAGCGCTTGTCAGGCAAGTTACAGAGCAGCTTTCCAGCTCCGCGAGCAGAAGCGGCCTGTGGCGCGGATTCGCGTCCGCACAAAGCTGATCCGCCATCTCGACAACCGTTACAGCATGTCCGGATTTTGCCAGATGAATGGCAGTCTCGCATCCGGAGAGTCCGCCGCCTATAATAGCCACGTTCTGCCCGATTTGCAAGTCCGGCAAGCTTTCCACCGGAACAGCGTTTTCAACTCCCGGTATCGCGGGGACAACAGACTCAGCCCCGGCGGCAATAATCAAGGTGTCCGGCGCGATTTCCCGCACAAGCTCCGGCGTGACTTCCGTATTCAGGCGAATATCAACCCCGGCCTTTTCCATCTGCCGCGTCATTACGGATACAAACTTATAAAGGTCTGACTTAAAGCCGACTCCCTTTATTGCATTCAGCGCACCACCCAGCTCGCTTTGTTTTTCGCACAGAATTACCTCATGCCCGCGGGATTTTGCTGTGACTGCACACTGCATTCCGCCCGGACCTCCGCCTGCTATCAATACTCGCCGAGGCTCCGCGGACGGACGTGAAAACACAAAATTATGCTCATACTCACTACCGATAACGGGATTCAGCGCGCACACCCGCAAGCCGGTTTTCAGGCGTTCTGCCATACAAGTGAAGCACCTGCAGCACCGGATAATTTCATCGTCTCGGCCTTCCATCGCCTTGCGCGGCAGATATGGATCCGCCAACAGCGCCCTTGCCATGACAACGGTGTCCGCCTGGCCGGAGGCGATTATATCCTCCAGCATATCCGGCTCGTTCAACGCGCCAATTGCGGCGACGGGGATATCAACGTGCTTCCTGATATCCGCCGCGTAATGCACATTAACTCCGCGCGGAGCAAACATTGACGGATGGGTTTTATCAAAACTGCCGTGGTGAGCGCCTGTGGACACCTGCAATAAGTCGATCAACGGCTCAACCAACTTTGCGAACGCAATCACATCATCAAACGAATATCCACCATCAATATATTCCTCGGCGCTGATCCGCAGTTCCAGCGGGAATTTTGGCCCGACTACTTCTCTGACAGCAGATATAACCTCCAGCGCAAGTCTTGCTCGACCCGGCAAGTCCCCGCCGTATTCGTCGGTTCTGCTGTTTGTGGCCGGGGATAAAAATTGCTCCAGCAGCCACCCGTGTCCCGCGTGGATTAGCAGCATTTCAAACCCCGCATCCCGGCACAGTGCGGCCGATTTTGCGTAGGACTCTATAATTCCGGCGACCATGGCCTTCGTCATCGCGCGGGTTATAAGCGCCCCATCTTGATACACATCGATGGGGCCTAAAGTTGGGCCTTGCGTTATAGCGAACTGCCCGCCGTGAGAGAGTTCCATGCTTGCCACAGCGCCGTGGCGTCGGACGGCTCTGGCGGCCATGGCCAGGCTGTCTTTGGCGTTCGGTGCATCTGTGATCACCTGCACGGGATAGTACTTCCCTGTTTTGCTGTCAACAATAAGCTCACTCACCGTGACGACGGCGGCACCTCCTTTTGCGCGTAATTCGTAAAACGCTGCGGCTTCCGGAGTCAGGCAACCGTCCGAGGTCAGTATCGGATACGTCATCGGGGCGGAGATTATCCTGTTTTTCAGAGTAACTCCGCCGATTTTAAGCGGGCTGAACAGGTTGGGAAATTTCATGGCAAAGCTCCTATTTACAAATTTGGTTTTTCCAGTTATACTTAAAAAATATTCAAAAGAAAGAAGGCCGCTAAAGATGAAGTCAAATTTGGCAGAGGCGTTAAGCCGATTACGGCGGGAAACCAGGCAGAGCCAGCGCCAGGCTGCGGAACAGCTCGGCGTATCTCAAGCACTGCTATCTCACTACGAAACAGGCCTGCGTGAGCCGAAACTTGAGTTCATCATAAAAGCGTGCGATTATTACGGTGTGACGGCGGACTATCTTCTGGGGCGAACCCATGACCCGCGCCGGGCCGAGGATTTATCGCGGGTTTTGGACGCGGCCGTATCTATATGCACCGCACTGGGTGAGGTCTTTGAACAAAATATCTCAGTGCCGGAACTAATAGCAAGGCTTAGGGGTGACTAATGCAAGACAAAATACGGAATTTTTCAATCATCGCGCATATTGACCACGGCAAATCAACGCTGGCCGACAGGCTGTTGGAAAAATGCGGCGCGGTGGAGTCCCGCGAGATGGAGTCTCAGATATTAGATAACATGGATTTGGAAAAAGAGCGCGGCATTACAATAAAAGCCCGCGCCGTTCGGCTTGCCTATAAAGCCCGTGACGGGCAGGACTATACGCTGAATTTGATAGACACTCCAGGGCATGTGGACTTTAATTACGAGGTTTCAAGGTCATTAGCCGCGTGTGAGGGTGCGATTCTGGTTGTGGACGCGTCCCAAGGCGTTGAGGCGCAGACGATTGCCAACACGTATTTGGCGTTGGAGCATAATTTGGAAATCCTGCCGGTTGTGAATAAAATCGACCTCCCAGCGGCAGACCCCGCGCGGGTCAAAAATGAAGTTGAAGACATCATCGGCATTCCCGCGCAGGACGCGCCGGAGATATCGGCCAAGCAGGGAATCGGGATTGAAGCAGTGTTGGAGCGTATAGTCAGCGATATCCCTGCGCCGAAGGGAGTGGTAGACTCCCCTTTGCGCGCCTTGATTTTCGACAGTCAGTATGACGCTTACAGGGGCGTAATCGTGTACGTGCGGATCATAGACGGAGTTTTGCGGCGCGACATGGACATCGAACTGATGGCAACAGGCGCCAATTACAAAGTCGTTGAAGCGGGATATTTGAGTCCTGTCGGGCTGGAGCCGTGTGATGAACTACGAGCGGGGGAAGTTGGATACTTCACCGCCAGTATCAAGAACGTCGGCGATACAAACGTCGGTGACACGGTCACCGATAGTGATAACCCGGCAGAAGAGCCTTTGCCCGGATACAAAAAAGTGCAGTCGATGGTGTTTTCCGGCCTCTACACGGCAGACGGCGCAAAATATCCGGATCTGCGCGACGCACTTGAAAAGCTAAAACTGAACGACGCTTCGCTGAGTTATGAGCCGGAATCTTCCGCCGCGTTGGGCTTCGGCTTCCGCTGCGGATTCCTTGGATTGCTGCACATGGAAATAATCGGCGAACGGCTGGAGCGTGAGTATAATCTTGACCTGATTACAACCGCGCCTAGTGTTGTCTACAAAGTCACAATGACTGACGGGTCGGTCATCTTTGTCGATAATCCGTTGAATTATCCGGATCCGGCGAATATTGAAACGGCAGAAGAGCCGTTTATTAACGCCTCTATAATCTGCCCGCCTGAATATGTTGGTAACATTATGGACTTATGCCAGGACAGGCGCGGCGATTATAAAGAAATGGTTTATCTCGACGCCGCCCGCGTGGAATTAAAATACGAGCTGCCGCTGAACGAGGTTATCTATGACTTCTTTGACGCACTGAAATCCCGCAGCCGCGGCTATGCCTCGCTTGATTATGAGTTCTCAGGCTATCGCGTGTCACAGCTTGTACGGCTGGATATTCTGCTGAATAACGAGATTGTGGATGCGCTGTCGTTCATCGTACACAAAGACAAAGCATACGCCAGGGGACGGAAGATCACCGAAAAGCTGAAAGAACATATCCCGCGTCAGTTGTTTGAAGTGCCGGTTCAGGCCGCGATTGGCGGCAAAATAATTGCCCGTGAGACAATCAAGGCCATGCGGAAAGATGTTCTGGCCAAATGCTACGGCGGGGATATATCACGAAAGAAAAAGCTGCTTGAAAAGCAGAAAGAAGGCAAAAAACGTATGCGCAGCTTAGGCAGCGTATCAGTACCGCAAGACGCGTTTATGGCGGTGCTGAAATTAGATGAATAATCTGTATGGGCGGCCGTGCGGCCGCCCGTTGTTTTTATGTCGCTTTATTCGTTAAGCAGAAAGCACGCGGTAAACGCAATTTTGTCCTGGCCGTAATTGTACCCCAGATTATTGTCGGTACAAACCTTGTTTACCAACAGGCCGCTGGCTTCCATAGACGCTGACATTCTGTCCGGGTGGCGGCAGGGTTCGTCCGGATATGTGCAACTTTCACACAGCATACATGCCCCCGCGCCCATGGCGTAAACTTGTGAATATTGCTTCTCCAGCGCTTCCCACATCTTGCCGAAATTTGCTTTATGCGTCAGCCCGGCGTCCATGATACCCTCCCAGTCATAGCTGTCCTCCAACTCACCGACGGTCTGGACCAGAAATCCACCGGAATAACCCAACACACGCTCTTGCAGAACCTCCAATGAGGGACATTCTGGCGGGCATGACCATGATGTGCCGTATCTGTTGCATTGCCCTGGATTGCACATGTCGCGCACTTCCTGCATGAACTCAAGCGTCGAAATATCCATCGGCGCACAGTTGGTAAATCCGCACTCTTCGGCGAGGGCCGCTAGTTTGGTGTAGTCTGGCATTGATGTTACCTCCGATATATGTTTAGATGTAGAAAATGATTATGCAAGTACCGGCCGGATAAGTTGACCTATCCGGCCGGTGTTTATGCGCAGCTTATTTCGTTTCGGGGAGGCCCTTAGCGGCCGCTAATCATTATCCGTTGTGTCAACAGGCGTTTGCGTCACCGGTGGTGTTTGCGCCGGAGTAGATGCTGGCGCTCTCGGCGTATTGACTGACGATTGAATATCATCAAGCCCAAAGTTAAGAAGCATCCCGTTCCCGTCCCCGGTCATAACGGTTGGAAGCACCCCGTTCCATCGCTCAATCCACATAGCCATCAAGTTTGTATCCGTCAGCTCCGACGCCTGATACCGAAGCACATCTGCTTGGGCGCGTGCCATCACGCGTTCGGCCTCCGCTTCGTGCCGCGATCTTTCTAAATCTTGATACGCTCTCAACGCATTCTGTTCTGCAATACGCACTTGCTCAATGGCGTTGCTGAATTCCGCCGAAAAAGCGAAATCAACAATATTAAATCTTTCAAATGTAAATCCGCGGGCACCAAGGTTTGCTTGCAGTTCTGTTGCAATATCGGAGCTTACGCGGGCTCTTTGCGTGATCAGTTCCTCGATTGTGTATCTGGCGGTAACGTCTTTTACAGTTTCTTCAACTGTCGGACGAATAATAATACTCTCAAAGCCGAGGCCGATCTCTCTAAATACGTTACCGGCCATGTCTTGGTTTAAAGAGTAGTTCACCGTATACATCATGCTCACAGACTGCAAATCTCTCGTGACAGCTTCCGTTCGCATCTCAAGCGCCTGCGTACGATTATCCATCAATACAACATTTTGAACGAAGGGCGGCGTGAAAATAAGACCTTCACTTTCATGGCCGACAACACGACCCAAGGTTACGCGGACACCTGTGTGGCCTGCCGGAACAACTGCGAATGAAGAAAACGCTACAATTAGCACCGCAACCCCCAGAACAATCAACGCAACCATTTTTCCAACCTTGAGTTCTTTTCGATTTGTTTGTGAGCCAGATTTGTTAAGCATTTATGTATTTCTCCTTTTTCATTTTTAGTTTGTTTTATGACAAAACACCCGGCTCTGCGGAGCCACCCTCTTTACTAAAGAGGGCAGGGGACGGGAGACGGGGATGCCTCAAAAACCCTCGTCTTTGCCCTCTTTAGTAAAGAGGGTGGCTCCGCAGAGCCGGGTGTTTTGTTCTTTGCTAATCAAACGACAACGATGTTCTCCCTATTATATCATCCTGCAGCGCTTTATTCAACTCGACAAAATATGCCGAGTATCCGGCGACGCGGACAAGCAGGTCGCGGTATTCATCCGGGTTCCGCTGCGCTGCTAATAGCGTATCTTGATTCGCCACAGTGAACTGGCTGTGCATTCCTTTTCGCGCAACGTATTCTTCAATCAAGGCAATCAGGCTATCGCGGCCTGTTTCCCCGGCTAACGCGCTGGGTGAAAACTTCCAGTTCAGCAATGTGCCGTTTGTGGCGCGAACGTGATCGAGCTTTGTGACCGACCTGCAAATCGCCAGTGGGCCTTTGACATCGTGGGAGCCCCATTTTGTGTGCACCGCACCCATGCAGTCCGACACCGGCTCATACGCCACGCGTCCGTCGATCGACGCCCACTGATTCCCGCCATGCGCCACATTGACTGTCACCGAATACGCCCCCGGCTGGAAGAACCCGCCCCGTGCGTTCGATCTGCGCTCGATATGTTTGCACCATGTATCCATCGCGAACTTGGTGAGTTCATCGGCGTAATCGTCATCGTTGCCATAGTGATGCACTCTGTCAGAGTTGACATAGGCGTACAGTGGCTCATACCCCTCCCAGTTATTTGTCACGGCATCCAACAATTCCCGCCCGGATACACGCTGCTCGTCGAACACCAGCTGCTTTATCGTGGCCAACCCATCCCCGGCTGTGCCGATTCCAACGCCTTGTGGGCCGGTAAAGTTATATAGCGTCCCGCCATGCGTGATATCAGTACCGTTTTCGATACAACCATCCATCAGAATGGAGAGATAAGGCAACGGCCTTAACGTTTGGTGTGCGATATCCACCGCGTTGAGATAGGCTGCTTGACGGTCACACCAGTATTCCATCTGTTTGTCGTAAGCCTCCAGCACTTGGTCAAACGACGTAAAATCAGCCAGGCTGCCGGTGGCGAGACCAAGGCGATCCCCAACCACGCCGCACTTTTCCCACCGCGGGCAATCCGCCGAACAGTTATAGCACCGCCCATCATTGATTGCCAGCTCCAATACACGGGCAATGTTCATGTGCCCGCAGTCTTTCCAGCCATACGCTTTGCCGGATGGATCCGGCTCCACGCAGCCGACCACCTGATAATCCCGCGCGTGATGTATTGCGACGTTTGAACTTAACATGCTCGGAATCGCGACATCATCGTTAAAAATCTTGGGTTCGCCGGTACCAAGTCTGATGAGATTCGCCGTCTTGATTTTCAACTCCCGCGGCGTGTTTGCATGGAGTCTCACAGCCATCCACGGGCATGGAATCCTGACATGCGCGTGCGCGTCCAGCGCCATGAACGTCAGCTCATTCGTCCCGTCGCTTCCATCCGGCAAAATCCCGCCGACTGTCAGTGCCGGGCCGCCGATTCCGCCGTTGCCAAAAGTTTTGATGATGATATGGTTGCGCAGTTTGTTCAAGTCCCAGATCTTGATATAGAAATTCTCAATCAGTTCCTGCATGAACTCACGAGTGGCTGCCCCGGTTTCGATATCGCGCTGAAAATACGGATACATGTACTGGTCAAACCGCCCGTATGAGACGGAGTGGCCGTTGCATTCGATGTGAATGATTGTGTTCGCCAAATTGACAAGCTGCAATGCCTCCCAAAACGTACGCGGCGGATTGTCGGATATCCATCGGCAGTTTGTGGATATCTGCCGCAGCTCATCCGCCCGAGTTTGGTCAGTTTCCGCTTTGGCTAAATCCAGCGCCAAGTCAGCGTAACGTTGAATATGACGGATTGTGGCGTCGGTAACAATCAGCGCCGCGTTATAGAACGCACGTTTTTTGAGATCCTCTGGCTCCGCGATTGTCAGCGATTCCAGCCGCTCAACAATCATCTCGCGTATTCCGCCGTAGCCTAGATGAAACAGCCGCTCGTAATCCAGTCCCAAATGCCCCGCACCGGAGAAGACGTAAGCATCGGCGAAAAACACGCCCTTCCCGTTGTGAGAGCCTTTGATCACATCGTCGTCAATCAGTGAGTTCACCATATCTTCAACAGTGTTGCCATCCCAAAACTCGCGCAACTTTTCAAGTCGATTTTGTGTGTCTTCAGTGAAGTTAAAATAATCGTGGGTGCGGTTTTTGGAAAAATCCATCAGCCCGTCGCGCATTTCGTCCACAACCCAGTTGAACCCAAACTCCGGATGCACCGGTGCGCCTTTTTTTTCACAGCCCAACGAACCGACAATCAGCTCATGCTCGAAGATGAAAATCGGTGTGTTGTCAAGGGCGTTCGCCATGCCGTATGCGCATTTCAGAATTTGCGGCGCACCCGGGTGCGCTTTATACGCCTCGGTTACAAGCTCCGCACGATCCGGTGAGACAAAGCCGTTGGTCGTCTTCTCGGTAACAGCCAGAATTTTGTTAATCCGCGCAAATGGCGAAGGTTCCGGCGTGTTGCCGGATATCCCCACGCCCCACTCTTTGTCAAACGGTTCACAAGCCTGAGGTGCGGTATCCACCATATGCGCGTATTTATACGTATCGCGGTTATTTGCGATGTTTTCGGCGTTTGTTAACATACGATGCTTCCTCCTATGTAGGGGCGACCATTGGCCATCCGTTCCCCCACGTTTTCGTCCGTTCTCCCGACTTTCGTCCGCTTCCCCACATTTTTTGCAATATCCACGGACGCGCGATGCGCGCCCCTACAAGGGGTGTTCCGTTTCGCCGCGCAACATTTCTAACCCATGTTCCAGCGAGTCCAGCACGGCTTCCAGATTCTCGCGCACGGCCTTTGGGCTGCCGGGCAAGTTGACAATCAACGTTTTCCCCCGTATTCCCGCCTGACTTCTTGACAGTGCGGCACGCGGGGTGATTTTCAAGCTCTCAAGCCGCATTGCCTCCGGGATTCCGGGGGCTAATTTATCACATACGGCAATCGTTGCCTCCGGTGTGACGTCTCGCGGGGAGAATCCGGTGCCGCCGGTTGTCATCACCAGTGCAATATCCAGCTCATCGGTGCATTTGATCAGTTCACACTCAATAACCTCCCGCTCGTCTGGGATTATTGATGTGTGCGTTATTTGGAATCCCGCTTTCTCCAGCATTTCACAGATCAACGGACCGGCTGTGTCGATACGCTCACCGACTGAGCCTTTGTCGCTTACCGTTATCACGGCCGCCGTGAACATCTACCCCGCACCCCTGACTATCATAGCGGGGAGTTCCGCGCCGCCCAGCAGATGAAAGTGCAGATGAAACACAGTCTGCCCCGCATCGCGCCCAGTGTTTGTGATAACGCGATACCCTCCAGAGAGGTTTTCAATCCGTGCAATCTTCCCCACGGCCTCCAGGCATTTTGCCGCCAGGTGTGAGTTCTCTGCCGATATATCCGCTACCGACGCAACATGATCCTTCGGCACTATCAGTATATGCACCGGCGCCTGTGGTTCAATATCGCGGAACGCGTATACATGTTCATCCTCATAGACTTTATCGGAGGGGATTTCCCCGTTGATGATTTTACAGAAAATACAATTTTCCATTGGCGTCTCCTAGCATTTTGCGGGCGTCAGGATGACGCCCCTACAGTTTCTCCTTAACCAAATCTCCCACAGCGTCCAACGCGGATTTCAACTTGTCGGGGTCTTTTCCGCCGCCCATTGCGAAGTCGGGTTTTCCGCCGCCGGAGCCGCCGCATACCTTTGTTACCTCGCGGATAATATCCCCGGCTTTGACGCCTTTATCAATCGCCGGTTTGCCGCAAGCCGCGGTGATTGTAATCTTACCGTCACGGACGGCGGCCAATACGGCGACAACATTAGGTTCTTTATCCCGTAGCGAGTCTGCCATCTGCCGCAGATTATCCGGATTATCGGTAATTGCCGTAATGACTTTCAACCCGCCAATATCTTTCGCGATTTGCAGCAGCCGCTCCGCCTCGCCGACGGATTCTTTCGCCGCCAATGCGTTCAGCTTATTGCGTAGCTCACGCAGTTCCGCTATATTTTGTTCAACTTTCACCGGGAGTTCATCCGCGGATCCGGCTTTCAGCATACCGGAAAGCTGCGTCAGCTGCGCCCTCGCGCTGTGAAGGTCATTCAGCGTCTCACGCCCGGTTGTCGCTTCGATTCGGCGCACACCGGAAGCTACCGAGAATTCAGCGGTTATCGCAAACGCGCCGACTTTTGCCGTATTGTCCAGATGCGTGCCGCCGCAGAGTTCCGCTGATACATCATCTATTTTGACAACACGGACGGTGTCGCCGTATTTCTCGCCGAAAAGTGCCATTGCCCCCTGCTTTTTCGCTTCATCAATCGGCATTTCTGCGGAAGTTATCGGGTTTCCATCCAGAATCGCGCTGTTTACACGATGCTCAATCTCCTCAAGTTCAGCCCCTGTCAAGGCAGAAAAATGCGTGAAGTCGAAACGCAGCCTATCCGGCTCGACAAGTGACCCCGCTTGCTCAACATGCCCCCCGAGAGCTGCCCTCAGCGCCGCGTGCAGCAAGTGCGTCGCAGAATGCGCACGTGAAATCGCCGCTCTGCGCACTTGATCGACCGCCGCCGTCACGCTATCTCCAACGGCAAACGACCCACGGATTATCTTGCCATGGTGCAGATACTTTCCGCCGGCGCGGAGCTCAACGTTATCCACCGCGAATTCTGCGTTTCCATTTGTAATTGTCCCAAAATCTGCCGACTGTCCGCCCTGTTCGGCGTAGAACGGCGTTTTATCTAGCAGAATCACGCCATCGGCAATTGCCGTGACTTGCGCCGTGCCGGTCAGCTTGCCGAATCCAGTAAACTCGGTCGCCTCTCCGCCGATTTCGTCACCACCCCAGGCGCTGCCGCTCTGTTCCACGCGCGCTTTTCGCGCCCTGGTTCGCTGGGCCTGCATAAGTCCGTTAAATGATTCCGCGTCAACGCCAAGCCCCTGCTCAGACAGGATTTCAACCGTCATATCCAGCGGGAATCCGTACGTGTCATACAGCCGGAACGCGTCTTTGCCGGATAGCGTTGTCTCACTGCGCGCCTTGTACTCCTCGACCAAGCCCATCAGCATCGCGGAGCCGGAGTCTATTGTCTTGCCGAAACTCTCTTCTTCCGCGCGGATTGTGCGGGCTATATAATCCCTGTTCTCCAAAAGCTCCGGATACGCGCCGGCGTTCTCGGCAATAACCATCTCGCAGAGTTCGTGCAGGAACAATCCCTCAATCCCCAGCAGTTTTCCGTGACGGGCGGCACGGCGTAAAAGTCTGCGCAGGACGTATCCACGCCCCTCATTAGACGGGCGCACCCCATCAGATATCATCATAACAACCGCCCTGATGTGGTCGGTAATCACGCGGATTGATACATCGGATTTGACAGCCTTGCCGTACGCAACTCCGCTGATCCGCGACACTTCATGGACTATGCTCATAATCGTATCGACTTCAAACAAATTTTCCACGCCTTGGTAAACCATGGCCAGCCGCTCCAGGCCCATGCCAGTATCTATATTCTTTTGGGACAGCTCTGTGTAGTGGTTATTGCCGTCGTTGTTGTATTGGGTGAACACGTTGTTCCAGATTTCAACATATCTGTCGCAGTCGCACCCGGGGCCGCATTCCGGTGAGCCGCAGCTTTTTTCCTCGCCCCGGTCGTAATATACCTCAGAGCATGGCCCGCACGGCCCCTGTCCGTGATCCCAAAAGTTGTCGGCTTTGCCGAGCCGCGTGATCCTGTCCGGCGGCATACCGATCTCATTTGACCAGATATCAAACGCCTCGTCGTCCTCAATATATACGGACGGATAGAGCAGATTCGGATCCATCTCCAGCCTCTCGGTGAGAAATTCCCAGCACCAGGCGATTGCCTTGCGTTTAAAATAATCGCCGAACGAGAAGTTGCCCAGCATTTCAAAATAGCTTATATGCCTTGCCGTTCTGTCAACGTTTTCAATGTCGTCTGTGCGTATGCATCTTTGGCATGTACATACGCGGACTTTCGGCGGCGTTTCCTCATTGGTGAACCAACGTTTCATCGGCGCCATGCCGGAGTTTATCAGCAGCAACGACGGGTCATTCTGCGGAATAAGCGGAAAGCTCGGCAACCGAAGGTGGCCTTTCTCCTCAAAGAATGACAGGAACATTTCTCGTAATTCGTTTAATCCATACTTTTTCATTTACAGCCTCCGCAATGTGTTGATTAGGTAATTGTATATTATTTACCCGCCCATTGTCAACTTGCTTTTCTTTTTGTAGAAAGAAAACTCTTGACTGCCGCCACAAGCTGTGTTAAAATGAGGTTCGTCAATTGTTCAGTATAATGATTGACGAATCATCGCGGGGTGGAGCAGTTCGGTAGCTCGTTGGGCTCATAACCCAAAGGTCAAGGGTTCAAATCCCTTCCCCGCAACCAAATTGCAAAACCGATCTGAAAATGTGATTGCCTAACTAGCAATCAGACCGAGAGGAACGCCGTGCAGGGCGTTCCTTTCGGTTTTTTGTGGGATTCTGCCGATAAATCGGTAGTTAATCCAGATTTCCAAGTGGCGCTTCTTGTCTGCGTCAAATGTCTCTTGTACTTCTACGGATTCGATCAGTTCTAAGACGGTGCTACGATCCAGCGAAGAAATTTCTTCGTGCTGGGCTACCAGCTCAAGCCATGTGGAGATGTCCTGCTCAATGTCTCTATATGCTTCCAGTTCACCGGAGACTTTCTCGCGTTCCTCTTGCAGAGCGGCTTTTTCAGAAGTATAGCCACTCATCATATCGCTGAACATTTCATCCGAGATCATACCGGAGACACGATCTTCATACAGCTTCTTGAATGTTGTAGCGATTACACCGAGCCGATGATCAATTTCCTGCAATCTGCGCTGGAGTTTTTTGCTAGATTCTTGCTCCTCGCCGCCCTTTATATCCATCAGAACGCTTGCGTTGTGAATGCGCTCATCTTCCGTCAGACAGGCGTAACGCTTGATGTCGTTTAGAACAACTTGAGCGAGCATAGCGTCATGGATGGTATGGGCGGTGCAAACCGTTTTCCCTTTTGACTGATAGCTTTGACAGCGATAGCGTCCCGTTGTTCCACCGTTTTTCATCTGGTGCTCCGAATAAGCGAGGTTTGCACCACAACGAGCACATTTCAGAATACTAGAAAACAAACTGGGCTTCCCTGTTCGACTAAGGCGTTTGGTGGATAAACTTCCGGCGTTCGAGCGTTTTTGAACCGCCTCCCAAACATCCTGCTCAATCAGAGGATCGTGTGTATCGGGAACGACAATCCAATCTTCCTTGGGTATCACTCGCCGTTGCTTTGTCTTGAACGATACGTTCACCCGCTTTCCCTGCGCCATGTTTCCGATATAGGCTTCACTCCGCAGTATCTGATACAAAGTTGTAGACAGCCACGCATTTTTTATATTTGGCGGCGGTAGCTTTCCAGATACTTTGTAATAGTGAAATCTCGGCGAATCAATTCGCTCTCTGGTTAGGCGGTCTGCGATACATCGCGCGTTTTCACCAGCGGCGAACTCCTCGAAGATACGGCGAACGATTGGGGCAGCTTCTTCATCGATGATCAGTTTATGCTTATCCTCCGGTGATTTCCTGTACCCATACGGAGCGTAGGTTCCGATGAATTTCCCTTGTTTCGCAGTCGCTCTCTTGACTTGCTTCACTTTCTTCGATACCTGTTTCGGATAAAACTCGTTCATCACATGATAGAAGCCAGCCATGTCGTTGTCATCGTTTGCGGTGTCAATGCCATCATTGATTGCAATATACCGCACACCCCGCTCGACAAAATATTCATCCGTATAATACCCGGTCTGAACGAAATTTCTCCCAAGTCGGCTTAAATCCTTTGTGATGACACAATCGATCTTGCCATCTTCGATGTCTTGTTTCATACGCTTGAAATCTGGTCTTTCAAAATTTGTACCTGTCAGACCATCGTCAACATAGACATCGTAAACCTTCCATCCCCTTTCCGCTACATAGTCCAGTAGCAACTGTTTTTGGTTCTCGATGCTCATGCTCGGCCCATCGTTGCCGTCATCTCGTGACAGGCGGCAATATAGCCCGACATGGTGTACGTTTTGTTGTGACCTCATGATGTCCTCCTAAGATCGCACAAAGACGCACCAGCAACATTTTGTTGTGCTGTATTATACCTCGATTCCCCTTGAAATTCAAGGCCGCTCCCCGATTTGCGCTGACGCAAAATGATGTTGAGAAGCACATCGTTGTAGGGAACGGCTTTATCAAAAATGCTATTGACCGTGACAAGCACCTTTCGGGTGTTGTATACGGTACGCACATGGTTGGGTGAGATAATTGCAGAGAGATTGTTTTCTGGTAGAATGGTTTTTCTTTTTATCATAGAGTCCTTTCCGGCGCAGAATGCACCTTTGCAATATTTTGAGAGATCAAATCATCGTTGAAGTCCTTGCCCTTGGGCGAGTGGACTTCCACAGAAAACCCCCGCCTTGCGTATTGCTGTGCCAACTGATCGGCAGCATTACGCCCAGCGGGGTCATTGTCTAGGCAGAGTATCAATTTTTTGACGTGCGGATGAATTTCAAGATATTTGGCAAGTGCCACATCTGAAGTCCCTGCCAGAGACAGTCGGCTTTGGGATTTCCAGTCCTCCGTCATGCTTGCGTGGCTCATGGCATCGATGGGGCTTTCAAACACATAGAGCGGAGCGGATTCAGAAAAGGTCATATCGAAACCGTACCGCTTATCGCTCCCCGCGCAGTCCATGTGGAACTTGGTAGCACCTGTCCCTCGGACACTGGCAAAGCGAGGTGTACCATGTTCATCGAAGCCCACAAAAATCACATTGCGCCGCTTGTCTTCGTATAGCTTTCCTTGCTGAATCAGCGGGTTTACGACTTGACTGTCAATGCCACGCTTACAGCAAAGGTAGTCATATAGACGCAGGGGGAGTCCGGCTTTGGGCGGCAACACAAGCCTTTTGGGCGGGGTCGGGCGTAACGGCGGGGGTGTGGTCGGTGTTGTGCCCAAAACCACCTCCACCGCCGCACGAAAGGGCACATTTTCAATTTTCATCAGATAATCTAATACCCCATAACCGCCGATGCCCTTGCTGTGCCAGTACCACGAAAGGCGGTCAGCTTTCACGGCAAGACTCGGATGCTGATGGCTACGGTACGTTCCGTGCCGTAAGGCAAACGTATAGCCACAATGAGAATGAAAAAAGGCAAGAACATCAGCGTTTCTCGCCCTCTCTACAATATTGTTATCAAGCAAACTTTCACCTCTCTAACTCCTGATTCCGTTGTCTCGTGGGCATCTTCTCCTGTTTTTCGGGCGGCTTCCGCATAACATCGGCGATGACCTCTTTGATCCGGCGGGGCGCGCGTTGCAAAGCCTGATAATATCGCATGGTATCGGTAAGGCTTTTCCCCTGATACTGCTCTAAGCGCTTTTCCAGCCCTGTAATCTTGCGGAGCAGACTGGCAATCTTCTCTTTCAGCTCCGCAATGATGCGGTTGGCTTTCACGCCCTTTTTGGCAAGGCTGGACACAACTTTCCAGTCGGACTGCGACACCGCAACATCGCCGAGCATGGTGCGCTTTTCACCCATGCGATCAATGTCGGAAAAGGTGAGGACTTCCTGTTTTACCACAGCCGTTTTCTTCTCCAAGTGGTCAAGCTGGTGCTGTTTTTTCTCAACTTGCTGACCGAGGATGGCAACACGCTCCGCTTCCTTTTTCGTCTTAAACTCCAAGACACTCAAATGCTCGGCGGTACTGCCACGCTCTCCACGCTCGAAATCGGTGTATCCCGCCGCCCTCATGTGCTCATAGAACCGATCTTGTAGCAGGGAGTAGCTGTTAATCCACTTGCCATTTTCACCCTTGAAGCGAGGCCACTTCTTGGAGTGACTGACTTGTTTGATAACCTCTTTGACTGTGCCGACCAAGGCAGGGTCTTTACACCGTTTTGTCCACTTGACCTCTTTATCCACCACAGGCACATAGACCACATGAAGATGGTAGTGAAACACATCTCGCCCCAACCGTTCCGATTCAGCCTTGTTTCGCTCATCGGCGTGCATGACGGCGGAGAGAATATATTCCTCCCCGCCGACTTCTTCCACCGCTAGGCGGTAGGCTTCTTCAAAAAAGGACTTGGCGTATTCGTAGCCACCATTGCGATCAAAGTAGGCGGTATTCACATCAAATACCAACTCGTCAAAGACCTTTGCATCCGGCTTTAGTCCTCGCAAGCTGATTGTCCCATCTTCCACCATGCGATTAAATTCTTGCTCATAGGTGGTGTCACATTTTTTGAAGTGGACATTGAGATGGGCGCGGTCAAGCATAATGTCGCCGTTAAAATAGCTCTCATTCTGACGCTCATTGTGGCGTTCTCGAATACTAAACTCACCCTTGCGGTAGGCGGCGTTACGGACAACGGAGCGATCAACTTTTGCCATCCACTACCCCCTCTAAGCCGCATCGGGTGACGGTGACGATACTTCTGTATGCGTCCCATCGGTGGAAACATCGTCATCGCTCGGAGTGGGTGACGATATTTCGAGAGAATCCCCCTGCGTATTTCCATCGTCACCGTCACCCTCCAGCACGAGAGAGATGAGCCGAGCATCTTTCTTGCGGGTGAAACTGAGCAGAATGTTGTGCCGCTTCTCCAAAGTCAAAGTGTGTTCTTTCAATCTTCGCGTGAGGGTGTTGGGGGTGTTATTCAGAGTAAGCCCCTTTGCGCTCAAGCACTCCAACAGTTCGCTTGCCGTGCCATCAAAGGTTTTGTGTTCCGACAAATATGCGACAACTGCGTTCAGCACCGCGTCCTCTTGGCTCTCGCCGGAAAGATAGGAGACAAAGTTCCAAACCGTGCGCTCTCGGTCAAACTCCAAGAGCACCTGCTTGTCCTCAATGTCTCGCCCTGTGATGTGCAGGGTCGCCTTGTTTTCCGCACGGCGTTCTTTTTCCAACACATACATACTATCCACCGCTCCGATGATGCCCATCGAACCCGATACCATATTGAATGGATCGCTGTCCGGTGCTTTGCGGACATGGTGGACAAGTAGGACGGCAATTTTGTGTTGATCTGCAAAGGTCTTGATTCTGCCAATTTCATTATAGTCATTGGCATACATACTCTTGTCTGATTCGCTCCCACGCACCCGCTGCAAGGTGTCAATTACAATCAGCCCTGTCTCTGGATGGTCTTGCATGAATTTTTCAAGTTGCGGAATGAGCGAGCCGCCCAAATTCTCCGACTCCGTTGCGAAGAAGCTCTGCTCCGATCCGCTGTCTGTGATGTGGGAGAGCCGGAAGTGCAGGCGGTCAACCGTGTCCTCCAATGCGAGATAGAGTGTGCCACACTTGAGCGTCTCGAACTCCCACACAGGCAATCCGTTTGATACCTGTTGGCATAGCCAGAGCGAGAGCCACGACTTGCCGATCTTGGCACTGCCGGATAGGATGTGCAGCCCCACCGGCATCAACCCTGAGATGATAAACTTTGGCGGATCGACCTCTAGGGCTAAGAGACTTTTGCCGTCTATGACGGCGAGTGATTTGGTGCTTTGTGTCATACAATCTTCCTTTCTGGTTCTCAAAATTTTTGCCTCCTACTATATAGCCGTGGGAAAAGGCTTTTGAAAGGGTATCATCAAAAAATATTTTTCACCTCTGCTTTCTGGTGTTTGTTTTTCAAGCCATTTCCTGTGATGCGACCTTGCTTGGCGACCCCCTGTTTGTTTCGGGGATTTTTTTCAACGACACGTTTTCAACCAGCTATCCCTTGCAGTCCCCGCCGGGGTCTGTTCCCAAAGAACTCACTTGGTGTAGTGGCTTGTTCTGTATTCAGTTGTGAACACAGAATAGCGCGTTTTGAGGGCAAGTGCCGTATGTCTCAAAATCGGTTTTTTACGCAAAAATCGTCCCTTTTCCCTAATTTGAAAAAGTGGTATAATAGAGGGCAGATAGGCAGGTGATTTGTGTGAAAATAGAATTGACGCT
>WQWC01000002.1 GCA_009785525.1 Oscillospiraceae bacterium | reverse complement strand
GTAGCGGCAAAAAAAGCCGACCTGATGCCGTGCGCAATAAAGTATACCATAACAATCCCGGACTTACACCTCGTTTTCATTCATCGGGGTGTAACGCAGCTTGCATGAAGTTTATTTTGCAAAAAGTAAAAGTATGAGATATAATAACTAGGAACTGTCGCTTGGCGACTCGGTCACTCTCTTGCAAAGGGGGTGATGATATGGTTACATATGATGCACTTTTCGTGTATACAATGGTAATCGTAGCGGTTGTTACTCTCTGTTACACGTTATTTAATAACGACAACAGCGATAAATGATTCGAGACGCCTTAACAGTTAAGGCGTCTCAAACATTCTAATAAAGGACTGAGCCGCCATACGAAAAGCGACAGTTCCTCTTTGTATAGACAGTATACCACACACAACCATCACCTGTCAAGACCTGCTATAAGAAAGGACGCAGCCATGCCATTCGCCCACTTGCATGTACACACAGAATACAGCCTGCTTGACGGCGCTTGCCGGATTACTGACCTCGTTGCCCGCGCCAAAGAGCTGGGGCAGGATAGTCTTGCCATCACCGACCATGGCGTGATGTACGGAGCTGTCAGCTTCTACAAAGCCGCGAAGAAGGCCGGAATCAACCCGGTTATCGGCTGTGAAGTATACGTCGCGCCGCGCACGCGGTTTGATATGGAGTACAAGGAAGATTCCGCGAGGTTCCATCTGGTTCTGTTATGCAAAGACCTAAGCGGATACCAGAACCTGTGCCAGATGGTCAGCCTATCGTTTACAGAGGGGTTTTACCAGAAACCGCGTGTGGATATTGACCTGTTGCGTGAACACAGCGCGGGCATAATCGCCCTGTCCGGGTGTGTTTCGGGCGAGATTCCGCAGCTGATTCTCGCTGGGCAGCATGACGCGGCGCTCAAAAAAGCCGCGGAACTGCGAGATATATTCACGGACGGATTTTATCTGGAGCTGCAAAAACACAACTTGCCGGATGAACCGGAGGTCAACGCCGGACTGATACGCATTCACGATGAAACAGGGATTCCGCTGGTCGCGACTAACGACGCACATTATATAAATCGCGACGACGCCGAAGCGCAGGATGTCCTGATGTGCATTCAAATGGGCAAGACTATCTATGATGCGGACCGGCTGAAATTTGATAATCAGGAGCTTTACCTCAAGTCCGAGGATGAGATGCGGGCGTTGTTTCCCGACCACCCGGAGGCGATTGACAATGCCGCGAAAATTGCCGCGCAGTGCCAGCTGGATTTCGAGTTCGGCGAACTGCATTTGCCGGAGTTCCAGTTGCCGGAAGGTGAATCGGACGCGGATGCGTATTTGCGAAAGTTGTGTATGGAAGGGCTGGGCCGCCTGTACGACGCGGGGGATCCGGAGATATTAGAGCGGCTGGATTTTGAGCTTGCGATGCTCTCCAAAATGGGTTTCACTGGATACATGCTGATAGTCGCCGACTTTATTGCATTCGCGAAAAATCAGGGGATCCCTGTCGGCCCGGGAAGAGGTTCCGCCGCTGGGAGTGTTGTGTCGTATTGCCTGGGCATCACTGCCGTGGATCCGATAAAATACGGGCTGATATTCGAGCGGTTTTTGAACCCGGAGCGGATCAGTATGCCCGATATTGACATAGATTTCTGTGAGCGCCGGCGCAGTGAAGTTATCGATTACGTCAAAGCCAAGTACGGCGAAGACCATGTTGCGCAGATTATGACGTTCAACACACTGAAAGCGAAAAATGCGGTCAGATCAGTCGCGAAAGCGATGGGATTGTCATTTGCCGAGGAGAATGAGCTGGCTAAAGAGATTCCGACCGTACTGAACATACGTCTAGCGGACGCATTGCAAACATCCCCGAATCTGCGGCGGAGGTATGACACCGACGACAGAATCCGCCGCGTGATTGACTTGAGTCTCGCCTTGGAAGACATGCCGAAAGACCCCGGCACCCACGCCGCCGGGATTGTAATAACAAAGCGCCCGGTGCAGGAATATGTGCCGCTGACGTTGTCGAAAAAAGACAATTCAATCGCCACACAATACACGATGGGTACGCTTGAAGAGTTGGGTCTCTTAAAAATGGACTTCCTCGGCCTGCGGAACTTGACAGTAATAGATGACACGGTGAAAATGATAAACCGTAGGGGCGGCCCTGAATTCACAATCGAAGCCATCCCGGAAGACGATGCCGCGACGTTTAAGTTGTTGGCTGACGGCAAGACGTCCGGCGTGTTCCAGATTGAGTCCCAAGGCATGACCGGTGTGTCGGTCGGGCTGGGGCCTAAAAATATTGATGACATCGCCTCGATTATCTCGCTGTACCGCCCAGGGCCGATGGATTCGATCCCGCGGTTCCTGGAGTCCAGCCGCGACCCGTCGAAAATCACGTACAAGCACCCGTCACTGGTGCCGATTCTGGAAGTTACTTACGGTTGCATCGTGTACCAAGAGCAGGTGATTGAAATATTTCGGCGGCTCGGCGGATTCTCCTTGGGGCAGGCCGACATGATCCGCCGCGCGATATCGAAGAAAAAAGGCGACGAAATAGAGCGGGAGCGGAAATCGTTTATCGAAGGCGATGCCGAACGCGGAATTGCCGGGGCCGTTGCAAACGGGATTCCGCGGGAGATCGCCAACGGAATATATGACGAGATTCTGGATTTCGCCAATTACGCGTTCAACAAATCCCACGCCGTGGCGTATGCCGTGGTGGCGTATCAGACGGCGTATTTAAAGTGTCATTATCCACGGGAATACATGGCATCCTTGATGAGCTCAATCCTCGGTTGGGCTGAAAAAGTCGCGGAATACACAGCAGAATGCCGTGAGCTTGGGATCCGCCTTTTGCCGCCGAGCGTCAACGAGTCCGACGCGATGTTTAAAGTGGAGGGCGAGAATATAAGATTCGGCCTTGTGGCGTTAAAAAACATCGGGCGCGGATTTATAAGCGAGCTGATGCGGGAACGCGAGGCGGCGGGGCCGTTCACCGGCCTGTATCAATTCTGCCAGCGAATGTATGGCCACGACCTGAACAAGCGCGCAGTGGAGAGTTTGATAAAATCCGGCTGTTTTGATGAGTTCGGCATAAACCGCCGCCGGTTGATGACGACGTTTGAAATGATAATTGACTCAATTGCGGAGCATCATAGAAAAAACGTGGCAGGGCAGATAGATTTGTTCGGCATGTCGGCGGATAAGCCAGAAGATTCGGAACAGGGTGAAATCACGATTCCGGAGATGGAAGACTATTCAAAAATGGAGCTGCTGCGTATGGAGCGCGAGGTGACGGGTCTGTACTTGTCCGGCCACCCGATGGATGAGTTCACAGACGCGTTAAAGTCGATAGGAGCCGCCCCAATAGGCGAGATTTTGACGGATGAAGACAAAACTCGGTTCCGCGACAACATGGACGTGACAATCGCCGGGATTATCACCGCCACGAAATTCAAGCCGACCCGCAACGGCGGACTGATGGCGTATCTGGAGATTGAAGACGCCACCGGGAATATCGAGCTGATCGCCTTCCAACGGACGTTGGACGACAGCGATGGCCTGATACGAATCGGCGAACGCGTAATAATCCAAGGCAGGGTGTCGCACCGCGATGAAAAGCCGCCGCAGATAGTGATAAACTCCATGCGAGAACTGACCATGGATGCGGCGAAGACTCCGGAGCCGGCGCTCACCGAACAGCCGGAGGATCGAAAAATATTCGTCAAGATCAGCAGCGAAGAATCTGAGGAATACGAGCGATTCAAGCTGGTGCTGGACATGTTCCCGGGCCGTGAGAAAATGGTGATGTATTTTGATGATACAAAGAAGAAAATCGGCACGAATTGCGTGATTCACCAGGCGTTGGTGACTGAGCTGCAAGAAATGCTGGGGCTGGATAGTGTTGTAGTGGGGTGAGGGGTTTGTGTTGTAGGGGACGTGCCCCCGCAGGTTACGTTTATGCGATGTCCCGTAGGGGCGACCGTCCTCGGTCGCCCGTGGTTGTCTGCTCCAGGGGACGGGGGAACGGAGGTAGACGAGGGATACGGTGGGCGACCGGGACGGTCGCCCCTACACAGGCCGTTCGGATTGGCAACGTACCCCTTCCGCAAAAATTCACAAAAATTGCCAAATGTATTTCAATACCTCCGGGAAATAATAGTGGGGACAACTCATTATTTAAACCTAGGAGGAAATATGAAAAGAACAATTGCGATAATCCTTTTACTTGTAGCAGTAATCGGTTTAATCGGATTAGCAGGCTGTGCGTCAACGTATAGGGCCAGATCCAGCACTCCGGTGCGTGATAACGCGAATGATGGCGGTGCAAGACACGTGCCGCATCCAAGGCCGCACGCCGGAACTTACCATCGCCGCCAACCGCGGGCAAACGTCCCGGCTGACAACGAAACGGCAAGAGATGGTGTGCGCGGGAATCTCCCGCAGACAGGCGTTGGCGGTGCTCATGAAGGAAATCGCGCTGGGCATCACGCAGGACTCCGCGGCGGAGCCGAAATGCCTAACATGCCGGGAATTGCGTTTAATACCAACTCACCGTTGAAACCGCCAACGCAGCCTGCACCCGCCGTACCACAGAAACCGGCGGAAACAAGACGCAGCGTTTCACCGGCCCCAGCCCCCGCACCCGCGCCGAATGAAAACGCACAGAACAGGAACAGACCCGCGTCTTAAGATTTTAGGTACTTCATTAATATAAGAGTAACGAGGCAAAATTTTTGTTTTGTCTCGTTACTTTTTGCCATCCCGCCGGAATTGTGGTAGAATAATTGGCATCAGCAAATTTACATTAGGAGAGATCAAGATGGACAACACATTCTTCACTAATTTGGAAGCCAGCATCCCGCGTAACGGCGTCCGCACACGGTTCGCACCGAGCCCAACCGGATACATGCACGTTGGCGGATTGCGCACCGCGCTATATGCGTACCTGTTGGCAAAGCGGAACGGCGGGACATTTATACTGCGTATTGAGGACACAGATATGGCCCGATACGTCGAAGGTGCGACCGAGGTTATAATCAAAACCTTGCTTGAATCTGGCCTGATTTACGACGAAGGCCCCGACGTCGGCGGCCCTGCCGGGCCGTATACGCAGAGTGAACGCAAAGAAATCTACAAGCATTACGCCGATCTGCTGGTCGAAAAAGGCGCGGCGTATCACGATGAGGGCGCGATCCGTATGAAAATACCGACAGAGGGCACAACCACCGTCCACGACATGATTTTCGGTGAAATCACCGTGCAAAACGATACGCTAGACGACATGGTTCTGTTAAAAAGCGACGGGATGCCGACGTATAACTTCGCGAACGTGGTAGACGATCACCTGATGGGCATCACCCACGTTATGCGCGGGGATGAGTACCTGGCTTCCGCACCGAAATATAATCTGCTATACGAGGCATTCGGGTGGGAAATTCCGCAATACGTCACCGTGTCGCAGATCATGCGTGACGCGCAGCATAAATTCTCCAAACGCCACGGCGACCCGACGTATGACGATCTGTTGCAACGGGGATACTTAAAAGAAGCCGTCTTGAACTACGTCGCCCTATTGGGCTGGAGCCCTGGCGGAGAGCGTGAAATTTTCACACTGCCGGAGCTGGTGGAGGTCTTCGACATCAGCGGAATCTCAAAATCCGGCGCGATATTCGATCACGACAAGCTGAAGCACTTCAACAGCGAGTATATCAAGGCCATGGATCCCGAAAAATTCGCCGACTTGGCGCGGCCTTATATCGACCAGGCTGTCAAAACAGCCGACATATCACGGACGGCGATTGCGGAAATCCTGCAACCCAGATGCGAAATTTTATCCGACATCCCGGAAAAAATCGGCTTTTTCGATCAGCTGCCGGAATATTCTACTGAGCTGTACGTACACAAGAAATCCAAAACGGACGAGCAGGTGTCATTGGACATGCTCCGCGCCGTAATCGCACCGCTGGAGAAATTAGATTGGACGGCAGAGGCTATTGCAGCCGCGTTAACCGATTTGGCAACGGAATTCGGCGTGAAAAACGCCACAGTCATGTGGCCGTTGCGAATCGCGGTATCGGGTCAAACAGTAACCCCCGGCGGCGCGGTGGAACTCTGCTGGATTCTGGGCCGGGAGGAAACGCTGCGCAGGGTCAGGCTGGGGATTGAGATGTTAGGCGGGTAGGGGACGGCGTCTCTGCGCGTCCTGGTTGCATTTTGTACAAAACCACCCCGCCGTCTGCAGACGGCACCCCTCCGAGGGAGGGGAATGAGAGGAACGTTGCACCAAAATTCCCCTCCCCTAGAGGAGTGCCCCGCAGGGGCGGGGCGGTTCTCCCCAGCATACAATTTCTCATCCCCTGTAGGGGCGGCCATTGGTCGTCCGTGGAATCCATTACGATTTCATGGACGGCGTACGCGCAATGCGCGCCCCTACGGGGTGCACCCCCCGCAACAAATTCCACGGGTGAACGTAGTTTGCCTGTAAATAAGGAGTTTTCATAATGACTAAAAACACTCGTTTATTCCTCTCTGTCGTATTTGCAGTGCTGGCTGTCGCGTTCGTCGTGTTTATAATTCAGACACTCTTGCTGAACAGGGCGCGGGATGACACGGATCCGTCCGTTACCGTTGCAGGAGTTTACAACGGCTATGAGGGGGAATACCCCCCCGCCGGGGATGACGCTTCCGTAGACACCGCAGACGCCACCGTGCCGGAAGCGGGCGAGGCGGCAACTCCGGCTCGGTCGCCGGAACCTCCGAATACATGGATTCCGTTGCTGGACGATAATTACATGACGCTGTTTGTCCCGGAAGGCGTCTTCACCCAACACGAGACCGATACCGGAGCCATGTTTACGGGCTTGGACGGTGCAACGCTTGAGATCAGCCTTGTCCCGGTCGGCGATAACATAGAGATATTCGCCAGGGGATTTTTAATCCCGTTTCTCGACTTCACAGATTTTCTTACTGAGGGGCTGATCAACATTGCCTCTTCCGATGTGGCCGGTTACTTCGTGATGGTCTACAATCACGACGAGGCTTATGAGGCCTGGATTCACGACCTAGGAGACGGTTTCGGGGTCGCGGTAATCATCAACTATATCAATTACACGCAACGCGACGCGCTGTACGATTTGCTTGACACTCTGACAATTGACAATTGATTCCTGTCATATATTACCCCCCCTGTAGAGACACTAATTCTACAGGGGGTATTTGTATCTATGTCAAAACGAGCCATGATTGTTTACAGTGTTATCTGTGTCGTCTGCCTTGCTGTTGTGGGCGGATTGTTTTCCAGCGAACTCGCACATCGATCCGCCGACACGGAACCCGCGGATCATTCCGAACTCGCGGCCGTGTTGCTACAAGCGGAGTCCGCGGCGCGAGCCTGCTTGCACGCAGGCACGTTGCCGTCAGCAGCGTTTGAGTGTGCGTCGGCCTGTGTAAAGTCTGCCGAGGCGCGGATAATGCTCGCCCGGGTTGAGGGTGCCGAACATCTGGATAGCCTGTTGAAATCCGGATTTGCGTTCACTCAACGGCTGACAAAGTCGCTGGCTTCCGGTGAGGAGATTACGTCTGAATCCGCCGCCCGGCTCGGTAAATACGCGGATTCTCTATCTCGAATCCGTGCGGCAATAGTCTCTGGCGGTGAGCTGCCGTACATGCCGATTGCACAACAGAATAAAAATCTGCCGGAACCTCATATGCTGCGCGGCAAGCGCGAGGTTCCGCCCGGCGAAGCCGCCGCCGGAGCCGCCGCATTTGTCGGATTGCACCGCAATTCGATGCGTCTAGAGCGTGAAATCCACGGCGCAATGCCTGTCTATGTGTTCAGCGGCAATAATGGGCGTGTCACAGTTGAGGTAACAAAGCAGGGCGGATTTGTTACAGGCATGGCGTCCGCGCAGGCTTCGTCATCATCCGATTTGCCGCCGGAGCAGGTTGTGAATCGCGCCGTATCGCTGCTACGGTCGAACGGATTCACCAACATGACCATGACGCAGTATCAAACGCACGGAGGTACGGTTGCCGTCACTTTTGCGTACTCAGACGGCGGCGTGGTGTATTATCCGGACGAAATCTGTGTTGAGTTGACCCGTGGCGGCGGCATGACGGCGTTCTCCGCACGGGAATACATCATAAACCGCCGTAATCGGGATTTTCCGGAAGCCGCTGTCAACCAGACTAAGGCTGAAAAATCGCTCTCAACACTGCTGACGGTGGAGGCGCACAAAATGGCGGTGATATTCGTGGATTTGGAAGAGGTCTACTGCCATGAATTCAAATGCGCGGCAGAAGAATCCGGAGAGACATTCTTCGTGTATATAAACGCCCAATCCGGCGTAGAGGAGAAGATTGTGCGTTTGTATGAAGCGGAGGGGTGTTTGCTGCGGATTTGAGGGAGATGATCCCTGAATAGTGCGGAGGTTTCCCCCGCACGCGGATTATTGTAGGGGACGATGGAAATCGTCCCAAAAACAGATTGTCAGCGGGCGGATTACCATCGTCCCCTATAAAGGTTACAAGGGCGTTTCTTCAAACAGCCGGAATCCCCGGACGGGTTGAAGAAACGCCCTTGTGTAACACAATAAAACTCAAACGATATTGACAAATTGCCGCCGACACCCGTGCTTACAGAAACCGCCCAATGTATTTTGCCGCCGCGTAAGCGGAGCTTGTGGCGAACAAAATGTTTGCGGCTTTGCGGCACTCACCGACCATATGGAACGCCGCTGCGCATTGATTGAACTTCATTGCCTCTTCCTGCAGCGGATTCATTCCGGCGGCGTGGATCACGGTGTCGGCGTTATAGAATACCTCGCCCTCCGGGCCTTGGCACCGGACGCCGTCTGCCGTTATTTCCAGTGCTTTCATATTGAATCGGATGGGGATACCGAGCCGCGTGGTTATGTCGGTAACTGCATTCATGTGGGTGTGATTTCCGCCGGAGCTGATCATTCCAAGCGTCTCCACTATCTCGGAGTCAATGCCGAATTCTTCTTTGAGATATACAGCCAACTCAGTTCCGGCGAATCCCGCGCCGATAATCACGGTTTTGCCCTTTGCCAGCGTCGGATTTTTGAATACCTCGATTGCCTGATGGACGTTCACGCCGTTTATTCCCGTGATGTCCGGCGTTATCGGCGCTGACCCTATGGCGGCGATGATTACGTCCGGACATTCTGCCCGTGCATAGTCGGGAGTTACCTCGGTGTTGAGTCGCAGGTCTATGTTTGATTCTGCAATGTTCGCCCTTTGCCGCAGAATATATTCATGCAGCTGACGCTTGAACGGCACTTCGGCTTCGCAGAGGATTGTTCCGCCGAGTTCTCCGTTCTTTTCGCACAAGATGACGTCATGCCCATATTGACTCGCCGTCAGCGCCGCCTGCATACCGGCTATTCCACCGCCTATGACAAGGACGCGCTGCTTTGCCGGTGACGGCAAGGCCCTGTAAACCTCTCGCTCACGGCTGATTTCCGGGTTTATGGCGCAGACAAGGTCGCCGTGCGACACACCTTCCGCAAAGCAGTTGAGACAGCGCATACATTTGCGTATTTCTTCAACGCGGCCGCGCCTGACCTTATTTGGTAGATCGGGGTCGCAGACAAGGCCGCGCGCTATGTAGACAATGTCGGCCTTGCCTAGGGCGAGAGTTTCCTCCATCAAATACGGATCGGTCAACCCGCCGCCGGCTGCAATCAGGGATTTTTTCACATGCTTCTTTATCTCCGCCGCGTATTCGACGTTCACGCCCTCGGGGTGGAACATACTCACATGGGTGCGCGCAAAAGTCTCCGCCCCGTAACGCGATATCGCGCCGACGGAGACGTTTATAATATCGGCGTGACCGTCAAGCTGTTCCGCTATCCGGATTCCCTCATCAATGCCATATCCGCCATCAACTACTTCTGTGGAGCTGATGCGTATTTCAATCGGGAAGTCCGGGCCGCAAAGTCTGCGTATCTCTTGCATGGCCATGACCGGGAAGCGGCATCGGTTCTCCGGGGACCCGCCCCATTGGTCTGTTCTGGTGTTCAAAGTCGGCGACATGAATTGCTGGAGACCGAATCCATGCGCACCGTGCAGCATCACCATGCCGAATCCGGCGTTTTTGGCGGCTAAAGCGGCATTCGCGAATCCTCCGATGATCTGATGTATGCGCTCATCCGTCAGCGCGGTGACTTTTCTGCCGAACGGCATTTCCATCTCCACAGGCCCCCACAGCGGATCACTGCCGTGGGAATTAATACCGGCAAACGCAAGCTCTAACACGGCGACAGCCCCATGACGCGTGATATCACTTGCGGCGCGGGCGAAATTGTAGTTGCCCATTCGTGTGACTTCATACGGCAGCCGCCCTTCCTTGTGATACAGGGGATCGCACTCGGATTCGCCGAACGTGACAGCCGCCGCGCCGCCGATGGCTTTTCTCTCCAGATACATGACCGTGTCCAGGCTTGGCTGGCCGTCGTAAATAATTTCTGCGGAGGTCAGCGGTGCCGCAAACATCCTGTTGCGGAACATCACGCCGCCGATTCTTATCGGGGACAGCAGGTTCGGGAATGTTTCGTATGCGTTTACCATGTCAATCCTCCATTTCTATTGATATTGCTTATTTTGTACGGCTGTATTCATTTAACATTAAAACACCTTCTTCTGATATATACTGGTCATCGGGTTTTAATGAAGCCAGACATTTTGGTGTAAATATTTTTTCAAGAGCGCTTTGTTTTTCGTGGGTATTAACCTGAATAAAACCTGCTTTTTCACACGCTTTAATCGAGCGTGAATTGACTTTATCAGGGAAGCCGAAGAATGTATGAATATCATACTTATTATGTAGATATTTCATTAAAGTCACAATGGCGTCGCTACCAAATCCTTTGCCGCAGTTCTCCTCTCCGTTCATCCATATATCAATTTCCATAACGCCGGGCTGTATCCAGTCATCCTCATAGCTGATTCGAGCATAAGTGGTAAAACCAATAGGATGATTACCCAAGCAAATCATCATTCCGCCGCATAGGGAAGACTCGCTGCTATCAAAATACCGTTCATATTCATTTTCAAAATCTTCAAGCCCGTTAGTATATTCATCTTCAAAGGCTTGTTTCATGTATGGCGTACTTAGCCCCATTTCATATGCGAGTTTTATTTCATCCGCCCTCGCCATTCTGAGTGTCACGTATTTACCCTGTGTCATATCGCTTCTCTGATTTCCCGCACAATGACAAACGGCGTCAGTTCGTCAGACTGTCCGGCGGGATTGTCGCGGATCAATTCCGCAAAAAATTCCTCCGGCTTGTCCGACAATGACGGGGATTTCCCCAGTATTTCGACATTGAGATCATTCGCGTCTACTAAAGCGCTTAACACACCGAGCTCCTGCTCTATTTCGGCGCACACGCCGTCGGGGTCGTTGGGAACGAGTACTGCAAGATCGTGATATACCTCAAAAGACGAGGCCGCGTAAAATCCGTCTATTCCGGCGATATCCTTTCCGGCGATGTCGTAAAAAACACCCCGTTTTCCAAATATGCGGCAGATTCCGCCCAGCACGCTTGCCAGCAATATGCGCGGCAATCCTTTTAAGTCTATCGCCAGCTGAAGCTTATACGGCTCATCCATTGCAACGCCATGCTTGCTTCTGGAAGCGAAGCGGGATAGAAATTTGGCCCAAAACCCGATCTTGACGTCTTTTTTTTCCACGGTGTTGTCCTGGCACATTGCGATTGCCTTTTCGCCCAACATGACTATATCCCCCGTCTCGTGAACAGGCAGGATATACTGTTTTATCACGGCGATATAATCCTCGCCGCGGCCTATAAAATGGGTCTGGATGGCGAGTCTTTTGTAAAGTGTACCATCCAGTTCTTTGTCTCCCCTGTCGAAATACGTAACGCCGCCCGATTCCCGTCTGTCAGCCTCTTTGTTTCTGTTTCCACCCTCTGCCATATGCAATAGCCCTCCGAAATAGCTCTTTTTTTGAATATTATAGCTAATTATAGGCCATCTTAACCAGTTGTGCAAGTGGTTTCTGTGTGGCGCGGGGCGTGGAATGAACCGATCAGCCTCTGTAGGGGACGCGGTCCTCCGCGTCCCGCTGTCGGATTTTCCGCCGACCTGCGGGATAACGTGGGTTTGGACGTAAGAAACCACCCCGCCGTCTGTGGACGGCGGGGTTCCCCTTTCTGCAAAGATCGGCATCCTCGGCGATCTGATCCCACGTCTCAAGCCCCCTTCGCGTACGAAGGAGGAAGGGGGCTGTCTCATCACAAAAAGGGGCCTGAAAAATTCAGGCTCCTTTTGCGTCTCAAATATATATTACATCCCTAATATGAATCTGAGCCTTCCGAAAAATCGAGAATTTCCGCGGTTGTCATCATAACCCCTCCGCCAACGCGGTCTTCTATGCCCTCACTGCGGATATAATTTTGCAGATCCGCGTCCTCGCCTCTGGGAAAAGGAAATGTCATGGAGTTCTCATAACCCCTGTTCCGCTTTTTCGGGTGATACTGTTTTACGTCAAAATCACTGTTATTCCAAACCATAATTACTCCGCCGTTATTTTAGACTTCCTCTTTAGTATCTATCGTCCGGCGGACTCTATTCAGCTAATATTACGCTTTAATAACATATCCTGTATTACGTTACCGGGCCTTTGCTGTGCCGTTGCCTGTCGGAGAGTTCCGGCACCGGTTTTGCCTGATTTTTTGGAACACGCGTTTTACGATTTGATTCAGTGCCATGCGGCTCTTTTGGACTTGGGCGTCTCATTCCTGCTTTGCTCATATGATACCTCTGGCTGCCAGTAGTATTATCAGTATATTAAGGGTAAATATCACAAACAGCGAAAACACCATTTTTTTCCTGTCTTGCAGCGAGATTCACCCCCAATCGTACAATTTTCTGTGCTTGTACAATTATTGTACGATTAAAGTCATGCGGTTATGATATGTAAATTTTTCTAAAAATCATGCCGCGTCCCACAACTGCTGCCGATCTCCTCAAACACCCGGACAATCTGCTCAACGCAATCAAAATCGCTGAGGCTGCTATCCGCAATGACGGCCTTGATTCTTTCCAGCACCGCAAGAGATTCCTGCTCCACAATCTGCGAATAATCTATCGCGCCCTTATCAAGTAAATCAATCATCATTTTGCCTATTTCGCGGCTGATTATTTCTTTATGTAGCGACATATGCTATCATCTCATTTTTGCAATACTGCAATTTGCGGTATTTGTCAAGAATATAAATTCCGTAAGGTATATATTTTTGTTGAGGTGGTTTGATGTACCGACGCATACGGGAGCTGCGCGAGGACAATGATATGACACAAGTGCAGGTTGCGGAATATCTGCACTGTTCGCAACAGGTTTATTCTAATTATGAACTCGGACAGCGTGATATACCAACGCAAATTCTACTCGCGCTTGCCAAACTCCATAAAACAAGCACGGATTATTTACTTGAACTAACCGACAATCCAACGCCGTATGAACGGAAAAGGCAGAGATAATGAATAACCGCATGTAGGGGCGGCCATTGGCCGTCCGCGGGGGATATCCCCCTTCCCCCTTCGTGTGCGAAGGGGGCTTTGGACGAGGGACGGAATTACGGCGACAGCGTGGGACAATGGACGCGCAATGCGCGCCCCTACAACAATCTCCGCAACCCGAAATGCTCCCGCGTTGCTTGAACAACAACTCCGGACAACGCCAGCAGGGCTATCAAATTCGGCACTGCCATCAGGCCGTTCAGCGTGTCGGATATCTCCCAGGCGAGTGAGAGATCCATAGTCGCGCCGAGGACTGTTACAAGCACGTATATCATCAGGTACGGCTTCACGCTTCTGGGGCCGAATAGATATTCACAGCACCGCACGCCGTAGAACGACCACCCCAGCACCGTCGCCAGCGCGAACAGCACCATGCACGCTGAGATAATCACCGCCCCCGCACGCTCACCGAACACGGTTGAGAATGCCAGAATATTAAGCTCCACGCCGCCCTCGGTACCATATTGTATCGGGAATCCCGACAAAAGCAGCGTCAGCGCGGTTATCGTGCCCATGACGATTGTGTCGATAAAAACTTCAAAAATCCCGTAAAGACCCTGTTTGACAGGGTCTTTTTCACTTGATGCCGCGTGTGCAATCGGCGCGGAGCCAAGTCCCGCCTCGTTTGAAAACACACCGCGTTTAAGGCCCACGCTAACCGCTTGTCTCATTGATATTCCGGCAGCTCCACCGATTACTGCCCTAGGAGTCAACGCGGCAGTAAATATGTCGGTGAAAACGGGGAAAATCCCGCCGATATTTGCGAAAATCACAATCAGTGCGCCGCCTAAGTAGACGACCGACATAAGCGGCACAATCATCTCCGTCACCCGGCCAAGGGTTTTGATTCCGCGCAGCAGTGTCATCCCGGTAAAAATAGCGACGCAGATTCCGATGATAAGATTCACCGCCCCGCGATGACCTGCAAAGGCCGGGGTAAACGCCGAAATCGCATGGTTGACAGAGCTTGTCATGTTTCCGACCTGCACGGCGTTGCCGATTCCAAACGCCGCCGCCGCGCCGAATACGCAGAACAGCACCGAGAGCCAATGCCAGCGCTTTGACAGCCCACACCTGATGTAATACATCGGCCCGCCGGCAAATTCGCCGTTTTCGTTCCGGGTGCGGAATTTAACGGACAGCACCGTCTCAGCGTATTTTGTACACATGCCGATTAACGCTGAAATCCACAGCCAGAACACCGCGCCCGGCCCGCCCAGTGTGACGGCATAAGTGATCCCGGCGATGTTCCCGGTACCCGCGGTGGCCGCCAACGCCGTCGTCATCGCCTGAATCGGAGTGATTGCACCGGGCTCCGCCGTCTGCCTTTTGAAAATTTTGCCGAGTGTGTGCCGCATGGCGTACCTGAACTCAAAAATCTGCACAAACCCAGTGCGCAGGCTGAGGAAAACCCCGGCTCCGAGCAGCAGTATGAGCATTGGGATTCCCCAGATTATCGAATCGTTGAATGATATAAGACAATGCATGTTGCCTCCTGATGGGGGATAGGGGTATATAACGCGCCCCGTGGTTGGATTTTTGCCGACTCCGTAGGGGCGGTCATCCCCAGACCGCCCGCGGGCGACCGAGACGGTCGCATCTACAACGCATTTCCACGGCGGCGCTTGTCAATCAGCGCCTTGCGAATCATATCCACGGGAATCACCGTAAACGCTAGCAGTATAGAGAATTGCAGCTCCCGGACGGTGAGGCCGGTTGTGCGGAAGACAGTTCCGCCGAAGTAGATGATTATAATTTGCACCGCGGTTACGAAGAGCATAATTATCATAAACGCTTTGTTCTTCCAAATGTTTGTGAAGAGATTAATCCGTGCAGTCCTGGCGTTAAAGCTGTTGAAAATCCCGGCAAAGATAAATAGAGCGAAAAATGCTGTCATAAAATGCGGCGGCAGATACACGCCGCGGATTCTGGGTAGTTTCAGAAACAGTATGCAAAGAAGCGTGACGTATGTGCCTGTGACGAGAATTTGATTATACATATAGGGACTCAAAATAGGCTCATCGCGCTTTTTCGGCGGCTCTTTCATGTATTCACGCAGCGGCGGTTCCCCAGCGAACGCTAATCCTGCCAGCGTATCCATCACCATGTTCACCCAAAGCATCTGCAGAACCGTGATCGGCGAATTAATCCCTATAAACGGTCCAATAACCGATATGCCGACAGCACAGAAGTTTATAGTTAACTGGAAAATGATAAACTTGCGTATGCTCTTAAATATAGTCCTGCCGTATAGAATCGCTTTTGATATTGACATAAAGTTATCGTCCAGTATTACGATATCCCCGGCCTCTTTTGCAACCTCTGCCCCGGAACCCATTGAAAAGCCGATGTCTGCTTTCTTCAGGGCGGGTGAGTCGTTGATCCCATCACCCGTCATACCAGTAACCAGTCCAAGATCCTGCGATATAGCGACAAGTCTGCTTTTGTCGGACGGCACAGCCCTGGCTACGACCCGCAATGACGGCAATCTCTGTTTAAGCTCCGTATCCGGCATCTTTTTCATCTCGGCGCTTGTGATGACTGAATTTGCATCCCCGCCATCGTCGCGTAGCAATCCGACTTCACGGGCAACGGAGACGGCGGTGTCCCTATTGTCACCGGTAATCATAACGACCTGAATTCCTGCGCCTCTGACATCGGCGATAGCCCTTGCCGCCTCGCGCCGCACTTCATCCCGTATCGCGGAGATGCCTATGAGGGTAAGATTCCCGCCGGGGGATGCCTTGCCCAACGGCGAATCCCCGGCGGCGATGGCAAGCAGTCTGTACGAGTTTTTTTGCAAAGCCTCCATCTCCGATTTAAGCTTTGCACCGCCTGTGAATTCCACAACCGCTCCGTGTTCGTTATAGCAATGCGTGCAGTTCGGCAGAATAAGCTCCGGCGCGCCTTTTATCAGGGTTATAGAGAAATCACCTGCCAGCTGTACAGCGGAGAATTTTAAACTGCTGGAGAACGGGATGGTCACAACCGGCCTGAGCTTATCAGTCACACCCCGGCCCAATGCGGTGAACTCCAACAGCGCACGCTCTGTAGAATTACCGCCGAGAGCCGCGGCCTTCCCATCCGATTTGCCGACAAACGCGCCTGTATTGTGCAATGCCGTGATAGCCAGCAATCTGCCGGTATGTGTTTTACTGAGTTTTGTGAAACTTTCAAAACTCACGCCATCGCCTGTTATAAACCGGCTTACTTTAAGCTTGCCCATAGTGAGTGTCCCTGTCTTATCTGTGAACAGGATGTTTAAACTGCCGGATGTCTCTATCCCCACAAGTCTGCGCACAAGCACGTTGTCGCGTAGCATCCGCTTCATGTTAGACGACAGAACGACGGTTATCATAAGCGGCAGCCCCTCCGGAATTGCGACGACGACTACGGAAATTGCCAGAGTCACAGCGGCAATCAGGTATCCCGACAGGATTTGTGGATTTGCAAGCGTACCCAATATCGCGGGCCAGTAAAACCTATTCGTCACCACGATGGTGAAAAACAGATTTGCGAACAGCACAAGACCTGCGCCCAGGTATCCGAGCTTGCTGATTGACCCCGCGAGGTGGCGCAGACGCGCTTTAAGCGGACTCTCCCTCGGCGCGTCCTGAATTTCTTCTGCCAGCTTGCCGTAAAACGTGTTGGAACCTACATTTTTGACAAGCATAACAGCTTCGCCCGATAAGACGATAGAGCCCCTGAAAAGCCTAGTCCAATCGCTGAACCCTGCGTCTGATGACGATTTTCCGTTCGATGACTTGTATGTCTCTTTGCTCTCGCCGTTGAGCGGGGATTGATCGACGCTAATCTCTCCACCTACTATCACCCCATCAGCTGGAATCCGTTCCCCGGCTTGCAGCAAGACATAATCCCCAACGACAAGTTCGCCGAGCGCGAGTTCTGTGACCGCGCCCGAACGCTTCACCCGGCACTTTATCTTCAGCGCGTCTTCCTGCAGCTTTTCAAACGCGGATTCACTGCCGTATTCCGACAGCGTGGAGACAAATGTGGATATCAGTATAGCAACGGCGATTCCAAAGGACTCGTACCAGTCTAGGTCGCGCAGCTGTATAATTATATTCACAGCCAGGGCGATCAGCAATATTTTGATTATCGGGTCGCCGAAGTTGCGGATAAACTCCTTAAAAAAGCCCTTCCGCTTACGCTCCGCGAGATAGTTGTCGCCGTGCAGATCTCTTGCCTGTAAGACTTCTTTTTCAGAAAGCCCTTTTATCCTTTTTGCGGCTTCGTTCACGCTTGTGCCGGTCATAGATCACCCGCGCCTGCGGGAGCGGGCGGCTCCCTTCTTTTTCGGGGATATCAAACTGCCCAGCACGCCGCCGCCGAAAATTGCGAGCAGCAGCCCCGGGGTCAACGGCCCGATCAATCCGCCGTCAACGGAGAACGCGGAGCCGATGAGCGTCAGGGCGAACAGCGTTCCGGATATGGCAGGCCCCATCATCAGCGTGCGCTGTGAGTGTACCCGCACAGCCATAACGGTCCCAGAAAACGCACCGAGTGCCGCCGTGCCCCACATAATAATACTCATCGCCTGCTCCGGCACACGTCCAGAGGATACAAACAGGGCAAAGACGGCAAGTAAGACTAATATAACACCGAGACCCATCAGCGCACCGCGCAGCGCCACAGCGGCGAATCCCGGATTTTTCCCACCTCTTTGAACATCACTTTTTTGCATAAAAACCGCCCTCTCAAAGAAATATAGTCGTAAGACATACTATTCTTTCAGAGGGCGTAAAATGACAAGCTATTTGTTTGAAACGGGGCTGTGTACCCATATAGGGGCGGCTATCAGTCGCCCGCGGCCACAATAAATCACCAGTGATCGCAATTAATCGCATTTGTAAAACAACCACACAAAAAACAACGGACGGCCATAAGGCCGCCCCTAAGTCGTTGTTATCTTCGTTGCGGAGGTGATTCCGCGGAGTCACCTACTGTAGATATCGCCCATTTGGCGATTTGTATACGAACCCTGTCCGCACCTGTCTCGAAAGTGATTTTCTCCCCATCAATATCCACCACTTTGCCTACCATGCCGCCGATAGTCGTTATCGTGTCACCGACAGAGAGGCTGTTGCGCATATCTTGCAGGGCTCTTTTCTTCTTGCGTTCCGGGCGGATCATAAAAAAGTAGAATATAGCGACCATACCCACCAGCATTATTATAGTTGTGAATTCCAATGTTAATTTCCTCCAGTATTTGTTAGACTATCAAGCATTATACTTGTCCCTGAACAAAATTGCAAGATAAATTTGCCCGCAGTTCTTCAAAAGATCCGTTATCTATTGAGTCCCGGATTTTTCGCATCAAATCATTGTAAAAATGCAGGTTGTGCAGAACTGCAAGGCGCATTGCCAGCATTTCACCGGACTTGAACAAATGCCGGATATACGCCCGCGCAAAGGGCTTCGCGCATACGGGGCAGTTGCATTCTTCATCAATCGGGCGCGGGTCATCTTTAAATTTTTCGTTCAGTATATTAATACTGCCCCACTTAGTGAACAATCTGCCGTGGCGGCCGTTTCTGGCGGGCATCACGCAGTCAAACATATCTATGCCGCGGGCCACAGCCTCAATAAGATTCAAAGGCGTGCCAACCCCCATCAGATAGCGGGGGCGATCCTGCGGCATATGCTCTTCCACAGTTTCGACTATATCATACATCTCCGTTGCCGTCTCGCCGACGGCTAATCCGCCGATTGCGTAACCCGGCAGCTCAAGCTCCGCAATCCGCCGCATATGCGCGATGCGTATGTCATTGAACACCGCGCCCTGATTGATTCCAAACAGCATTTGCCCCTGATTGATTGCGGACTCTTGCTGCCGTGCTAGCTCGTCATGGCACCTGATAAGCCATCTTGTCGTTCTATTACAGGATTCCAGCACGTACTCGCGGCTTGACGGAATCGGGATACACTCATCGAATGCCATCGCGATGTCGGAGCCTAGGTTGGACTGTATCCGCACGCTGTCCTCCGGCGACATGAATATTCTCCGCCCGTCAACGTGGGATTGGAACACCACGCCGTCTTCAGAAATCGTCCTGCGCGACGCTAGCGAGAATATTTGAAACCCGCCGCTGTCGGTCAACAGTGGAGCGTCCCAGCCCATAAACTTGTGCAATCCATCGAGGGCGCGTATAAGCTCATCCCCGGGCCGAACATGCAGATGATACGTGTTTGCAAGCGCGACCTGGCAGTTGATAGATGTTAAATCGTTAGCGGAAAGTGCGCCTTTCACCGCCGCTTGAGTCGCGACATTCATAAAAACCGGGGTATCTACTGTGCCGTGCGGCGTGGTCAGCACGCCTCTGCGGGCGCGGCCTTGTTTTGTAAGTAGTTTAAACATAGTATGATATTATAGGTTGTAGGTCAAGTTGTCAATGTTTTGTTTTGGACATCCCCCTTCCCCATTCACGCATGAAGGGGATGATCTAAAATATCACCCCGCCAATTATTTAGGCGGGGTGATATTTGTGTATAGGTCCTACGAAAACATCCCGCTAAAACGCATCTGGGTATATTGCCCTTGCCATTTCGCGCAGCGCTATCACTATGTTGTGGTTCGGGCGGTTGCTTGCGTCGGTATCTATTATGAATATATCGCCGTTCTGTACAGCTGTTATTCCGCCCCAGCCGGGTCTGCTAATAATCTCACCAATCGGGTCGTCAATAAAGTTCACCGATGTGAGGATTACATCAGGATTAGCCATCAGCATAACTTCGTCCGCGACTGATATCCAGCCCTCTTCATCGGCAAAAATGTTTTCAGCGCCGATTATTTCTAGCATTTCATTCAAAAACGTACCCGCGCCGAAACTGACCATCCACGGGGCGGGGGTAATTTCAAAGTAAACGGTTCTTCGTTCTGTTATAGTTTCACCAATTTGCCGCACTTCATCTATCGCCGCGTCCATGCCCTCAATAAGCTCCTCACCGCCGGGTTCCGCCCCCATCACCGCCGCGATGAAGCGGATATCTTCTTTTATGCCCTCTATGCTTGTGCTTGAAGGTATAAATATTATGCATATTCCCTCGTCGTCTACAAGTCTGAACGGGTCATCGGTACCTTGCCTGGTTATTCCCGTTATAAAAACAACGTCAGGCTGCAGATAAAGAATCTGCTCCCCGTCAATGGCCATCATATCCAGTATAGCGATGGCGGGGTCTATTCCGTCAATGTTGTCGGAAAATGTATCGGTGGCGACGATTCTGTCAGCGAAGCCGAGTGCGGTAAGGATTTCGGTGTTCGACGGGCCAATGGATATTACCCGCGCTATAGTCTCCGGCAGCGTGATTGGGTTGCCCTCTCTATCCCTGTCTATGACCGTCGCTGGAAGCTCTGTTTCGGGACCGTTCTCAATTGGTTCTGTTGTCTCCGGCTGACTTCCCTCCGGCTCATTAGCTGTGCAAGCCGCGATGGCTGTGAGTATAATTGCCACCAGGAACAGGGCAATGATCTTTTTTCTTGTTTTCATTTTAATAAGCTCCTTTAATTTAAATAGGTTCATATTCGTGAAGCCCGTCCGAGTCATACGCAATCGTGTATCCACGCCCCGTTTCAGGCACCCACTCGTAAAAATTTTTCTCGCCGGGGTAGAGATGCTCCATAATTAAAGCAATGACGCCGCCATGACACACCGCGATGGCTGACATGCTTTCCCGCACTTCGCTTATTATGCGGTTATAGCCCTCCATAATACGACTCCTAAATTGGTTTACACTCTCCCCGCCGGGACAGGCAACATCACCGGTTTCGTCAGTTATCCATGCCTGATAATCAGCCCTGTCTTTTAGTTCATCGTAGCTTTTCATTTCAAATTCGCCGACATTTAGTTCGGCTATAAGCGGTATTACTCTTCTGCGCATATTTCCGTAAATTATATTAAAAGTCTGTTCCGCCCGCAAAAGCCCGCTTGTGAAAAATATGCCGCCCTCGGGATATATCCCTTGTTTGCGCAGAAGTGCGATTCCCTCAACACCGGACGCAGTCAACGGCAAATCGGTTTTTCCATAATACAATTTTTTCTCGGTCGCCATCGTTTCCCCGTGTCTGATTAAATGTATCTTCATCACTTCAACATTGTCGGTATGCCGCAGAACAGCCGGACAACCTCATCAGATTCGCGGGACAATGCCGCAAGCGTTCTGCCAACGGTTTCTCTCCATTTCCGCAACAGCGGATCTATCGGGACAACTCCGCTGGAAATATCGTTGCAGATCACAACAGCGTCTTTATTTTTGATAATAAATTGCTTTACCGCGTCCGTGGTTCCGGGTTCTGTTTTCACAAGCGCCAGAATCCATTTGTCTATTTCGTATATAATCTTCTTGTTTTCGGGCATATCTGAATTGTCATCACTGCACCGAAAAATGTCTTTCTCCGATAAATTGAACCGATCTAACGCATAGTCTAGCTTACCCTGATAGGCCCCGCCGAATATTAGAATCATGTCTTTTACCTCCACATTACAGACAGCGCAACGAGACCACACAGTTCGCTTATCACAAGCGCGAACCCCATCAAATCGCCCGAAACACCTTTTAAGCCGAAATATGCATATGCCATCGCCCCGACAAATCCCGCAACCGTGAGCGCGGCGACACTAATGCCGTAAAATCCCGCGATGAAATACGCAAATGCGAACGCAATAGCGGCTATAACGATCAAACAAATTTTGTGCCGTCCCCCGGCGCCTTGGCGGAACATGTTGACATATCCGCTTTGCTCCAGTGTTTTCAAACAGAGTCCAGACAGTCCAGAGCAACAGCGCGACACGACCGTTATAACGATCAGCAGTATAAAATATCTCCCATTTTCAATAACTGCGAATGATGCCGCGAACTGCAGGATAAACAAAACGGCAAGCATTATAACACTGAACGCACCGGCGTTCGGATCTTTTAGTATACGCAGCTTATCCTCAAGCGGACGGCGCGATAAAATCGCGTCACTTGTGTCCATGTACCCGTCCAAATGCAGAAACCCGGTTGCCAGAAACGGCATCAACATAAATATTGCCGACGTGAGCATGACGTGTATCCCTGTAAGCATCAAAACATGTGCGACTCCCCACCATAACACACCGACCAATACGCCCACAAGTGGGAACATCGGGAGCATTAAGTTCGCGCTGGCGTCATCCCATATTTTAAATGGCAGTGGTATCGTGCAGAACATGCTGAACGACATGTACAGCCCCTTAAAGAATCTTTTGATAAATGCCATGGAACATTTCCTCACCTTTATGGACGATTAAATTCGCATACGCGGCTTCCAGCACAACATCGCACTTTCCTGCGGCTTCACGATCAAGCGCGGCAAGCGATTCGCGGTATTGTTCCGTGAGTTCATCGTATATCATCGCGTCGCTGTATATGTAGTCCGAAACGATTACTATATCCTCAACCTCATCCAAAATACGGTTAAGTCCGCTTGATACCTTTTCTGCCGCGCGGACATTTATATCGCCGTCCATCGGGAACATTTCATTTGATAGTAGCGCAGTCAAGCTGTCGAACAGGAATGATCCGCCGCTGTCGCAGTTATGCAAAATATTCTCAATATCGGCGGGCTGTTCCACTGTTGTGAACCCCCAGCCATCGCGTTCTCTCTGGTGACGTTCGATACGCTCATCGTCCTCTGAATCCGCGGATTTCATTGTCGCAACATAATATAATTCGCCCGCCGCCTGCGCTTTTGCGAGCTTTTGTGCGTAATACGACTTCCCGTTTTTGCAGCCGCCTGAAATAAATATCTTCATCGCGTCACCGTATTGTAAAGCTGTCGCCGGTTCTCAGCTCATCTACATATTCATCGTTGATCTCAGCTTCTTCAAATGTTGCCATGTCCCGTATCGCGGCGCACGCGGCGTCGATTACCGCGAACATTATCGGGCAGCCGCTGCCTTCACCAAGGCGCATGTTCAGGTTCAGATACGGCTCAACCCCCAACGCCTTTGCCGCATGAACAAATCCCTGCTCAAACGACGCGTGAGACGCTATCATATAATCTTTCGCAACCGGCGAAATTCTCGCCGCGCATAGGGCTGCAACTATTGAGACAAATCCGTCGATTACCACTGGGACACGGGCAACCGCCCCGCCCAAAAACACACCCGTCATGGCCGCTATCTCAAATCCGCCGACTTTTGCCAGAACGTCCACGGCGTCGTCCGGATTGGGCCGGTTGTTTTTGACGGCGCTTCTCACAACTTCAATCTTATGCCTGTATGCCTCTTCTTTCAACCCGGCGCCTTTTCCGGCTATCTGTTCCGCCGGTAAATCTGTGAGTGCGCACAATACGGCGGCGGAAGTCGTTGTGTTCGCGATGCCCATCTCACCGGCGCCGAGCAGCTTGTATCCGTTTTGCGCGGCTTCGATAGCTGTTTCTATCCCGATTAAAATCACCTGTTCAGCCTCTTCGCATGTCATGGCACTGCCTTTGGCTATGTTCCATGTAGCTTTTCTGATTTTCCTATCCCTCACGCCGGGGAAATCGATATCGGCGTTTATCCCGACATCGGTGATAATCAAATCGGTATTGAACTGCTTCGCTATTGCCGCCACTCCGGTGAGGCCTCTGGCAAAATTGATAGTCTGCGCGTATGTGACCGATTGCGGAGTCGCGGCGACGCCTTCTTCAAAGACTCCGTTATCCCCGGACATTATTATCACGCACCGTTTGCTTGTATCATAAAACAGCTCTCCGCTGATCCCGGCAAGTTTTTCGGCGATATCCTCAAGTCTGCCGAGACTGCCGGGCGGCTTGGCAAGATTGTCAAGACGGATTCTCGCGCGTTCCATTGCGCCGGTATCAAGCGCTTTGATCTGGGATATGTATTCTTTTAACATGCAATCCTCCAAAATAAAAATCCCGCCTCATTACACGAGCCGGGATAACTGCAATACCACGAGACAATACATGTCCCACAACAAATCATAAAGTCCCCATACTCTGTGGAGCTGCTATGGAAAATGAGGCAGGTATTCCGGCTAAGACCTTTACGCGCCAACGTTTCGCCTTCTCGGATAACAATTTACCCAATGACTGTCCCCCTATGGAACGTGAAACGCGGCTGGGTCAATACGGCAGCAGGACTGCTCAGGATTCTAACCTGATTCCCTAGGCCTGTTTGCAAAACAGGCTTTTGCACCTTCATTTTATCAATAATTAAGTTCGAGTTGATTATACGCGACCTCCGCGCCGCTGTCAAGCGTTTTTATACTAAATCCCGTTCAAACAGCCTAAGTATGTCGACACAAAGCCCTCCCATTTTCATCAATATCTCAGCTATTTGCATCCTAAATTCGGGGTTTCGGAATTCATCCATCGAGGGGAAGAAGCCGTCTTGCAGTCGCCAGATTTCATCCTTATATTCGCCCATTTTCTTATATAGCGGCAGAATATTTGCGGCTATCGTTAGGTCGGGATATTTTTCAGCCGCGTCTTTGATAAACTCATACGCCCCGCTTGTGCAAACGCAACAGTAAGGCGAACAATGCAAGTTCCAGCATATTCCGTTGAGTTCCTCATCGGCTTTATCAGCGAAATATTCTTCTGTGACAAGCGTATCCGCCCATACATCAAAGGCCGCTTTACCAAAAGCGTATGTGCCTCCCCAAGTGCTTTCGAAGACGGGCAGGGTCAGAAAGGTGGGAATGGATTCAATCGCGTCCAGATACAGTTGGCGCATATCCTGGTTTTCAAGTTTAGCGCCCACGAAAAATAGCCCACAAGTGGTGTCCAAGCCATTGGTAATCGCAGAGTAGCCATATTCATCAATAGACCCTTCGGGCATACGTTCCTCTCCGGGGTAAAGATTCACATACAGCACATCGTTTTCATCGTAGCCGCCGATAAGACATCCTTCAGGCAGCGTATCATACCGGCTAAAGCTAATATTTACATCACCCGCGGCCCAATCAGACGGGTCATACCTGTCGCCCATTCCCACCATCACATTGCCCATGCCCCAAGCTAAAACGGGGATCCCCTTGTCAATGGAGGCTTTGATGGCATTCATCACCGCGCGGAAGTCCTTTTTTATTTGACTGTTGGAGATATAAATACAGTTATAGCCGAAAGCGGCATATGCCTTTTTCACTACATGGGGCATAAAGAAAGAGGCAGTCACACCGCTGTCACATTGCACATTGGCGGGATTGCCTTTCTCGGCGGCATAGAGATAGGTAAAATTGTCGCCGGTAAAGTTGGCGTAAAACTTAAAATCTTCTATATCCACACCCAGCTTTTCTCCAACAGAGTAAATGGCGGAACAAAGAAAATAATTCTGCCAAGATTCAATTCTGCGGTAGTTCTGAATCTTGTTGCTTGTACGTGCAGGCTCGACCCCCGCAAATAAGTCTGCGATGGAATCCGATTCCATTGCCGAGTGCTGTGCCGATGTTAAGATTTCCAAGCTATCTGACATGTTGAATCCTCCCTGAATCGTAATATTGATGACTAACGGGTGGAAGTATTTAAGCATACTCCGTTGCTTCCGCGCATCAGAAGGGCTGATTCCGTGGAATCGTGTGAAAGCCTTAGAAAAACTTTCCTGCGTATCATATTGATACTTCATTGCCACATCAATAATTCTATTCTTTGGATGCAGCAACTCCTGCCCGGCCAAACTCAAGCGCCTGTTCCGGATATAGTCTCCGATGGTTATGCCTGTTGCCAGATGAAAAACACGTTGGAAATTGGAGTTGGAAGCATACACCTTGTCCGCGACACCGCTGACGCTAATGTTATGGGTGAGGTTGTTTTCGATATAATTGATGGCTTTTGTCAGGCTTTGTATCCAGTTCACAGGTTAGCCCCCTTTCTTGTCAATATTACAATATCAAATAATGAAAAGTCATGTCAAAAAATGCTCAGTGTTGTCCCCGGCAATTTTGCCGTTGATTGAGCACTATGATCTGATACGTGTCGATAATCGACCTCATTTTTACTGTCAAAAAACACAATTCCCTGTGACGGTATTATACTGCCACAGGGAAAACGTTACAATAGTGCTTATCACACAATCAGCATCGCGTCGCCGAAAGAGAAGAATCTGTACCGCTCCCGCACTGCCTCGTTGTACGCGTCCAGCACGTTTTCACGCCCGGCCAAGGCTGATATCATCATTATAAGCGTACTCTCCGGCAGATGGAAATTCGTAATCAATCCGTCTGTAGCTTTGAACTCATATCCGGGGTAGATGAAAATATCCGTGAATCCCGAAAATTCGGAGAGCTTGCCTGATTCATCGGCGACCGATTCAAGTGTGCGGCACGATGTTGTTCCAACGCAAATTGCGCGTCCGCCAGATTCTCTCGCTTTGTTTATCCGCGCTGCCGTTTCCGCTGATATCAGGCAATATTCGGCGTGCATTCTATGATCCTCAATATCATCCACCTTGACAGGGCGGAATGTACCCAGACCCACATGCAGTGTCAGATAACACAGCTCTACCCCTCGGGATTCTATCTCCGCAAGCAGTTCTTTCGTAAAATGCAATCCCGCTGTCGGCGCGGCGGCGGAGCCAACCTCTTTTGAATACACTGTCTGATACCGCTCAGAATCCTCCAGCTCTTCATGTATATACGGCGGCAACGGAGTTCTGCCTAGCCGCTCCAGCACTTCTAGGAAAATCCCCCTATAGTGGAATTTTAACAGCCTGTTCCCATCTTCGGCCTCGCCGGTTACTTCTGCTGTCAGCTCGCCATCGCCGAAGATAATCTCCGTGCCAATTTTTGTCTTTCTTCCCGGACGGGTGAGGCATTCCCAAACGCCGTCCCCCAAGTCACGCAGAAGCACCACTTCTATAGCGCCGCCTGTCCTCAGATTTCCAAGAAGGCGGGCCGGCAACACGCGTGAGTCGTTCATAATAAGACAATCCCCGGCACGTAAAATGTCCGGCAGTTCATGGAATATCCTATGTTCCGTCTCACCCGTTTTCCTGTTCAGGCACATAAGTCTTGAGTCCTCGCGCCGCTCTAACGGTGTCTGTGCAATCAGCTCTTCCGGCAGTGTGAAGCTAAAGTCGCTTTTATTCATCCAACAGTTACCCCCGTGAAATAAAATTGAATAATCTCAACATAAGTTTTTCCATGCAAGCTTGCCATGGCATATGCGCCCCACTGGCTCATTCCGACGTTGTGGCCGTTACCGGTACCTCTGATAGTGAAGACCCCGTCTATCATGCCGTTGCCTCCGCCCACAATTGTCCCGCCTCCGCCAGTCTGCGGGGCTGTGATGAGGCGTTCAACTGCATTTGTACCGGTTATCGCGTACATATATCCTCCTGTCACCGGGCGTGAGACTCCGTCACTTCCGACAGCGTATGCCCTTGACGGGAGCCTGTTGCCGGGACTGTTTACATGTATCCCGCCGACTCCGGCAAAGTTGCTCACCCATCGTCTCTCGCCGATGTCAAACCGCTGCGTACGGACACCGAGTGCGGTCATAAGCTCATTGCGCCTTCTGAATGTCCAGTTTCTGCCGTTCTCATCTCTCATCGTCACGGCTATCGCGTTGCCTGTCGGCGAATATTCAGACACTTCCATATGGACGATCTGTCCCACATTAAATCCCCTGTCCCGCAAACGCCGTGTAATCTGTTCCGAGGTGAAGCTGACTTCCCAATGATAATTCGGTATCCTATAGGCGATCTCCGCCTCAAACGGGTCGATCACGCCCCGTAAGTGCGAGTATGCTGAGACCCACACATTCTCACTGTTTTCAGACGCGCCGCCATTGGATGACGCATAGTATGTCCCGACCAGTCTGCCGTTAATCGTCACGTACACACCGGCAGTTTCCCTTACGGCTGTATCGGTCCGCGCGTTAGCTTCCCCGCGCCCCCTGTAAACTTGGCAGTGTTCCGTTCTACATATATCAAACCCTTGGGCGCGATATCTGTCCAGTCTGCCCATGGCAAACGTCCGCGCGGTGACGGCCTGGGCTTTCAACGCCTCAATCGGCCAGTTATTCGGCATTTCATAAGGCACAACGCCTTTTACGTAGTCTTCAATATTGACAAAATTGACCACCGTTATCGCCCCGCCGGTCAGCCGGGCGTATTGGAACCCGCCGTGATACCGATTCCCCCTGAACCATGTTTCAGGATTCACACCCCGTTGTGACCTCGGCATCACGCCAAGATGGCGAGTCGCGCCGTAGTCGAATTCAAACAGAATATTATTCGTGCCGGTTTCCACAACCGTTATTGTATGCTGCGAACCTGCTGTTATATGACTTGTTTCCGTGAGATTCATCGCCGCCTGTGCCGATTCTGCCGCGTCCCTTGTTGTATACTGGCCCACGCAGACGAAAAACCGCCCCCTATAGTATTTGACAAATGACCGCGCGTTCTGCCGCGTCCGCAAATTAGCCTCCGCCCTGGCTTCCGCATATGTATCAAACGGCATATCCAGCTGGATATGAAATACTCCAACGACAACAGAGCCTTCTGTACCTTCGCGATACTCTCTTGAATCGGGGTGCCAAGTCATGTTCCTGTCCATCATCATCGATATCGCCGTGGCATTTGTATATGCGCCTATCGGGACAAACTCCCTGTCATGGAAAAAACCGAAGTAAAATCCACTGCCCATACCATCGGCGTTTTGCAGATTAGCCGATGCAACCGCATTTGTACCGAAAGCCAGGCCTATCCGCATCGTAGAAACGGGCGGCGTAAACACCGCCTGATTCGCCGCGTGAGCGTCATGCACCATCTGCGGCGATCCAAACACCGCCGCGGCAAAGATTATACAAAGCGCCATTATAGCAGACACTATCCGTTTTATCGTTTTGTTCATTTTTTTGCTGACTCCTTATGACGTGATATGGACCATAGGGGATGTCCACTTGACAAACAAACACAGACATAGTAAAATGCTAGATATACCATAAAAGCTCAGAGGTGCGGTCTATCATCAGTAGCAGCGGCGAGGGTTCCGATAAGTCTTATAACCCGCTGTAAAAGGGGCAAACCGCCGAAGGGTTCGCGCTGAATCGGGGCGTTGACTCTGGTCTTTTCGGATAATATCCATAAGACTGCCGCCCCGTGAAGGGTTGGAGCGCTGTCTGCTTTTGAAATGTAGTTTATCGTGTTTATCCGTGTTTTTACGATAACATTATATAACAAAATCAGCCGGTTGACTAGCCTGCTGATTAATTTTTTTGTAACTTTTTATATTTTTTTGTTACAAATACAGTTACAATGGGGAATCAAAGCTTGATTTTAGCGAATTTGCTTTATCAAAATTTGCATAGAGTCTAAATCTTGTTTTTTGAATATTATAGGGTACGGAGGTCTTGAAAAAATGAAGAAGTACAAAGTAGGCGTAATCGGCGCCACGGGAATGGTCGGCCAGCGTTTTGTCTCGTTGATTGACAAACACCCGTGGTTTGAGTTGACGGCCGTCGCCGCCAGTTCACGCTCTGCCGGGATGACATACGGTGAATCTGTCACGGGCCGGTGGATGATGGAAACCCCGGTGCCGGAATCCGCAAAAAATCTGATAGTTACCTCCGCCGAGATGGATATCAAAGCAATTGCCGACTCCGTGGATTTTGTCTTTTCGGCCGTTGACATGAAAAAAGAAGAAATCAAGGCGTTGGAAGAGGCATATGCCAAAGCTGAATGCCCCGTCGTTTCTAACAATTCAGCCCACCGGTGGACTGCGGATGTACCGATGGTGATACCGGAGGTTAATCCCAATCATATCGCGGTGATTGAAGCCCAGAGAAAACGGCTGGGGACTAGCCGCGGATTTATCGCCGTTAAGTCAAACTGTTCTATCCAAAGCTATGTCCCCGCGCTTCATCCGCTACGTGATAGATTTGGACTTAACCGCGCCCTTGTATGTACGTATCAGGCGATTTCCGGGGCGGGGAAGACATTCGATACCTGGCCGGAGATGGTTGACAATGTGATTCCCTACATCGGCGGCGAAGAAGAGAAGTCGGAAAAAGAACCGCTGAAAATCTGGGGCGAAGTCACGTCCTCCGAGATAGTTCCCGCAAGTCTGCCCGCGATTACGACGCAGTGCATCCGCGTTCCCGCGTCTGACGGGCATATGGGCGCCGTGTTCGTTTCGTTTGAGAATCCGCCAAGTATGGATGAAATCAAGTCAATCTGGCGCGATTTCAAAGGCAGGCCGCAGGAGCTTGATCTGCCGTCCGCGCCGAAGCAATTCCTGCATTACTTTGAAGAAGAGAATCGCCCGCAGACTAAGCTTGACCGTAATCTGGAAAACGGCATGGCCATCTCTATAGGCCGTCTGCGGCCTGATACGCAGTACGATTATAAGTTCATATCTCTAAGCCACAACACCTTACGCGGGGCCGCCGGAGGCGCGGTTCTGCTGGCGGAATTGCTGTGTGCGGAGGGGTGGATGTAAGGGCGATTAATAATCGCCCTTACGGGATCACGTTTTTTGCAGGGTCAGGCCTGTGATTCGGCGGGACGATTGCCATCGTCCCCTACAGCGCATTACAATGAAAGGATGTTCCAAACAATGAAAATCCCCGTTTTTACTGGTTCATCAGTCGCTATTGTCACGCCTTTTCGTAGCGGGAAAGTCGATTACAAAAAACTTGGCGAGCTGATTGATTTCCAAATAGCCGGCGGAACCGCCGCCATTACAATCTGCGGAACTACCGGAGAGGCTTCCACCCAGTCTTTAGAAGAGCATTGCGCGACTGTGGATTACTGCGTCAAGCATGTGAACGGCCGTGTTAAAGTAATCGCCGGTACAGGCAGCAACGATACAATGGCAGCGCTGTTCTTATCGCAGGAGGCGGAGAAATCAGGGGTGGACGCGCTTATGATGGCCACACCGTATTACAACAAGACAACACAGCGTGGCCTTGTCAAGCACTTTGCTTTTATCGCAGACAGGGTGAATACGCCGATTATCCTGTATAACGTCCCCGCGCGAACCGGCATGTCGTTTGAGGTTGATACATACAAAGAACTCGCAAAACACCCCAATATTAACGGTGTGAAAGAGGCTTCTGGCAATTTCACGCTGATTGCCTCCGCCATTGCCGCCTGCGGGGATGAGTTTTATATCTGGAGCGGGAATGACGAAGACGTTGTCCCGATGATGTCAATCGGCGCGAAAGGCGTTATCTCTGTGCTGGCGAATGTTGTCCCAAACGTCGTCGCCGAGATGACGAACGCCTGTCTGGTGGGCGACTTCAAAACCGCCGCCGGATTGCAGCTAAAATATCTTGATCTCATCGGTAAGCTGTTTATAGAGGTCAACCCGATCCCGGTAAAAGCCGCTCTGAACCTGATGGGCATGGATGTCGGAGAACTGCGTCTGCCGCTGGTTGATCCCGCGCCGGAGAATCTGGAGAAGCTGAAGAAGGCAATGGCTGCAGTGGGGTTGATTTAACGCTGTAGGGGACGCCCTCCCGGCGTCCCGCTTTTGTTTTACCGCGGCAATAATTTGTACTAGTGGAGATAGATTAAAATGGTCAAATCAAGATGTGGTACCGTTTGTGAACCGTTAAAATGCAAAGAAGCCTTCGGCGTTGATTGTCCGGGTTGTGTTGCAATGGACAAGCCCTTTTGGGGTGAGTGTGATGTAAAAATTTGCTGTGAGAGTAAAGGACTAGCGCACTGCGGGTTATGTGAAGATTTCCCATGTGATTTACTTAACAGCTTTGCATATAACAAGGAACACGGCAATAATGGCGAAATGATTGAACAGTGTAAAGAATGGGCAACGTTATAGCCTCGACAATAAGCATTTTCTACAGTTGTATCGATGATGCGCCATGCGTACCATTGTATTCCATTTACACAGAGAAAGGGATCATTACCATGCTAAAGATAATCATATCAGGTTCCAGCGGACACATGGGGCGAACCGTTGCGGAACTTGCGTTAAACGACCGGGAACTCACCATATCCGCCGGATTTGATGTTGACGCGCAGAAGCTGTATAACTTCCCCGTATACGCCGCCCCGCGTGAGTTTAGCGGCGCAGCTGATGTTGTGGTGGATTTTTCGACGCCCTCCGCTCTGGGGGATTTGCTCTCTTACTGCCTCGAAAGGAAAATACCGCTTGTCCTCTGCACCACAGGATACTCTGACAACGACCTACATGCGATTCACAAGGCCGCCGAAACGCTTCCTGTGTTCCGCTCCGGCAATATGTCGCTTGGGATCAACCTGCTCGCGGATCTCGTAAAGCGCTCTTGCGCCGTTCTTGGTCTGTCGTTTGATGTTGAGGTTGCGGAGCGTCATCACCGCCGCAAAGTTGACGCACCTAGCGGAACCGCCCTTATGCTGGCCGACGCCGCGCGGGAAGCTCTGCCGTATGAACCGGAATATATTCACGAACGCCAGAGCCGCCGGGAAGCGCGGCAGTCCCATGAAATCGGGATTTCCGCCGTGAGAGGCGGTACAATAGTCGGTGAGCACGAGGTTATTTTTGCCGGGTATGATGAGGTTATTGAGCTTAAACACACGGCGTTTTCACGCGACATTTTCGCCGTCGGCGCGCTGCGGGCGGCAAAATTCATGGCCGGAGTTCGCAACCCCGGCCTGTACGATATGCGCGATGTCCTAAATTCGGCTGAATAAAGGTATCTAAAAGACAAAGATGATTGCGTTCAACCTGATTCGGTTGAACGCAATCATCTTTTCACATACCTATATCATCATAGCCGCAAGATACTCAACGATCTCGCCAAACCCCATGCTGTGCGAGGCTTTGACCAGTACTATGTCGTCTTTTTCTATCAATTCCGGCAACTCCGCGATAAGTTCCGCCTTTGTCTTGAAATACCGCGCGCTGGTTCCGCCGGATGTTACGAAACCGTCGTACACCAGCCGTGCCTTATCTCCGCAACAGATCAGAGAATCCAGCGAATGCCGATAAGCCGCCTCACCTATTTCACGATGCAGGTCATCCGCGTGATCTCCCAGCTCCAGCATATCGCCCAAAATCGCAACTCGGCGCCCTGTGAGTCCGGCCAGTGATTTTAACGCTGCCTTCACGGATGCGGGGCTTGCGTTATAGCAGTCGTCAATCAGCGTTATATGTCCCGTTTCCTTCACATTGGATCTGCCGCCTACCGGAATGTAAGCGTTAAGCCCGCGGATAATCTCCTCGTCTGACAGACCCAGCAACCTGCCTGCAGCGGCGGCCGGCAGTGCCATCATTGCCAAATGCTCCCCGAAAGCAGGTATCGTCACCCAGAACCGGCCTTTATCGCTCACAATATCACATGATACCGAGGCAATGCCGTCAGCGCGGATATTTTCGGAGCGGAAATCATTGCCGTGCCCCAGCCCGAATGTTATTTTGCGCAATCCGGGGTCGTATTTACGCAAAAATTCATCGTCGCCGTTTAAAATGCCTATGCCGCTGGCCCGCATGTACAGAAACACCTCTGTTTTAGCTTTCAGCACGCCGTCCAAATCGCCCAGTGCGTCCAGGTGCGCATGGCCGATTGTCGTCATAACCAGTATATCGGGCCGCACCATCTCTGCCAGCACGCTCATCTCGCCGAAATCGCTGATACCCATTTCAATGACCGCCGCCTCGTGCTGATCTGTAAGCGACAGAAGCGTCAGCGGCACGCCGAGTTCGTTATTCAGGTTTTCAGGCGTTTTCAGCACGCTGAACCGCGCACCCAAGACAGCAGCGACCAACTCTTTCGTCGTGGTCTTGCCCACGCTGCCGGTTATACCTATGATCGGGATATCAGACAGGCTCCTGTAGTATCCGCCGAGGGTTTTAACCGCTTCCAGCGTGGATTTGACTCTCACATATGGCCCTGTCACGTCGGTGAGAGTGCGTTCGGCAAGGCAACACGCCGCGCCCGCCTCAAACGCGCTCTGGGCGAATGAATGCCCATCCACACGTGTACCGGGTATGCAGATGAAGAGATTGCCTGGCATGACCTCACGATTATCGCGAGCGGCCCCCTGAACGCGGATATTGAGATCCTCATCGCGGCCGATATACTCCCCACCCGTGATGTCGGCAATTATTTGCGGCGTCAGATGTTTCATGGCGTTTCTCCGTACTTTTTCAGCGATTCATATACAATCGTCTCGCACAAGTCGTCGTATGACATTCCCGCCGTCTCCGCCGCTTTGGGAACAAGACTCAGCGGGGTGAATCCCGGTAGAGTATTACCCTCAAGACACCAAACCTCACCATCGTCGTCTGCGATAAAATCTATGCGCCCATACACGTCGAATTTTAGCACCTCAAAGACACGCTCCGCTTCACGCTGAAGCTTCGTCGCAAGTTCCTCAGAAATCTCTGCCGGACAGACCTTGTCGGTCATGCCGCTTTGGTATTTATTCTTGTAGTCGTAGAACCCGGTTTTGGGGATAATCTCTACCACTGGCATAGCGCGCCCGGATAGTATGCCGACTGTGAGTTCACGGCCCTGTATGTATTGCTCCACAATCACGCCGCCGTATTTTGCGGCTTCGGCGAGCGCCGCCGGGTATTCGTGTTCTGCCGTCACGATAGATACGCCGACCGATGAACCTCTGGCGTTCGGCTTGACGACGCATGGGAATTCCGCGTTTTCCTCCGAATATCGCCGAGGGGTCTTTATCCCGTTTTGCAAAAACAGCTGTTTTGTTATGTCTTTGTCCATCGCGATTGCACTGCCTAACGCGCCTGTCCCGGTGTATTTTACGCCGATGAGGTCAAGCAAGGACTGAATCTTACCGTCTTCGCCATCCTCCCCGTGTAAGGCGATGAACACGATATCGCAAGCGTTGCATATTTCCGGGATATTATCCGCGATTCGACCGGGCCCGGATTTTTGTTTCCGCAAATTTTCAAGATCCGGGGCGCTTTCACTGACGCCTGCCGGCAATTCTTTTACTTCATGCCCGAAAAATAAGTCGACAAGCGAGACGCTGTGACCGCGCCGCCTCAACGCGGCGGCAGCCATTGTGCCGCTGGCTATAGAGACGTCGCGCTCCGCACTCAGCCCCCCGCATAATACTACAATATCCATAGAACCTCCCGCAATTTCATCAGATATATATTATACACGAAAAAAACGTGTTGACAACAGGCAAAACATAAAGTATAATGATCCACGCTCATATAATTTTTTTAGGCCATAGTAATGTGGCGGCATAGCTCAGTTGGCTAGAGCATTCGGTTCATACCCGGAGGGTCGCTGGTTCAAATCCTGCTGCCGCTACCAGCGCGTTCGCTCTGCGAACGCTAGATATGAGATATAGGAGCTTAAAATATAAAATCATTTTAACTCTTAACACTCAGCTCTCGCCGCGAAGCGGCGACAAGGCCCGTTGGTCAAGCGGTTAAGACTCCGCCCTTTCACGGCGGCAACACGAGTTCGAATCTCGTACGGGTCACCATCTTTTATTCTAAATTATGAATGTTGAATGTTAAATTATGAATGTATTCAAAATTAATGGTTCAGCATTCATAATTTGCATTTCACGCGTTTTTGGAGGCTTAGCTCAGCTGGTTAGAGCGCCTGCTTCACACGCAGGAGGTCGTTGGTTCGAGTCCAGTAGTCTCCACCAGATTTTCAAAAGCCTTGCAAGGGAAAGCGGTTACACTTTTGAGTGTAACCGCTTTCCCTTTTATCCCGCAATTTCGTCAAGCTTGGCTGTGCAGCTGCTGTTTAGCTTACCCATCAAACTCTATATAATAATCTTTTGCTTTTCTTTGCAGCTGTTTCAGGGCATCGATAGACTGTTCGTATGTAAAAGTATTTTCAATAATTAGGCTGATGCCGTTAAAAAGGCCGAAATATAAAGTTTTGAAATTGACTTCTTCACTGTTTGAGAGATTTTCTGGTATATTTTCGTCAATCATATATTGTCACCTCATTTTCGAGCACAAAAACAGCACGCACGGGCGATTGTATCACGGAAAGCCATAGATGTCAACATATGTGTTCGATGCATATCATTTACCCATTTACAATAAACTGAAGAGGGGTAAATAATATGCTAGACGCTGTAATAGTAGGTAAAATTATACAACAATATAGGGAAAAGAAAGGCGTATCACAAGAAGTTTTGAGTGGCCTTGCTGATATAGGGCGTACACACCTAAGCGCAATAGAGAGGGGTGAACGCAAACCTACACTTGAAACATTTTATAGAATTAGCCAAGCATTAGAAGTTAGGGCAAGCGATATATTGCGCTCCATAGAAAATGAAATAGAAAACCAATAACAAACACCCGCCGTCTGCGGTACGCAGATAGCCAAGGGCATATGTAATTGTTATTCGTAGGGGACGATGGCAATCGTCCCGGATACAGATTGACAAACGGGCGGATTGCCATCCGCCCCTGTAAGGCCGCCACCATGACGGTGGTTTTTATTTTTGTCAACAAAAATTTTTTCACTTTATTCATGCATTCGTAATAAAATCAGGCTATTATATTAAATATAAACAGACACAATCTGGAGGTTTGACTATGCAGCACAGTGACAACCAACTCAGACCCGGCGCGCCTGCGGAACGTTACGATGCGCCGGATATCTATTTAATCATGCAACGGAGCGGGCCGCCGACCGAGACCATCACGGAAACCATTGAGCCGATTCCGGAACCCTTGCCGGAGTATGTCGCGGAAATCGCGGTGGAGCTTGCGTCGGGATACATTGCCCAAACCGCCGCAACGGAAACCGCCCCGGTCGTAATTGAACCGCTACGCGATATGTGGCGTGAACCGGCGTACTCAGAAGCGGTGCAGGAGAGCATGTACTCACCCGGGATTGTCAGAGGCGAATATCGCAAAGAACAAACAAAGCCAGAGCCTAAGCCTAAAAGGTTCTGGCGGGCCGTGGGCTTGATTGCTGCGTGCGCTGCTATAAGCATCGCCGCCGCTTACGGAGCCATTGAGTTTCGGATCAGAAGCGGGGATTTCCCCACCGTTAACCAGGTCGTGCTTGGCGCGGAACCTGGGCCGCGGACTGAACCGGCGGGCATGACGCCGGGCACAACGCCCGACAGCGGAATGTTTTTGCCTCTGCCACCTTACACCATGTCTGCCGCCGATATTTACGATGTTGCAATCCAGCAAGTGGTGGCGATTCGTGCCGGGAGCGGCGGCAGATTCGATTTGACGCAGCCGGGCCGCGCGTCCGGGTCGGGATTCATCGTCTCCGCAGACGGGTATATTCTGACCAACTATCACGTGATAGAACCCGCCTATTTGGCGGATCAGCCGATCACGGTTTATTTGTTCAACGGTTCAGCCTATGAGGCGCGGGTCATCGGCCATGACGCGCAAAGCGATGTCGCGGTCATCAAAATAGAAGCCGGCGGACTTATGCCGGTCGTGATAGGCGACAGTGATGAACTCCGCGTCGGCCAGCGCGTGTACGCCGTTGGCAATCCGTTCGGGGATCTCACTTATACAATGACTGACGGCATAGTCTCAGCGTTAGAGCGGGTTGTCACGGTTGAGGACAGGACCATCAACACGTTTCAGTTAAGTGCCGCCGTCAACCCCGGCAATTCCGGCGGGCCGGTGTATAATATCAGCGGCGAGGTGATAGGCATTGTAACGGCAAAGCTGGCCGCCGATAGATTGGCCTCCGTTGAGGGGATAGGCTTTGCCATCCCGATTAACGACGCGATAGCGATAGCCTCCGAGCTTATTGAGCACGGCTTTATCCCCAGGGCACGCATGGGTGTTTACGTTAGCACGGTTACAAGTGCTGTGGCTGCGTATCGCGGTTGGGAGCGCGGCGCGTACATTGAGTCGGTCACTCCCGGCTCCGCCGCCGAAGCCGCAGGGATTCAAGCGGGTGATATAGTTACCCATTTAGAAAACTATCGCGTGATGACTCACCAGGAGCTTATAATGCGCACGCGCCGCCACCGTGCGGGAGACACGGCAGACATAACAATCTGGCGTGATGGCGAGGTTCTGGAGCTGGAGATAACCTTCAACGCAGCGGATTGACGGAGTTTGCGTGAGATTTGAAGCGGGCGCACTGTTTGGGTGCGCCCGTTTTGGTGTGTGTGGGGTGTGGTTGCCGCATGTGCGATAAGGAACATCCCCCTTCCCTCTTCACGCACGAAGGGGGAAGGGGGATGTTCCTCGCCGCGGACGGCCAATGAGCTGCCCCTAAGGATGGTGCGCCCCCCGTAGGGAGCGGCAATCTTCTTCAAACCCGCACTTGCCCATCGCCATCATTTCTGGTATAATACTCCTATGGCTGATATGAGATTTAAGCTGCCCGGGGCGGAAGTCATTACGCTTTCGGGGCAGACTGTGGACAAGCTGATACGGGACGGGGACGGGGACGCGGCCCTGCTGTATCTGTACATATTGAGGACCGGGGGACAAAGCTCATCCGAGGAGGCAAGCCGCGCGATAGGGCAATCTCCGGGCGCTGTCAGGACGGCGATGGCGACGCTCTCCCGTTTGCGGCTTATTGAGTGCGGCGAAATCGGCGCAGATATTGACAATCTGCCGCCGGATGAAGCGCCGCGGGTGTATTCGACCGAGGAGATAAAGCACGAGCTGGAGAACAGCTCTGACTTCTCCGTTTTGGTGGAGGAAGCTCAGCGCAGTTTGGGCAAAATTCTATCCCCGGATGATCTGACGCGCCTGTTCGGAATATATGACAACCTGGGTTTGCCGCCGGAGGTTATCCTGCTGTTGATGACGCATTGTATGTCAGAGAGCCGCAAAAAAGGCGCAAGCCGCCCGCCAGGAATGCGGTACATAGAAAAAGCCGCCTACACATGGCACCGGGAAGAAATTTTCTCCCTTGATAAAGCGGATGCGTATTTAAAATCGCTGGAAGAAAGGAAATCCGCCAGGGGTAAAATCAGGTCGGCGCTGAAGATTCGCGATAGGGATCTCGCAAGCTCTGAAAAACGCTATGTTGACGAGTGGATAGGAATGGGCTTTAAAAGTGATGCAATTGAAATTGCCTATGACAGGACGGTGCTGAAAACAGGCAAACTCAGCTGGGCATATATAGACTCGATAATAAAAAACTGGCACGAAAAGAAACTCTACACGCCGGAAGATATTCTAAAGAAAGACACCAGAGCTGCGAAGAATCAGAAACCGAAAACGAGCGAAAATCCGCAGAAGTTCAACGAACTGGATATGAGCGAGGTGGAACGGATGGAGAGCTATCTGAAAAAACTGCAAGAGGATTAGGACGCCCACTTCCCCCTTCGCGCATGAAGGAGGAAGTGGGATGTCCCATCGGAGGTCACATATGACATACGACGGAAAACTATTAGCCCGCGCCCGCGGCGTGTTGGAATCCCGACGCCATAATCATGAAGAACAGTTTGCTAGACGACAGCTGGAGGTATACGCGAGAGCCCCGAGCGTGCGGGAGCTGGATGCCCAATTGCGCGGCACAATGGCGGAGCTTCTGGCCGCCGCCCTGGATAAGGACGCCGCCGGGCGGGGTGGGCAAATCCGCGAGAAGAATCTGGACTTGCAGCAACAGCGGCACCGCGAAATAGTTAAAGCCGGATTTGCCGACGGGTATCTGAACGACGACCCGCTATGCATAAGCTGCCGCGATACCGGGTTTATCAACGCAACCGAGCCATGCGAGTGCCTGATAGCGTTGTACAGGCAGGAACAGAGCCTGGATTTGAGCAACCTGCTAAAGCTAGGAGCGGAGACGTTCGAGACATTCCGGCTCGATTACTACAGCGACGAGCCGAACGCGAACGGCGTGTCCCCACGGCGGGCGATGGGGATTATTTTTGAGACTTGCAGGCAGTACGCGTATAAGTTCGGGGCAAGGGCGGATAATCTGTTCTTTACCGGCGCGCCGGGATTGGGCAAAACATTCCTGTCTGCATGTATCGCCAGAGTAGTCGCGGAATCCGGATTCTCTGTAGTATACGACACGGCGGGGGCGATTTTCGCCAAGTTTGAGGACGCGAAGTTTTCAAGAGAAGAAGAGGATCGGCAGGAGGCCAGGCGTGAGACAAAAAGAATGCTAGAATGCGACCTGCTGATTATCGACGATTTAGGCACGGAGCTTGTCACGGCGTTCACCAAAAGCGTGCTGTACGAGATTGTAAATACCCGCCTGATAACGGGCAAGAAGACGATAATAAGCACAAACATGAGCCAAGAAGAACTGCGGAACAACTACACGGAACAGATAGTATCCCGACTGGAAGGCGAATACACGGTGCGTGAGTTCCGAGGCGAGGATATACGGCAGATAAAATCGTAGGGGCGCGCACTGCGCGTCCGCTGATGTATTTGTCCGCCATTTCGCCTACGAACGGCCAATGTAGGGGGCGTCGTCCCCGGCGCCCCGTGGTATGATTGCCACAAGCCAACAGACAAAGCACCCGCCGACTGCGGTCGGCACCCTCTTTACTAAAGAGGGCAAGGTTTGGCGTTGCGCGTTCTCCACCCTCTTTACTAAAGAGGGTGACTCCGCAGGGTTGGGTGTTTTGTCCCACACAAAAAAAGAGGTGACCAACATGTCAAAAAAAGCGTTGATTATAGAAGACGACAACAATATTGCAGAGCTTTTGCGGCTGTATATGGAGAAGGCTGGGTTCACCGTTTTTATTGCCGGTAACGGGGCTGTCGGCCTGACGGAGTTTGAGAATATATCGCCGGATCTCGTCCTGCTGGATATAATGTTGCCTATTTTAGATGGCTGGGGCGTATTGCGGGAGATTCGGGCGCAATCGAAAGTCCCGGTAATCATGCTGACCGCCAAGGGTGAAACTGCAGACAAGGTCATGGGCCTGGACGCCGGGGCGGATGATTATCTGACAAAACCGTTCGAGGTTGGGGAACTCCTGGCCCGAGTCCGCGCCGTAATGCGCCGCGTGGACGGCGATTCCAACGACCGAGACAGGAAGCTGGTATTCGACAAACTGGTGATCGATATGGATTCGTTTGAGTTGTACGTGAACGACAAAAGGGTAGAAGCCCCGCCGAAAGAGATGGAGCTGCTGTTCCACCTCGCATCCTCACCGAACAGAGTATACACCCGCAACCAGCTGCTGGATGAAGTCTGGGGATTCGACTACTTCGGCGACTCTCGCACGGTGGACGTACATATAAAACGCCTGCGCGAAAAGCTGGAGAATGTGAGCGATAAATGGTCACTGAAGACAGTATGGGGCGTGGGGTATAAATTTGAATTGGCAGTTGAAAATTGAGAATTAAAATTTAGCACGCGCAAAGTGCGCCCCTACGGAATCAGCCGTTCAGGGGCGCGCTTTAGTACACGAAAGGGAAGAAGTAAAATTTTTTTAAATTTACACTTCCCTTTTTTTTGAAAATATCGTAAAATAACACATCACCAAAAGAAAGGGGTATATAAGTGAAAGTAGGCACAGTTACAGAAATCAAACAGAACGAATACCGCGTCGGCCTGACGCCGAGCAATGTTAAGGATTATATTAACCGCGGGCATGAGGTTTTTGTGCAAGCCGGGGCGGGTTTGGGATCTTCCCTGACGGATGAGGAATACGCCGCGGCAGGGGCGAAAATTATAGCCACTGCCAAAGAAATATGGGATACCTGTGACATGATTGTCAAGGTGAAAGAGCCACTGGAAGAAGAGTTCCCGCTAATCCGGGAGAACCAGATTCTTTACGCCTATCTCCACCTCGCGGCGGAAAGATCATTGATAGAAGCGCTGCTTGAACGCCGCGCGAAAGCGGTCGCGTACGAAACCATTCGGGACGCGTCGGGCGGATTGCCCCTTCTGCGGCCAATGAGTGAGATAGCCGGAAAACTCAGCATACAAGTCGGTGCGCGCTGTCTGGAAAAGCCGATGGGCGGCAGTGGAGTACTGCTTGGCGGTGCCGTTGGCGTGAAAAATGCAGAATGCGTGATAATCGGCGGCGGCGTGGTTGGCGTGTCGGCGATGAAAATGGCCATCGGCCTTGGTGCGAATGTGACGATAATGGACAACAATATAGACCGCCTTTACTATCTGGACGATGTGTTCGGTAACAGCATTCAAACCGTGTATTCAACCCCCGCCGCGGTGGAAGCGGCTGTTATGAAAGCCGATCTTGTAATCGGCGCGGTGCTGATACCCGGCGCGAAAGCCCCGAAGCTGATTAAGAAAGAGTACCTTAAAAAAATGAAACCAGGCTCGGTAATCGTGGATGTGGCTGTCGATCAGGGCGGCTGCTGCGAGACGACAAGGATCACCTATCACAACGACCCGACGTTTGTTGTGGACGGCGTTATACACTACTGCGTGGCCAACATGCCGGGCGCGGTGAGTCAGACGTCCACATTTGCCCTGACCAACGCGACGTTAGGCTATGGCATAAAGATTGCCGACATGGGACTGGAGAAAGCTATCGAAACAGACCCCGGCCTGAAGCTTGGGGTAAATACCTACAACGGAAAGCTAGTTTGCCGCGAAGTGGCAGAGGCCTTTGGTATGGAATATACGCCTATGTAGGGGCGGCCGTCCCGGTCGTCCGCGGGCGGTCGGAGACGACGCCCCGCCATATAAAAACAAACGAAGGCTTTAACCCTCCACATAGCGAATAAATTTCACGATATCGACCAATAATTATAGTATGTTTTGCGTTCCCGCCCGCAAAGGGCGGGAACGTAGTGCTTTACTATTAAAACGGGGGTTGATGTCGTGAAAGCAGTTATCATGGCCGGAGGAGAAGGTACGCGGCTGCGGCCTGTCAGCATGAATGAACCGAAGCCAATGGCGCGCCTGTTAGACGCCCCGGCGCTGGAATATATCTTACAGCTTCTGGAGAAAAATGGTGTTACCGAAGCGTGCCTGACGCTTAAATTTATGCCGGAGTCGATAATAAGCTACATTTCCGACAGGTGCGGGATTAAACTCCACACGAGTATTGAGCGTGAGGCGCTGGGAACTGCCGGCAGCGTGCGAGCCTGCGCTGAATTTATCGGGGACGATGACTTCCTCGTAATCTCCGGCGACTGCGTATGCGACTTCGACCTGAGAGACCTGATGACTTTCCACAAAGCAAAAATGTCCGAAGCGACAATCGCGCTGTATGAGCACCCGGAGCCGCTGGAATACGGTCTTGTTGTCACGCGGGAGGATGGGCGGATTGCCGGGTTCATAGAAAAGCCGCCGTGGGAAGGCGTTGTGACAAACACGATAAATACAGGAATATACATTCTCTCCCCCGCGCTGTTTAAAAGTAAAGTCCCGCCCGGCAGAAAATATGATTTCGGCAAAGAGTTTTTCCCTGACATACTTGCCGAAAACCGCGGACTTTACGGCATGGCGCAGAAAGGTTACTGGTGCGATATCGGCAGCTCTGAAGCCTATCGCAGGTGCGCCGTTGACATGCTGGAGGGGCGGGTAAAAGCTGATATTCGCGTGTCGGAAATCAGGCCCGGCGTATACAGCGCGTCACCTATGCCGGATGGCGTGACGATAATGCCGCCTATATATATAGGACGCGGCGTTACACTGCGGCGGGGCGCTGAAATCGGCCCCCGCGCCGTGATTGGCGAAGGCTCTGACATTGCCGGTGTTGTCAGGGATTCCGTTGTTAATGGTGCGTCGATTTCGGACGGTGCGGTGATTGATGGCGCGGTGATATGCAAAGGGGCCGCTATAGGCAAATCCGCCGCCGTGTTTGAGGGCGCGGTGATCGGCGAGGGAACAGTCGTCGGCGAACAGGCGGTGATTGCCGAAGCCGTCAAAATCTGGCCAGAGAGGCAGATTCCGGCAGGGAAGACTGTGAGAAGCAGTATAACCCACGGGCATATAAAGGCCGGGGTGTCGTTCACCGCGCGGGGCGTTATTTCAGGCGGCCTCGGCACGGAATTGACCGCCGAGATTTGCCTGAAGCTGGGCCGGGCCGCCGCGAGTTTCGGCAGGGTCGGCCTCGGACATTCTGATGGAGAAGAGGCCAGAATCGCCGCCGAGGCAATCGGCTGCGGCGTCTGCGCCGGGGGCGCGGAACTGCTGAGGTTCGATTCCGGCTTGCCATCCTGTGCGTCATTCGTTGGAGAGCGCATGGACCTGCCGTTGACAATCTGCGTGAGTCAGAGGCTTGCGGAAATAGACCTCACATTCTTCGGCAAAGCCGGCGGAGCCTTGCCCCACGTGCTGGAGCGAGAATTGTCGTCAATCGCCGACAAGGATGATTTGCCGTACACAGGCAAGACAGGCCGCGCGGAAGATTTGCGCGGCGTTGCTGAAATCTATGCCGCCGCCGCGATGAAATACGCGTTTTCGCACGAGGGAGATGCCTTAGGACTTGCGGTGTCCGTTACAGGCGGGGAGCCACAAAACAAGGCGCTTGAAAAGGCGTTGACGTTTCTCGGTTGTACTGTCACGGAGGAATCGACAGGTATACCCCGGTTCGCGGTCGGAGATGACGGCACTGAGCTATATGCCGAAGGCGAAGACGGGCAGCAATTCACCCCGGCGCAGATGCTGGCATTAATTTGCACAATTGAGCTCGAACACGGCAGAAGCAGACTCGCCGTCCCATTCGATGCCCCGATGGCGATTGAAACGCTCTCCGAGCCGTATCACGCGGAAATCTATCGGCTGGGGCGAGACGGAGATGCGGCAGAGGTGCTCTATGGAGATCTGCGCCCGTTGCGTGACGGAGTTTTTGCCGCGGCATTGATCTGTGCGCGGATGAAAAAAGATGGCATCACCCTCACAGACCTGGTGGAGCGGAAAGTGCCTAAATTTGCAAGAATCGAACGGGAGATTACCCTCAACCGTGCCAGGGCTGAGGTTATGGGTGAGTTGGCAAAAACCGCCTGCGAACTGGGCGCGGAGTTTTCCGACGGCATAAGATTCGGCGTGCAATCCGGCACGGTGTTGATATCGCCGCTGCGGACAAAAAACGCTATCCGCATACGGGCGGAAAGCGCAGACGCAGAGATAGCGGAAGAACTCTGTGCCGAGGTGTTGGGGTTGTTGGAGGATGAAAAATCAATACCACCGGCATAAATCGGTGGTATTGATTGCAAAAGAACGCCTGCCGGGAGAAAATACCGGTAGGCGTTCTTTAAATTAATTTTCAGTCAGATAGTTGCTTATTGGCGGATAAAAGCATCGCCTTCATCTGTGTAGAGTCTTTCAAAGCCGTCTTCAAAAGTTAACTCAAGACCGGCCAGCTCATCTAAAATCTCGTCCATTATCATAGGTATCATAGAGTCAATCGTAATATCAAGGATCATGTCAAGAAACTCTTCCATTTCCGGATCGTTTAAAATCTCCTGCATCTCCGGATCCATTTCAAGCATGACCCATACCATATCCGTTATGCTGTCTATAATGGCGTCTTCATCGAAATTGAGGCTGATTGTGCGGGCGCGATCATTTACTTCAAAAGTACCGCTGAAGTAAAAGTTGCCGTCCAGTTCCGGTATACCCATTTCGGCATAAGGAAACGGCATACGGAATGAGTTTCCACTGAATATAATCGAAAATACCGGGTCATCTTCCAGAACAAAAGTGCCGGAAAGGGTAGCATCCGCAGCATTGTTGCCGGCTTCATTGTTTTGGGTAGTGTCTGCAGCGTCGTTATTTCTGCCGGAGTCTGTGTCGTTGTCCCCGTTGCCGCAGGCCGCCAACAACGGCAACAGAAGCATAACGGCGATTAAAAGGGCTAAAATCTTCTTTTTCATGTTATTTCTCCATTTCATTTTTAAAGGTTTTGCATTTTGTGTCCTGTATTTCGGACACAAAGCACATAATAACATAGCTCGCTCATTAAGTCAAACGTTTTAACAATTTGTTAATTAAAAACACGCAATTGTATATTGCAGGGGACGGCGTACTCGACGTCCCGCGGTTCAGCAGTACGATTGCCATCGTCCCCTACGAAAATAACGCATGTTATACGGGATGTACCCCCGTCCTAAGCCTCCTACGCAATATTGCCGCCGTCGTAGACGGCCCCGCCGGAGATTCGGACGGGGCTTTTTGTGTGCAGTTTGTCGGCGATGAACACCGTTATCCTGCTGTTCAAGCCGTAAAAATCTTCCGCCGTGCCGATAGCGAGTTCACCTGCGGCGTTAAGTGACCCAGCGTTTACAATTCCGCCGATTACGTTTATGTCGCCAGTGCGAGATTCGATCATGCCGCGTATGAATGTCTTCCCGCCGGAGATAGATATCACCCGCTCGGCACGCATGTTGCCCAGAACAGTGACGCGGGTGTTCTGCCCCGGCTTGCCTATCATAATCCCCCCGGCGCTTATTATATCCCCGTTTACCGACAGTGCTGCCGGGTTGTGATAAGCATAGTCGCCGTTCACTGATATGACGGCGGCAGAGTCAGCCCCGCTGAAAAGTCCGCCGCCGATCGTGACGTTGCCGCCGTGTTGCTCATACCGCTCCGTCACTACACTGCTCTGTATTGACACACATAGCGGCCCGCCTGCACTGTCGAAGCGTATCTGCCGCGCATCTATTGACGCCGCCGATATATCACCGCCGTAACATTCGATAATTCCGCCGGAGCTTATTTCGCAACCCACCCGCACAGTGCAGCCAGGGGCGATAAACAGCCCAGATTTTGCACGGACAGACCGGGCGCAGAGTGTTCCACCAGAGACGTTGAGTTCACGTATGCCGAACACCTCTGCAATCCCATCCGTCTCACCGAAAAAAAGCGGCGTATCGTCCAGCACATAGATGGAACGGCCGTTTAGCTCGCCGGAGATTGGATTTGCGCTGTTTGCCGGATATGCGGGCCACGGCAGACTCTGCGTGTGAAAATCCCCTGATTGCCAGTCATAATCCGGCGGCAAATTGCCGGAATGGAAGCAAAATCCGCCAGAGTGGATCCAGATGTCGCCAGTTGCGTTTTTGATTTTTTTCATATGTAAAACTCCCCGTGCTAATCATATAGCACGGGGAGCCGATAATTTTGCCGAATCCCGCTAAGAGGGATTTATTCTGCTTTAGCAGGATTATTTCAGGGTATGCTTGTTTACGCAGTAGGAATATAGCCGATCGTTACGGTCAGCAAACTGGTGGCGGAGCCTAGGTGGGTTGCTGTGTCCCAGCTGGCGGTAACATGTATTGCTGCGGTTGTGCCCATAGCCGCGCCAACAGGGGACGCCAGCGTCGCAGTAGATGTCCAGTTGGCCATGGTTGGCGAACCTGCCACATTCACCACTGCCGGATTAGCGGAGACCCAGCTCCACGACATTGGCGACGTAGTCATACCAAATCCCGGAGTTACCGTCGCGGATGTGGCCGCTGAACCGGCGGGTGGTACAAATGCCATCGGAGGCGTCTGATTATTCATAGTCACCGCCAGCGAGACTACCTCTATTCTAAATGTGTGTGTGATGTTGGTTAACGTCCCTGTCTGTACTGTAGCCGTGATTGTGGCGGTACCCTGGACACCTCCGGCGGTTATGGTGGCTACTGTTCCTGACGTATTCGGTGTTAAATTTATTGTCGCAAAACCGTCTATAACCTGCCACGTGATATTAGTTCCGGATAAGTCAGTTGCCGCAGTGAGAGATATCATTTCACCGGCGCCCATGACAAGCGTTGGCGGAAGTAGGCTTGGGGAGGAATCTGCAATACGTCTGCCGTCGAAATCTACAGAGAGTCTGCCGGCGTATGCCGCACCGATGCCCAGCATGTATGTCATCGCGCCGCTGGGGCGACCAGGGATCGTGACTCCGCCCTGGAATCCGGTGCCGAGAACTGTGGCTGTGACGTTGAGTATCTCAGTCCGCATTGTTGGGGAAGCCACCATCTGGCTGAAGAAGTCGAATGCGTCGTTATTGCCGGTCAGGACGTTGCCGCCGACAAATCTGTTGCCGGGATATCCTGCCGTCGCCGCGCGCTGTGCAATGGTTTGCGTCGGTGTGCTGACGGCCACTTCAGTGCTGTGCGTCCTGGATGCTGTGCCAAGCTCCGGCGACCATTCAAGCACGGCGAGGTTGTTGCGCACGCGGAAAGCGTTTACAAGTGAAAGCATCAACTGCTCCTGCCCTTCAGCAAGAAGGGCGCGGCCGGCAATCAGCGGAGAGGCCGTGTCGGAGATCATAACGGCGTATGTCGCACCGCCGTCATTATACGCGACCGCTGTCACCCCGGGTATGGCGTTAGCCTGCGCCAGCGTGATAGGCGCATTGAGGTCGTTCCGCAGATTATTCATCACGTTGGGTGCCATTGAGTATACCGCGACGACTCTGTTGCCGACAATTGCGACTGCTATAAAATTGCTGAAATTTGTGTGATAAAGCTGCCAACTCTCTGTAGCGGATGCAGCGATAGTCCTCGTGGGCGTGCCCAGTATCTGTGCGACTTGCACCGGAGTCATCCCGATGCCAACTCCGTGCAGAGTTGCCGTCCGTGTGACGAATGCCGGATTTACAACCCTTAATGTAAATGTCTTCGTACGTGTCTGCCCCGCGTTGTTGATCGTGGCTGTTAAAGTCGCCGTACGCACCTCCGCATTGGGCGGGATGGTTACGAGACCTGTGTTTGTAACAACGGTGGGGTTATTACTGACCCAGGTAACAGGCAGACCCATAACCGTGGTGGGTAAAGCAATCCGCCCTGTTACGGAGTCAGCGTTGTCATCTGCGTTTAAGTAGATGATGTCCAGTGTATCAAATGCATTTTGCATCAACAGTTGATTCCCTGATAACATAGATGTCCGCAACGGGAATGCTTTCGTGCGCGTCTGTGTGCCAATGCTGATTGTCGCCGTGAGTGTGACGTTCTGCGCGCCACCGGCTAGATTGACAATGCCGGCTGGGCTTATCACAGACGGGTTATTGCTTTGCCAGCTGACAGTCGCGTTACCTGTGCTTGTCGTCGGCAACTGCAAATTGCGGGTCACGCCTGTGGCTGCATCACCGTAAGCAAAACCAATATTTACACGGCGGTAAGCCATATCAAGCAGCGTTGCCACTGGAGCCCCACGTGCGAGAACAACTTCGATCATATCGGATACGCGGCGGATGACAAGCGCGCACTCTTGTGCCGAGATTGACCGCCGGGGATTGAAATTGCCGGGGTCGTTGCCTGTGCCGTCGCCTACCATTATTCCGTTGGAAAGTGCGAGTCTGACAGGCTCAAGAGCGTGATCTTGAACCATGTTCGCATCCCGGAACGGCAGCGTCGATGCGGCAGGTTGCTCAAGAAGCGTCCTGTTAAGGTCTCGCTCCATACTCCGGATGCCTCTTATTATCATTGTGCAAAAATCCTGGCGCTGCACTTCGCGGGTGGGGGCGAACAGACCATCACCCACACCTAGAACAATTCCGTAGTATGACGCTTTGAGTACGTTGATGTCATTCGTGTCGCTGAACGGGTTGACAGTCGGGATAGGCAATGGTTCGCCGAGTGCCCGCTCAACCATAAGAACTACGAGCTCGGCCACTTCAGCCCTGGTGAAATAGGCTCTGGGATCCCGCGCGGCGCTGGGGGTAAAGAATCCTGCCATATTTGATTCTCTGTTCGTAGCATCCCAGCCAATGAAAGCCTGAGCCGCTAAAACGGGTGCGGCCCCTATAATCATGACGATAATTAAGATCAAGGATATCAAACGTTTATACTTCATTTTCATTGCTAAAACCTCCACCTAAAATAATAAGAAAAAATTCGCAAGAACTCCGTCTGTCTTTGTATTATAACCTATATTGGCAAATACTTCAACTACAAAAAGCACAATGTGTCATATTTTGTTGAATTTTGCTGTATTTTGGTGCATCGGAATGCTTAGCGTGTCCGTTGCTGCATTTAAACGACCCCCAAGGACCCTGTAGTGGATGCAGTCCTCCGCGTCCCGTGATCGGGTTTTCGCTATTCCGCCGGGAAAACAAAAAATTTGAACGAGGATTACAGCGGCCCTACAGCAAGGCCCCTTCGGCAACTGTATTGAAAATGAACTCAGATGCAAAGTTCACCTGTATCGTTTTGCCGCCCGATTCTGCGGCCACGCCCATTGTCATCGTCACCGTCAGCGGATTTCCGCAGGAATCTGTCACGATGGTCATCTGAATATCGTCCAGGGTGAAATCCCCGTCAGGCATATAGTCCTCAATCAAACCGAGGCCGATATCCAGTGTTGCCTGTCCGTTGACAGTCATGTTTATAGTAATCTTGTTATCCGCTTCCACAATTTCGACCGACAGGATCGAGTCTATGTCTATCTCCGGCAGTTCCACAGTGCGCAGCCTGTCCGCAACCTCGTCAAAATCGAGCATCTCATGGATATCACCCAGATGGAGACCGCCCATGAGGGCAAGCAGTTCTAACGGTATCTCAAATCCGCCGATTAACAAGCGCAGAGATGTGACTTCACACCCCTCCGTCACCATGTGAAGATCCACAACGCCGTCAAACATGTCGCCAAGCAAGTCACCAATAAGCCCGCCCAGATCTATGGTAAGGGATGTATTGGCCGTGTTTCCGTCCGCCGTTACGCTCACGTTGCCATCAACGATAAACGTGCCTGCCTCACCGTTGGAGATTATGTCGGTAACCGTGAAGAAATCGATGTTGTAAGAGGCTTGCAACTGGTCTAAAATCCGCGAATACGCCTCAAACGCGATGGCCGCCGCTTCTATTGCCGTGTCTTCGATAACAGCGTCTTCGATAGTCAAATCTTCACTCCCCGCATACGCTGGCACCGCATCTTCTGTTGATGCGTATTTAGCCGCCGTGCTTTCAATAACATCAGCGGCAGGCTGCGGGAATTCTTCAGCCGCCCCAACTCCGCAAGCGGCGAGAACGGCTATCATCGCGGCCGCGGCTAAGAGCGATATGATCTTTTTACGCAAGTTGAACACCTTCTTTCAAATGATGCAAGTCGATATGGAAAAATTATACCACAAAGGGCGAGTTTAACGCAACCCTGCACAATTATTTAACCGGGTCTGGCTTTAATCATGGCTTTATCAGGATCTTTCGCAAATCCGTATTGCTCATACAGGCCATGCGCATCATTTGTATGCAGCAGTCCCAAAAGGTTTTTAATGTCTTCCCGCTCCACAATAAAGCGTACCAGCGCTTTCCCCAATCCGCGCCTTCGGTAGGCGTTTTCAATAACAACATCGCATAAATAATATAATGTTGCAAAATCTGTTACGACTCTGGCGAATCCGATTTGCATATCGCCGAGATACACGCCGAACGCCAGACTCGGAGACGCTATAGCGCGCTGGACTACATCAAGCGGCCGGGCTTTTGCCCAATATGTGGTCTGCAGCATCTGATAAACTCTGTCTATTTGCAGTAGATTTTTATCGTCACTTATCAAAAAACCATCTATTGTTTGTTCCATGATTACTTATCCCCGCTTATTCAGATTATCTCGCGATAAAGTGCCGAGGCATCAGCCTTTGAGACGTGTTCCGCCACACTCAAGACCTCAATTTTCAACTCAGAATTGCCGAACTTTAGCGCAATAACGTCCCCCGGTTTAACGGTGTAAGAGGCTTTGGCCGTCCGCCCGTTGACGGTCACACGGTCACTGTCGCAAGCTTCATTGGCGACAGTCCGCCGTTTGATCAGCCGCGATACCTTTAAATATTTATCAAGACGCATGTGTAAATCTCCTATTAATATATTAATCCGCCCCATGTAGGGGACGCGCCCCTACATGGGGCGTTCGCATTGACCATGCGCTGGGTCCCCCACACTCATCGCACATTAATCCCATTTTCACGCAAATATTGCTTCAGCTCCGGAATTTTCACATCGCCGAAGTGGAAAATTGATGCCGCGAGACCTGCGGCTGCTTTTGGTATGGTTCTGAAAAGCTCCGCAAAATGCGCCATAGCCCCCGCGCCGCCGGAGGCAATTACAGGGATTGCCACAGCCTCGCACACCGCTTCTAACATCGGCAGGTCAAAGCCCTCTTTAACCCCGTCGGTGTCGATGCTGTTCACCACAAGCTCCCCCGCGCCGGAGTCCGCGCCGTGTTTGACCCATTCGATAGCATCAATTCCAGTGTCTTCCGTGCCGATGCTTTTGAAGATGTGATACTTATCGCCCACACGCTTGGCATCTATGGCCATGACGATGCGCGAACTGCCGTGCTTTTTCGCGGCATCGGAGATGAGCTGCGGATTTTTAATCGCGCCGGAGTTTATGCTGATCTTATCCGCACCCATGTCCAACAGTGCGTCAACGTCCTCAACCGTCATTACACCGCCGCCGGCGACAAGCGGTATATCCACGCATTCACGAACCCGGCGGAACATATCGCCGAACAACTGCCGCCCTTCGACAGAGGCGGTGATGTCATAGAAAACAAGCTCATCTGCTCCCGCGCTGTTATAGAGCCTTGCTAGTTCAATAGGATCCGACACATCGCGATGCTCTACAAATTTCACGCCCTTTACGACGCGGCCATCCTTGATATCAAGGCAGGGGATAATCTTTTTTGCTGTCATTTTGCGGCCTCCTTTATTGCTTCTGTAAGTTTTAGCGCACCTGTAAAAATCGCCTTGCCCAGAATCGCGCCATTGACGCCGAGGTCACACAGCGTCCGGATTTCGTCCAATCCGGTTATCCCGCCGGAGGCGATAATGCTGATTGTCAGCTGTTCGCGCAGTGTTTGATACAGCTGTATGTTCGTGCCTTGCAAAAGCCCATCCTTAGATATATCGGTGCAGATCAGCGTCTGTACGCCCCAACTCTCAATAACGCGGCAGAACGAGATCGCATCTTGATCCGACACCTCAGTCCAGCCGCTGGTGGCGACTTTGCCGTCTTTCATATCGACCGAGACAGCGACAGCGTCCCCAAACCGGCTGACGCAATCCTCCACAAATCCGGGGGATGCCACAGCCGCTGTGCCGAGTATCACGCGGGAGACGCCCAGGTTCAGATACTCCTCGGCAACTTCAACCGTGCGGATTCCGCCGCCAACTTCGACTTTCAGGCCGGTTTCGCCGACAATCCTGCTGATAATGTCAGAATTTTTCGGCACACCGTCCCGTGCGCCTTCAAGATCGACAATATGTATCCACTCCGCCCCGGATTCTTTGAATGCCCGCGCTGTCATCCATGGGTGAGCGCTGTATATGGTCATCTGCTGATAATCGCCCTGCCGAAGCCGCACGGCCTTTCCATCGAACAGGTCGATAGCTGGTAATATTGTCATAGGCCCCCCTAAAAAGAGTTAAGATATAAGATTTCGTATCTTATATCTTAACTCTTAACGCTTATATCTGTCAACAATTTATGGCCTGAATTCAGCAAGAATAATACTGTGCGTCACGCTTTCGTTGCCACGTGCGACGGTTATGCTGACGGAATCCCCTACGGCGTGGGATGCTAACGCGGCGTTGAAGTTCGCCAGATTTGTCACTGCCCGGCCGTCAATTGACGTAATTCTGTCTCCTTGACGAAACTCCGGGTGAACTGAATCCGCGATATACAGACCCGCCTGGCTTACGTTATGGCGCATTGCCACCATCGGCGTCTGGATATCAACCAGTGTGAAGCCGGTATCCACCCTGCCCCTGACAAATCCGTAGGTGAACAGGTCGCTGATAACCGCGCTCGCCGTATTGGTGGGGATGGCGAACCCCAGCCCCTCTACATTAAGCCCGCCGGATTTGGCGTTTACGATGCCTATAAGCTCCGCGTTCATATTAAACAACCCTCCGCCGGAATTACCGGGGTTAACCGCTGCGTCGGTCTGCAACAGCGTCATCGGCTGGCCTTCTATGATAATATCCCGGTCAGTGGCGGAAATAAGCCCGCCCGTCATCGTGCCGCCGAGGGCGCCGAGCGGATTCCCAACGGCAAACACCGGCTCGGCGACCACCATTGCAGATGAGTCTCCGAACACCGCCGGAGTCAGGCCATCGGCTTCTATTTTTAATATGGCTAAATCGCTGCGGGGATCGTCGGCGATAATTTCCGCCATATGCTGTGTCCCGTTGCTTAAACGCACGTTTATCGCGCGTGCGTCCGCTATTACGTGGCTGTTGGTGACAATATATCCGTCCGCGCTGATGATGACTCCGCTGCCCGCGCCTTCGCGTACTTGCTCCATCCTTCCGGCGGAGGTTACAACTTCCGCCTGAATCTCTACAACGCTCGGCGTGACTATACGTGCGACTTCCGGGGCTGACAGCTGCTTATCGCCGCGCGTGAGCGGGATAATATCTTCTTCGTGCATTGCAGTGCTGATCGAATCCGCGTAGACTGCGGTATTCATCGGACGCAGTTCATCGGATGCCTGTATCGGTTCGCTCACGTCCCAATTGGGCAGCATTTGGGTCATAACAAATCCGCCGGCAAATCCGGCAGAGGCGGATATAATCACGCATAACAGGATTATCGCAAAAGCGCTGCCGCCTGTGCGGCGCGGCCTGCGTTGTCTCCTATAAACTTCAAAATTAAAGTCCCGGTTATCGTACATTGCGAGTCCCCCTTTTGACTATTATACATATCGTTTCGTTCTCGCATTTCAACGGAACCGCTTCGGTATAGCGGCTTTCAGCTGCTCTCCGCCGAAATGCGGAACCGCGAAACATGATAATAAATTATATTGTCCAAATAATGCTAATATATCACTTTTACTATCGAGTAATGAACCGAAAGTGAAGAATATGTAAAATAATATTGAACCAACTGAAAATATTCATCGTAAAATGAATGCTCAAATTCGGCAGAAATATTTCCCACAGGAAATTTTTCGTTCCGCCATATAGGTTTTGCACATTCTCCACAGGTTTTTCCACAAATGTTATGTACACAGCACCAGGTTGGAATATTCATGTCAATCTATTTTACGTGATATCGTACGCATTTTTGTAGGGCGCGATACCCCGTGCGTCCCGCGTAACATGCGGCATTTTCGTAGGGGCGGATGGTAATCGTCCTGCCGAACCATGGGCGGATTGCCATTCGCCCCTACAAGGTCATTTCTGGCGCTGCACATTGCAGGACAATGCCTTATTCGCCCCATGGGCGCATAATTCCATGGGGCAAATAGGGCAAGTAAAGGGACGGCCAAAGGCCGCCCCTACGAGATTTAACGCATTTTTATTCTGGCTTCCCCCGGCTTATTTCCCCGTACAAATCTTTCGCCTTTTTGATATCCTCTTTAGTGCAGTCCATGTCGGAATAACGCACTTTGATGTAGATATCGCGGAACCCGCTCAATTGCTGCCGAGGGAAATGATTTGTAGCCTCGTGCTGTATGTCATGGCTTGTCATATGCGGCCTGATTTCCATGCCCCGGTCTTTGCATAGATTTAAGAATTTGCAATATATCTCCCGCACCGGATTGTCCGGACGACCGCGGCGTTTTTGGTTTTGCGTGATTTCGTTGTGGGCACCTGTGATTGGCATCCGTGTTTCGGGTGAGCCTTGGCGCCCTAAGTGAGCGGAAAACCGTTCAATTACTCTTTTCACAATTCTTATAATAAAATACGCCAGAATCAAAATAACAATGGCGGATAAAATGTGATTGACAATATCAGGTAAAGGCTCGACATACGCGAACATATCGGCATCCTCATAATCTTCATTGGTGAAGACTTCCATGTCGTCAAGCGCTTCTTCCTCTATATATATACCGCCGAAAAGTCTTGTAAACAGGCTTGCTAAGCCTGTTAGAAGGAACGAGATAGGGGGTGCGATGACATTTTGAAAAAACGCGCCCAAAATTGTTGTGACGAAGGAAAAAAGAATTTCATTGCTCAACACAACCCCTATAAGCACCACCACAGCGATATATATAAGGTTCAGCGCCTTGAAGCGCCGCTCATTAATTACCTCGTCTTCATGGCGCAATATGCGCAGTAATATTACTGAGCCTACAAAACATGTCATAGCAAACAGTAAAGAGCCGTTTTCAACCGCGGCCCGCTGGCCAACAAACAGTGCGATAGGGAGATACGTAAAGAATATCATTGCAAATGTTTTTAACATTTTAAGATATTCAAAGTGACTGGCTCTTTGCCGCGGACCAGGAAGCGCAAATATCATATAAATACACGCCGGAACCAGCGCAATCACATTTGCCATGCTCAGCGGCACAATGAAAAAACACAAGGCAAGCGGCGCTATCGTGAGATATCGTATCTTCCCGCGCTCTGCAAGGCAAGCGGCTGAAAACGCCACCAGTATAAACACCGGCAGGGTGATAAAAAGGTTAGACCCGCCGGCCAGTGAGCTGAAGAAATTCGCGAAAGTCATGTAAAAACAGATTTCACATACCCGTTTAAGACCCGCTGTAAATATCATCTATATCCTCTCCATAAATAAACGTGACCGACCCGCCCGTCAATTCCCGCAAACGATGAGCTGCCTGATGTTTATTGCCGTCCCGCTCCGATGTGATGATGATGACGGAGCGATTACCCTCACGGTGTCTTTTCATTTTCTCAATTGTCGTCCCGAAAGATTCAATACAATCATATGTTGCCCTGCCAAGTCCTTCCAGTATCGAAAATAAATGCCCTCTTCCCAGCCCCTCACCCATGTAAGACCATGAGGAAAGGGCATTGCCTGTCGTGGAGTTTGTTATAAAATCATACGCGATGCCCTTTTTTTCCAGCAGCTGACACACGCTTCTTGCAAGCGAAAAGCAATTTTCGATCAACTGCTCTTTTTCCTCCAGGTGCTTTTTGGTGTTAACATCCAGCATTACCGATACGACAGGTTCAACCGTATAATCGAACTGTTTTACCATCATCCGTGCTGTTTTCGCGCTGTGAGTCCAGGATATCTGTTTTAACGGCTCGCGCCCTGTGTATTCACGCGCACCGACAGTTAAAACAGGGTCTTCCATAATAAACCGCCTGACCGATACATCGCCGAGAAAACCGCCGAGAACGCTATCCAAATTATCCACCGGGGCGGCTTTTGGATATACCACGACCTCGTTCAGCGCGAAGAAGCTCCGCTTTTCGTCATTCCAGCCGAGGAAATCACCGCCGGAGAGTTCGGCGCCCCTGAACAGATACCGCCCCCTGCGCGGCAGGGATATCGGCAGCCGCCGTTCCAGCTTACTCCGCGGCATCATATAAGCCGAGGACATGCGCCTGATATTCTCTTTGATATCAATGGTTGTGCGGATGGTTTCATCCAGCACGGTTGTCCCTCTCGGCAGAACCTCGTCAAGCTTTATAAATGGGACAAATCGGCGGGACGTGTTTGAAATGGTCGTAACCATTTCAAGCGGCTCGTCCGGCTCTACAAGCAATTTGGAGCATAGCGTGCTGTAACCGATGCCTTTCAGCGCGTTTCTCATCGCCCGGAACTGAAAAAAAGCGGCCACCACTATGAGAATGCCTAATAAAATGATCATAAGATTTAAGCCTTTCAATTTGCGGGGATTGGGTTAATCCCCTGGTGCAATAGGAAAACCAAATCCCGTAGCGTCGGATGGCAATCCGCCTGTGGGCAACCATGCCGAGCCGCATACGTATCTGCTGCAATGTAATACGTCAGGAGACATCCCCCTTCCCCCTTCGTTCGCGAAGGGGGCTTTGGACGTGGGGCGGGGGCTGGGTATTCGTTGCAGGGGCGGCATTCTGCCGCCCCCGCAGGGTGCGATGCCAATATCGCACCGTACCCTGAAATCATCCCTTACGAGTCTTCCAGCGGCACCGTTGCCTTGTTGATAATCCTGTTAATCGCGTCGGAAGTGGATTCCCCGCCCACGCCGCCGCCTGTGTTCAGCCTGTGCGCGAGGATATGCGGCGCGACGAACCGGACATCTTCAGGCAGGCAATAATCCCGCCCATTCATGGCGGCGCAGACTTGCGAGGCTTTGTAAAGCGCCATGCCGCCCCTGGTGGAAGCACCGGAGATAAAGCGGCTTTCATTACGCGTTGCCTCAATTATATCCATGATATACCCCACCACATCATCCGTTACCTTGACATTGGGGAAATGATTGCGGACATATTCCGTTTCATCATCAGTCACGACTTGTGCGAGACTTTCGACAATATCAATAGTTGAAACGCGGGACAGAACAGATATCTCCTGCTCCCGCGTCATATATCCCAGAGACAGGCGCATAAAGAACCTATCCGTCTGTGCCTCCGGCAATGGGAATGTACCGTAAGATTCCAACGGGTTCTGCGTGGCCATGACCATAAATGGTGATTGCAGCGGGAAAGTGGTCCCGTCAACGCTGACCTGCCGCTCTTCCATCGCTTCCAACAGGCTTGATTGCGTGCGCGGCGTGGCGCGGTTGATTTCGTCCGCCAGCACGACATTTGTGAACAGCGGACCGGGGCGGAACTCAAATTCACTTAATTTTTGGTTAAAAAAGTGGATTCCGGTCAGATCAGACGGCAAAAGATCCGGTGTGAACTGTACGCGCTTGAAATCCCCGCCGATTGTTTTGGCAAACGCCCGTAACAGCATAGTTTTTCCGGTGCCGGGCACATCTTCAAGCAGCACATGGCCGGAGCAGATGAAGCATATCAGTACAAGAAAAATAGATTCCTCCTTGCCGACGATGACTTTTGAGCAATTGTCTACCACTTTGCGACGATATTCAGTGAATTTGGAAACTTCCATATCAGAGTCCCTTCCGTTTATTTTTGTAGAAAAATTATACACCATCAAAAGGTAATAATCAATAGTGGATTTAGCGGATTTGACACGATGGCCATTGTGAACGGTGGCTATGAGAGACAACAAACTCACGGGATATATGCTTTGATATCCCTCATGCCGTAAAGGACGCGGTGTATTTCGATTATGCCCTCCGGCGCAAACACTTTATAAAACACAAGATAATCAAGGACCACCATTTTTCGGTAAGCCTTATTGCCATCATGCTCTGCGTAAACAAAGGGATTGCCGCAAAGATTCTCAATGTGTGTCTTCAACGCAGACAAAAACTTTGCCGGGGTGTCAGGATAAAACCGCGACAGATAGCTATTTATTTCCGAGACGTCTTTCAGTGCCAGTGCCAAATAGACAGCTTTATATTTCATAGATCAAAGGTATGCCAGAATTCCTCATGGGAAAGGCGTTTTGTGTCAGGGTCGGTGGCCTCGGCCTCGGCTTCGGCCAATTTTGCGGCAACGTAACGTTTGTGGGTGTATTCCTCAAAAGCGGCGTATTCGTCAATGTTGATGAGTACCGCCTCACCCCTGCCGTTGTTTGTAATAATCACCTGGTCATTATTTTTAATTATTTCAGCCAGTTCCGGATAATTGTTCCGCAAATCCCGCACCGGGCGCACATGGACATTTAACATATAATCAGCCTCTTTCATCATGTTTCGCGCTTGCGTAATGCGGCGGCGTTCTCGGAGGGGAATCACACTAGCGAAGTTCCGCCGCCTCACGTGAGCGAAACGATCTTAAATCATTGTATCATAGTTATGATACGCAATCAATTGTTTTATTCAACGCCACACTATCTTACTTCGGTATAGTCACCGTAAGTACAATCGAGGATTCCGTTTCTTGCTGCGTCATCTCTACCTGAACTCCGGATTTACGCAGCAGTTTTACTCCGCGTGCTATGGAGTTCACCAGAAGCCGGGGGTCGCGGATGACGTAAACGGATTTCTGCTGCGGTGCCTCGGCGGGCGGAGTATCCGCAAGCGCTGGATTTTGCGCATTCGTCAAAAAATCCTCAATAAAACTCTCCGTTTTCGCCACGTTTAAGTCCCGCTTTATCACCGCTTCCAAGACTTTGGTCATGTCTTCCTCACCATCCAGGCGCAGCAATGCGCGGGCGTGCCGTTCCGACAATCCTGCCTCGCGGATTGTCAAGAGCAACGCCGGCGGCATTTTCAAAAGCCGCAGTTTATTCGCGACAGTCGGCTGAGTCAGTCCGACCAGCCGAGCGGCCTCTTCCTGACTGTAGCCGTACATGTTCACAAGGCGGGAGAGACCGCGCGCTTCCTCAATAAAATCCAAGTCCCGCCGCAGCAGATTCTCCACAAGCATCAGAACCGCCGATTCGCGCGTGTTCACATCCATTATAACGCACGGAACCTCACTGAGTCCCGCCAGCATTGCCGCGCGCATTCGGCGTTCGCCCGACAGTAGCTCATACCCCCGCCCGAGCCGCCTGACGGACAGCGGCTGGAGTACGCCGTATTTCTCAATACTCTCAGACAGCTTCTGTATTTCCCCGGTATCCATACGCCGCCTTGGCTGATCTGGATTTGCCGATATCTCGCTTATCGGCAGATAGATTATCCGGCTTGCCTCATACAGTCCGCGTTTCCTTATAAATTGCATTATCCGTTGCTCCTTTAGCAATATATAGTATTGTTGCGACTATGATACGCTATATGTTGTGAAAAAAACGCAGAAATATGGAAGCGGGGTACAAAACACCCGCCGACCGTAGGTTGTGAGCTGTAAAGGATGTTTTTGCTTTTACGTTGTAGGGGAGACCGTCTCGGTCGCCCGCAGGACGTCGGTACGACGTCCCCTACAGGGTCGAATCAACAACAAGCACGTGCCAGGCGGCGGATGATTTGTAACTGACGTGACGGGTTCATCCAAATATTGCGTTTTTTCCTTTAACTATTGAAAACAGACACAAGATATGCTAAAATAACACACATACGGAAATTCCGCAAAAAAGACGGAACATAAAGCCCGCCTTTTTCGTCATACATTTAAAATGACTTGTCACTTTTAATAAATTCGTAATAAAATGACTTTGTTTGTCTTAATAACTTCATAATAAGATGATGCTACGATGAATGTCAAAAGTGAGCGACAAGCCATTTTTTATTCGTGATTTAGTATGAGGAGAGATAATTTTGAAGAAGAATTTAAAACGTACAATAGCCGCGACAATGGCGGCGATAATGCTTGTTTTGGCACTGGCAGGCTGCGGAAGGAGCGATGCCGACGACGGCCTGGCGGAGACGCCGGAATTCGTTTTCGTGCCGGAATATGTAACGCTCCCGGACGGTATCACAAGCATGGACAACCTCGCGTATTCCAACGGCAGACTTTATTTTTCATCTTGGGTTTTTGATGAAGAGGCCGGAACTTCCGCGAATTCACTCTTTGCCGTGAATATTGACGGCACAAACTTTACGGAACTGCCAAACTACACCCCGCCAGAACCGCCGGAAGGCGCCATGGGCGGTGTGGGCATAAATGCCATACGCGTTGATGACGGAGGGAACATCTGGGTTGCCGAAAGTGGATCCTTCTGGGGTTTGGATGTGCCGGAAGACTTCGATGGGGAAGAATGGGAAATGTGGGAGTTCCACTATGAAATCGGAAGTGTAATGATGCTGCGCAAGCTGGACAACACCGGGTCGGAGCTTTTGTCGACAGACGTCAGCGACCTGACTAATGACCCGCATTTTTTCCTCAGGACGTTTAATATTGACGGGCACGGCAACATCTATGTAGCTACCGACGGCGCGATTTATGTGCTGGACAACACCGGTCGGTCGCTGTTCCGGCTTGAGGTTGATAGTTGGATTGAGCAGCTTGTCAGATTGCCGGATGGCTCCATCGCATTTTCCGAGTGGGTGGAAAGCGGACGCAGACTGCGGACGATAGATTTTGCGTCCAGAGGCTTTGGCGAAAATATAGAAATACCGTTTAACGCACGTACTGTTTTCACGGGAGACGGCGTGCACAGCGTTATTTTCGACGACGGGATTGGCCTGTCCGGGGTTGAAGCAGACACGGGCGAGAGTGTCAGACTACTCAGCTGGATTGGCAGTGACATTCACGGTGACGGATTGGAGAACATAGTAATCCTGCCGGACGGGCGGGTGCTGGTCACCAACCGTTCATGGAACAGAACGACAGGGGAGTCGCGCTTTGAGATTATTATACTCACGCGAGTGCCTTACGACAGTCTTCCGCCGAGAACGATAATCACGATGGCGACAGTCGGGCTGGACTGGCAGCTGCGCGGCGCTATCATACAATTCAACAGAACAAATCCTACGTACCGCATAGAGGTGACCGACTTTATGGAGTTCGCCACCGCGGATGACTGGCAGGCCGGGTTTACCAGACTGACGACAGAGCTTATCGCCGGCAGGGTACCCGATATCCTGAATTTGTCGAGAGACCTGCCATTCAACCAATACGTTGCCCGGGGGTTGCTTGTGGACTTATATCAGTTTATTGACGCGGATCCGGTGCTTAACAGAGGTGACTTTATTGAAAGCGTGTTCAGCGTGACCGAGGTCAATGGCGGGCTTTATAAGGTATTCCCGAACTTCGCCGTATCCACCCTGGTCGGTAATCCTGCGGTCTTGGGGCCGAATATGGGCTGGAACATGAACGAGTTCAGGCAGGTACTGCAGAACAATCCCCAGGCAGATATGCCGCTGGGCATGGGCTTCACCAGAGAAAGTTTCCTGATGCAGTTCGTTATGATGACTATAAACGAACACGTTGACTGGGCAGCGGGAACGACCCATTTTGACAGTGACGAGTTTGTCCAGCTTCTTGAGTTTGCGTATACATTCCCGGATGAGTTTGATTGGGATTTTGAAATGGACACCCGGCGCGATATGATGATGGAGATGGATGATTTGATCGGCGAAGGCCGGCAGATAATGCAGACTACGTGGGTCAATGATTTTCAACGCATACAGATGGATAGGGCAACGTTCGGCGGGGACATAGTGTTCAAAGGGTTCCCGACCGCGAGCAGAAGCGGTCACGTGCTGGAAACCGGCACGGGGCTTGCGATAACCAGCAGAGCGTCCGACCCGGACGGTGCTTGGGCGTTCGTACGTACGATACTTACCGAAGAGTGGCAGCGTGAGAATGTACAGTGGAACTTCCCGACAAATAGGGCCGTGTTCGATGAAAGAGTTGAAGACGCCATGACGATTGAACATTACTACATCGACGAGGACGGCAATAAAGTCGAGATTTCGGTTTGGGGCATGGGTTGGGGTACCATGTCGATAAATATATACGCGTCAACCCAGCAAGACATTGACCAGATAATGGAGCTTATAGACTCAGTCTCCGGGACATTCAACCATGACCAGGATCTGATGGACATAATCACCGAAGGCGCGGCCGACTTCTTTAGCGGCCGAAGAACCGCTCAGGATGCCGCAAGGGTTATACAAAGCCGCGCGTCAATATTCATAGCGGAGCGGAGTTAGGGGACATCCCATAATACCATTACTGCAAACTGTGTAGGGGCGCACGCAGTGTGCCCGCGGGCGACCGGGACGGTCGCCCCTACATGGGCGGGGATGACCCGGACACTTATGCGTTGACCGTATAGGGGACGCAGTCCTCTGTGCCCCGTGTTGGATTTGCGGTAATTGTACCGCGGCGTGTCGCACAAACCACCCCGTCGGCTTCGCCGCCAACCCCTCCAAAGGAGGGGAATTAGGAACGCGATACACACGGCGCGTCAGGTTGCCGCGCCCTACAAAAATTCCCCTCCCGTGGAGGGGTGCCCCATAGGGGCGGGGTGGTTCTTCGTCCCCCCGTAGGGGCGCACACTGTGCGCCCGCGGATAATTGCAATGCCCCCACATACCACACAAAAGGAGAAACCGTGTGAAGCTGAAAGAATTCATAAAACGCCGGAGCGTACGTTCACGTGACAGCATAAACGGCTGGATTTGGCTAGCGCCAAGCTTTATCGGCGTGGCGGTGTTTTACATGGTTCCATTTTTTGTTATCGTATACTACTCCATGATAGATAACCCCATACAGGGAAACTTTGTATTCTTGGACAACTTCGTCGCACTGCTACAGAACCGGGCGTTTACAACGGCGGCCGTCAACACGTTGCGATTCTCATTGATCGCCGTGCCGTTGGCGGTGATTCTGGCGCTGGCGCTTGCATTGCTGCTGGAGGCGCGGATTCCGTTGAAAAGCCACTTCCGCACGTTTTTTCTGAGTCCATTAATGGTCCCGGTAGCGTCGATTGTCCTGATATGGCAGGTATTGTTCCATTTTGACGGCGCGATAAACGAGTTTCTGCTGAGATTCGGCGTGGACAGGCTGGACTGGCTGCAATCAGAGCATAACCAGCTTGTCGTTGTGGTGCTGTTTTTATGGAAAAACCTTGGCTATAACATGATACTGTTCATGGCGGCGCTGAGCAATATCCCGCGTGAATTGCTGGAAGTCGCGGATGTTGAGGGCGCGGGGCCGTTATATAAACTGTTTGCCGTAAAACTCCGGTATCTGTCGCCGACGATGTTGTTTGTTACGATTTTGTCCCTCATAAACTCGTTCAAAGTGTTCCGGGAGGCGTATCTGCTGACGGGGAATTACCCGTATGGGGGCTTGTACATGCTTCAGCACTTTATGAATAACATCTTCCGCGCGTTGGATTATCAGCGGCTTGCGTCCGCCGCGGTTATCATGGCTGTTGCCATGGTGATAATAATAGCGGTGTTGTTCATAATCGAAAACCGCTACGGAAAGGACGTGGAGGGATGAGACAGGGGCGGATCATAGGCCGTACGGTGCTGTTTCTTTTGGCGGCGGTATTCGCGATTGGCTTTCTTATGCCGACAGTGCTGACGGTGACGAACTCTTTTATGACCCAAAGCGAAATAGACGCCAACTACGGCATGATTTTCGAGAGTGCGAGACCTGGCGGCACCACCTATGTTGGGGACAGCGTTAATTTAAAATTCATACCTGACCGGGTGAGCTTCAGCCAATACGAAACGGTGCTTTTCCGCAGTCCAGAATATTTGTTGAAGTTCTGGAACTCTATCAGACTTGTCATCCCCATCGTCATCTTGCAAGTTGGCATAGCGTCGTTCGCGGCGTATAGTTTTACACGGTATCAGGGCAAGTTAAAAAACGTTCTGTTTTTCTTTTACATAATACTTATGCTGATGCCGTATCAGGTCACCGTCGTGCCGAATTTTATTGTCGCAGATTGGCTCGGCATTTTAAACACACGGTGGGCAATTATTTTCCCAGGGGCCTTTGCGCCTTTTTCCGTGTTCCTGCTGACAAAATTCATGCGCCGTATACCCGCGTCGCTGATAGAAGCGGCAAAGCTTGACGGCGCAAATGAATGGCAAGTATTTACCAAAATTTGCCTTCCGCAGTGCCGAAGCGCGTTATACTCCATTGCAATACTGGTGTTTATAGATTATTGGAACATGGTAGAGTTGCCGATTATACTGCTTCCGGATGCGGATACACAGCCGCTGTCGGTATATTTAGCGACTATAAACGCGGGCGAGGTCGGCATAGCTTTCGCGGTCGCGGTGATCTACATGATACCGCCGCTGCTTTTATTCCTCCACGGTGAGGAGGCCCTGGTTGAGGGCATAATGCATTCAGGTTCAGTGAAAGGATAATTGGAAAATGGCAGTTGAAATTGTTGAAGTTAAGGATAAAGAACAGAGTGTAAAAAAGAGAGGCTGGGTCAAAAACGCGGCGATCGCTTTTTTGGCAGTTATGCTGGCTCTGACCTTTTTTTCTAACACCATAATGAATCGCGCATTGCCGGAGGTTGCCGCGCAGTACGCGATGTCCGGTAGCATAAACGCCAGAATACGCGGCACGGGTACAATCGCGGCCAATGACAGCTTTGAGGTTGTGCTGAACCAGACCCGCACCGTCACTGAAGTCAACGTGCGCCTCGGTCATGAAGTTGAGGTCGGCGATTTGCTGTTCACGCTGGCGGGTGCGGGAAGTGCGGAGCTGGACACGGCGCGTGCCGCGCTGGACGCATTGCTGCTTTCGTACGAAAGAATGGTTATAAACGCGAGTCTTGACGGGAACTATTCCCGCGAAAACCGCGATATCCGAATTGCGCGGGAAACTGTTGATGAGGCGCGGGCCGCGCTTAATGCTATCCCCTACAGCGCGGCGGAAATAGCCTCCGCCCGCGCCACAGTAGACTTCCTGCGGGCAGAATCAAGCCACGCTGAAACCAGGATCGAGACTGCCGAAATCGCAGTCGAATACGCCACAACCGCACGGAACTCTGCCCGGGATACGAGAGACGACGCCCACACTGCGAGAGCATCCGCCCAAACCGCGGTGACCTCTGCGCAGGGTACTGTGGAAACGAGGACTGCCGCCGTGAGAGTCGCGCAGAACGCGCTGGACAATCAGGGCGGAGCCAACCTTATGGAGATAGATCACCAAATTTCGCTTAGAACGCAAGAACGGAACGCCAATCGGGCGGATAGAGCTGCTGCCTGGCTGGTGCATGGCACCGCGTATACAGCTCTTGAGAACGAGCTTGCCATACCGGAAATGATTGATGACGGACTAGTCCAAAATGAACAGCAGGCAAGGCTTCACCCCATGTTTCCTGTGTATAAAGCCGCCGCAGCCCAAAGGCTGCCCGCAACACACGGTTACCGCATAGCGTATGAAATAATAACGGGATTCGATGAGGATCTCACCATGATAGACAACGCACTGGCGTTGCTTCAACAGCAACGGCAAAATATTTTGAGCGGCCATTCGGTTGACCGCGATCAATTGATAAGAGCGCTTAATGAAGCAAATGCGGCACTGGCAGCCGCCCAGGCGGCGCTGACAGGCGCCAATGCAGAACTCACAAACGCGCAGTGGGCGCTAACATCCACCGAATCGATGTTGACAGCTGCCGAGGCGGCGCTGACACAAGCCAACGCGGAACTTACAAGTGCGGAGCGAGCGTTCGCCGACGCGGGGCGCGATATCGCAGCTGCCGAGGCCGCACTTGAGCTTCAGCTGGGCTACAGAACAGCCTGGCAGACAGCAAATGAGAGCGTCAGGACTCTCCAAACCACGCTTGAAAACATGGTTTTTGACCTTTCCGAGACGCAACGGCGCGACGGCGTTGACAACGCGCTCTCCGCGCTGGAAAGACGCGACCTCAGAGATCAGATTGACAGAAAACGTGATGAGATAGCAAATCTCGAAGAAGATGACGCGGGTGGGACAATCCTCTCACCTGTCAGTGGGATAGTCAGGGCTATAAATATCTCCCCCGGCAATCCGACACAAAGCGGCCAGCCGCTGGCGGTCATAGAAGTCGTGGATAGGGGCTTTTCCCTTAGCTTCCCGGTCACGTTAGATCAGAGCAGAAGGGTCGCCATCGGTGACTCTGCCGAGGTTACAAGAGGCTGGTGGGGTGGTGACGAGATAACCGCCGTGCTGACGAATATAAGAAACGACCCGCAAAATCCGGCCACAAGCAGGATTCTGGAATTCGATGTTTCGGGCGATGTTGAGAGCGGGGCGCAGGTCAACATAACCATCGGGCAAAGAAGTCAGAATTTCGAGGTAATCGTGCCGAACAGCGCAATTCGGTCCGATACTAACGGCGACTTTGTGCTTGTGGTGATGTCGCGGCCCAGCCCGCTCGGCAACCGCTTTATCGCGACCCGGGTGGATGTAATGGTTCTCGCGTCCGACGATACAAGCACCGCAGTCACCGGCGGTCTATCAAACTGGGGGGATTTTGTGATTACGAGGTCAAGCAGCCCGATAGAACCGGGTATGCAAGTGAGGCTTGTGGATAATCCGTAGGGCATCCTCTATAACAACCACCCCACCGCCTGCGGGCGGCACCCCTCCAAGGAGGGGGATTGGGAAAATACCGTACCAAAATTCCCCTCCTTGGAGGGGTGCCTCGCAGGGGCGGGGTGGTCACCATGTCCCTTGTCCAAAGCCCCCTTCACGCATGAAGGGGGAAGGGGGATATCCCCGTTATCTCTCGCACCTGGGAAATATAACAAATTTCGTGAGCCACGGGCGGCAGAATGCCGCCCCTACACTAAGATAGGCAGGTGTTTGCCAACTTGAAAAAGAAAATACCAATCATCGCGGTGAACGCCTTATTTCTGCTCGCCTTTTTTGCGTGTCTGATTGCGTCCGCTTCGATCCGCGGAACCCTCCGCAGTCAACAGGCCGCGAGGACTTGGGCGGGACAAAGCGGTGAGCGTTTCGCGCAGCTTTCAGTTTTTATTCCAGATAACTTTAGACTCGACGAAGAAGCCATCCACCATCTTCGCGCCGCGATTGACACCGCACTGGTCGCCGCTTCACTTGAAGATACTGACGGCAGGACGCTTTATACAGATGCCTGGGCCGCTGTTGGAGAAGTCATTGTCGTCGGCGACAGGGAAGCGTTTCCGGTAGAAGCATTTGGCGTCGGCGGGGACTTTTTCCTGTTTCGCCCGTTGCATCTGCGGGATGGCAGCTATATATCCCCGAACGACCTTATGAGAGACCGCGTCGTGCTGGACGAAGAACTCGCCTGGCGGTTGTTTGGTTCCGTGCGGGTCACGGGTATGGAGATAATGATAGGTGACCGCCCGCATACCGTCGCGGGAGTTATCGCACGCGATACCGATTTCGCAACCGTAAGAGCCTACGGCGGCGGGGCCGGGATGTTCATGTCATACGAGTCCCTGCGCGAATTGACGGGCGGTAGCGCGGGAATAGGCACCTACATGATAGTTCTGCCCGACCCTATCACCGGCTTTGCCCTTGAAACGCTGACAGAAGCGTTCCCTGCCGCCGATGCGCACATTGTTGAAAACAGTGCGAGATACTCACTTTCCAACACGTTTAATACAATCGCCGCATTTGGGGAACGCAGTATGCGAACCGACGGAATAGTCTTCCCCTACTGGGAAAACGCCGCGCGTTATACTGAGGATTGGCTGGCGCTGCTGTTGGCACTATCGCTGGCGTTTGTCCTGTGTCCAATCGTGTCCGGCGTGATTTATGGCGTGAAAGCCATTTGCTATGCAATAAATCGCGGCAAGCATATAATAGCCGAAAAGGGTGCAGAACGCGACGAGCGCGAGGCTGAAAAATACCTGTTGAATGTTATTGAAGAATCCGTTGCATACAGTGTTGACGACATTATGCGGGAAGTTCAGCGGGAACAGGAAGAAGAATCAGAAACACAGGAGATTACATAATGGCCGGTATTACCTTTAATAATGTGCGGAAAATATATCCAAACGGCGTGGTCGCGGTGCAAAGCTTTAGTATGGAAATAGCCGACCGGGAATTTGTCGTCCTGGTCGGCCCTTCGGGTTGCGGCAAATCCACCACCCTGCGCATGATAGCGGGGCTGGAGGATATAACGGACGGGGAACTTTATCTCGGCGACAGGCTGATAAATGATGTGGCGCCTAAGAACCGCGATATCTCAATGGTGTTTCAGAATTACGCGCTCTATCCGCATTTAACGGTTTTTGATAACATAGCCTTCGGCCTGAAACTGCGCCGTGTGCCAAGGAAAATTATACGCCAGAAGGTTGAAGATGTGGCAAAGGTGCTTGATCTTGGCGATCTTTTGCAGCGGAAGCCGAAAGCCCTCTCCGGCGGCCAGCGGCAACGCGTGGCCCTGGGACGCGCCATTGTGCGGGAGCCGGCGGCATTCCTGCTGGACGAGCCGCTGTCCAATCTTGACGCTAATCTGCGCACACAAATGCGCTCCGAGATAAAAAAGCTGCACTATCAGCTGGGTGCGACGTTTGTGTACGTCACGCACGACCAGACCGAGGCCATGACAATGGGCGACAGACTGGTTGTTATGAAAGACGGCTTCATACAACAGGTGGATACCCCGCAGAATCTGTACGACCACCCGTGTAACCTGTTCGTCGCCGGATTCATTGGTTCACCGAAGATGAATACTTTGGAGGCGATGCTTGAACGCCGCGACGGCAGTTTGATCGCTGTGTTCGATGGAGGTGAGTTGACAATTCCGGCGTCTCGGACATATGACGGTTCACTGGACAGATATATTGGCAAACCCGTCATTCTCGGCATACGGCCGGAGGATTTTCACATGGAAAGCGAACACGCGGGCATTGCAAATTCCTGCCTGATAAGCGCCCGGGTGGAGCTGTCTGAGCAGATAGGTTCCGGCGTGTATCTGTATGTCAAGTGCGGTGAGACGCAGCTTATCGCCACCCTGCCAACCCACGGTGCGGCTCGGCATGGCGAGAGCGTCCGCCTGACTGTTGACTGCGAAAAGCTGTACATATTCGACAAAGACAGCGAAGAGATAATCGCGTAGGGGCGGATTCCATATCTGTCCCTATGATCAACCCGGCGGAACACTCAACCGCAGGACGTCGAGGACGCTGTCCCCTACATTGAACGTAGACAAACATCAAAGCCCGCGACTTATGGTCGCGGGCTTTTCGTCACTCTACAGCGAATCCTTCACTTCCAGCATATTTTCCCAATAGCGCCTCGGCATGTGCGTCATTCGGCAGCGCGGGTTTTCTCGGCCTTCGATTGCGACGGTGTCATAAAACCGCTTCCACAGTGATTGATACTTTGCCTCTTGCTCCGAAACTTCCGGGAACTCGATGCTATCAATCCGGATAATTTCGCCTTTGCCGTGCACCCATTCCAACGAGTCTCCGATTCGTTGGGGATTCCGCTGATGAACCAGCGCGGCGCGGTTTGTCTTGTCGAAAATCATAAAATCCTCGTCCCGGAACCTGCTTGTAAAATGCCCCGAGATGAACGGCAGTATATAATTCTTCGGCGTTATTGTCGCGACCAATCCGCCGCCGACATCGGCGAACCGCACGAAGCCTTTCAGCAAATGCGCTTCACCGAGAAGATGTTTTTCCGCCTTTAGCAACGGGGAAATTATCGCGTCGCCGAAATTGTTGAGCATCGCGCCGCCCTCACGATACGCGCGAAGCAGGAACTCAAGCAGGCGCAGTTCTTTCTGTTTCATACAACTCAAAAACACCGTGCGTGTGAGCTCTGCCGCACGCTTTGATATTTTGGCGGGTATAGACGCGTGAACGCGCCGGGCTTTATCGTCGTCCGTCTCGATATATTTTACGTCCATCAGTGACAGCGGCGCGTCATCGGTGTCGGGGAATATGTCAAACGGCAGTTCCGAGGCATACACACTTTCATGCACACAGCACAGGAACCCTGGAAAGCTGCCGTCATACACGTAAACAACGTCGGCGGGCTTGATTAAAAATTCGTGGCCAGGCACAGCACCGCCTCCTCCACAGCGTCCGGTATTGATGCGACATCCTGCGCACCGGGCAGTCCCTGAATGTCGTCGAACAGCGACATTTGCTCCATCCCGAATGCGTAAATCTTTGGATCGATCAGCGCCCGCGCGGCAAGGTCGCGGCTCATGCGCGATCCCGCTGGAGTGTCAGTCGTGAGTATAAAATACTGCGCGCGTTTTAGTACCACGCCGATACGTTTTAATTCCGCCATGCCGAGCTTGCCGTTTTTCCTCGCAGATACAATCCGTTTCGCGCCGGTGGGGCCGATACCTGGAACTCTCAGTAATTCCTCCAACGATGCGGCGTTCACATCGCACGGGAACAGGTGCATATTGTTGATCGCCCAGTTGCATTTCGGGTCCATATACGGGTTGAAGTTCGGCATTTCTGGCGACAAAATCTCCTCCGCGTCAAAGCCGTACTGTCGCATCAGCCAATCCGCCTGATATAGCCGGTGCTCCCGCAACAGCGGCGGCTTTGAATCAATCGCGGGCAGCAGTGAATGCTCCATAGCTGGGATATATGCGGAGTAGAACACACGTTTCAGTTCGTATTTGCCGTACATCGCGGACGCAAGGCGGATTATCTGGTAATCGGATTCCGGGCTCGCGCCGATAATCATCTGTGTCGCCTGTCCCGCCGGCGCGAATTTCGGTGCATGTCTATAGACGGCGAGTTCGCGCGTATTTTGCTCACCTTCAATTCGTATCTGCTTCATCGGCGATAGTATCGCCTGCTTGTCTTTGCCGGGGGCCAGAAGATTCAAACTCTGCTCGCTCGGCAATTCTATGTTTATACTCAGGCGGTCGGCAAGGAATCCAAGCCTTCTCACGTTCTCCGGTGACGCGCCAGGGATTGTTTTCGCGTGGATGTATCCCCAGAAATTGTGTTCATATCTCAGAATTTCGATAACGCGTATCATCTGCTCCATCGTATAATCCGGGTTTTTTAAGACGCCGCTGGACAGGAACAGCCCCTCAATATAATTGCGTCTATAGAATTCTATCGTCAGTTCGGCGAGTTCCGCAGGGGTAAATGTCGCGCGCTCACAGTCGTTACTTGATCTGTTGACACAGTATTTGCAATCATAAACGCAGTGATTCGTCATCAGGATTTTCAACAGACTAATGCATCGCCCATCGGCGGAGAACGAGTGACAGCACCCGGCAGGCAGCGTATTCCCCTGCCGGTCCGAGCCGGACGAAGTACACGCCGCGTCATATTTCGCGCCGTTCGTTAAGATTGTCAGTTTCTCCATCAAGTCCATCTCGAGACTTCCTCCGCTGCTTCGATTGCAGTTACGGAAGAACCACCCCGCCCCTTCGGGACACCCCTCCGAAGGAGGGGAATTTTGTGCGGCATTACCCATTCCCCTCCTCTGGAGGGGTGGCGGCGAAGCCGACGGGGTGGTTCCCCATTTCGTGCAATCATTATAACACAGTTTACTGCCGCTGTAAATATATTTGCCGAATCGCCGCGTGCGTGGTATACTATATTGTTATCGTGTCAAAATCAGAAAGGACATACACATTTGAGTACATTACGTAATATCGCTATCATTGCCCACGTGGACCACGGCAAGACCACGTTGATTGATGCCATGCTGCACCAAGGCGGCGTGTTTCGGGAGAATCAGGCCGTCAACGAACGGGTCATGGATTCCAACGAGCTGGAGCGGGAACGCGGGATCACTATTCTGGCAAAAAACGCCGCGATCCACTACGGCGACTATAAAATCAACATTGTGGACACCCCGGGCCACGCCGACTTCGGCGGCGAGGTGGAGCGGGTCTTGAAAATGGTTGACGGCGTTCTTTTATTGGTGGACGCCGCTGAGGGAACTATGCCGCAGACCCGCTTCGTTCTATCCCGCGCGTTGGAACTGGGGCACCGGGTTATTGTCGTCATCAATAAAATCGACCGGCCGGATCAACGGGTGTATGAAGTGATTGACGAAGTGCTGGAGCTATTGATGGACCTCAACGCCACTGACGATCAGCTGGATTCCCCGATGATTTTTTGCAGCGCCCGTCAAGGTATAGCCTCAATCAGCCCGGAGGTGCCGGGGAAAAATCTGATCCCGTTGTTTGAAACTATTGTGAACTACATCCCGGAGCCGGAGCGTGACGTCAATGCCCCGCTGCAGATGCTGGTCAGTTCAATCGACTACAACGAATACGTGGGTCGGATAGCAATCGGCAAAATTGCCGCCGGAACCATTCGGCAGAATCAGGAGATCACCGTCTGCGATTATCATGGCGAGCGCCCGGTACGTAAGGCAAAAGCCGTGAATCTGTACGAATTTGACGGCATGGCTCGTAAAGATGTGGCCGAAGTCGGGGCCGGGGATGTAATCGCTCTGTCCGGCATCGGCGACGTATCCATCGGGGACACAATCTGCGGCGCGGGGGATGTATCCCCTATTCCGTTTGTCAAGATTTCCGAGCCAACCATGGAGATGACTTTCTCCGTCAATGACAGCCCATTCGCCGGGCGGGAGGGTAAATTTGTCACCACCCGCAACATCCGGGATCGCCTTATGCGAGAGACGTTGAAAGACGTCAGTCTGCGCGTCACGACCGTGGAAAACAGCGACAGCTTTCTCGTGGCGGGCCGGGGCGAGATGCATTTTTCGATTCTTATCGAGACAATGCGGCGCGAAGGCTATGAACTCCAAGTCTCCCCGCCCAGAGTTCTGTTCAAAGAAATCGGCGGCAAACGGCATGAGCCGCTGGAACAGGTTGTCGTGGACGTGCCGGAATCCGCCGTTGGGTCTGTTATAGAGAAACTGGGTGCGCGGAAGGGCGAAATCGTGGAGATGACGCCTGTAGGCAGCCGTATGAAACTGATATTTTTGGTCCCCAGCCGCGGCCTGTTCGGTTATCGCAGTGAGTTCCTGTCTGACACTAGGGGAGAGGGGATTATGAGCAGCGTCTTTGTAGAGTACACCCCTTTCAAAGGGGAAATCTCCCGCCGTATCGCGGGGTCTCTGGTAGCTTTTGAAGCGGGAGAGACAACTGCATACGGCCTCTTCGGGGCGCAGGATCGGGGTATCCTTTTTATCGCGCCCGGCACGCCTGTCTATGGCGGAATGATTGTCGGATTAGCCGGGAAATCGGAAGATGTTACAGTCAATGTCTGCAAAAAGAAGCAACTGACCAACGTTCGTGCCTCCGGCAGTGACGATGCGCTGAGACTCACGCCGCCGAAAGTTATGAGTCTGGAGCAGTGCATAGAATTTCTGGGAGACGATGAACTGCTGGAAGTCACGCCGGAGAATCTTCGGCTGCGGAAGCGGATATTAGATCACGGTCTTAGAATGAGAGCGGCGAAAAAGGGCACGTAGGGGCGCGCATTGCGCGTCCGCCGTTCCCCGGCACACCGAAACCATGGCAAATACCACGGACGGCCCATGGCCGCCCCTACAACCACCCCGCCGTCTGCGGACGGCACCCCTCCAAGGAGGGGAATGGAAAAATGCCGCGCCAAAATTTCCCTCCCGCGGAGGGGTGGAATGGTTCTATCTACATGGTATCCACTTGACTTTCAACAATCCCAATGATACAATTCATTGACCAAAAATCAGCACACATGATCATAGCACTAAACGGACATTTTGGAGGAGAATAGAGTATGCAAGCATCTACGGTTGTTCTCGGTGTGATTGGCGCGGATGTTCACGCTGTAGGCAACAAGATTCTGGACTTTGCGTTCACAAATGCCGGATTTACCGTGATTAACCTCGGTGTTATGGTAAGTCAGGAAGAGTTTATCGAGGCGGCGATCGAATCTGACGCGGCCGCTATTTTGGTTTCATCGCTCTACGGTCACGGAGATATAGATTGCAGAGGATTGCGGGAGAAATGTCAGGAGGCCGGGATTGGCGATATCCGCCTGTATGTGGGCGGCAACCTTGTTGTCGGCAAGGCCGATTTCACGCAGGTGGAGAAGACTTTCAAAAACATGGGGTTTGACCGGGTGTATCCGCCAAGCGCCGATCTTGACGAAGAAATAGCGGAAATAAAAAGCGACCTGGGCATTGGCTAGCGATATGAGATATATACTGTGCGCGGATTTCGGAAGCACGTATACAAAGCTTACCGCAATCGACATGCAAGATTTGCGAACCCTGGGTACAAGCGCGGCGTATACAACGGTTCAGACCAACATTCTTGATGGGTACGCTAATGCGCTTGATAAGCTCGAAAAGGATATAGGGCGGCTTGACTACGACAAACGCCTCGCAGCGAGCAGTGCGGCCGGCGGTTTGAAGATGATAGCGGTGGGATTAGTCCCGCGCCTTACGTCGAACGCGGCGAAATTGGCGGCAAGCTCCGCCGGGGCGAAACTTATCGCGACGTATTCTTACGACTTGTCTGACGCCGAACTTGCGGAGATTTTTGACTACAAACCGGACATGATACTGCTATCCGGCGGTATAGACGGCGGCAACAAAGACGTGATACTGAACAATGCCGAAAAAATCGCCCGGATTGAATGCAGTTTCCCGGTCGTTGTCGCGGGGAACAAGTCGGCGGCGGACGAAGTCGCGCGGATTCTTGAAAGCGGCGGGAAAGAAGCTGTCATCACCGAAAACGTAATGCCGGAGCTAAACAAGCTGAATATTGAATCTGCCAAGGCCGCGATTCGGGAGCTGTTTATACGGCGGATCATAGACGCGAAAGGCCTCGCGGAAGCAAACGCGATGATGTCGCTGGAGATTATTCCGACACCGCTTGCCGTGTTCAATGCGTGTGAGGCATTGAGTGACTTTGGGACGCTCACGGCAGTCGATGTTGGCGGTGCGACAACGGACGTATACTCAATGGCGGATGGGCTGCCGGAAAACTCGGCGGTTATAGAAAAAGGTCTCCGCGAACCATTTGCCAAAAGGTCTATAGAAGGTGATTTAGGCGTACGATACAGTATCGACAGCCTGATTAAAGAGGCTGGGATTGAGCGTATAGCAGCTGCCTCTGGCGCATCACCGGAAGATGTGATAGAGCATAGTAGAAAGTGCGCACAAGACACGAGTGCCGTGTTCCCACCGGGCTCAACAGACGCGAAAATAGACAACGCCTTAGCTGGTGAATGCGTGCGGATATCAATGAACCGTCACGCGGGCCGTCTTGAAACTGTGTACACGAACATGGGCGAAGTGCAGATACAAACAGGCAAAGACCTGACAAAGACAAAGTATCTTTTCGGCACCGGCGGCAGCGTTATAAACAGTGACGCGCCGGAAGATATCATGGCGAAAGCGCTGTATTCCAAAGCGGATTATGATATACTGAAGCCTGAGAATCCGAAAATTATAATCGACAGAAACAATATCCTGACAGCCATGGGGCTTTTGACTAGGGTGGACAAAAAATCGGCTCTGTCAATTATGAAAAAAGAACTTATGAACAAGGAAGATATGTGATTATGGATACAAATCTTAAAAACAAAAAACTGTCCGATGAGAGTTTCTACGCGTTGCAAAAAGAGGTTTTGACCCAATGGCAAACGGGTGCGGAGGTTGATTTTGACAAGGCTGTTGCCTATCAGAAATCGATTGCGGGGGAAAAGCGCTTCTCCGAAAAGCTGAAAACCGCGCAGGCCACCGGCGAGACGCTGATTCAGCCGCGCGCCGGAGTACCTGTGATTGCCGAGCATATTAAGCTGCTGAAATACTTGGAAGAAGAAGGCGAGGCCGATCTTCTCCCGACGACAATAGACAGCTACACGCGCCACAACAGATACAAAGAGGCGCAGGCGGGTATTGAAGAGTCAATTCGTGAGGATAGGCCGATGCTGAACGGCTTCCCGCTTGTCAACTACGGTGTGGAAGTCGCGCAAAAAGTGACAAGCGCCGTGAACATCCCGGTGCAGGTGAGGCACGGTACGCCGGACGCACGGCTTTTGACGGAAATCGCAATCGCCGGTGGATTTACGTCTTACGAGGGCGGCGGGATTTCGTACAACATTCCGTATTCAAAAAATCACTCGCTTGAGAAGACGATATCTGACTGGCAGTATTGCGACAGGCTTATCGGTTTGTATCAAGAAGCCGGTGTGACAATAAATCGTGAGCCGTTCGGGCCGCTTACCGGGACGTTAGTACCGCCGTGCATATCGAACACCGTGGCGGTTTTGGAAAGCATATTGGCCGCCGAACAAGGCTGCCGTGACATCACGGTCGGCTACGGTCAATGCGGCAATTTAATCCAAGACGTTGCGGCGATAAAGAGTCTTGAAAAAGCGGTGAATTATTACCTCAACAAATTCGGATATTCAGGCGTTACGGTTACTACGGTGCTTCATCAATGGATGGGCGGATTCCCGACGGATGAAGCCAAGGCGTTCGGTGTTATATCATGGGGCGCTGCGGCGGCGGCGCTGTCGAAGGCGACAAAGGTTATAGTAAAAACCCCGCATGAGGCGATGGGGATCCCGACAATGCAAGCAAACGCCGAAGGATTGAGGGCGACTAAACAAGTTGTATCCATGCTGCGCGACCAAAGTTTACTTGACGCTGCTGAGGTCAACGCGGAAGTTGATATCATCATGCAGGAAATCGCGTGCATCATGCAAAAAGTCGAAGAACTGGGCGGCGGAGACCTGGCAATCGGAACAGTTCGCGCGTTTGAAGCCGGTGTAATCGACATACCGTTTGCGCCGAGTAGATACAATGCCGGTAAAATTCTCCCGGCGAGGGACAACGCAGGCGCTGTGCGCTTCCTGAATTGCGGATACATGCCGTTTAACGATGAAATCAAGAACTTCCACAGGCAGAAGCTTGAGGAGCGCGCTAAAGTCGAAAACAGGGAAGTGAGTTTCCAAATGGTTATTGACGATATTTATGCCATCGGGAAAGGCTATCTGGTGGGCAGGCCGAATGGTTGAAACTGTGGCGGAAAAAAGCGTTGATGCTGTAGGGGCGATTATTAATCGCCCGCAAATCAAGGTAACATTGAGTAGAATTGCGGGCGGTTAATAACCGCCCCTACTGAAGAAGGGGACAAACAATGAAGATTAAAGATATAGTGTGCGCACCAGGATATACAGGGTTTTTCTTTGATGACCAGGCCGCTATCAAAGCCGGTGCGCGTGAGGATGGCAATACTTATATCGGTGAGCCGGTGACAGAGGGTTTTACAAAAATACGCATGGCCGGTGAATCAGTATCGGTGATGTTTATCCTGGACGACGGGCAAATCGCTTTTGGCGATTGCGCGGCTGTGCAATATTCGGGCGCGGGCGGACGCGACCCGCTGTTTCTGGCGGCGGATTTCATACCGATTATTGAGCGTGAGATCAAGCCGCTTTTTGTTGGGCGTGAAATTACCAACTTTAAAGACATGGCTCACCTTGCCGATAAGCACATAAACTCCCAAACGGGCGGATTGCTTCACACAGCCATCAGATACGGCGTCACCCAGGCGATTCTGGACGCTGTCGCGAAGAGCCGGAAGACTATCATGGCTAAAATTGTCGCGGAAGAGTACGGTCTTGCCGTATCAGACAAGCTGATCCCGATATTTTCGCAATCTGGTGATGAGCGGTACAAAAATGTGGACAGCATGGTGATAAAAGGCGCGGATGTTTTGCCGCACGGACTGATCAACAACCTGAAAAAGCTGGGACAAAACGGCGAAACGCTGATAGAATACGTCGCCTGGCTTGCCAAACGCACGGAGCAGCTGGCGCCTTACGCTGGGTACAACCCCATATTGCATATTGACGTGTACGGAACAATGGGGCTTGAGTTCGGCAACGACCTGGATAAGATAGCAAAATGTCTTGATAAGGTCGCAAAAGCCGCGTCGCCGTTAGCGGTGCGGATAGAGGGGCCAATTGACCTAGGCTCCCGTGGTGCGCAGATCGAGGGGTTGGCAAAGCTTCGGGAAATGCTGGACAAACAGGGGACTCAGTGCGAAATCGTGGCGGACGAATGGTGTAACACGGTGGAGGATGTCATCGAGTTCACAAACGCCAAAGCCGGGCACATGGCGCAGGTAAAAACTCCCGATCTCGGCGGCATCGATAACTCAATAGAGGCCGTGCTGTACTGCAAACAAAATGATTTCGGCGCGTACTTAGGCGGGACTTGCAATGAGACGGATAGGTCAGCCCAAGTATCGGCGCATATCGCAATGGCGACAAAACCAGCGCAAATTCTGGCAAAGCCCGGCATGGGCGTTGACGAAGGGTTTATGATCGTTTTTAATGAGATGAATAGGATATTGGCGCTTAAAGACGCACTGTAGGGGCGCGCATTGTGCGTCCGCCGTCCCCTGTTATTAGGTGTACGGTCAATGAACGCACTGCGGCGGTGCAACGGCTTTCACGGACGGACAATGACCGCCCCTACAAGGGTTCTCCTTGCATTGGAATCGAGGAGACGGCGGGCGAACACAGTTCGCCCCTACAGTACGCGTACAGGCCGAGGAGGTTTAGATGAAAAAACAGCAACTAAACATAATAAAGCACTCGCTTATGTACGCACGGTATTTCGCGCCGTGCGGAAAAGGGCGGCTTTTGTTGCTGGGTGAACAGATATCTAACCACCATCTGGACTTCAACGATAAACTAATCGGGATTATCGGGGACGCAGGTTCAGGGAAATCGATCATAACAAAAGGTATGTTCCCCGGGCTTGAACTTGTTAACAACGACAGTGGATTGACATCCGGCAAAATTATGCAGATGCGCTTGAATTTCAACCAGCAGGATTTTGACGCGACAACATACCACCTGGATATCCGGTTCCAGATGGCTTTTACGCAGATGTATGAAATTTGCGAGTTCGTAAGAGGCGCGTTAAAGCACGGGCGGCGGCTTGTTATTGAGCATTTTGATTTGCTGTATCCGCATTTAAAAATAAACGCCGACTTGCTAGTCGGCATAGGCGAGGAGATAATAGTTACAAGGCCAACATTGTTCGGGCCACTGCCGGAAGAGATACACAACCTTGTGTTCCCGTCGCTTATTTATAGAAAAAAACTGCACACAGCCGAAGACCTTACGCACTATATAATAGAGCGGGACTATAACTTGCATGACTTCTACTATGGCGACATACGGCGTGGATTTGTGCTTACGTTTAATGAAAAGCCAGACTTGGACCTCTATGATCTTGAGAACAAGGTAAAACAGCTAATAGATCAAGATTTGCCCGTAAGCTATCATGATGAGAATCACATTATGACTGGGGATCACCTGATAGAATGCACAGGTCCGCGAATCCACGTGCGGACAACCGGTGAAATAGAAAGCTTTGCCTTGATAAAAGAGCCGCTGTATGACAGAATAAACGACGTCTATGTCGTCGTCGGGCGGATAATTAGTGATGACACGGAATTAAAGAATATCAACAAAATCCGATTTTCGTAAAGGTTGTCCCAGATATTACAGCTTTGTAGGGGCGGATGGTAATCCGCCCGTGGGGGATCCGGCTATATGTATGGGCGACCGCCCCGGTCATCCGCGGGCGGTCGGGGGCGACCGTCCCTACGAAGTGCCGTCGTATAACGCGGGACGCTGAGGACAGCGTCCCCTGCAAGTGGCCTATAATGCAATTTTAACGGACGGCTCGAAATGGGCCGTCCAAATTTACAAGAAAGCTGATGATTTTATGCTGAAAAATCTGCCGTCTGCGATGAAAGCGGCGTTCCCGCATACGATACCGGTGCTGACCGGATTTGCCTTTTTGGGCGCGGCTTACGGTATACTGATGAGCGCCCGGGGATACGGCGTGCTGTGGATACTATTGACCAGCAGCGTCGTTTTCGCGGGGGCTTTGCAATTTATCGGCATCAGTTTACTGACATCCGTCTTTGATCCGCTTCACGCGTTTTTGATAGCAATCTCAGTAAACGCGCGGCATTTGTTTTACGGCATATCTATGTTGGAAAAATACGGCGGAACCGGTAAAGTAAAGCCGTATCTCATCTTCGGCATGTGCGATGAGACGTTTTCCATCCTCTGCACGGCAGAGCCGCCGCCGGAGGTGGACAAGCGGGCGTTTATGCTGTCTGTGACATTGCTGAATCAGAGCTATTGGATACTCGGCGGCGTTGCGGGTGGGCTTATTGGGCCGCTTTTGAGATTCGATACATACGGAATAGACTTTGTGATGACAGCTTTTTTCGTGGTCATATTTCTCAACCAGTGGCGTGCGCAAAAGAATCACTCACCGGCGCTAATCGGCCTCGGTGCGGCAACGGTTAGCCTGTTGATTTTCGGTGCGGATAACTTTATAATCCCCGCGATGATTCTTATAATCGCGTGCCTGACCATATTCCGCAAAAAGCTGGAGAAAGGGGCGGAGGACTGATGCTGACCACGATTCAAGCGCTTATAATAATAGCAATTTTGGCCGCTGGCACCGCGATAACACGGTTCCTGCCGTTTGTGTTCTTCCCGAACGCCTTATCCGCACCGCGATATGTGCATTATCTGGGCAAAATGCTGCCGACGGCGGCGATCAGCATGTTGGTTGTGTACTGTCTGCGATATATAGAGTTAACTGCGGCTCCGCACGGCTTGCCGGAAATCATCGCCATAATCGCGGTGGCGGCACTGCATATATGGAGGAAGAACACGCTGCTGTCGATAGCGGCGGGAACGGCGATATATATGCTATTGGTGCAGTTTGTGTTTTGAGGACAGCCCCCTTCGTGCGCGAAGGGGGCTGTGGACGGTGTTTTTGTCTGCAGGGAACGGCGTCCTCAACGTCCCGCTATATTGATTATCGCAAACCACACATACTGGGCGTAGGCGTTTCCCCCGCCTGTGCAGGGGACACCGATCCAAAAAACGTTTTTATTTACAAGAAATCAGTTGATAAAACCCAACAAAATCTGATATAATGATTCAAATCGTTTTACGTCTAAAAGATGTGAAGCATGTGTAAATGGAGGGCCGGCAGTGATTAGAGAGACAATGTCGTTTATTAAAGACTATGACCCGGAGATAGGCGCGGCGATAGAGAAGGAATACGCACGCCAGCGCAGGAATATTGAGCTTATAGCATCTGAAAATTGCGTGAGTGAGGCCGTTCTTGCAACGGCCGGGACGATTCTGACAAACAAATACGCCGAAGGGTATCCGGGAAAACGTTACTATGGCGGATGTGAGGAGGTAGATGTTGCCGAATCCATCGCGATTGAGCGGGCAAAAAAGCTATTCAACGCCAATTTCGCCAACGTACAGCCGCATTCAGGGGCGACGGCGAATTACGCGGCGTTCATGGTTCTGACAAATCCGGGGGATACTATTTTGGGCATGAATCTCGACCACGGCGGGCATTTGACGCATGGCAATCCGGCGAATTTTTCCGGCAAATATTACAACGTTGTCCAATATGAAGTCACGCCCGACACTAATCTTATAAATTACGACGAGGTATACCGCCTTGCAAAAGAGCATAGGCCGAAAATGATTATAGCCGGTGCGTCGGCATATTCGCGTGTCATTGATTTCAAGAAGTTTGCTGAAATCGCCAAAGAAACGGGCGCATATTTAATGGTAGATATGGCGCACATAGCGGGTCTTGTCGCAGCCGGGGAACATCCGAGTCCCGTGCCGTATGCCGACATCGTGACAACCACGACGCATAAGACGCTGCGAGGCCCCAGGGGCGGGTTGATTTTGACGAATGATGAAGCGCTTGCGAAAAAGGTAAATTCAGCCGTTTTCCCCGGCGCGCAGGGTGGCCCGCTGATGCACATTATCGCGGCGAAAGCCGTCGCGTTTGGTGAAGCGTTGAAGCCGGAGTTTAAAGAATATCAAAAGCAAGTCCGCAAAAACGCCAAGGCATTGGCGGAGCGCTTGATAGAGCGCGGATTCGACCTTGTGTCAGGTGGTACGGATAATCACTTGATGCTTGTGGATCTCCGCAAATTCAACAGAACCGGACGAGATATGGAGAAAATGCTTGACGAGGTATATATTACTGTAAACAAGAACAAGATACCGTTTGACCCGGAAAGTTCGGCTGTGACAAGCGGCATACGTCTTGGCACCCCAGCTGTGACAAGCCGCGGATTTTGTGAGGATGACATGCGCAAAGTCGCCGAGCTTATCTACCTTACGGCGTCAGATTATGACTCGAAGATGCAGTATATCAGGGACGAGGTCAACAAGCTGTGCGAAAAGCGCCCGCTTTATGATTGATTCGCTAAAATGGACATAAGGCCGGGAGATGTTCTGTCGCTGAAAAAAAAGCACCCATGCGGCTCCACCGAATGGCAGACACTGCGTGTTGGTGCGGATTTTAGGCTAAGGTGCTGCGGCTGCGGACATGAAATTATGATTCCGCGTGTGAGGGCTGAGAAAAATATAAAGAAGGTGGAGAGGCCGGGCGGAGATTTTGCCGGCCGCCTGTAGGGGCGAACATTGTTCGCCCGCTAACTACGCGCAACGATCAAAAGGCGCAATGAAATCTGCGGGCGCACACTGTGTCCCTAAGGGTTGTCGGTTGCAAATATTTCACCGAATATGTCAGCAACGCGCGGATAGAATAAAAAAGCGTGTTCAATTTCTGCGTCTGACACGGCTGTCAGCTTGCGCCGCAGGCTTTCCGCGTTGTCGTGCAAGACGAAATGCGTGCCGTGCTCGTTGTGATATGTAAAATAATTCACCATCAACTCCGGGGAGAAAAATGACTTTGGGTCATATCTGTCAATAAGCACACGGAACTCGGCATTCGATAACTCGCGCCCCACCCCGGTCATAGCCGGGAGCGTAAAGTCCACCCGGACGCGCTCTGTCTCAATTGCCAGGCGATCCACACCGTATTTTTCGATGGCGTCGGCAAGCCGCCGATTCAGCGTCCCGCCGGAAATTGCCGCCGAGATGCGGACAATCGTGCGATCCCCGGTTTCGGACAAAGTCTCCGGCACGAAATACGCAAGATCGTGTTTAGCCGCCTCTTTCGCCAGTGCCGCGGAAAGCGATATCTGCGTGGGTGAAGCTGAACTGGCCCCAGCGTTGATTATTATGCCTGTAAAAGCTCTCCTGCCGCATTCGCTGATTATATCGGCAATCAACGACGCTAGCGGTCCGCCGCCGGTGAATCCGTCGGTATCAAGAACCATAAGTCCGCCGTGTATGCCGGACGCGCGCTGTGAACGGTACAGCCGGAAGCCGTGTCCTATCCTGTAGCTCATATGGGCAACAATGCCGCCGGAATTCGCAACAACACGCTCAAACTCAGGAGGGGCTGCGATTATTATTTTTGTTGTACCGGACAATTGCACACCTCCCCCGATTTTAATTCACGAATCACTAATAATTATGCTGTTTGGAGGCTTGTTATGAGCTTTTCTCCTATACCGAAGTATTCATTCCGCGATGTGACGGATATTGAGCCGGGTTTTCTGAAAAAACTTGGCATCAAATTTTTAATGCTAGATCTCGACAACACGCTGGCCGCGTATGGGCAAACAAAGCTGACTGACGAAGTCAGCCAATGGGCGGCTGATATGAAAGACAGCGGTATTGAGCTATACATCATCTCAAACACCCACAGAAAAGAGCGGGTGGCGTCTTTCGCCCAACAGCTCGGAGTTGAAGCCATCAGTGTTGCGGGAAAACCGTCGCCAAAAAGCGTTCTCGCAGCGATGATATCCGCGAACCGCGAGGCCCACGAGTCCGCTCTTGCGGGTGACCAGATTTTCACCGATACGCTGGCCGCGAACTCGGCGGGAGTCTTGTCGATACTCTTGCGCCCGATAAAATGCAAAAATCCAATTTACGCAATCAGATACATGCTTGAAATACCATTTAGATTAGCGTGCAAGAACAGGAAGTGACGATTATGGAAAATATCGAAAGAATCAAACTCGCCCTGGCAAAAGCGGACTGCAAAGCCATGTTAATCTCAAGCACTGTCAATAGGCTGTTCGCCACCGGATTTCCATCCAGCGCCGGGATGCTGCTTGTGACGGAAAGCAAGGCGTGGTTCTTCACCGATTTCCGATACATAGAGGCCGCAAAGACTGCCGTTTCGGAGCATGCGGAAGTTATACTAATCACGAAGCAGGAGCCCTATACGGCAAAATTGAATGAGGCTTTCGCGGAAAATGGAGTATCAGAAGCGGGATTTGAAGACGGTGCGGTCACATATGCTGAGTACAAAGATTGGTCAGAAAAGCTAACGGCGGAACTTCGGCCCAATCAGAAGTTTTTGGAAATCTTGCGTGCCGCCAAATCGGAGAGCGATTTAGCCAAAATGAAAACGGCGCAGCGTGTCGCGGAGAAGTCATTTGAGGAAATTTTGCCGATAATCAGCACGGATATAACCGAAAAACAGCTGGCGGCGGAGCTTATCTGCCGGATGTTGCAAAACGGGGCTGATGATGTGTCATTTCCGCCGATCGTTGTATCGGCTGAACGGTCAAGTCTGCCGCACGGTGTGCCGGGGGACAGGAAAATCGAAAAAGGATTTCTGACGATTGATTTCGGCGTCAAGCTCAACGGCTGGTGCAGTGATACTACCAGAACGCTGTGTATCGGCCGACCAAGCGATGAGATGATCAAAGTATACGAGACAGTGCTTCATGCGCAGGAGGCCGGCATCGCCGCCGCACGTGTTGGGATTCCGGGGGAAGACATCGACAACGCTGCGCGAACAGTAATCGAAGAGGCTGGATTCGGCGATTATTTCGGCCATGGCTTCGGCCACGGCATCGGGCTTGAAGTGCATGAATCGCCGAGGGCGGCCCCGGGAGTTCGCGATATAATCCCATCGGGTACTGTAATCTCCGCCGAGCCTGGGATTTATCTGCCGGGTAAATTCGGCGTTAGGATCGAAGATGTGCTTTACATCACGGAAACTGGATGTGAGAATATAACGAATCTGCCTAAAAAGCTGACGGTTTTATAACGATATAATAATTCTTGCAATATCAGTCAAAATGGGATAAAATACATTGATAAAGAAGACACTACGAGGGGGAACAGAAAATGATTTCAGCAGGTGATTTTAAAAACGGTGTTACGTTTGAATGGGACGGCAAAGTAATGCAGGTGGTAGAGTTCCAGCACGTGAAGCCGGGGAAAGGCGCGGCATTTGTCCGCACGAAATTGAGAAATGTTATAACCGGCGCTGTGGTGGAGAACTCATTCAATCCATCGGATAAATTTGAAAACGCGTTTGTAGAGCGCCGCGATATGGAGTACAGCTACAATGACGGGGATCTATACTATTTTATGGACCTCGAGTCCTATGAGCAGGAGCCGATTGACAAGAGCCTTCTTGGAGACAACTTCAAGTTTGTCAAAGAGAACATGAATTGCACGGTGCATTCCTACAAGGGCAAGGTGTTCAATGTTGATCCGCCGAACTTCGTGGATCTGACAATCACGCAAACAGACCCCGGCCACAAGGGCGACACGGCGACCAATGTGATGAAACCCGCCACGGTGGAGACCGGGGCAGAAGTTAAAGTCCCGCTTTTTATCAGCGAGGGTGAAAAAATTCGCATAGATACAAGAACGGGTGAATATCTTGAGCGGGCCAAGGGTTAGGCTTGAACTAATAATGGAGGTGGAAAACAAATGTCAATAAGGGAGAAAGTTGCGTATTTAAAAGGACTTGCCGAAGGGCTTGGCCTAGACGCTGAATCAAAAGAAGGAAAGCTTATGGCAGCGATTATCGACACCTTGGCCGATATGGCTGATGACATCGAAGCGCTGGCCGAGGCAACGGTCGATATAGAAGAAGAGATTGACGCAATCACGGATACGCTGTCGGACTTTGAAGAGGTTCTTTTTGCCGATGACGACGATGATGATTTCGACGATGACGACTGTGAGTGCGATTGCGAGCATTGTCAGGGCGAATTCGCCTGCGATGTGGAATGCCCCGCCTGCGGGGAAGAATTTGAGATTGGCGAATCGGCGTTAGTCAGCGGCTCGGCCATTTGCCCGGCCTGCGGCAAAGAGCTTGAATTTGAATTTGGCGACGAAGATGATAACGAGGACAACGAAACAGAATAAAAACAAGGACGCCGGATATTACTCAACATATCCGGCGTCCTTATTTTTTGCGTATACTAGGTATTTATCTGGCGTTCTGGGATTTCTGAGTGCTGTTGCTGTCGTTAGTCTGAGTCTTGTTTTGACTGTTATTGTCCGTCGTTTGAGACTGAGAAGATTGCGATTGAGATTTATTATGGCCGCTGTTTGAGTTCTTGTTGTTCTTGTTTTTTGCCACTGCGTCCACCTCCTTAAAATAAACTGACCATATTTTGCTCAAACAACAGTTGAATTATACAGTGAGCGCAACGAATTGTATAATGTGCCATGTGGCTGCATCTCTGTGCCCCGGCTCAAAATTGTCCCGTATAATTATTACGCAGTAATCGTTATGCAACATGCGATCAGTTTTTCAAGACGGTTTTAACGGAATTTCCACACAGATGTTTTCGTATGCGCCGGCAGCACGGGGCCGAATTCCTCAGAGAATTCCAGCGTAAAAGCAGGTATCCCTTCGGCTCTTGGCGCGATGGTTAGCTGGTCAAAGAAAATGGATAAACCTTCGTTAGCGATATAGAAATTGCGTCGAGAAAAGTTTTTTCGGATCAATTTGGCAAAATTCTCAAAATACTTGTGCGTACCAGATTTTTGTTGATCTGCCGCTGACTTAGCGGCGTTTTTTATCAGGATTTTGCGAAAATTCGTATCCGGTAGGAAAAACGCCTCAAGCTCATAAAACCACCCGGATTTTAGGCAAAACGTCTCGCCGATGCGCTCCGTCACGCGCTGATTTCCGGCGCGGATATGCACGTCTCTGTATATGCTCAGGATATCGTTGCTGCTGAATGATACCGTGAAAGTTGAAGATATTTCAAACGGCTTGAACGACGAGCTTTTCGTCAAAGCCAGCGTGTGCTGGGTGGCGGCTTCCGGCAGAATCCGCTTTTTTATATGCCGTAAAAGCCGCGCGGCCTGGTGTTTGTAGAATCCGTTTATTCTGCTCCCGGTCATTTTTTCAAGTCCCAAGACGTGAGGATAGCCGATTGATACAACTATCAAGGTTACGCCGTCGTTCGTCAGCTCTTCAGCAATCCGTACTGTCGTTATTTCAACCATAAACGTCCCCCCTGCCTATATATTTATGAGGCGCGAACGCAAAATATTGAAAACTCTTTACTTTAGCTCTTTAATACTGTAAAATGTATTATTGCTAAACTTGTATTCCCACGCCGCAGGTGGGGGAATGCGTTCCAAAGTTTTATATCAATCCTAGGGGAGGGAGCGACGATGAACAAGAAAAAGAGAGAGCCGTATATGCAGATGTATGAGGCAATTCTCACTTTAAAGACGCTTGAAGAATGCGTCAATTTTTTTGACGACCTGTGTTCCGTCACGGAGTTGCGTGCCATGGAGCAGCGATATCATGTCGCGCAGCTCTTAAACGAAGGGCATATCTATAACTCGATTCTGGAGCATACCGGTGCATCCAGCGCAACGATAAGCCGTGTGAACAGAAGTCTTCAGTATGGCTCCGGCGGGTACGATCTTGTCTTTGGCAGACTGGAGGATAAATGAACGCGTATTCATCGCTCGCCCGGTTTTATGACAGTCTCACCGAAGACGTGCCGTATAAAGCCTTTGCGGACTTTTACGGGGAGATTTTTTGTCTCTATGGGTTGAACGTCAAAACAATATTGGATCTCGCCTGCGGAACGGGGACGCTGACTCACCTGCTGGCCTCACGCGGATATGAGATGATCGGGGTTGATTCGTCACCCGAAATGCTCAGCGCCGCCATGCAGAAGGAAACGGGAAGCGAAATCCCGCCGATGTTTATCTGCCAACCCATGGAAGCGCTTGATCTTTACGGGACAGTCAACGCCGCCATCTGCGCACTAGACGGCGTGAATTATCTGCCGCCGGAGCTGCTCCGCGAAGTGTTCCGGCGTGTTGAGTTGTTTCTAGATCCCAGCGGCGTCTTTATTTTTGACATAAACACCCCACGCAAGCTGCGGAATCTGGATGGTTCGGTTTTCCTAGATGAGACCGACGACGTGTTCTGCGTATGGCGGGCTGAGTTTAACGAGGTGGACAACGCCTGTTTCTATGGTATGGATGTGTTCGCGAAATCCGGGGAATTTTGGACACGCGGCAGCGAAGAGCACATAGAATACGCGCATGAGCCGCAAGAGTTACTCAGAACGCTGGAAGAAGTGGGTTTCACAGACATAAAATTCTTCGGGGAACTGGAGATAAGAGCGCCGACAGAAGACGAAGCGCGGATTTTCCTCGCCGCACGGAAGAAAGGCAGTTTATGAAAACACCAAAAATGATAATATTCGACTACGGAGATACTTTGCTTTGTGAGCCGGACTCTGATTTTCTGCGCGGTTGGGAGGCGTTGTTTCAATATATAAAGAGTAACAAAAACAGCCTGACGCCGGAGCAAGTTAATGACTTTGACAGCGCAATATTTAGTAAGATGGGGCCTGCGCGTGAAGCGGGGCTGGAGTTGCATCAATGGCAACATCAAAAATTTGTGTGTGAGTATCTTGGAATAGAGCTGTCCGTCTCATCTGCGGCGGCGGAGAAAATTTTGTGGGATAACGTTTCCGCTGGTGCGGTCATGCCGAACGCGGACGAGATAATTGACTACATCAACGCAAACGGTATAAGAAGCGGGGTTATCAGCAACGCCAGCTTTTCTGAAGTTGCGCTGACTGAGCGAGTTAACCGCCTGCTGCCGCGAAACAAATTTGAGTTTATCATCGCTTCAAGTGAATACATGTTCCGCAAGCCGAATCCAATGTTGTTTGAGCTTGCGCTGAAAAAAGCCGGACTGTCCGCCGAGGATGTGTGGTATTGCGGTGATAGCATTAAAGCGGATATTGAAGGCTCAGCGGCGATCGGAATATTCCCGGTGTGGTACGAGGATGAGACGATGGAAAACCCATGGCGAGGGCAAAATGCACCCAAGGGTGTGTTGCCACAATGTGAGCATTTGCATATTCAAGACTGGAATGAGTTGATATCGGTATTGGAGGGACTGAAATAGATGGATGAGATTATTAAAGCGATATCAGCGGACGGATTTGTTTCAATTTCAGTCATCACGTCGCGGGAGCTGACTGAACATGTGCGGAAAATCCACGGACTATCACGCGTTACAACGGCGGCGCTGGGGCGGACGCTGGCAGCGGCGGCTATCATTGGCGAGTGGCTGAAAAAAGATGGAGCCTCGCTGACCATCCGGATTGACGGCGGCGGGCCTGCGGGTACGATTATCGCCGTTTCGGACAATGAGGGTAACGTGCGCGGATTCGTGCGCAATCCGAATGCGGAACTGCCGCTTAACGAAAAAGGCAAGCTTGACGTCGGCGGCGCAGTCGGGAATGCCGGGACGCTGTCAGTTATCCGGGATTTCGGCGAAAAAGAGCCGTACGCCGGGTCGGTGGAGCTTGTCAACGGCGAAATCGCGGAGGATTTCACCAGATATTTCGCCGAGAGCGAGCAGATTCCGACAGCCTGCGCCCTGGGCGTATTGGTGGGGAGTGAAGGTTCGGTTTTGGCGGCGGGCGGATATATCGTCCAGCTTCTGCCCGGCGCGCCGGATGGAATAATTGACAAGGTGGAGAAAAACGTGGCAGAAACGGGAGCAGTGACCGATGTCCTGAAAGATCACGACCCTGAGACGTTGCTGGATTCCGTCATGGCCGGATTTGAGCCACGTATCACAGAACGCCGCGCGGTGGAATACAGATGCACATGCAGCAGAGAGCGGTTTTTCAAAGCAGTGCGCAGCCTGCCCAAATACGAAATTGACGACATGGTGAGAGTGGGCGAGCCGGTGGAGGTAAAATGTCAGTTTTGCGACGCGGTGTATTATTTTGAGCCTGATGAAATTGCGGGATAAATGTGTTAAGCGACAGATAGAAAAAGAGTTAAGAGCTAAATAAAAGCTCTTAACTCTTTTTCTATCTGCAAGCGTTTACGCTTGCTTTTTCAGCCATTCAGCGCCGTAGCGGTTACATTCGTCGATGACTATTTCGTCAACCCAGTCGTTCAGGCATGTGATACTGCCGATGCAAGGCACAAACGCGCCGCCCGGAGCGTATGCGTCTATTGCACGTCTGACTTCCGCGCGGATCGTATCTTCTGATACAACGCCTTTCGGGTGGTCGATGACGCCCTGGTCAATGCCGCCCATAATCATCATTTTACCGCCGGTGTTCTTTTGGATCAACGGAATGTCGTTAGACGGCAATGCGCCCTGCCACATATCTATGCCGAGCTCTACCATGTCTTTCTCAAGCCCTGTGATATAGCAGTCTGCATGGTGTTGAATCATCACGCCGCGTTTTTTGACATAACCGTAAATTTTCTGATAATGCGGCTTCAACAGATCACGGAACTTGTCCGGTGAGAAGAACAGCGCGTCTTTTGATCCCCAGTCGTCGTGAGAGTGGAGGATATCGGGCTTCAGCTCGTCTATCAGCTGCTCTATAACTTTCAGTTTCCACTCTGTATACTCGGTGAAGAACTCGTTCACTTCATCCGGGTCGGTGTACATCGCCATCAGGCATTCCTCGAATGTCATAAGGCAGTGCAGTCTCTCAAACAATCCACGGAAAGTGGGGACCATTACGAAATACTCGTCTCTATCCACTTCGGCGATTTGCTTTTTCGCGTCAGACCAGTCAAGGCCGGTCGGAATTTCCGGGAATGTGACATAGTCGCGCCATTTTGTGATGTCTTTGATAACCTGATTCTTCTCGTTGACCATCGGGATGATGCCGGGGTCGCCTTGCTCCGGAAGATAGCGGTGTTCCACGCCCCAGTTATCAATGACGCTAGGCCCGTTGATGAACAGGATATCCCAGATAGAGATAGGGTCGATAAAGCAGTGAAACATTACCTTCGGGAACGGCTCAAACCCGTATCCCTGCCATTTTTGCGGCTTGTCGCCTCTCATTAAGGATAAAAATGCTTCTTTTTTGGTCATATTTTAAAAACCTCCATAAAATAATTTTGTTGTTGGTTCTGATGCTCGGGATGTGACGTTGGGGGACTGGTGGGACCACCCTGACCCTGCGGCGCACCCCTCCGCGGGAGGGGAATTTTGGTGCGGCATCCTCGTCCCATTCCCCTCCTTGGAGGGGTGGCGGCGAAGCCGCCGGGGTGGTTATAAGGCGCACTGTGCTTGAAACTAACTACTCAAAAAAACTTCGCATGGATCGCCTGTACCGCGCGGTCGGCTTCGGATTCATCCACCAGGACGGAGACTTTGATTTCACTGGTTGAAATCATCGCGATATTCACCTTCGCCTCATACAGCGCCTCAAACATCGTGGCTGCTATTCCGGAAGCTGCCATCATCCCCGCGCCGACTATGCTAACTTTGGCAACTTTATCTGTAACGCTGATTTCAGAATATCCCAGCGATTGTTTGTTTTCCTCAAGCAGTTCACGGGCCCTATCCATATCTGCTCTAGCAACGGTGAAGCTTATGTCTTTAGTCTCTGAAAGCTCATGTCCGCGGCCTATTGACTGTAGTATAATATCGACGTTAATATCCTCCCGCGCTAGCAGTCTGAATATTTTATAAGCTATCCCCGGCTCATTTTTCACGCCGACTATTGCGATTCTCGCGATATCCGCGTCTTTAGCCACGCCGCTTATTTTTGTTTGTTCCACTTTAGTAACCTCCTTGACTTCTGTGCCGGACTTTTTCTCAAAGCTTGACAGCACCTCCAGCTTAACGGCATACAGCTTCGCCATTTCAACCGCCCGGTTGTGCAGCACCTGGGCGCCGAGGGACGCGAGTTCCAGCATTTCGTCGTATGTAATCTCATCCAGCTTATGTGCGCCCTGGATTTTTCGAGGGTCACTTGTGTACACCCCGTCAACGTCTGTGAATATCTGGCATACATCTGCGTTTAGATTCGCGGCTATCGCGACTGCCGTGGTGTCAGATCCGCCCCTGCCCAGCGTTGTTATATCGTCGTATCTGTTAACACCTTGGAATCCGGCAACAAGCACGATTCTGCGCCTGTCCAGCTCTGTTTTTATCCTGCTTGCCGTGACTTTTTTGATTTTGGCGGAGCCGTAGTTATCATCAGTCTGCATACCGATCTGCCACCCAGTAAGCGACACCACCGGCAGGCCGATTTTCTCCAGCGCCATTGCCATCAACGCGACTGACATCTGCTCCCCGGTGGACAGCAGCATGTCCATCTCCCGCTTGGACGGCTTCTCGTTTATCTCATTCGCTTTCGCGATCAAATCATCGGTGGTGTCGCCCTGGGCGGAGAGTACGACAACCATGTCGTGCCCCTCCGTATATGACTCGGCAATCCGCCATGCCACGCGTTCTATACACTCGGCATCTGCCACGGAACTGCCACCGTATTTTTGTACAATCAGCGCCATTTGTTTTCCTCCGGACTTCTAATAATCCCCCATCACGCGGAACAGCGAAAGTGCGTTAATCCCGCGTGCTAAAATATCATTCACTTTTTTTCCACTCATCACAGCCGTTTTGAAAGCTGTCGCGCCCGGCGCGGATTCTGCGAATACTACTTCGCCGAACTCGCGCTCGATTTTGCTTCTCTCGGCGTTGGTCCTGATATACCACGAGGACTCCAGCACACTGGGGGCAACCGTGTCAGATTTATCACCGTTCTGCCAGCTGATCTGCTTTTTGGCGTACATGTGCTTAACAGCATCAATCACGTCTGCCACCGCCGCGCTGGCTGTCGGCAGCTTCCCAGCCCCGGCGCCGACGAGTACAATATCGCCGGAAGCGTTGCCGCGCACGGTGACGCCGTTTGTCACACCGGAAACGCCGGAGAGTATGTTGTCGAAACTCACCAAATGCGGCGCGACGTAGGCCGCGATTTTATCCTGCACGGCTCTCGCCCTGCCCAGTAATTTAATCCTATATCCCAGTGACCCGGCGAACTGCATGTCGTCTCTCGTGACGCCGGTGATTCCCTCCGCCGGCACGAAATCCGGGTATATATGCTTGCCGAACGCCAGTGACGACAAAATGCAGATTTTACGACAGGCATCTGTTCCTTCGATATCGGCCGTCGGATCCTGCTCCGCGTAGCCTTTTTTCTGCGCATCGGCTAATGCGGCGGAAAATTCCGCGCCGTTTTTTTCCATCTCTGATAATATATAATTAGTTGTGCCGTTGAGTATGCCGTAAATTTCACTTATCTTATTTGCCGACAAGCACTGTGCGACCGGCCTGATTACGGGAATACCGCCGCCGACCGCCGCCTCGAACAAAAAGTTCACGCCTTTTTCGCCTGCCAACTGCAAAAGCTCGTACCCGCGTTCCGCTACAAGCTCTTTGTTCGAGGTGACAAGGCTCTTTCCCGCGGACAGGGTTCTCCGTGCAAAATCAAAAGCCTGCCCGGCCCCGCCGATAGCCTCTACAACAATGCTAACACCGGGGTCGCGTTCGATAATGCCGAAATCTTTCACCAGCAGACGCTCATAAGGACTGCCGGGGAAATCCCGCATATCCAGAATATATTTAACCCGAATCTCCTGCCCCGCGTTTCTTGTTATTTCGGCCGAGTTCTTGTCAAGTACTTCCACAATGCCGGATCCAACAACGCCAAACCCAAGCACAGCAACTTCTATCACTTGTTTCACCTCATGTTCAAAACGGTTATAAAATAACCCATGCCGCAAAATTCGAGCCGATACTCTCATACGGCTGAAATATAATATCACAATGCAGAGAAAAGTGCAAGTTATGAATTGGAAATTTTGGGGCGGTTCCGCCGGCCATGTAGGGGACGCGGTTGCCCGCGCCCCGTTGTCGGATTTTCCGCCGGTTTGCGGGAAAAACGGGGGTACGAAGATTTGGACGGGGGTACGGCGGGACGCTGAGGACGGCGTCCCCTACATGGCCCGTTCATGTGAGGCAAAATCCAAAATCTCTCGTCCCCTGCCCTTTTTAGTAAAGAGGGCGGTCCCGCAGAGCCTGGTGTTTTGCCGCATCCCCCACACGACGACCGCAACACTTTCCAACGAAAAGAGGTGCAGCAATGCCGGAGAATAAGCATCTGCGGCGCGGGTTGAAGCTTGTCTATTTTGCCTTGGGCGTACTCGCCGTGTGGCTTTTGTTTAAGTACGCGCTGCCGTGGCTGCTGCCGTTTATAATCGCGTTCGTGATCTCCAGGCTTATAGAGCCGCTTGTCAGACTCTTTACAAAAAAGTTGAAATTCAAGCGGGCAATTGCCTCGGCTTTGTGCACCGTTCTGGTTTTTTTGGCATTGATAGCCCTGACAGTCGCTATTATCTGGCGGATTATCTATGAACTGACGGCGCTGGCGCGGGATTTGCCGGCGCTGCTGACGGAGGTTTCATCGTTTATTTCAGACATGCGCGACAGGATTAACGTATACATCACAAGCGCGCCGCTTGAAATGCAGGATTACTTTCAAAACGCGCTGGACGCATTCGCAAACGCTGGTTCCGATTTTTTGGGCACCGCCACGGGTTGGCTGTTGGGACTTATCACGTCAGCCGCTTCTTTCAGCCCACGGATTGCCATATTTATCTTCACTTGTGCCGTCAGCACATACTTTATCTCAAGCGGATACAGCGATGTCGCGGCGTTTATCATGCGCCAGTTGCCGGAAGACCGGCACAAAGCCGTGCGCGAGTTCCGCACCGGGCTTGTCCGTGTGTTCGGCAAATGGTTTAAGGCAGAGGCGATGTTATCCGGTGCCGCGTTTATACAGCTGCTCATCGCGTTTTTGATACTGCGGATTCAATTCGCGATAGTCTTGGCGCTGATAATCGCAATAATCGACTTGATTCCATTGATTGGGGTGGGCAGCATACTTGTCCCCTGGGCGATTGTCTCACTTATCACCGGCAACTTTGCCCGCGCCGTCACGCTTGTTATCACGTTCGGCGTGATTGCGATTGTGCGCAATATACTGGAACCAAAGCTGGTGGGCAGTCAAATCGGCCTGCCGCCGATTACGACGCTGCTGGCAATGTATATCGGGTTTTCCACGATAGGTGTGTTCGGTATGGTGCTGTTTCCGATTGGCCTTGTTGTACTGAAGCAGCTGAATGACAGGGGGTATGTTCAGTTGTGGAAGTAGGGTGCGGGATATATCGTGCGTTTGTAGGGGCGATCCTTCCGGTCGCTCGAGGGCAGTCAGGGATGACCGCCTCTACTATCTTATAATCCACCTGATTCCCATTGTAATCGTATACAAAATCGGCTGATGCAGGATATATATTAATAGTGCACGCCTGCCGACTTTCGGGAAGACGGGAATATTATACGTTTTGTAAAACCACGCTGGGAATTTGTGTGCATTGATATAAACGCCCAAGCTTGTGCCGAACATAAATACAAAAAACCACGGCAAAATCGGGAAATAATCGTAACTGAGAAATCCCGGACCCGGCCAACCGAACATCCAAAGATGATTTGATGCTGGTGTGAAATGCGCCGTAGCCAAGGCAGAGGCGATTATCAGCGCGGCATATATAAACGGAGTTGCTTTCACCGGGATTTTATCCCACAACCTGCTTGTCAGCCCGAAAAACAGCATTGAGAATCCAAGCAGATGCAGGATGCCGAAAATTATTGGCATATCCATAAAATGTGTCACGACAGTTATGCAGATCGCGAGGGCGATAACTTTCAGTCCGCGTTTGACATTGCTCTGCGAAAACCGGCTGGACACGCCGGACAGCGCGATAAAAAGCCCGGCGAATATATAGTGCAGCACGTCAAACACCGGGTTGGAAAAAAGCCAACCCGGTGCACCTAGAAAATAAACCAGATTGTATAGAAAGTGATGTGCGACCATTAGGACAACGGACAGCCCGCGCAAAGTGTCAATCAGCTCAATCCGCTCCCGCCGGAGTGTGTCCGCGTCTAAATAGTCGCTCATACGTTGAACCTGAACAGCACGACATCCCCGTCGCGCATTACATATTCTTTACCCTCTGACCGGACAAGGCCGCGTTCTTTCGCCACGGTCATGGAGCCTGCGGCTTCAAGGTCGGCGAACGCCACAGTTTCGGCCCTGATAAATCCTCGCTCGAAATCCGAGTGGATTTTCCCCGCCGCTTGCGGGGCTTTTGTGCCTTGGCGGATTGTCCAAGCGCGGACTTCCTCCGGCCCGCCTGTCAGAAACGAGATCAAGCCCAAGAGATCGTACGACCCGCGTATCAGCTTATCAAGGCCGGATTCGCTGATTCCAAGCTCCGCGAGATATTCAGGGCGTTCTTCCGGCGGCAGTTCAGCGACTTCTTTCTCAGCTTTGGCGCAGATCGCCTCGGCTATCGCGCCCTCTTTTTCAGCAATCTCCCACAACGTGCCGAAGTGTGGATTTAGCCCATCTGTCTCTGATATATTCGCAAGATAGATCACCGGCTTCAGGCTGATTAAATCTGCCGTTTCGATAATTACAAAATCTTCTTTAGAGCAGTCGAAAGTCCGTGCTGGATTGCCACTTTCCAGATGGGATAGCAGCGCGGTGAAAATTTCCGCCTCGCGTACAAATTTCTTGTCGCCTTTCGCGGCTTTTTGCGCTTTGTCGATTCGGCGTTCAACCATCTCCATGTCGGCGAAGATAAGCTCCATGTTAATTATCTCAACATCCCTCGCCGGGTTCGCTGCACCCTCAACGTGGATTACATTTTCATCGTCAAAGCACCGGACAACATGGATGATGGCGCTTGTCTCCCGTATATTGGCCAGAAACCGATTCCCCAGCCCCTCGCCTTTTGACGCGCCGCGAACCAAGCCTGCGATATCGACAAACTCAATAACGGCGGGCGTGTATTTTTTCGGCGAGTATATATCCCGCAGAAAATCCAGCCGACTGTCCGGCACTGGGACAACGCCTACATTAGGCTCAATAGTACAAAACGGATAATTCGCGGCCTCTGCCGATACTTCTGTTATAGCGCTGAAGAGCGTGGATTTGCCGACATTCGGCAACCCGACTATTCCTAATTTCATTCTTTCCTCCAAGGGGATAATTTAATAACGGGCGCACAATGTGCGCCCGCGATCACACGTTTAATCTTAAACCATACAGCCTATTTCGGCCGGTACAATCAACTCCGCGCCGGTTTTTGCAATCACGTCTTCAACCGATACTCCTGGGGCGAGTTCTTCTAAAACCAGACCCGCGTCGGTACGGCGCAGGACACATAGTTCGGACACGATGTAATCTACCGCGCCGACGGCAGTCAGCGGAAGTGTGCAGTTTTTCAAGATTTTCGGGTTGCCCTTTTTGTCGCAGTGCTCCGTCATAATTATAACTTTACGCGCGCCGACGACAAGATCCATCGCCCCGCCCATTCCGGCAACGGCTTTGCCCGGAACCATCCAGTTAGCCAGATTCCCGGCTCCGTCAACCTCGTACGCGCCCAACACTGTGATATCCACATGCCCGCCGCGAATATAGCCGAACGATGCAAAACTGTCAAAACAGCATCCGCCGGTGCGCATCAGCGACGTCTGGCCGGAGGCGTCTACAACATCGGGGTCGGCATATTCGCCTTCTTGTGGTTTTCTGTCAAGGCCAATCACGCCGTTTTCAGACTGCACCCAAACGTCAACACCCGCCGGTAGGAAGTCAAGGCACATCGTCGGCATTCCTATGCCCAAATTGACAAGATTCCCGTCTTCAAAGAACTTTGCCGTTCTCATCGCTATCAATTCTCTGCCTGTCATACGCCTTACACCTCCCCGCATTTGACGACGGCGTCCACAAGCGCACCGGGCGTCATAATCAAATCGGGGTCAAGTTCCCCGACTTCCACTATCTCTTCTGCTTCAACAATCACCCAGTCTGCCGCCGTTGCGAACACTTGGTTAAAATTCCGCGCCGTGCGGTGATACACAACGTTGCCCATTTTGTCGGCCTTCCACGCGTGAATCAGTGCAATATCTCCCCGAAGCGGCAGCTCCAGCAAATAGTCTTTGCCATTGACGGTGATGACGTCTTTACCCTCGGCAATCGGGGTTCCCATTCCTGTCTGTGTCAGCACGCCGCCGATTCCGGCCCCGCCGGCGCGTACGCGCTCGACAAGCGTGCCCTGTGGGACGAATGTGACGTTCAGCTCCCCGGCAAGCACTTTTTCAACAGTCTCTGTGTTGCTGCCGATATGCGAGCAGGTGACGTGCTTAATCCTGCCCTCATGCACCAACAGACCGATTCCCTGCCCTTTCACGCTGGTGTTGTTTGATATAACTTCAAAATCCTTGCAGCCTTTTTCGATAATTCCCTTAATAAGCATTTCCGGAACGCCGGTGTTGACAAATCCGGGAATCAGCACTGTCTGCCCGTCGCGGATTTTTTCCATAGCTTGCGAGAGTGACACAACTTTATCTTTTGCCATGAGATGTCTCCTTTGAAATCAGTGTGTTGACACAGGTCATTTCTATGAGCCTGTGTCAACACCTTAATAGTTTACAATTTACGGCTTCCACGTCGGCGGATTTGTCTTTTCATCGCGCAGACAGTTGCGTGTGATTCCCATAAGCTCACGCGCGTCTTCGGCTGTGGCGATATCGCGCTGGGCCATTTTTGCAAGTTCCACCGCTCTCTCTACCAGTTGCACGTTTGTGGCGACAACGCCTTTTGAGTAATAGATGTTATCTTCCAGTCCAACTCTCAGACCATCGCATCCTAATGCAAGACCTGCCAGCATCATCGGAAGATGGTGTCTGCCGATACCTGATACGCTCCAAGTAGCACCCGCGGGCAGTTTGCCGACCATGAACGCCAAGTTTTCAGCCGAACCAGGCATTGATCCGCCGACACCCATGATGAATTGAAGATGCGGCGTCCCCAGAATGTTGTGCTTATTAACATAGAACATAGCCGAATCAATATGCCCTGTGTCAAAAATCTCAAACTCCGGCTTGATGTCGTATTTAACAACTTCTTGCGCCAGATAGTTCAAGAAACGCGGATGATTCTCAAAAACATACGCGTTGTTCCAGTTCAAGGTGTTCGGGTCGAACGAGCACATTTCAGGCCGCAGCGCGCCAAGGTGCTCCAGACGCTTATTGTCCTCATATTCGCCACCTGAAGTCGTCAGGTTGATGAGAATATCAACCCCGGCTTTCTTGCATGCTTCACGAGTAAGCTCCACAGTCTCGGCAAATTTAGTAAGGCTCATCGACTTGTAGCCGATCTCCATTTTGCCATCAACTTCCTTATCCTCACGCACATGGATATGCGCGATAGAAGCACCGGCCTTGGCGCAGGCCACTATCTGCTCAGAAATCTCGGTCGGAGTATACGGAACAGTCGGTGCGTGTTCCTTCTTAGTCCCCGCCCCGCAGAGACAAACTTGAATCATAACTTTATTTGACTTAGCCATATTAAACATCCTTTCATATTTGTTTGGTAATCGTTGTAGGGGACGATGCCCACATCGTCCCGAAATATCGACGTATTTGTGGTAATTGCGGTAATAACGGGCGGATGTGGGTATCCGCCCCTACAAGGGTGCGCCTGGACGGACGCGCAATGCGCCCTCCTTATACAGGATCATCCATAAACTTTTTAGCCAGCTTAAAAGCCTCAAACAGCTGTTTGTCGCGTTTGGCAAGCAATTCTTGCTTGTCCTCACCGGAATAGTCATAGAAGCCTTTGCCGGTTTTGAAACCAAGCTCGCCCCTGTCGAGATAGCCTTGCAGACTGGTCGGCATATCGACTTCAGGCGGCATTGTGTAACTTTTGTTCTTAAAGTTGTTGGCCGTCATATCAAGTCCGCCGAAATCGGCGCGTTTGCACAGGCCCAGCACAACGGCGCGGGGGATAAAGCTTGTCTTCACAGCTTTGTCAATATCCTCCGGCGTGCAGTAACCGTTGTCTAAGAGATAAAACAGCTCCTGATTCAGACACATCTGCATACGGTTGGCGATATATCCCTGAATAAACTTTTTCATCACAACAGCAGTTTTGCCGCATGTTTCAAGCAGATCAACTGTAATATCGCAATATTCCTGCGGAGCCTCTTCGCATTTGACGACTTCCACCAGCGGGATAAGCTGCGGCGGGGAATACCAGTGCGCTATGACCGCCTGCTTCAGCCTATGTTTAGGCATCAGCGCAAACACATCAAGCCCCGATGTGTTGGACGCTACGATGGCGTTGTCACCGATGTCCGCGTCAATGTTGTTGAACAGCTCTGTTTTCGCGTCTTTGTTCTCGACAATCGTTTCCATGATAAAATCCGCGCCGCGGACTGCGTCGCTCAGGTTATTCGTGAAAGTCACGCGGTTATACGTTTCGTCAAGTTTGCCGGCCTCCAGCAGATCTTCTTCTACGAAAGTTTTCAGGCTGCTATGCAGAGTTTCCCTCGCTTGATCCAGCGTTTTCTCACTGCGTGTCCACAGTGTAACGGGGAATCCGCCCATAGAGAACATCTGCGCAATCCCGGGCCCCATGGTTCCGCCGCCCAGTACGGCGATTTTCTTTATATCGTTTAATGTTTTCATAACTCACTCCTGTGTAAAATTTGCGGGTCAGGCGAAAAGGGCATCCCCCTTCCCCCTTCGTGCGCGAAGGGGGCTTTGGATGGGGGCAAGGGAAAACCAATCTCGTCTTTCGTCCTTCGTCTCAAGCCCCCTTCGCGCACGAAGGGGGAAAGGGGGATGTCTCCTTAAGTCAGAGTAAAAAGACCTAAAACGAGCCCTCTTCCCAAGCAACCAGCCTTACAAACCCACCGTCGGCCATTTCGCATCTGAACGGGAATGCGGCGATTGTCATGCGTTTGCCTGTCACTTCGTCCATGTTGCCGCCGGCGTTTTCAATCGTGCAGACACCATGTTGCATGAACAGGCGGTGGCAGGGCTCGTAATCCGGATACTCGACAGTCGGGTCTTTGCCTGTCGCTGTGCGATAGTTCTCATCCAACCAAGGCATTTGCTCTTTCAGCGGATGGTGCCACAGCGGTGCGTCTGTCGCGCCCCAAGTGCCGGCGATACCTTTGATTTTCTTCTCAAAAATCAGCCATTTAGCGACATCAGGCCCCATGCCAGGATAGTAGTTGTAATATTTGTCGTTGTTGAGCCGCCAAAAATGTTGGAACCCGGTATTGACAACAACCCAGTCATTCTCGCGGATTTCAAGCCCGTCTTTTTTCAGGGCTTTCTCAAAATGCTCCGGCTTCAGCTCAACCCAAATCTCCCCGAATTTTTTCGGGTCGCCGCCCGCGGCGTCCCACTTTGCGTTGAACTCGTCTTTGAGATATCTCATATCAAGAACAACACCGGAACCGATGCAGTATTCAAGCGGAATTTCATCCAGGCTGTACCCGTTGCGCGGCCTGTCCACTTCTTCTTCGTGCAAGACGTGGTTCGGCGCATCCATATGCGTCCCCGCGTGAAGCGTTCCGGTATACGTCATGGTGCGCTTGTGGAACCGCTCCAGATACTGTCCGCGCGGGAACAGCAGATCTTGCCTTACACCAGGGAATGGCCACAGCGGGGTATCCGATCCCCAGGGGGCCGAGAGGTCATAAATTTTTGTCATCTTCGATCTGTCAAGGTGTAGTTTGCTTTTGTCAAGCGGCATATATGCCATAGTTTTGTCCTCCTAAATATTATAAACTTCAATTATCAGACCGCATAGCAAGTCTATTTTACAACTAAACCAAATTCTATACTCTGGCGCAACCCAAGTCAAGTAATTTCGTGGTTTTTATTCGATTTTTACAAATTCAACAGTCATAACTACATGTTGACTGCCTCCGCGCAGCGCATACCGTCAACTGCGGCTGATATTATGCCCCCCGCATATCCGGCCCCCTCGCCGCAAGGGAAGATTCCGTGGATGCCGACTGTCTCGCAATCCTCCCGCTCAATCCTCACAGGGCAGGAGCTGCGAGATTCTACCGCCGTCAGCACTGCGTCGGGGGTGCCGAACGCCGAGACCCGTCGGGCAAAGTCAGGTAACGCATCAGCAATTGCTTCACAGATAAGCTCCGGCAACACGTCCCACAGATTGCAGAACCTCACACCCGGGCGGTAGGTTGGGGATACTTTGCCCGCGCCTGTGGATGGAATTCTTCGCAGAAAGTCCCCCACCAATTGGGCAGGGGCGTGAAAATTCCCGCCGCCTGCCATGAACGCAGCGTGTTCAAGCTTGCGCTGGAATTCGATTCCCGCCAGCGGAGCGTGTCCGAAGTCTTCCGGCGTAACTGCCGCCAGAATCGCGCCGTTGCAGTTTGTGCCATCGCGCAAAAACTCGCTCATGCCGTTTGTGACGACCCCGGATTGCTCTGACGATGAGGCAACGACGTATCCGCCGGGGCAGACGCAGAATGTGTAGACACTCCGCCCATTGGGCAAGTGCGTTACCAGCTTGTAATCTGACGCGGGGATACTATGAGATGAGACATAGGGGCGGCAATCTGCCGCCCGCGGACGGCTGGTGGTGGTCATCCGCGGGCGATTGATAATCGCCCCTACGGGTGCCGTGCCATACTGTGATCTGTCAATCTCACTCTGCAAATGTTCTATCCGCACACCGACGGAGAAGTTTTTCGGCAAAAGTTGAACCCCGCGCTTGTGCAGCATTTCAAATGTATCGCGTGCGCTGTTACCGGGCGCGAGAATCAGCTTGTCCGTTTCGATGGAGTAGCGCGCGTCCCCGGCTTCCACGGTGATGCTCTGCAATTGTGTGTTCGAGACTTCGATATCCACAAGCCGGTGGCCAAATCTGATATCACAGCCGAGTTCAATCAGCCGCTCTCGGATACGTTTCACCACGCCGCGCAGGTTGTCCGTCCCAACATGCGGCTTGGCTAAGTACAGAATTTCATCCGGTGCGCCGAATTCAGCCAATCGTTCAAACACGTACCGCACACGCGGGTCGGAAATCCCGGTTGTCAGCTTGCCGTCTGAAAATGTGCCCGCGCCGCCTTCGCCGAACTGTACGTTGGAATCCGGGTCTAATTCCCCCGTCAGCCAGAAGCGCGAGATATCCCGAATTCGCTCTTCCACCGGCTTTCCGCGTTCAAGAATCACGCATTTGATTCCGGCTTCAGCCAAGCACAGCGCCGCGAATAATCCTGCCGGTCCTGTGCCGACGATTACAGGTTTTATCGCAGCTCGCGGTTGCGGGAACTGATACGGCTCCGGCTGAATGTATGAAGATACGTTGGTTTTGAGGGTTAAAGTCCGCGCATTCGTGACCTCCGCTATGAGCGTATACACAAACTCAACGCGCGGTTTTTTGCGGGCATCTATAGACAGTTTCTGGATTGAGAGGTTGTTGACCTCAGTCTCCGCAATGCCCAAAATCCCCGCCGCGATTTTACGCAAGGCGGGGATATCGAGTTTTTCAGTTAACCGGATGTTCGATAATTTCAGCAAGATTACGCTTCCGGCGGGGTTATCAGCACGACTAACATCTGGCAGGCTGTCGCGCCGTTGTTCAGTACTGATTTTTTTGTGTTCGGGCCGCAGTGATATGAATCTCCGGCATACAGCGTTGTCTTAACTTCGTTTGGGGTATCGACTTCGCTCTCAATATACATCTGCCCATCAACCACGTAATAGATCGTCTCTTTAGTGTTCGCACCATAAGTAGTTTTGCCGCCCGGCAGGAAGTGGCTCAAGCCCATTGTGACTATGCCGGAGTTTACATCGCCGACATCATGCAGCCTTGTTGTGCGTACGTCGAAGTGGCCCGGCGCCTCGTAAGTAACAGCTTCATTTCTGCGTGTGATCTTATAACTCATGTGTTCAACCGTCCTTTTTTGTATTCGTGTAGGGGCGGCCTGTGGCCGCCCGTTCCCACAATTATGTTTAACATTCTAGCACTACCCGCCCGATATTTCAAGATAATCCTCAGGATAATTTACATTCTTCAGCAGATTTTCGTTCCAGAGCTCGCCGAGTTCATGCAGTTCTATGAATCGCACCCCATCGGCACGTAAAATTTCTGTCATTCGATAGTCGCCTTGTTCAATCAATCGCCTGCATTGGTCCAGCAGTTTGCAGCTGTAGAACGCGAACAGCGGCTCCAGCCGCCCGTCCGGCAGGCGTATTACTCCGGCGGTGCAGTCTTGCGATAGTTCGCACACGCGAAGCGCCGCCTCCGCTGTGACATTTGGTAAATCAGCCGCTGTCAGGAATACGCCGTCAGCCGATACTGCCGTCAACGCCGAGAAAAGCCCGCCGATAGGCCCGGCGCCTTTGTGGATATCGGCAATACGCTCGGCCTCAATCTCCGGGTATTTCGTAACATCGGCGACGCTGAGGTATACTTTGAAGTTTTGGGAGAATCGTGTTACAATAGATTGCAAAAGCGTGCTGTCGCCGATTTTCAGCGCGAGTTTATCCCGCCCCATCCTGCGGCTTTTGCCTCCTGCTAAAATTATCACCGGGAGTTTAGTATTCATGCAAACACATCCAAACGATTTGCGCGGGCTGATTAGCCGCGTGCAGCATTATTCTATTCACGACGGGCCGGGGATCCGGACATCGGCGTTCTTTATGGGCTGTCCGCTGAATTGCCCTTGGTGCTCTAATCCGGAATGCCTTGAGATGCGCCCCCGACTTGGGTTTTATCCAGCGCTGTGCATAGGGGAGGAAAAATGTGGTCTTTGCGCCGGGCTATCCCCAGAATCCGCCGCTGAAATTTGCCCGCCGAGGGCTAAAAAACTTTTTGGCGAGTGGAAAGCTGTTCCGGAGCTTATGCGGATAATCGAAAGCGACCGCAGTTTCTATGATCGTACCGGCGGCGGCGTTACGCTCACCGGCGGGGAGGTTATGCTTCAATGGCAGTTTGCCGCAGAATTGTTAAAGTCCTGCAAAAAATCCGGAATAAACACCTGTATAGAAACCGCACTTTACTGCCCCGCAGAGCATATGGAGGCGGTTTATCGGTATACGGATTTAGTGATAGCCGACTTGAAGCACATGGACAGCGATAAGATTAGGGCCGTAATCGGTCAGGGGAACGAGCTAATTCTGCGTAACTTGATCCGAACTGTGGAGCTGGGCAAAAAACTTGTAATCCGCACGCCTGTAGTACCAGGATTTAACTCCGACGAACGTGATATCCGCGCAATCGGGGAATTTGTGCGGGACGCACTTGGCGGCAGAGTCGAGGCACTGCAGTTTCTGCCGTACCGCCCGCTGGGTACGGAAAAATACGCCGCGCTGGGACTTGCATATCCAATGGAGGGCTACGAGTTTCCATCCCGTGAAGCATGGGAGCGGGAGTTGATTCGTTTGGCCGATATGCTGCGCAGGGAGTACAGACTCCCCGCGTTTGCAGGCGCGGCGGGAGCGTTGTAGGGGCGGATGGCAATCCGCCCGGTAGATTACGCCGTTTACCATTGTTGTGCAGGGACGATTACCATCGTCCCCTACATGGTGCGGCAGTTCTTCCGCACATGGTCAATCAAACAACCCGGCCGTCCCTACAGTCGCATAATCCACTCTACGCACCTAACAATACCCCCCGGCGATTCCGCAAACGCATCAGCCGGGGCCAGCAGCGCTTTGTTGCCGTATCCATACATAACCGCAATTGATTTCATGCCGTTTTGCTTTGCGGCGGTTATATCGCCATGGGTGTCGCCTATCACTATTGCCGGGTGCCCTTGCGCCAGTTCGCGGATTGGTTTTGATTTTGAGTCGTACCCCTCCGCGCTTTTATAACCCTCGAAGAAACGGGATATTCCCGTGTGTTCGAGGACTTTTTCAATATATGCCGCCGGGCTTTGGGAGCAGATATACATCCGATATCCCGCCGTGTGCAGAAGTTGCACAACCTCAAAAGCGCCGGGGAAAAGCTCCCCGGCAGCGCTTACGGAATCCAGCAGTTTTTCCAACGAAAAATCAACGCCTTCTCCGGCGAGACGAAACACCGGCTTTGCCTGAAACAGTGTGCCGTCCAGGTCAAATATCAACATCATAATCGTCAATCTTCGGTTGCTCGGTATCAGCCGGCGCATTGCCGGAGATATACTGCATTTCCCGCCATTGGTCGCGTGTGATCAGCAGAGTGCGCGGTTTTGAGCCTTCAAACGGGCCGACTACACCCATCCGCTCCATCTGGTCAACAATCCGCGCCGCGCGGGAGTATCCCAGTTTCAATCGGCGCTGAAGCATTGAGACTGACGCCTGTCCTGTCTCGAATATCACATCCACCGCTTGCGGCAGCAACTCGTCCGTGTCTCCTGAGTCCTCTTGAACAGTTGTGTCTTTACCCTTGTCCTCGGCGGCTTTTTCTATTTCTATTATGACCTCTTCCGAATAACGCGATTCGCCGCTGCGCTTGATGAATTCGACAACGTTCTCCCGCTCTGCGTCCGATACCCAGGTTCCCTGCAGCCTCTGTGGCTTGGTCGTGCCGATAGGCGCGTACAGCATGTCGCCGTTGCCTACCAGCTTTTCGGCATTGCCGCCGGAGTCGAGGATAATCCGCGATTCCAGTGCGCTTGCGACTTTCAACGCGATTCTGGACGGGATGTTCGCTTTCATCAGGCCGGTTATAACGTCGGCCCTCGGGCTCTGCGTCGCTATGACAAGGTGGATCCCGGCCGCCCTGCCCATCTGCGCCACGCGGCAGATTGATTCCTCAACTTCTTTCGCCGCCGTCATCATAAGGTCGGCAAGCTCGTCTATCACCACGACAATTTGAGGCAGCGGGTCACGATCATCAATGCGTTTGACAACTTCGTTATACCCCTCTAGATCCCGTGCGTTTGTCTCGGCAAACATATTGTACCGCTTCATCATTTCGACTACCGCCCATTGCAGGGCTCCGGAAGCTTTTTTAATATCGGTGACGACTGGGACAAGCAGGTGCGGTATCGAGTTGTAGACTTTAAACTCTACCATTTTTGGGTCAATCATAATAAGCCGTACATCGTCCGGTGTGGCTTTGTAAAGTATGCTGAGAATCAGCGAGTTCAGGCAGACCGATTTGCCTGAACCGGTTGTCCCCGCGACCAGCATATGCGGTAGTTTGGCGATGTTGCCGACGACAGCCTCACCGGTAATATCCATGCCAATTGCAAATGTCAGCTTAGACTTCGCAAGCCTGAATTCCGGCGACTCTATAATTTCCCGCAGATGGACTTTGCTGATAAGCTTATTCGGGACTTCCACACCGACGGTGGAAATCTTATTCGGCATCGCGGCGATTCTGACGCCGGACGCGCCAAGAGATAGTGCAATATCATCGGCCAGGCTTGTCAGCTTGTTCAGCTTGATTCCGGCCTCCAGCTCCGCTTCGTATCTGGTGACAGACGGACCTCTCACGGCGTTTTGAATCTTTACGTTAATGCCAAAGCTTTTGAACGCCGCTTCCAATCTTTCGGAATTTATCCGCACTTCTTCCGTTCCATCGGGTTTTGCCGCTTGGGAACCTTGCGTCAAAAGCTCAATCGGTGGGAATACATATTCGCCTTCTGCCGGAATGGGCTCAAACACCGGATCAGCCTCCGGCTCCGATTTCGGTGCGGGGGGAGGGTCAGTGACAGCCGCCGGTGTATCGTCAACCGGGGGCGGCACGTCATCAGTAGGCAGGGGAGGGAATGGAGAGGAGGAAGAACTTCGCCGCTGCTCCATAAACGGGATATTCAGATGCACATCCTCTTGCCCTATCTCTTCCGCTGCATGCGGCTCCGGACTGTACGGAAGCTCCGGCGGCTGCTGGAAATGATCCGGCACCGGGGGATGGTCATCGTCAATCGGGATATCTATCGCCCGCCTGCGTCTCGACCTGGGCGCCGACGGACGCTGTGAGTTTCTGCGCGGAGGTTCCTTTTCCGGATACGGCTCCGGCACGTAGTCTCGCCGATCACGGTTTTTATAGGCGTCTACCAAATCAGTAATCGTTTTGTTCAATGCGGCGAGGACAAGAAACAACCCGAGGCATATGAGTACCACCACTGCCCCGACAGAGCTGAACAGCGCGGCAAAAATCGCTGCCAGCGTCCCGCTGACGGCCCCGCCGGATAACAGCTGCCGCCCGTCAAGCCAGAGTTCACCGATCATCCTGAACGATATCGAGTAATCTCCGGCGCTTGTCGTGAATACGTGCCATAACGCGCCGACGACGGCAGTCATCAGCAGTGTGCAGGTAATCCGAAACCGCACCGGCCTGCCCCTGTGGAAGATCAGTATAACAGTACACAATAAAAGCGCCGGAGGGAGCGCAAAGAACCCCGGCCCGACAAGTCCGGTGACAAGTCCCCGGAAGAACCCGATAAACGCGCCGTCGGTGTTAAAATACCCGATGAACGAGAATATCGCGAGTATAAACGCAACAACAGCCGCAATCTCCCGCCGCCGGGGCGGCTTGGACGCTGCGGATGAGTTCTGCGGTGTTTTTGATTTTTTGATTGGTTTTTTAGTCTGTGCCATTTTTCACCTCTTGCGGCAAGCTGCGCTTGCCTAATTAAAAATGAAAAGTGAAAAATTATTCGTTCTTCACTTTTCACTATTCATTAGGCGCGCACGCCTACAAAACAATCGAAAGCAAAATCGTCAGCACGCCGACTCCCCAACAGTAGTAGGCGATTTTGCCGAACTTGCCCTTCTGCGTTGCAAGCCGCCGCAGAAGCTGGACCGAGAAATAGCCCACAACCGCCGCGAATATCATTCCAATCAGATACGCAGGGATCATTGATACATTAATGCCTATCCTGAATGCCGAGACCAGCTCGACAAGCCCCGCCCCGACCACTGCCGGTATGGATAACAGCAGGGAGAACCTAACCGCAAAACTTCTGTTAAATCCTCTTGTCATACCAACTGCAATCGTCGTGCCTGATCGTGACAATCCCGGAATAACGGCGACCGCTTGTGCGAGTCCGACTATAATCGCGTCCACCAGCGTTATTGTTTTTTCCTTTTTGTCGCCTGTTTTTATGTATCTGTCGGACACGAACAGCAATCCGCCAGTGATAAGCAGTGCGAACCCGATGAACCCGGTGTTCATAAACAGCCGCTCCACCTGCCTGCGGAATATCAGCCCCAGAATAAGCGGTACCGTAGCGGCAAGTATGAAAATCACCATTCTGACGTTGGGTTTCAATGGTTCGTCGGAATCGATTTCGTCGCGATTCCGTATATGATCCAAGGTGTCTGAAATCATACCCTTTAGCTCCTGCTTGTATACCAGGCAGATTGAAGTCAGTGTACCAAGATGTAAGAGCACATTGAAGAACATATGCGCCTCTTCGTCATACCCCAGTGAAAAAATGTTCTGCAGTATCGCGAGATGGCCGGAGCTGGAGATTGGGATAAATTCGGTTATCCCCTGCACAATGCCGAGAAAAATTGCCATGATTATAAACACAACATACACCCCTTAATAGATAGATGTAGGGCGCAACGCCCCCGACGCGACATTCTTTGCTGTTTCGTCGCTTTCAAAACGGTGCGGCACTCTATAAATTGTCCGTTACAACATCAGTTCCTCAAGCTCTTTTTTCAAGTCTATTCTTGGGAAAATCACCGGGCCTTTGCTTACGGCTGTGGATTTCGGCAGGCTGCCGAAATCAGCGGCGGTGTCGTATTGCGTCAGTGCTTCGTCAACGCCGATTTGCTCGAAAATTTTGACGCATGTGTCCGGCATAAACGGCTGGAGCAGGACTGTGCAGATTCTTATTGTCTCCAGCAGATTATACAGCACGGCGGCGAGTCTTGGTTTTTGACCCTCGTCTTTCGCCAAAATCCACGGCGCGGTTTCGTCGATATATTTATTTGCGCGGGACGTGACTTTAAAAATCTCCGCCAAGGCGTTCTGGAACGCGAAACGTTCCATATTCGATTCATACGCTTCGCGCAAATTCTCAGCCATCGCGATAAGCTCCGCATCCTCCGGGCCGGATTCGTGTTCAGACGGCAGCATCCCGTCAAAATATTTGTCCACCATCGCGACAGAGCGTGACACCAAGTTGCCGATATCGTTCGCGAGATCGGCATTTATCCGTGTTATCAGCAGCTCGTTTGTAAAATTACCGTCAGATCCAAAAGTGTACTCGCGTAGCAGAAAATATCGTAACGCATCAACACCATAGCGGTCTGCAAGTATGATAGGGTCAACCACATTGCCCTTCGATTTACTCATCTTCTCACCATCGAATATAAGCCAGCCTGTGCCAAACACTTTTTTCGGCAACGGCAGGTCTAGCGCCATCAGCATTGACGGCCATATAATCGAGTGCGGCCTGACAATCTCCTTGCCGATAAAATGCACATCGCACGGCCAATAGCATTCCAGATCGTCGTATTTGTCGTTTTGATACCCCAGCGCCGTCATGTAGTTAAACAACGCATCCACCCAGACGTAAACTACGTGATCGGGATCAAAATCCACCGGCACACCCCATGTGATTGATGTGCGCGATACGCATAGATCCTCTAGCCCGGGTTTCAGGAAGTTGTTGACCATCTCGTTAACTCTTGGGGCTGGCTGTAAGAATTCCCCGCCTGACAGCAGTTCCATCAATCTGCCGGCGTATTTGGACTGGCGGAAGAAGTATGCCTCCTCCTCGGCATATTTAACCTCACGCCCGCAATCGGGGCAGTTGCCGTCCTGAAGCTGGCTTTGAGTCCAGAACGCTTCGCACGGTGTGCAGTACAGGCCCTTATACGCACCTTTGTATATATCGCCCTTGTCGTAAAGGGCGCGGAAAATCTTTTGTATAGCCTCTATATGATAATCGTCAGTCGTGCGGATGAATCTGTCGTAAGAGATATTCATCCGCTTCCACAAGTCAATTATTCCGTTAGGACCGCAGACGATGCCGTCCACAAATTCTTTTGGTGAAACCCCGGCAGATTCCGCCCGCTCAGCGATCTTCTGTCCATGCTCGTCCGTGCCTGTCAGGAACATAACATCGTACCCGCGCATTCGCTTGTACCTCGCCATCGCATCGGTCGCCACGGTGCAATATGTGTGCCCAATATGCAACTTGTCCGATGGATAATAAATCGGCGTTGTGATGTAAAATGTCCCCTTGTCCATTACCGGACCTCCTTAATAATATTTAGTCTATCTTGCCATTATACCACAAGGGGTGAAGTTTATCAACTATGAAACGTTTAATGCGGTTTTGTGGGAAGACGGGGTGGTTGTACATCCCACTAGTTGCACCCATCACGCTCCCCGCGCATAAACTACAGTACAACACAAATCAATCGGAGATCGCTATATGTTGATAGGTTACATGCACTACAGAAAAAGCCCCGCGGGATTAAACAGGGCGTATGCTTTTGCCGCGGTTGCCAAAGCTGAAGGAGCCGAGTTGCTGTATTTCTCCCCCGGCGCGGTGGATTTTGAAAAAGGCATAATAAACGGACATAAATACGACGGAGGCGAATGGATAAGCACCGTCAGCCGTTACCCGGATGTTATATATAACGCAACCGGATTTTCCGGAAATAAGCAATTAAAAACAGCCAAAGCGCTACGGCAAAAAATCCCGTTTACCAGCTTTTCTGTCGGCAGCAAGATGACCGTGTATCGTAATCTGATGAAATACAAGAAATACTCAGATTACCTCATACTGTCGGAAAAAGTCTCATCGGCGGAGGATTTTTTTGCTTTTCTGCAAAGATATCCGAAAGTGGTATTAAAACCCTCGTGGGGACGCCAAGGGATTGATATTTACTATGTTAAAAAAGAGGGCAGTGAGTTTAAAATACTATCCGGCGCGGCGGAAGCAAGACATGATACCAATTCTATGGCGGACTTCATACTGGACAAAATAAAGCACGATGAATATATTGTTCAGCCGTATTTAAATTGCCGGACAAAATCGGGCGCGCCGTACGATTTAAGGCTGCATGTGCAGAAAAGCCATAACGGTGAGTGGGTGACACCGATTATCTATCCGCGGATATCGTCAAACGGCAGCATAGTGTGCAATATCGCCCAGGGCGGATATACGGGTGAGTTCACAAGTTTCTTAAAAAATGAGTTCGGTGAGCGGTATTATGACATACATAAATATATCGAAATGTTTTCATTACAGTTCGCCGCGCATATGGACGAAATACAACGGGAGCTTTACGGCGAAGAATTGAACGAACTGGGAATCGACATAGGGCTTGATAAAGACCAAAAGATCTTTATTTATGAGGTAAACTGGAGACCCGGGCATCCCCCTTCGATTAATGTAGATTTAAATGTGATAACAAACACCGTAAGGTACGCGATGTACCTTGCCGACAAGAATAGCGAGGTTATATAGATGAAAACGATCGTTTTCATAGGCGCGAATAAATCCGGTTCAAGTTATGAGGCGATAAAAGCCTCTGACGAGATGCATTATTATACCGTTTTGCTGACGGACCGAAAGTCTTTTTTTGATAAGAGATTGGACTTTCCGCATGTACATTCTATGAGAATGTGCAATTTAGAGAATATAAACGACGTCAGACGTGCCATTGACCGGATTGATCAGGATCGTTTTTCCATTTGCGCGATCGTGAGTTTTATCGACCCCCATTGCCATACTGCGGCGTGCTTATCCCGTGAATTCGGGCTGAAATCTTTCACCGAAGAGACGATAGAGATTATGCTTGACAAGACAAAATCAAGAAACGCCTTGAGCGGGACGCCGTATTCACCGCCCTATCAAATTATAGACGGAGATGCGCCGGGAGACGAGACGGCAATCCAAATGCCGGTGGTATTGAAAGCCCCCGTGTCGTCCTCATCGAAGGATGTACATATGGCAGCTGACACACGGCAATATCAAAATGCATTTGCAAACCTCCGTCGGCGATACCCGGACGATCCCGTGCTTGTGGAAAAATATATACCCGGCCCGCAGTATTTGGTAGAAACGCTTACATTAAACGGCAAAGTGCATGTAATAGCGGTTGTCGGGCAGGAGATTATATTTTCCGGCAGATTCATTGTCACGGGGTATCAAATCATTACCGATGATGACAGCGATTTTTTCCGCCGATTGAAAGAGGCCGCCCAATCAATCGTACTGGCCCACAGTATGCGGGACGGCCCCTGTCATCTTGAACTCCGGCAATTTGATAACGAATGGAAGTTGATTGAAGCAAATCCCAGAATATCCGGCGGCGCCATGAATTTGCTTATCGAGACGGCTTACGGCATCAATTTAACAAAAGAAACGCTGAAAGCTGCTGTTGGACTTGCACCGGATATTGAGCGCAAATATACAAAGGAGACGTTTCTTCAATACATTGTCGTGCCGGGAGAGGGCACTCTGACAAAAGTCACAGGGAAAAACATGGCGCGGAACTGGCCCGGAGTTACGCACGTATATGTCAAACCGAAGAAGGGGACTATCCTGAGACCGCCTGCGTCAATGGGCCATAGATATGCATATGTAATTGGCACTGGCGCTTCGCCCGATGAGGCCAGGGGAAATGCGAAAATAGGCGCGTCAAAAATCAAATTCAATCTCAGCGCAAATGACACCGGCGCACACAATCCCGCGGAAAACGCAAGCGGGATGAATAACACGCATGTCGGCATGGATTATTTCGCCGGCAATATTATCTATGAATCATAGTCTTCGGTGCGGCAAATAAAAGACGCTTGCTATGGGAGCGGATAAATTGCATTTGTAGGGGCGGTCGTCCCCGACCTCCCGAGGGCGCACACAGTGCGCCCTACATGTGCCGCATCAATGCAAATGTCCACAACCTTTACGATTTCCCTGTTGATTCGTGCGGCGGAAGTGTTATAATGGTGATAATCAGTATACAAACAGGTATCATTAATTATTAACAACAATAGGAGGCCGACATGAGCAACATATTAGCAAACGATGTCAGAACGCAGTACCAGAAATCCTTCGCCACCATCAGGGGGATTCTGGACGCATTTCCGGAAGGCAAGTGGTTTGAGCCGCATGGGGACGCATACTATATCCCAAGCCGTATAGCCTATCACCTAGCCGAATTCATTGACGGCGCGGTCGCCGGCGGCTATCAGGACCCGGAATTCAGAAACAACCTGCCATTCGGACCGTGGAAAGGCGCCACCGCCGAAACGCTTCCCGGTAAAAGGGAACTTATCGCTTATTATGAGGAAGCGGTCGCGCGGGCAAATAAGGCGCTGGAGTCTATTGACGACGATAGCGTCACAGCCCCGATTCCGCCAGGTGGCCCGCCGATAAGCGAAACTCACCTAGGGCTGGATCTCTACATAATGCGCGAATTAGCCGCGCACACGGGTGAGATGAACAAGATGCTGATTGAAAATGGATTAGAGGATATCTGGATGTAACAACAGCTGCCTCAACAAAACAAGACCCGCGCTAATCAGCGCGGGTCTTGTTTTTTGCTGTTATTTCAAAACTTCGTCCAAATCGGCCTGGGTAATCATTCTGCCGAAGAACATGGCCGAAGACCTGAGCGGCAATTCATTTGCCATGGCCGCGAACATATCCGCCATGGGATTATTTTCATCCAGGTGCGGCGGATTTGGCACTGTTTCCCTGAGTTTGTTGAGAAATGCGGCGACTTTCGGGTCTTCCATCGCCTCCGCAACAGGTGAGTTTACTGTGATCGGGCGATTATAGGGAATCACAGGCTTGACAATTATGTCTTTTTCAAGGCGGATATCTTGGGATGATGCGCCTATCAAGATACCGTACTTCCCAGCCTCGACCCGCCAGTCTTTCAATTCCGTGTCATAGAACGCGAATGAGCGTTTATCCAAGCTGAATGTAACAGTCTTTTCCTCCCCGGAGTTGAGGCTGATCTTTTTGAAGCCTTTGAGCTCTTTTATCGGCCGGACTACTGTGTTTGACTTCGGGGCAACATACAGTTGTACGATTTCTTTCCCCGCGCGGCTGCCCGTATTTTTAATATTGACGGAAACAGTCACGCAATCGGTGTCCAATACCTCGTCCCGGTCAATCGTGAGCTTTGAATACTCAAAGCTTGTATAGCTCAATCCGTGTCCGAACGGGAACAGTACCGGGATTTCCTTCTTTTCGTAATAGCGGTAGCCGATAAACACACCCTCGCGGTACTCAACTTTGTCTCTGTCACCGGGGAAGTTCAGATAGGACGGATTGTCCTGCAACCGCAGCGGGAATGTCTCCGCCAGCTTCCCACTTGGGTTTGCCGCGCCGCTTAATACATCCATAACCGCAACTCCTGTCGCCTGTCCGCCCAAATATGCTTCCACCACGGATTTGATGCTGTGAATCCAGGGCATTTCCACTGGACTGCCATTGTGCAGGACTACCACGCAGTTTGGCTGCATTTTGGCTATTTCTTCAATCAGGCGGATTTGATTATCCGGCAGGCGCATATGCTTGCGGTCGTAACCCTCAGACTCATAACGGTCAGGCAATCCCGCGAATATCACGCAAATGTCGCTGTCTTGCGCAAGTTTCACGGCGGATGCCAGCAGAGTCTCATCCGTTTCATCTTTGTCAATACTGAAACCTTGTGCGTAAGCCGCATTCGGGAATATGTTCATGGATTCTTTTGCGGGTGTGATTTTATAGGGGTTGATGTGCGAACTTCCTCCGCCCTGATATCGCGGCTTTTCAAAAAACTCGCCGACGAACGCTACTTTTTTATCGCCGGATATAGGCAAAAGGGAATCTTCATTTTTAAGCAGCACTATGCATTCGGCGGCAATTGCGCGGGCTTTTTCGTTGTTTTTATTTAGGTCAAGGGGGTGTTTCGCTTTTTGCGCCTCCGTAATTTGGGTGTCAAAAATAACTTTAAGCAACCGTGCCGCAGCCTTGTCTAAAACAGCCTCATCCAGCTTGCCGGACTTGACTGCTTCGACGACCCGGGCATCGTTTACGCCATCAGAAGTGGGCATTTCAAGCTCAAGTCCGGAGGCCAGGCTTTTGACCCGGTCATTCACCGCGCCCCAATCGCTTACGACAAAGCCGTCAAATCCCCATTCATCCCGCAGAATCTGTGTGAGCAGATATTCGTTTTCAGAGGCATATTCCCCGTTGACTTTGTTGTATGCACACATAACGGTTGTGGGCTGGCCTTCTTTCACCGCCCCCTCGAATGAAGCCAGGTATATCTCCCGCAGCGTCCGCTCATCTATTTCAGCACTTATGCACAGGCGCAGGGTCTCCTGATTATTGGCTGCATAATGCTTCAAAGATGTCCCCACACCAGTGGATTGCACACCCTTTATATGCGCCGCCGCCATTTTCGTGGACAGATACGGATCCTCTGAAAAATACTCAAAGTTCCTGCCGCAAAGGGGAGAGCGCTTGATATTCGCGCCGGGGCCGAGGACGATGGACACATCTTCAGCGATGCATTCTACGGCGATGGCCTTGCCCATTTCCGCGATTAATTCCTCGTCAAACGAGCACGCAGTCGCGCACCCGGTCGGGAAGCAAGTGGCGGGTACGCTTTGGGAGATGCCGAGATGATCTGCGTCTTCCCGTTGTCTGCGCAAACCGTGCGGACCATCGGATACTGTGATAGCGGGTATTCCCAAACGTTCAATCGCCACGGTGTCCCAAAAACTCGCGCCGGAACACAGTGAGGCTTTTTCTTCCACAGTCATTTCTGATATGATTTTTTGAATGTCCATATATATTCCCTGCCTCTCAATAATTTTTCTTATATTATATATATGAAAGGAATCAGTGTCAATGAAGCGTGCAGATGCTTGTTGACACTGGCTGTGTTCTGAAAGCTTTGGGAAAAATCTAGATTGACAAATTTTGCGAAGCATGGCATAATGAGGTGAAATTCGACACAAGGAGTTGACAAACGCGATGATTTGCGCAACGCTTTTGCAAGCAAGCAAGCAAGCAAGCAAGCAAGCAAGCAAGCAAGCAAGCAAGCAAGCAAGCAAGCAAGCAAGCAAGCAAGCAAGCAAAGCGTAGCTTTGCCTCTTTAGTGTCCATAGAAATAAACATTAACAGGCGGGTTGCTTTTCTAAATGGAAAGCGCCCGTCTTTTTGTGTGCTTTAATTCAAAAACAAATTTTTAAGGAGATTGGATTTATGAAAACAACAACTCAAAAAACAACGCGGAAGATTCTCTGCATCGTACTAACCTTGGCACTAATGGTAGGACTAATGGCAGATATGACTACAACTGTAGCCGCGAATGAAGGGTTTCACGTAGGAATAAACGTTTTAAGAAATGATGATACACTTGTATTTGACGGCTATATATCATTCAATGTAAATGGCACTCAAGTCAGAAACATTTCACTTAGGGAACAGTATACTCATCATACTCGATCTATACACTTCACTACGACTACATATGGAGAATATTCAATAGGTTTGGATATCCCTGGATATGTTTTAGATAGGATTAGATTCAACGGTGTTACTAGTAACAACCTAAACATTGGAAGGATATCAAGGCATTCAGTAATAATTATCTTTGTTGTTCCTGATACAGCTTCTCCATCAGGTGGTTCTCCCAATTTAGATACTGCCAGTGCCTGGGCACATGAAGGAATAAACAGTGCTGTAGCTGCCGGACTTGTTCCAGCGCATATACAAAACCACTACAGCAACCGTATAACTCGTGGAGATTTTACTGCACTTGCAGTATCACTCTACGAAACAGTAACAGGCAGAGAAATAACTGGACGTGTCCAATTCAACGATACTGATTGTATAAACATTCAGAAAGCAGCATATATAGGCATAGTCACCGGCACAGGGCATGGTAATTTCTCTCCCAATATGGCATTTAACCGGGAACAAGCATCTTTAATTCTCACTCGTTTGATGACTGCTTTGGGGCATCCTTTGCCCCCGGCAGAACCAACGTTTGCAGATAATTCAACAATAGCTTCCTGGTCCATTGAAAGTGTAGGGAAAGTCCAAGCCGCAGGAATAATGGGAGGTGTTGGGAACAACACTTTCAACCCACATGGGCTCTTCACCCGCGAGCAGTCTATAGTTACCATTTTAAGAATATTTGATATGGTGAGTTAGGCACTTACGCATAGGCAAATTTTTTGATTTTCAGCTTTACAAAGCCGAAGTATCTGTATATAATGAATACACTGCCGCGGGAATCGCCGGTTTCCGCGGCAGCGTATGGGCCCGTAGCTCAGCTGGGAGAGCGCTGCGTTCGCAATGCAGAGGTCGAGAGTTCGATCCTCTTCGGGTCCACCAAACAAATCCTGCTAGAACTCATATTTTTTTCGTTGGTGGTTTCTCCGTGATGGTTCGGTGGCAGGCAGATGACAAAAGAGCGTTGATTATATCGATGCTCTTTTGTCATGTTCAAGACTTTTTAATAATTTTGACGCAAGAAGAGTTTTAAGATGTGGACGGCGTGGCGCAAGCTGCGCCGTTACTTTATGTGTGCGTGTTGGAGGCGCTGCGAAATTGGTGACATTGCACAGATATAAGGTGAACACTTTGTCAATATGGATAGCGCTTTTGCCAAAAAAAGAGTTGCTTAGTGTTTTTCAGATATGCTATAATAAGCCATACCTAATTCTAGAAACAGAAGAATTAGAAATGAAAAATTAAATTTAAGGAGGAACAGTAACAATGAAAAAGAAGAGGTACTTAGGCATACTCATAGCGATTCTGATGTTGTTGCCGATTTTGGCAGCCTGTGCCACCGACACGGTGGACACTGCAGATCCAACGGATCCTACGGTTCCGGGTGACGTGACTCAAACCGAGCCACCGTATAGCGACCTTATGCCGGATGCGGATGCCCATGTTCCTGACGGAAGAGAAGGCTTTGACGGCGAGCGCGATCCTGACGCACGTCACGGCGGTACCTTGGTCTTCGCACCGGGCGGCTCCGGCCCTGCACAGTTCGGTAACCCGTGGGATCCCCTGCTTGGTTTCGCGACGGTTACTGAGCCTTTTACGGCCGGACTGACAGCACAATGGCCGAACGGGCAGACAAGACTCGTTCTCTCCGCCGGTTATGACTGGGGATTTGATGAGGCAAGACAACTTTACTATGTAGAACATACACTGCACGAGAACATTGTCCTACACCCGCATCCGCTTCACGAAGCTGAGCCGGTTGACGCTGAACTCATCTATTGGATGCAGCTAACAGCTTGGGAAAACGGCATCACTCGTTCCGTCCAGTTGCATGATGTTGAAATAACTGGCCCGTTAAGCGTCCGTTGGTGGTGGTACGAAAACGATAACTCGCGCCCCTTACATAATGTTGCATGGGTTATATCCAGACTGATATACGAACATCCTGATTACGGTCTTGACTGGCTGAACGAAAACCCGATAAGCGCAGGCCCGTTCAGGGTTGTAGAGCATGTAACAGACTCACACGTTTACTTTGAGCGTTTTGAGAACTACTTTATGGAAGACCGTCCGTATCTTGACGGTGTCCAGATCGTTTACCTCGGCGATGAGCTGATGCAATCAATAGCGCTGCGTGCCGACGGCGAGATGAGAGTTCACTCTGTAGCGGCCAGCTCCCCCGCACAAGCCGGTGAGTTCCTGGCGGCGGGCTATCGCATAACCTCACTGCCTAATCAAACGATAACCTTTGTTATGCAGAATGACGCCCCGGCAGATGCTCCGTTGATGAATCCGCTTGTACGTCAGGCGATATCGATGGCAATCAACCGCCAAATGATTACAGACTCGCTTGGATTCGGTGTTCACGTACCTACACTGCAATTCGTACCTCCGCAATTTGCCGGACACATTTATGACCCGGAGTTCGGTGCACCGGCATACAACCCGGCAAGAGCCAGAGAACTGCTTGCTGAAGCAGGCTTTGCTCCCGGCGAGATCGTGCTAGAGCTTCTGCCGCAGCCGTCTTCTGTAACAGACTCACAGGCTGTTGCGATTCAATCCATGCTTCAGGCTGTTGGCATTGAATCAACCATCACCATAATGGTTGGTGCTGACCACTCAGAGCTCCGCCGTGAAACAGGCTGGGGTCCGGATCAGCTGATGATCGGTAACTATATCTCTTGGTTTACCCCGGGCGATAGTGCAAGAGCAAACTTCCGTCACAGAGACGTAACTCTGCCGACTTGGATTTCACTTGTTCCGGGCGATGAAATTGAGGAAATGATCGATGAGCTCGGCCTCATTGGTGACCGCACAGCAGAGTTCCAGGATTTCCAGAGATACATGCTGGATTGGAATAGACTGCACCTTATCCCGCTGTGGCAACAAGGTATGATGCGCATTAATCACCCACAAGTCGGCGGCATTTTGCCGGCTGACCACATGCTGTTCTGGTACAGACTGTTTCTGCGTGAAGAAGGTACCTACTAAGTAAATTGGCTAAGTGACACTTTGTCACATAGTATTAGTGAGGCGAAGACGCAATGTCTTCGCCTCACTTTTATCAGGACTTGTTGTCACTATGGTATAAAGGAATTAAAAAGAACTCGCTCATAGCCATATACGCTACTCAAAAGAAAAAACCATCAGCATGGTTATTATGTGTGCGGCATGGAGGTGCTGCGAGACTAGTTATATTGCACAAATGAAGGGTGAACACTTTGTCAATATAGCTAGCGATTTTGCTAAAAAAAGAGTTGCTTAGTGTTTTTCAGATATGCTATAATAAGCCATACCTAATTCCAGAAACAGAAGAATTAGAAATGAAAAACTAAATTTAAGGAGGAACAGTAACAATGAAAAAGAAGAGGTACTTAGGCATACTCATAGCGATTCTGATGTTGTTGCCGATTTTGGCAGCCTGCGCCACCGACACGGTGGACACTGCAGATCCAACGGATCCTACGGTCCCGGGTGACGTGACTCAAACCGAGCCACCGTACGGCGGACTTATACCGGATGCAGATGACCTTGTTCCTGACGATGCCTTAATAGGCGCTGGCGGTGCACGCGACCCTGACGCACGTCACGGCGGTACCCTGGTCTTTGCGCCGGGCGGCTCCGGCCCCGCACGATTCGGTAACCCGTGGGATCCCCTGCTTGGATTCGCGGCGGTTACTGAGCCTTTTTCAGCCGGCCTGACGGCACAGTGGCCTAACGGGCAGACAAGACTCGTCCTCTCCGCCGGTTATGACTGGGGCTTTGACGAAGAAAGGCAGCTTTACTATGTAGAGCACAGATTGCACGAGAACATTGTTCTGCATCCGCATCCGCTTCATGATGCTGAGCCGGTTGATGCCGAACTCGTCTTGTGGATGGCGCACAGAGGTTGGTATCACGGAGTACGCCCCACTAACGTGCATGATGTTGAGATAACGGGCCCATTAAGCGTCCGTTGGTGGTATTACGAAAACGATAACTCGCTCCCGTTACATAATATTGCGTGGGTTATATCCAGACTGCTGTATGAACATCCTGATTACGGTCTTGACTGGCTGTGGGAAAACCCGATAAGCGCGGGCCCGTTCAGAGTTGTAGAGCATGTAACAGACTCACACGTTTATTTTGAGCGTTTTGAGAACTACTTTATGGAAGACCGCCCATATCTTGATGGCGTGCAGATCGTTTACCTCGGCGATGAGCTGATGCAATCAATAGCTCTGCGCGCTGACGGCGACATGAGGGTTCACTCTGTAGCGGCCAGCTCCCCTGCGCAAGCCGGCGAGTTCCTGGCAGAAGGCTATCGCATAACTGTACTGCCTAACCGAACTGTATCATTTATTATGCAGAATGACGCCCCGCCGGATTCCCCGCTGATGAATCCGCTTGTACGTCAGGCGATATCAATGGCGATCGACCGCCAAATGATTACAGACTCGCTCGGCTTCGGCGTTCACTTACCAGTACGGCAATTCATACCCCCGCAATTCGCCGGACACATTTATGACCCGGACTTCGGCGCACCGGCATACAACCCGACAAGAGCCAGAGAGCTGCTTGCTGAAGCGGGTTTTGCTCCCGGTGAGATTGTGCTAGAGCTTCTGCCGCAACCTGGTATGGTAAGCGAATCACACGCTGTTGCGATTCAGTCCATGCTTCAGGCTATCGGAATTGAATCAACCATTAACGTAATGGTCGGCGCTGACCACACAGAACTCCGGCGTGAAACCGGCTGGGGCCCGAATCAGCTTATGATCGCGTTTTACCACAGCTGGTTTACCCCGGGTGACAGTGTAAGAGTCAACTTCCGGCACAGGGATGTAACCCTGCCGTCTTTCCGTTCACTTGTTCCCAGTGAAGAAATAGAGGATATGATCGATGCGCTCGGCCTTATTGGTGACCGCACAGAAGAATTCCAGGATTTCCAGAGATACATGCTGGATTGGGATAGACTGGATCTTATCCCACTGTGGCTGGATGGTACTATGCGCATTAATCACCCGAGCGTTGGCGGCATTTTGCCAGCTGACCACATGCTGTTCTGGTACAGACTGTTTCTGCGTGAAGAAGGTACCTACTAGGTAAATGGCTAAATGACACTTTGTTGCATAGTATCAGTGAGGCGAAGACGCTCTGTCTTCGCCTCGCTTTTGTCAGGACTTGTTGTCTCAATGGGTACAGGTTTCTTTGTTTTTTCTAGGACACCTAAAATCATTACCGTTTCGGGTTCAGTTCGTGTCCGGAAATGTCTAAAGTTCACTTGGCTGATTTTGGGGTAACAGTCCCCAAACGTCAGAATCAGCTTAATTATCACGAAAAGCAAAAAGCCTATAGCCACGGCCATAGGCTTTTTTCATGGTGCGGACGTTCTTAGGGGATTCTACCGCAACCCCTGCAAACACTAGTGCTTTACGAGCCGGTCAAACAACAATGTTTACAAAACCGAGTTAATTCAAGAGTAATTCTACCACAAATATCATTTTCACACAAGTCTGATTGGAATTTTCCGGTCAGGCTTTTTTCTGTTCCAAAAACTATTACCCGCCACGAGCGAGACTAAAATTTTTTGGATTATGCCACACCAAGGCACGCTGTATCGAGACATTGTCGTGGGGGCATGAAACGTGCCGTCACCAATTCACTTGTGACCGTTAGCATTCCTCCAACGGGGGTTCGAGTAGACGGCAAATGCCGGCTTAGAAAATTGTCGCTCTGCGGCAATTTTGAGGGGTTCGGGCACACCCGACAAGCTGCGCAACAGGCCATTTAGGGCCCTGTGCGCCTTGTTCCAATTCATCGCCTAAGCTACAATAAGAGGGTAATTGGCATGACGACGCCTTGCCTACCGCGTCAAAGGGAGCAACGGCGAACCACTTACCACTAAGCCACCCTACGGCTACAAACGCAATCCCGACAACCCAAAGTTCTGGGTCATTGATGATGAGTCCGCCGTGATTGTACGGCGAATCTATCGTCAGTATATTGAGGGTCACGGTATAGATCAGATTGCGGTTGGCTTAGAACGCGACAAGACTATCATTCCAACGGTCTATGCCCGAATCCACGGTCACAAAGTTACCGGAATTGTACCGCCCAATGGCGACTTTGCTTGGAAAGCGACAACTGTT
>WQWC01000001.1 GCA_009785525.1 Oscillospiraceae bacterium | reverse complement strand
TCGCCACACGGCGTATATCGCAATTGGCTCGAACATCGGTGACAGGGAAGCGAATCTCAAATTTGCTGTCGATGCGCTTGATAAATCGCGCGGCTGCCGGGTTCTAAAAGTGTCGAACTTCATCAATACAGCGCCTTACGGATATCTGGAGCAGGACGATTTTCTAAACGGCTGCCTTGAGCTGGAGACTTTGCTTACGCCGTTTCAATTGCTTGCGTTGCTGCACAAAATCGAGGAAAAGGCCGGACGGGTCAGAAATGAGCATTGGGGGCCGAGGGCGCTGGACCTTGACATTATCTTCTATGACAACGCCGTGATATCAGACAATACGCTGAGAATACCGCATGTGGAAATGCATAAACGGGACTTTGTACTGATTCCGCTGAATGAGATCGCGACAAATATGCTGCATCCGGTTTTGAAGAAAACCGTGGCGGAGTTGTTAGAGGGGTGGAAAAATGATTAAACCGGTGACAAAAAATGATTTGCACGATTGCCTTGATATTATTCACCGAGGTTATGAAACAGTTGCTATTGAGTTTGGATTAACAGAAGAGAACTGCCCATATAGAGGACATGCAAGCCTGCCTTATGAAGAATTATTGAAATCATTTGAAAGTGGAATGCTGATGTTTGCGTATTTCCGTGATGATATTCCAGTTGGCTATCTTGAAATGCAACCACCAGTGAACGGTGTTTGTGGCTTGGGTAGCATCGTTGTTCTGCCCGAACATAGACATAATGGCTACGGACACAAGCTACTTGACTTTTGCAAGCAACGGGCAAAAGAACTTGGCGCAACAAAAATCAGATTCGGCATGATTGATGATAACAAAAGGCTGAGGAAATGGTATGAGGACAATGGCTGTGTAACTGTTGAATACAAGAATTATAATGGTGCGCCGTTTACAGTGGGAAAAATGGAATGTGAACTATAAGAATAAGGAGAAACAGTAAATGGGATATAAAGAAACGCTTGAATATATTCACGGTGTGCAATGGCAACGGGGAATGAAGCCGGGGCTTTCACGTACGAAGGCATTGTTGAAGGCTTTGGGAAATCCTGAAAAATCGCTGAAATTCGTACACATCGCCGGGACAAACGGCAAAGGCTCTACAGCCGCGTGCGTTGCCGCAGTGCTTGAAAAGGCCGGATACAAGACAGGTCTGTACACCTCGCCGTATATCATCCGGTTTAATGAGCGTATGCAGATAAACGGGGAACAGATTTCCGACGACGACCTGGTTGCGCTGACTGACGCAATACGCCCGTTTGCCGACGCGATGGAGGACCCGCCGACGGAGTTTGAGCTGATTACAGTGCTGGCGATGAAATATTTCCTCGACAAAAACTGCGATATAGTTGTTCTCGAAGTCGGCATGGGCGGAGAGCTGGATTCGACAAACGTCATCGACACGCCGGAGGTCGGGATTATCACGGCAATCGGCTATGACCATGTTGATGAACTCGGTCCGACGATTACAGATATCGCGCGGGCGAAAGCCGGAATTATCAAACCCGGCGCGGATATGGTCGTTTACCGCGGTCTGCCAGAAGTGGAAGCTGTGTTTGAGCAGGTATCGGCCGAGAAAGGCGCGAATTTGCGTAAGGCGGATTTTTCCCGGATCACAGCGCAGGAGTTCACGCTCGGCGGCGTGAAGCTGAATATCACGCCGTACGGTGAGATATTGTTGCCGTTGGCGGGTGCGTATCAGCCGAAGAACGCAATGGTCGCGATTTCCGCGCTTGAGATTTTGCGCGAAAAAGGCTGGAAGATCAGCGACGAGGATATCGTCGTCGGATTAAGCAAAGTCCGCTGGCCCGGCAGATTTGAGATTCTGGGGCAAGACCCTGTATTCATACTCGACGGGTCGCACAATCCGCAGGGGATTGAGGTAACGGCGGAGAGCTTGAAAAGCCATTTCGGACAGAAGAAGATCATATTCGTGGTCGGCGTTATGGCGGATAAAGACGTGGAATCGATGATGGGGCTGCTGGCTCCGCTGGCGGAATCATTTATCGCGGTGCGCCCGAATTATCCGCGTGCGATGGATGTGAAAACTTTGGCGGAGAAGCTGAAAGCATTTGGCGTGCCGGTCACCGCATTTGATACGTTGAAAGACGGAGTTGCGGAAGGCATACGCAGGGCGGGAAAAGACGGGGTAGTATGCGCGATAGGTTCGCTGTATTTCTCCGGGGATATAAGGGAGGCGTATTTTTCATTATGAAAAAAATCATATTACTTGTAGTGCTGGCGGCCTTATTGGCGGGTTGTGCGCCTGCTGGAGAAGCGTGGCGGCCGGATTTTGAATTCACCGAGTTTGACCGAGATGACGAATCAACTTGGGAATTTTCCCTGGTCGCGGCGATAGAGGAAGAGGGGATATACCTCTTCGGCGGCAAAGAGCCGGGGATGGTTTTATATCGCAATGGACAGCGCACCTATTTTGACGAATGGTGGTGGTGGTCGCCGCGTCTTGTGATGCCTAAAATGGTGTATCGTGATTTTGGCGGCGATGGGGAAAATGAACTGGCCATAGTGCTGATGGTGGACGCCGGAAGGGGCGTTTCAGTGCGGGATTTGCACGTGCTGGCAGGGGACACGGTATACTCTCTTCATGGGGCGTATGCCCATGAATGGATAACTGCGCCTATGCATGCCGAAGCGTATGAGGATAACATGTCGTTCCGATTTGATTTTATGGGTGAAAATTACGAGTTTGAGAATTATAACTATGCATACAGTGGCGCGCTCACCGGGATAAGAGTTGGCAATATTGTGCGTTTTGATTTTGAATATACAGGTATAGTAGTTACCATGTCGGTTGGCGCGACATATGAGAATTTTCCATCGCCGGAGTCTTTTGGGCAAATAGAAGCAACCGTTGTGTTTGATGGAGAAAGCCTCACGCTTAGTGATTATATCTTTCATGTCGGGGTCAATTAGTTAATAGCCTTTTAACAGCTAAAACCGCCCGTCAGATTTGACGAGCGGTTTTGTTGCGGATCACATACAACATGATGTTTCTTTACGCTGTAATTATAGTACACGTTAACAGATTTGTCAAACACAAAAGCGACTATTAGCGGGGGAATGCGATAGTCGCTTTACTATTTTTGAAACGTCATAACATCGGCAACGTCACAGTCCAGAACGAAACAAATCCTTGCAAGCACATCCATATCCATGCGTTCAATATTTCCATTGTAAAATCTATCCGCGACCTCAAAACGAATTCCTGACCGGGTTGCTAATTGATTGCGGTTGATTTGCTTTTTATCCATCACTTTTTTAAAGGAAAACACTACCTTTCCATAGTTTTGCGGAGTAAAAATTGAGTTTTCCATCGGCTACACATCTTGATCAGCATACCACTGTATGAATCTTTTTATTACGGCTTTCTTTTTCGGGTCACAACGAAACAGGGCATCTTTTACGTCGTCCAATGAATCGCTGCGATATTCCTTGTCCACGCCAAGCAACAGATAGTCCGGTGTAACATACAGCGCAGTACAGAGTTTCATCAATGTTTCAATACTGCATTTTGCGCCACGCTCAACATTGCCTGTATATGTGGCGCTTAAATCTGCTTTTTCCGCCAATTCCGCCTGTGTCATATCCAGCACGTCACGGCGTTTGGCAATTCGCTTTCCAATCTGCCTATAATCAATATTCATCATTTATTGCACCTGCTCTCTAAGTATACAGTAAGTTTATCCATGAAAACAGACTTAATAAAGAATCTGAATAAAGTAAAATACACCTTGTAATTGGTATCGCGTGGTGCTATACTATTGACAATCCAACTAGGAGGTGCAAAAAAAGATGAAAAGACGCAAAAAGCGGACGAAGGGCATTTTTAAAAAAATGGCGGTGCAGCACGGTGTTTCGGTGGGGGAGGTTGAACTTGAAATACAGGCTGCCGTTGACGCTGCGTGGGAAAATCCTGATCCGGCTACTCAGGCAAGGCAACGGGAGCTATTTCCGGATGGCAAGCCTTCTATTGATGAATTTGTCCGAGTAATGGCAGAAAAATCCCGGAACGATTGATTTTGATCGTTCCGGGATAGTTGTATTTACAACCAAAGGCTACCTAAAACGCACCGAACAAAACATGATAGTCGTGCTTTGTCATCAATTCCTGCACGAATGCGGCGTCTTTCAGCTTTGCGGGGTCTGTGGTTTTATACGTATTTGCCGCATCCATGAACCGTGTCAGGAATCCCTGACAGCCCATGTCCAGCAGTATTGTGTCTTCCAGCGTTTCGATTTTGCCCGCCAGGAATTTTGGTATATGCACCAAATCCCGCGCCCGGGCTGTGAATGGCTCCATGCCCTCCAACGTTACGCGGACTGAGCCGCTGAAAACGTCATATAGATGCGTGAACGGATGCATTTCGTCCCACGACAGTGTGTACCCAGGTTTGAGTTCCAACTGCCAGACTTCTTTTACGCCCAGTGTCTCCCAACGCCCAACCTTTAATTTCAGTGATATGCCATCAAAATCGTAACAGGCCAAGGCAGACTCCAGAGTGCGGATACACGGCAGATTATCCGGAGATACGTCGCGGCATTCTGGCGTCAGATAATCGAACCATTTTGAGCCGTTGCGCATGGTGTTGGCTGCCCTGAACTCCGGCGACAAGGCGACATCTCCGTGCCGGGACTGTAATGCGCGCTCGTCAATCATAGTGGCCACGAGCCACAGACCCTGATGGAATGCGCGCCACTTGCTGTCTTCCTCCAGCGCGTGGATAGAATGCGGCGTGTACGGCGTGATGTGAACAATGTCACCCTTCCGCGCGACAGCTTTCTTGCTGAGCGTCAGAACCTCAATCGCGCCGCCGTCAACCAAAAATGTTTCAAATCCGGAAACATGTTCATGGTATGGTACGCGGTTGCCGGGGTAATAGTTCGCCTCGCACGCTTCGTTTATCCCGTGGATTCCGTATGGCTCTATGTAGTATTTGCAGCGCGAGCGCGGCTCGCTGCCATCCGGGATTTCGTCGAAGTCGGCGAGAACGTCGTCCGGGGTTATGTGAATACGTGTGTTATCCATAAAATGCGCCTCCTTTTGTTTTGATTATAAACCAAATGCGGCGGGAAAGCAAATAGACATTTTGTGCGTCGATTGGGCGAATGTGAAAAACCCCTTGTTAGTAAAATCAGCACTAACAAGGGGTCTAGCAATGCGTATTCGTTTGCAAAACGCTACATCAAGCGTGATGGCAGGCTACAAAATGTTCGCCGCCGATATCGCGGAGTGGCGGGGGAACTTCTGAGCATTCTTTCGTTGCTTTTGTGCAGCGCGGGTGGAACGAACAACCAGGAGGCGGATTGAGTGGTGTTGGAATATCGCCCTCAAGAATTATTCTTTGACGTGTTTCTTCAGCCACCGGATCCGGCATCGGCTGCGCGGAGAGCAGAGCCTGAGAGTAGGGATGACGCGTATTCGCATATAACTCTACCGAAGGCGCGGTCTCTACTATTCTGCCCAAGTACATAACCACAACGCGGTCACTTATATATTGTACCGCAAGCAGGTCATGCGAAATGAACAGATAGCTCATTTTATTGTTCTTTTCCTTCATGGTTGTCAGAAGATTCAATATCTGCGCCTGCATCGACACGTCAAGTGCGGAAATCGGCTCGTCACAGACAATCAGTGACGGATCCCCGGCCAATGCGCGCGCGATTGACAGACGCTGTCTCTGTCCACCGGAAAACTCGTGAGGATAGCGGTCCGACATGTCCGGATTGAGTCCGCACAGAATGAACAGCTCTTCAACTCTTTCCTTATACTCTTTCTTGGTTTTTGTCAGCTTGTGGATTTTAAGCGGCTCACCAACGGTGTTGCCGGCGCTCATACGTGGATCCAGCGAGCCATACGGATCCTGGAATATTATTGCCATATCGCGGCGCACGGAACGGAGCTGCGATTGTTTATCATGAGTAATATCTCTTCCGTTAAACACAACCGAACCGCTTGTAGGTTCATACATCCGCAGGATGCATCTTCCCACTGTAGTCTTGCCGCATCCGCTCTCTCCAACCAGTCCCAGCGTTTCCCCCGGCTTGATGGAAAAAGATATGTCGTCAATGGCTTTGACGTCACCAACCTTGAATTTGAGTAAGCCGCGCCTGATAGGGAAGTACATTTTAAGGTTAGTTACATCAATGGTGTTGCCGGTTTGCGGCGTTGATGTTACTTCGGAGCTTGTTGACACCACATTATTTTCACTCATGCCACTCCTGCCTCCTTCAACCTGACGTTACAAGCCGTTGCGTGCTGCCCATCTACAGGGGTCAATTCCGCTACCGGCTCTTTATGACATTCGCTCTGTCTGTATTTGCACCGCGCCAAGAACGGGCAAGTGGGCGGCCTGTCGATAAGCGCGGGAGGCATACCCTGGATCGCCTCCAGCTTTTGACCAAGCTTAGGCACGCAGCTTATCAGTCCTTCTGTATACGGATGTAATGGATTTGCCCAAATTTCCTTAGTTGTACCGGTTTCTATAATTCGTCCGGCGTACATAACGTTAACCCTGTCGGCATATCTTGCCACAACGCCTAGGTTATGCGTAACCATGGTGAGCGCCAGATTGTATTTGTTGACTATCTCATACAAAAGCTCCAGCAATTGCGCTTGTATCGTTGCGTCCAGCGCGGTCGTCGCCTCGTCGGCTATAAGCAGCTTCGGAGTACAAAGCATCGCCATTGCGATCATAACACGCTGACGCATTCCGCCGGAGAACTGATGAGGATAATCCTTCAAACGTTTTGTGGCATCTGGAATACCCACTTGTGACAGCATATCCGCTGACCGTTCCATCGCCTCAGCCACGGTTGTGCCTAAGTGCGTAATCAGGACTTCAGACATCTGCTTGCCTATGTTCATCGCGGGATTGAGTGAGGTCATAGGCTCCTGGAATATCATCGACATATCCTTACCGCGGATACTGCTCATTTCTTTACTCTTCCGCCCATATTTCAGCAGATCTACACCGTTAAACTCCGCAGAACCTGCCACGATTCTGCCGGGAGGAGACTGTACCAGCTGCATCAATGACAATTGGCTGACTGACTTTCCGCATCCGCTTTCGCCGACGATACCCAATATCTCGCCGCCGTCTATGTGATACGAAACATTATTTACTGCTTTGACTATACCGCGCTCTGTCCTGAACTCGGTTGTCAAGCCCTTTACTGTTAATAATCTTTCCATTATCTCTTCCTCACTAGTTGTTTGTGCCGCGCATCTTGGGATCAAGCGCGTCACGAATGCCATCTCCGACCATGTTAAAGCCAAATACAAGGATTACTATAGCCATGCCGGGAGCGAGCGACAACCAAGGCAGCGTCGCCAGATGCGCACGCCCGGCGTCTGTCATGCCGCCCCATGCAGGCGTTGGCGGGGCAAGACCCAGACCTATAAAGCTCAAGCCGGCTTCTGCCATAACACCGCCGCCCAGACCCATTGTCATTGTGACAATCATCGGGGAAATGCAGTTCGGCAATATATGTTTGAACATTATACGCATCTTTGAGTCACCCATCGAAATGCTTGCCATTATATAATCGTTTTGCTTGACCGTCATAACTTGCCCATAAACCAGACGGATATAACCCGGGAAGCCGCCGAGCGCAACTGCAAGAACCAGCCCGAAAACCCCCCTACCCAAGATAACGGCCATAAGCATTATGAGTATCATTCCCGGAATTGAAATCCATGCGTCAGTAAAGCGCATGATCAGTTCTTCTAAGAATTTCCCGCCGAATCCGGCAATCAGCCCCAAGACTGTACCGATAACGCTGGAAACCAAGACGGTGGCCACGCCTACCTGCATAGCCAGCCCCGAACCGTGTATGATGCGGCTTAGTGTGCACCTGCCAAGGTCGTCCGTTCCAAGCAAAAAGTCAGCAGACGGCGGCTCCAGAGTACGTAACAGGTTTATTGTTAAAGGATCATGCGGTGCCAGCTGGTTTGGGAATATTGCCGCGACTAAAACTATCAGCACCAAAAAAAGTCCGAATACAACTACTTTCCTGCGGCAAAACACTTTCATAAAACGCACAAACTCATTTACCGGAGGAAGCGGGGCTTCAGTAAGCACCTCAAAAGACTGCTCTCCAAACGGCTCTCCTATACCCGGGCCCTTATTGTCTGCGTTATTAGGATCGTTTGTTATTTTTGTAGACATATCTGTCCCTCCAAGTTTCTATGAGAATTGAATGCGCGGATCGACCCATCCGTAAAGGATGTCCGTAACCAGATTCGCCATGACGGTGATGAAGGTAAACAACACTGTGACCGCCTGAATGACGTTATAGTCAAGCGTAAGCATGGCCATAACCATCATGTTGCCCACCCCGGGGATTACGAAAATCGTTTCGACAATAACAGATCCGCCGAAAAGACCGCGGATCATTCCGCCAACGCCTGAAATGATAGGCATAAGGCCGTTTTTTAGCACGTGCCGTAAGATAACGGTTTTCTCACGCATTCCCTTTGCCCACGCTGTGCGTACATGGTCTGCGTTAAGCGCATCCAGCATTGTCGAGCGCGTCATTCTGGCCAAGCCGGCTATACCGCCGAGAGTCATGGTCAAAATCGGCAGAACAGTATGTCTGATGCTTCCTCCGGGATTCCCCTGCCAAGGCAGCCAGAATCTGAAAATCGGGAACCATTGCAGACGGAAGCCTAAAATATACACCAAAACTATGGCTATCATAAAGCCCGGTACGGTCATTCCGAAGTTTGAAACCGATGTTACAAGGTTGTCGATGAACTTTCCGTTTCGTATAGCGCAAATCGTTCCGAAAAGAACTCCGAAAAATAGAGTAATAACCATCGCGATGGCGGAGAGGTACATACTAATTGCCAATCTATTGCCCAATTCCGTACTGATATCGTATCCGCGTCCAATAGATCGTCCCCAGTCTCCCCGTAGCATACGCATGGCCCATCTGCCAAACTGTATGGGTATCGGCTGATCTAGGTCATGTTCAGCCATAAGATCGGCTCGCAACTGATCCTGTTCCTCCAAAGACATTGCTATACCGGCCTCAATCGCATCTTCTATTCGTTGATCTATAAGGTCAAGAATAGGGTCGCCCGGAAGCATACGCATCAGCACGAAAACAACGATAGAAACGAGGATAACTATATAAATAGAATGCCCTACACGTTTGATGATAAACGACACCATAAAGCGTTTTCCGCTCCTTTCTTTGCTGCAAATTGATTTTTTAATCAGAAAGGGAGACGAAGACAGAGCGCCTCCGCCTCCCAGATACTATGCGACAAAGTGTCACTTAGACAAAGTGTCACTTAGCCATTTACTTAGTAGGTACCTTCTTCACGCATCCACAGTCTGTACCAGAACAGCATGTGGTCAGCCGGCAAAATGCCGCCGATTTGTGGGTGATTAATGCGCATTGCACCTTGTTGCCACAGCGGGATAAGGTGCAGGTTATTCCAATCCAGCATGTATCTCTGGAAATCCTGGAATTCTGCTGTGCGGTCACCAAGCTCGCCGAGCACGTCGATCATATCCTCAATTTCATCGCCCGGGACAAGTGAAATCCAAGTCGGCAGAGCTACGTCTCTGTGACGGAAGTTCATTCTCGCACTGTCGCCCGGGGTAAACCAAGAGATATAGTTACCGATCATCAGCTGATCCGGGCCCCAGCCTGTTTCACGGCGGAGCTCTGAGTGGTCAGCACCAACCATTATGGTGATGGTTGACTCAATGCCAACAGCCTGAAGCATGGATTGAATTGCAACAGCCTGTGAATCAGTTACCGAAGACGGCTGCGGCAGAAGATCTAGCACAATCTCTCCGGGAGCAAAGCCTGCTTCAGCAAGCAGTTCTCTGGCTCTTGCCGGGTTGTATGCCGGTGCGCCGAATTCCGGGTCATAAATGTGTCCGGCAAATTGCGGAGGTACGAATTGCAGTGTAGGTACGTGAACACCGAATCCAAGCGAGTCTGTAATCATTTGGCGGTTGATTGCCATTGAGATCGCCTGACGTACAAGCGGATTCATCAACGGGGCATCTGCCGGGGCGTCATTCTGCATAACAAAGGTTATCGTTTGATTAGGCAGTGAGGTTATGCGATAGCCCAGCGCCAGGAACTCACCGGCTTGTGCAGGGGAGGTGGCCGCTACAGAGTGAACTCTCATGTCGCCGTCGGCACGCAGCGCTATTGATTGCATCAGTTCATCGCCGAGGTAAACGATCTGGACACCGTCAAGATACGGACGGCCTTCCATAAAGTAGTTCTCAAAACGCTCAAAGTAAACGTGTGAGTCTGTTACATGCTCTACAACTCTGAACGGACCTGCGCTTATTGGGTTTTCGTTCAGCCAGTCAAGACCATAATCAGGATGTTCGTATATCAGTCTGGATGTAACCCATGCGGTATTCTGCAGTGGGCGTGAGTTATCATTTGTGTACCACCACCAACGGACGCTTAACGGGCCTGTTACTTCAACGTCATGTAGCTGGACGTCACGTATAACACCGTTCTCCCAAGCTGTTAGCTGCATCCAATGGATGAGTTCAGCGTCAACCGGCTCAGCTTCGTGAAGCGGATGCGGGTGAAGGACAATGTTCTCATGCAGTGTATGTTCTACATAGTAAAGTTGTCTTGCCTCATCAAATCCCCAGTCATAACCGGCTGAGAGGACGAGTCTTGTGCTGCCGTCCGGCCATTGTGCTGTCAGCTGGGCTGTAAACGGTTCAGTAACTGCAGCGAAACCAAGCAGGAAATCCCACGGGTCACCGAACTGTGCAGGGCCGGAGCCGCCCGGTGCGAAGACCAAGGTACCGCCGTGACGTGCGTCAGGATCGCGCCAGTAATAGCCTGCTTCGTCGTCGCCGCCTTCGACAACCCCCAAAATCTCTTCACGTGGTGGGTCGGTTTGTGTCGTAGTGTCCGAGTCTGCAGGGCCATTTGTGTCATTGGCGCATGCTGCCAGAATTGGCAACAGCATCAGAATCGCTATGAGTATGCCCAGGTATCTTTTCTTTCTCATTCTCATTTAAGTATTTTCCTCTTTCATTTAATATTCTCCTCCTAGATATTTATGACTTCTAAATTCTAGACGATAACCCACTATAGCATATCTGTCCCGCGATAACAACCTTTTTTTAAATTATAAATGCTGGAGATTTTGACAAAGTATGCGCGTCATGTTTGTGGAATTTTACTAGTTCTGCGGCGAGCATAAAAAATCGTTTTGATCCCGCGTTTCAACGGAACCGCGAAACATGATAAAAATATTTTCCTACATTAAAATATATATTGCAATTTCTATAATTAGATGTTAAAATCAACAAACTATACAAGTGAGGGTGATAGAAAAATGACTACTATTTATGATAAGAAGCCCCCTGAACCCGGAAAGCCTGCCCGATTGTGGCAGCTTGAACCTGATGAGCGGAAAGAGCGGCTTAATTTCCCTTGGCGAAGGTTTTTTGCCCGCAATATTGATCTGGTTTTCTACCTGCTGATTTGGTGGGTAGTGGCGTATCTGGCTTTTCACTGGAACGTGCTGAGTATGTATTGGTTTTTGTATACCCCAATAATGGTTGCGATCAGCATCGTGCTGATGTTGGTTTTGGAGCCGGTGTTGCTCGCTGTAATTGGTACAACACCGGGCAAAGCGCTGCTCGGTTTGCGTGTTAGGAACAAAGAAGGGCGTAGGCTTTCGCTTGGTCAGGCCTACACGCGGATAGGCCGCGTATTTTCACACGGATACGGATATGTGATAATACCTATCTACAATCTTGTTATGATGCACAGAAGCTATAAAAAGTGTGAGATTGAAGGTGTTGCGGAATGGGATGAGAAAGCGGATATTGAATGTACTTTCCGCGGCAAGTTTCCGTTTCAGATTATTCTGGGTCTTATTTTCACGGCAATTCTCGCAGTTTTGATTACCGGTATATACTACGCCGCCGATATGCCCAGGCAGCGCGGGGAACTTACGGTCGCGCAATTTAATGAAAATTTGGATAATTACTGGCAGTTTCACGACACGGGATGGAACACTGAGCTGTTTTTCCGTGTCAGGCTGATGGTTCGAGATACGTCCATCGGATACATTTTCGACAGAATGGATGAGCCGGAAGTGAGGTTTGAAGTGACGAACGGCATCGTCACAGGTGTGAGTTTTGAGGTTGATGATGCGCCGCGGGCAGTTCTGATGGCGCTTCCGGTATGGCTGCGGGGCTATGTTGTGACATTTGTAGGCGCGCAGGACGACATGAATTTTATCAGAATGCACTCCCCGGATGGCATTATTAATAGGCTGTTGGTTCCTCTCGACATTATCGGTAACTGGGATGGGGCAGAGAGCGTGAGATTTGAGGCTGCCGGAATTGAGATCTATTTTAATATAGTAGCCGGCGCTAGGGTAAGCGCACAGTTCAGCATGAGAAAAGTGTAGCATGTCCCAGTTCCCGCCGATATACTATAGTGAGTGTTGAAGCTTTATCTATAAATATAACAAAATCTCCAATCCTGGCCGCTATAGCCCGGATTGGAGATTTTATTATGTATTGCGTACAAACAAGATAGCCAAACCAATCACCGATGAGATATGTCTCATCAGGGCTGGTTCAGCTAAATTCCTGTGTTGGTGGGGGATGGTGGATTCGAACCACCGAAGTCACTGACAACAGATTTACAGTCTGCCCCCTTTGGCCACTCGGGAAATCCCCCATGTATTCAGTTAACGGGTGCTGTAGGGGCGCACATTGTGCGCCCGCTATGGAGCTGGTGGACGGATTCGAACCCCCGACCTGCTGATTACAAATCAGCTGCTCTACCAACTGAGCTACACCAGCGAATTGTAAGCGTGATGATTATGATAGCAAACCCGGCGCGGTTTGTCAATAAAAAGTTTTGCAAGGATTAATTTTGCCTTTTTTTGTTCATAAATATGTGTTATAATACCAAATTGAATTGTATCGACTATACGTGTATACGCTAAACATAGCACTGCGCAGAAAGGCAATTATATGATTAAACAAGTATTTTCAAAGGTTTTCGGCACCCATAATGACAGGGAGCTGAAAGCGCTTTCGCCCCTGATAGACAAGATTGAGAGCCTGGCGGAAGAATACCGGGCGTTGCCTGATGAGGATTTAAAGGCAAAAACCGCGGAATTCAAACAAAGATTCCAAAACGGCGAGACGCTGGACGATCTATTGCCGGAGGCGTTCGCCGCCGTGCGTGAGGCTGCTGACCGTGTGCTCGGTGAGCGCCCGTTCAAGGTGCAGCTTATCGGTGGTGTTGTCTTGCACCAGGGGCGGATCGCGGAGATGAAGACCGGTGAGGGTAAAACCATGGTTTCCGTTATGCCCGCATACTTAAACGCGATAGCCGGGAAAGGTGTGCATGTAGTCACGGTTAACGATTATCTTGCCCGGCGTGACAGTGAGTGGATGGGTAAAATCCATCGATTTATGGGCTTGAGCGTCGGCCTTATCATCCACGGATTGAAATCAGACGAACGCCGGGCTGCTTACGCCGCGGATATCACTTACGGTACGAACAATGAACTCGGCTTTGACTACCTGCGTGACAATATGGCCTTGTATAAGCAGGACATGGTTCAGCGTGGGCATTCGTTTGCTATCGTCGATGAGGTGGACTCGATACTGATAGACGAAGCGAGGACGCCGCTTATCATATCGGGGCAGGGGGACGAATCCACCGATATGTACACAAAGGTCAACGAATTCGTCATGCGGCTGAAAAAAGCCGTTTACGCGACCATTGACGAAAAGGCGCAAGAGGACGAAACGCTTGATGCCGATTATGTCGTCGATGAAAAGGGGAGAACGGCAACACTCACTGCCCGCGGAATTGAGAAGGCGGAGAAGCATTTCGGCCTTGAAAACTTGGCTGATCTGGAAAACAGCACACTGTCGCACCATATAAATCAGGCATTAAATGCGCACGGAATAAAGCAAAAAGATGTCGATTACATCGTCAAAGACGGCGAAGTTATCATTGTCGATGAGTTCACCGGTAGACTTATGCTGGGCAGGAGGTATTCCGAGGGTCTGCATCAGGCGATAGAAGCGAAAGAGCGTGTGGAAGTCGCGCGAGAGAGCAAGACGCTTGCGACAATCACGTTCCAGAACTATTTCCGCCTGTACGACAAGCTCTCCGGTATGACGGGAACGGCGCTTACCGAGGCGGAAGAGTTCGGTGCTATTTATAAGCTTGATATTATCGAGATACCGACAAACAAGCCGCTTGCCCGTATTGACAACCCGGACGTGGTGTATAAAACCGAAAACGGGAAGTTCCGGGCGATAATAGACCAGATTGAAGAATGCAATAAAAAGGGGCAGCCCGTTCTTGTCGGTACCGTTTCGATTGAGAAGAGTGAACTCTTGGCCAGTATGCTGAAAAAGCGCGGGGTAAAGCATAACGTACTCAACGCGAAGCACCATGAAAAAGAGGCGGAAATAGTAGCCCAGGCAGGTAAACTGGGCGCTGTCACGATAGCGACCAACATGGCCGGGCGCGGAACTGACATAAAGCTCGGCGGTAACGCTGAATATTTGTCGAAGAACGACATGAAAAAAGCGGGAATGACGGACGAGCTGATAACAGAGGCGACGGGATACGCCGAGACAAACGATAATGAAATAATCGCCGCGCGTGAGATGTTTGCCGAGAAGATGGAGAAGCATGATGCGGTAGTTTCAGCGGAAGCGGAGGAAGTGAGAAAGGCCGGAGGGCTGTTCATTATCGGTACGGAGCGGCATGAGGCACGAAGGATAGATAATCAGCTGCGCGGACGTGCAGGCCGGCAGGGCGACCCCGATGAGACGCGGTTCTATATCGCGATGACCGATGACATCATGCGGCTGTTCGGATCTGACCGGGTGCTGGGAATGATGGAGTCGCTGGGGTTTGACGAGGATACGCCGATTGACAACAAAATGCTGTCAAATGCGATAGAAACAGCCCAGCGCAGGGTTGAGAGCCGCAACTTCCAGTCCCGTAAAAATGTGCTTGAATACGATGATGTTATGAACACTCAGCGTACGTTGATCTACGACCAGCGCCAAAAAGTGCTGAACGGTGACGATATCCGCGAAAATATACAGAGTATGATAGAGGAAGTGATCGAAAGCGCGGTTGGTTCGGGCGTCAGTGAGACGGCGAGAGTTGAGTCACAGGAGCAGCTTGCCGAAATCGTAACGCCGCTTGAAAGTTTATTCCTGAAAAAAGGCGAGATAAAACTCCCTCAGTCGGGCGGATTTTCCGCTGAAGAGCTTACGGAAATTATAGAGGAAAAGGCAAAAGCCGTTTACGCGGCAAAGGAAAAAGACCTCGGCTCCGCGTCGATACCGCGCACGGAGACAGGGGAAGTCGAGTCTGTCCCTGTCATGCGGGAGCTTGAAAGAGTCGTCATGTTGCGCGTGGTCGATGAATTCTGGATGGAGCATATCGACGCGATGGAAGGGTTGCGCGACAGTGTGAGACTGCGTGCTTACGGACAGGTGAATCCTGTTGACGAGTATAAGCGTGAAGGCTTCGATATGTTCGAGGAAATGATCGGCGGGATAAAAGAAGAAGTTGTCCGGCGGATGTTTGTCGTCCAGGTCAGAAAAGAACAGACCCTACAGCGGCGCGGAGTCGCGCGGAACTTCAATGCCGCGCAGAGTGCCGGGGGAGACGCAGTGAAGAAGCAGCCGGTTAAGGCCGCAGCAAAAATTGGCCGCAATGAACCATGCCCATGCGGAAAGCTGCGCCCGAATGGATTGCCGATGAAATACAAAGACTGCTGCGGACGCGGTGCGTAAAATGTTTGCCGAGCGGACAGCACATGGCGTCACCTACATGACCGCGCCCAATATAGAAGCTACGCACGCATTCACCATAAGAATCGGCGGCGTGAGCGGTGGAGTCTACGCGACGATGAATTTGGGCATAAATCGTGGTGACGATCCCAGCAGAGTTCGGGAGAATTACGATATAATCTGCCGCGTGCTTTGTATCAGGGCGGGGGACATTGTGTGCTCACGACAAGTTCATGGCAAGAACGTCAGGGTTGTCACGCGGGAGGATTGCGGTGATGTCTGTACGCCGTCTCCGTGTGAGGCGGACGGGCTTATTACAAATGAGCCGGGCGTCGCGCTGATGGTATTCACGGCGGACTGCGTACCGATTCTGTTGCATGATTCGCAGAAAGGCGTTATCGCAGCCATCCACGCCGGATGGCGGGGGACAGCGATGGATATCGCCGGGGAGGCTGTGCGGAAAATGGCGAAGATATTTGGTTGCGATAACATACAAGCTGCCATCGGGCCATGTATATCGAAATGCTGTTTTGAAACGGACAAAGACGTTCAGGAAGCGCTATATGACGCGCTTGGCGAAGAGGCGGGGTATTGTATCGAAAGCCTGGGGGACAAGTTCATGGTGGATTTGAAAGAAGCCAATCGCCTATTGCTGATAAGGGCAGGGGTGCGGGATATAGCGGTATCAGACGAATGCACAGCCTGTCTGCCCGAAAAATACTGGTCCCACCGCAGAATGGGTACGGAGCGGGGGAGTCAGGCGGCGATTATTGCTATGAGAGGGAGCAAATTGTGATAAAACGGGTATCAAAAGTTCTGCTGGCATTTGCGTTGATTGCGGCGATTTTGCTGCCGCTGCAGGGGTGCTGGTGGATCGACCAAGAATCGGAAAATGTGGCGGACGATTACATGGAAGTTCCGGGAGATGAGCCGATGGCGGAGCCTGCCCGAAGACCCCTGACAATGGGGCGGTTTACGCTGAGGTATTCCCCGGGTCGCACATTAAACCCGATAACCGCCAGTAACCGTGACAATATAATCGTATCCACGCTTATGTACGAAAGCCTTTTTGTACTTGATGAGAATTTTATGGCGGAGCCGGTGCTTGCCGCGAGTTATTATACGGCGGATTTTATCACGTATATAATCAACGTAAGGCCCGGCATAGTGATGCATGACGGGACACAGCTTACAGCTGACGATGTTGCGTACTCACTGCGGCAGGCCAGGCTTAACGGGCGATTTATCAACAGGTTTGGGATTATTGACAGCATCACATCGGATGGGGAACTTACAGTGACGATTGTATTAAACGTGCAGAACAGCCGGTTTACAAATTTGCTGGATGTCCCGATTATAAAGAGCGGAACGTCAGACCGCCGTGTCCCGCCGGGCAGCGGGCCGTATGTTTATCTGGCGGGGTCTATGCTGCTGTATAGATTTGAGGAGCACAGGGATTCTGAGTATATGCCGTTTGAACTGGTACATCTGCTGGAGTGTGATTACACTGCGCTCAACACGTTGTTTTCAGATGGGGCATTGAGTCTGATATGGGACGACCCGGCAGGCCTTGTAGAGATAAGCCTAAACCGCGCACATGAAACGCGGTTCTATGACACAACGACGCTTCAATTCTTAGGGTTCAATACGCGAAATGCGGCATTGAGTGTACCGAATGTCCGCCGGGCCATAGGATTTGCGATCGACCGGGAGCATATCATTGACACGATACTGCCGGAACACGCGGCGGTTGCGGCGCATACCGCGCTTTCACCTGTTTATAGACTATACAACAGCGACTGGGAAAACTTTCTGTCTGAAAGGGAAGTGGACGGCCTGTTGACTGTGCTGTACAATTTAGCCCGGGATCCGATCGCGTTAGTCTTTGACGAGAGCGGGGAGCGATTTGACGAGGTGTTCGCGCCCCAAGCGACAATGGACGAATTGCGGGAGGCGTTGAGGGAACCGCTGGTCTTGGCGACGGCATTGCTGGCCCAAGCCGGATTAGCTGACCATAATTACAATTCGTTCCTTGATTTCCCAAACGGGTACGGCGGCTTTGTGGAATTTTCAATTGACTTCATCGTCAGTCAGGAAAACATGTTCCGTGTGGAAACCGCCCGCGCGATTACCGAGACGCTTCGGCAGATCGGGTTCAACATCACGTTGCGGGAATTGCCGTGGGAAGCGTTTTTAAACGCGCTGGCAACCGGGGATTTCGACATGTATTACGGTGAAGTAACCCTCGGCGCGGATTTTGATCTCTCACCGTTGCTGTTGCCGGGCGGCAGATTTGACTTCGGCGGCACCGGCAGGGAAGAGTACGGACTGTATATGACCGCTTTCCTGAGAACTGCCACAGACTGGGAAGAGGCTGCGGCGGCAAGGGCGCTTGTCAACAGAATAAGCAGAAGCGCGCCGTTTGTCCCGATACTGTACACGAGACACGCGATATATACACCGAGAGGCGCAGTCGTGGCGAGAGAAAGAACTGAAAGCCCGGAAGATAACGGGAACGCACCAGGAATATCACCGAGCCAGTCAACAATTTTCCGCAACATTACAAGCTGGGTAGTGGATTTTACAAGATTGAGTTAGATTATCATGTTTCACAGGTTTAGAAATGATTTGAAATAAAGGGGATTCTGCAATGGGCGTATTCAGATGTTTTAGCGAAAAGCGCGAGGGGTTTGATGTAGAGGCGCAGGCTTTAGCGCGTGATCTGCGTGATTTTCTTGGTATACACGGCGTGGAATCGGTGCGGATAATTAACAGATACGATGTGGAGGGGATCACCGAAAGTGTCTATAAAACCGCGCGTGAAAATGTGTTTTCGGAGCCGCAGGTTGACGACTGTTACGATGAAATCCCGCCGGAACTTGGTGATGGCGCAAAAACGCTTATCATAGAAATGCTGCCGGGACAATACGACCAGCGGGCGGATTCGTGTGCACAGTGCATCCAGATGGTCTCAAGAGGGGACTTGCCGACGGTAAAAGCGGCCAAGCTGTATGTGCTATACGGCAATTTAACCAGCGAAGATATGGCTAAAGTGCGGGAGTACCTGATTAATCCCGTTGAGTCCCGCGAGGCGGCGGCTGAAAAACCTGACACGCTGATTACTGAATATCCGGAGCCTGAGCCGGTTAAAACTCTGCACGGATTAACCGGGGCGGGAGAAAGTGAGTTGCGTGGGTATTTGCAGGAATTCGGCCTTGCGATGGATTTAATAGACTTGCGCTTTTTGCAAGAGTATTTCGCAAAAACGGAAAAACGTGACCCAACCGAGACGGAGCTGCGCATGATCGATACATATTGGTCAGATCACTGCCGCCACACGACGTTTAATACGAACATTACAAAAGTGTCTATCGACGACCCGGACGTCAATGCCGCGTACAAGGCATATCTCGACGCGCGCCGGGAGGTGTATGGCAACAGTGCAGACGACCGCCCACAGACTCTGATGGATATCGCGACCATTGCGGCGAAAGCTTTGCGTAAGCGTGGGTTGCTTTCAAATATCGATATATCTGAAGAAGTCAACGCCTGCTCAATCCATGTGGATGTCGATGTGGATGGAAAAACAGAAGACTGGCTGTTGATGTTCAAGAACGAGACTCACAATCACCCGACCGAGATTGAGCCGTTCGGCGGTGCGGCTACATGCGTAGGCGGCGCGATACGTGACCCGCTGTCAGGCAGGGCGTATGTCTATCAGGCGATGAGAATTACAGGTGCAGGCGACCCTAGGGCAGCGATTGAGGACACGATACCGGGCAAAATCCCACAGAGGAAGCTCACACAGACAGCGGCGCGGGGGTATTCATCATACGGCAATCAAATAGGTGTTGCAACAGGGCTCGTGCATGAGATATATCACCCGGGATATGTTGCAAAACGCATGGAACTGGGCGCTGTAGTCGGCGCTGTACGGGCGGAGAATGTGGTGCGCGAGACTCCGGCCCCAGGCGATAAAGTAATCCTGCTGGGCGGCAGGACCGGCAGAGATGGGGTAGGCGGTGCGGCAGGGTCGTCGAAAGCGCACACGGATGAGTCAGTCGTCGAGTCTTCGGCGGAAGTCCAAAAAGGCAACGCGCCGGAAGAGCGCAAGATTCAACGGCTTTTCCTTGACCCAGATGTGACAAAGATGATCAAACGCTGCAACGATTTTGGCGCTGGCGGCGTGTCGGTCGCTGTTGGGGAGCTTGCGGACGGATTGGACATAAACCTCTCACTGGTGTGCAAGAAATACGCGGGGTTGAGCGGGACAGAGATTGCCATTTCAGAATCGCAGGAGCGAATGGCGGTGGTCATCGCGCCCAGAGACGTTGATGCGTTTATAGAAAAAGCTGCCGGGGAGAATCTTGAGGCATATGTGATAGCCGAAGTCACAGAAAAAAAGCGCCTTGTTATGCGGCATGAGGGAAAAGTGATCGTTGACATTTCACGCGAATTTCTGTCAACAAACGGTGCGGAAAAGTACACTCAGGTAAAAGTCCCGACTCCGGAGGCTTATCATGGCATTACTTTGAACGATACCAGTGAGCCGCTGGACGCTGCCAAGGAGTTAAAGAATATTGTAAGCGATATTCGCTTCAGCTCACAGCGTGGGCTTTATGAGATGTTCGACGGCACAGTCGGCGCGGCAAGCGTATTGACGAAAAACGGCGGCAAGATTCAATCCACGCCGGTGCAGTCGATGGCGGCGCTGCTCCCTGTGATGGAGGGAGAAACATCAACATGTTCGGTCATGTCGTTCGGGTTTGATCCATATTCGTCCGAATACAGTCCATATATAGGCGCGAGGACAGCGGTTATAACCTCGGTTGCGAAACTGGTCGCAGCGGGCTGTGACCCGAGCCGAGCCTACCTGACGTTTCAGGAGTATTTTGAGCGGTTGCGCGACGAACCAACGCGCTGGGGTAAGCCGTTCGCCGCATTGTTGGGCGCGTTTGAGGCGCAGATGGAACTTGGCCTCGCTGCGATAGGCGGAAAAGACAGCATGTCAGGCTCGTTCAACGAAATGGATGTGCCGCCGACACTTGTGTCGTTCGCAATCGCCCCGAATGAGGCGGAAAACGTGATATCGCCGGAGTTCAAAGAAGCGGGGCGCGATGTTGTCTTATTCAATTCGAGCGGGAACCCTAAAAATATGTGGCTGAAGATTCGCAGGCTTATTGAAGATAAGACAATTGTTTCCGCGTGGGCGGTCACAAGCGGCGGCGCGGTTGAGGGTATCTTCAAAATGACGCTTGGTAACGAAATTGGTTTTGAGTGCACCACAGAGAATCCAGAAACCCTTTTCGCAGACAATCCCGGTGCAATCGTTGCGGAGATTACGAAGCCTGTGCTGGAGGCCGTGACAGTTGGGCGCACGATTGCAGAGCCGGTCATAAAATTTTCGGATGAGACATTGAGCATTGCCGAACTGAGAGCAGAGTGGGAAGCGGTGCTGGAACCAATATTCCCGACTAAGACGGAAGAGACAAGCAGTATACCGCAAGTCAACTTCGACAAACGCTCCATAGTTATCGCAAACGAAAAATTCGCACGTCCGCGGGCATTAATCTTTGCATTCCCCGGTACAAACAGTGAAATCGACACGGCACGGGCGGTCAGACGCGCCGGGGGAGAGGCCGAGATATTCGTTGTGCGTAATCTCACAAAGGAGATGCTGGAGGAGTCAATAACCTTGGCGGCGGCGGAGATAGCAAAGAGCCAGATCCTAATTATCCCCGGTGGATTTTCCGGCGGTGACGAGCCGGACGGCTCCGCGAAATTCATCACCGCGTTTTTCAGGAATCCCGGCATAGCTGACGTCGTGCATGAGCATTTGAAAACAAAGGGCGGGCTGATGCTGGGAATCTGCAATGGTTTTCAGGCGCTTATCAAGCTGGGTCTTGTGCCGTTCGGCGAAATTGTACCGCCAGCCCTTGGGAATCCGACACTCGCATTTAACGTGATTGGCAGACATCAGGCGGGATATGTTTATACACGTGTCGCATCTGCAAATTCGCCGTGGATGAGCCTGAGTGCAGTCGGGGATGTCCACGCCGTGCCGATATCGCATGGAGAAGGGCGATTTACCGCCTCTGCCGAGATGATGAAAAATCTGATGGACAAAGGGCAGATAGCGACGCAATATACGGATATAAACGGAATGCCTTCGATGAATACGGCAATTAATCCGAATGGATCGGATATGGCTGTGGAGGGTTTGTTCAGTCCGGATGGAAGGGTGTTCGGCAAGATGGGACACACAGAGCGGAGAGGCGAGTTCGTGGCGAAAAATATTTATGGTAACAAGCAACAGCCGGTGTTTGAAAGCGGAGTTAATTACTTTAAATAATTAAAAGAGGAGTGTGGGTTATGACAGACAGGAAACTTATAGATGTAGCCATGGAAGCGATGTTTAATTCGTATTCGCCGTATTCCCGATTCAAAGTCGGCGCGGCTATTGAATGCGAGGATGGGGAAGTGTTCGCGGGCTGCAACATTGAAAATGCAGCATACGGTGCGACAATGTGTGCGGAAGCGGTGGCGATAGCCTCCGCCGTTTCAGGGGGAAAGCGTGATTTTAAGCGCATCGCGGTTATCTCAGAGGGCGGGGACTATTGCTATCCCTGCGGCAATTGCCGACAGTTGCTGAATGAGTTTTCGCCCGAGCTGGAAGTGCTGGCCGCGCGGTCTGACGGGAGATATGTAAGCTACCCGCTTTCGGCACTGTTGCCGATGGCGTTCGGGAAGGAAATTTTGTAGGGGGCACACAGTGTCCGCAGACAAAACACACGGCTTTGCGGAGCCACCCTCTTCTTTAACTAAAGAGAGCAGGGATTGGCTGTATGCGTCCTTAGCCCTCTTTAGCAAAGAGGGTGCCGACCGCAGTCGGCGGGTGTTTTGTTTTCGACCCCGCATCTAAACTTTAGGCTTTTTGACAGGATAAATCAAAAAATAAGCCTTTTTATGTTAATTGTCATATTATTGTAATATTTTCTATCTTTACTCTTAACTGTTATTTGCTATAATAGTAATAGTATGGCAATCGAATAAGTAAGGAGGGGTCGCTATGGATGATTACACAAGAAAGTTTGACGTGGTGAGCGGTGGAATACAAACCCGTGAGATTCTTTCCTCTGTCTATGAGGCGTTGAGAATAAAGGGTTATGACCCTGTAAATCAAATAGTGGGATACATCCTGTCAGAGGACCCGACCTATATTACAAACCATAACAGTGCGCGCAGCCTGATTTGCAGGCTGGACAGGGACGAGCTGTTGCAGGAACTTGTCAAATCATATCTGGGCGACCGTTGAGCCGCCTGAAGACTAATAGGGTAACGTGGTAAAGCAATCTCCGCGTTGCTTCACCGGGTGCTTTATCGTCTAAACATCCGATGAAGCAACGCGGGATTATTTTTGACATTCGACTCTTTTCGAGTCGGAATTTAATTAATATTACAAATAAACACAAAAATAGCTGGCGATAATAGGCAAAGTTTTCGTTGACAAGACAGAAACAATGTGTTACAATTCAGTTACAGTCAATATGGAGGGAAAATATGGCGTCATCAAACACAAAAACCAAAGTTCTTGAATACAAAGGCCATCCGCTGAGAAGAAAAGATAATCTTATCTATTACGGCAGCATGGCGGATAAGTATATCATCATGCTTCAGGTGACCGAAACGAAAAAACTCCAGGATATTGACGTGGCAACCAGGGTTACTGTCCAATTGCAGCTTACAGATCCAGATCTGAAGTCGCGGGATAGGGTTGTTAAAAAAAGCGAGAAAAACAGCTTCTTTGAGGCGATCGATGTCGCTGCAGTCTGGCTTGACCGGGCGCTGGCGGCAGGTTGATTTGACTCTGTAAAAACACACTTTCCGAAAGGACAGGTACTGTGAAGAAACTCAGAAAACTGCTTATTATTTCCGTTATTACCATCGCAATCTCTCTTGCGATGGCAATCAGCGCATCGGCGGATCAGCTTGTCGAAGGCGCCGCGACCGTGTCAGTTCCGGCTTTGAACATGAGGTCTGGGCCGGACACAACATACTCAGTAAACACCAGACTTTACGAAAATGACGTAATCGTTATTCTTAACAGAAGCAATGGCGAATGGTATTACATACACGCACAAGGAATCACCGGTTATGTCAGCACCCAATTTATAACCACCCTCCAGGCGTATGAAGAGTTTGCAGCCCGGGGACGTATTTCCGGAAGCGTGGTCAATATTCGCAGCGGACCGAGCACATCCACCAGTGTGATTGGCAGGCGGCATGAAAACGCTATTATGAACATTGTGGGTATCAGTGACGGTTGGTTCAGGGTCAGACATGCCGGACAGCTGGGTTATGTGAGATCAGACTTGATTGATATCACAGACATAGGCGAGGCTCTGGAAAGCGATAACGAGCTTGGACAGCAGATTGTCGATTTCGCTTTAGGCTATCTCGGCTGGAGATATGTTTTCGGTGGCGCGTCACCAGCGACTGGGTTTGACTGTTCGGGTTTTGTACAGTACATATTCAGAAGTTTTGGCATCTCCATCACACGCACGGCGACTACGCAGTTTAACAATGACGGCATACCTGTATCAAGGGATGAGCTTCAACCGGGGGATCTCGTGTTCTTCTCTAACAACGGTGCCCGCGGCATTTCGCATGTTGCGTTGTATATAGGGAATTGTGAAATGATTCACGCCTCTAACGCACGCGTGGGCGTGGTGATTACCAGCCTGAATAGTCCGCAAAGGATAAACGGCTGGCGGGGCGGAAGGCGCATAGTGTAACCCATAATAAATATATCATTTAAGCGGGGTATAGAACGTATCTATACCCCGCTGTTTGTTTTGGGAGCTTATTCGTAGCTTCTTTCAATGATAAAATAGTGTTGTTTACAGCTGTTTAAGTTGATGAACGAATAAAAATTCAGTGCTAGCTTGCCCGGATTTGCCGAGTTTGCCTCGAAGGTTTTCAAATCTTCCATTGTTTCAAATGTGCAAAAATCTGCCCAGATATCATTCTTTTCGTCATGGACTTGCCTCCATGAAACATAACCCTGCTGTTTCGAGATGTGCCCGTTGAGCAGATTTTCTGACGCTTGCAGAAAGTCCTGCACTGATGCGCTTTTTTTGAGTTTGTACTCTACATAATAGATTGCGTTAGACATGATAAACATCTCCCTTCAAAGTTGATTGTATTTACAGCATATCACACTAAAGTTGACAACAGTGCGTCATATTATAAATCAGTTGCAAAAAATAGGGGCGATGTTTCCTCGCCCCTACAATCGTGTCTAATATTAGTCGATGACCGTTATAAAAATCCCATAACACGAAACAGAAATATGTAAAGCGTTAACGTAACTGCCGAAAGTGTCATTGTAAGCATTAGAACAGATGCGCCGATGTATGAATCTCCCCCGAGTTCTGCCTGCATTACATAGGCCCCAACTGCCATTGGCAGAGCATTTAAAATAAGAATTATTGTCAAATCACTGCCACGGAACCCAAATAAATATGCGACTATAACAGCTGCTATTGGCATAACAACAAGTTTAACAAACGCGGAAATTAAGACATACTTAAACTTCTTGTCAAACCCATGAAATCTAAGGTTTGCACCAACACAAATCATGGCCAAGGGCATGACAATTCTTGAAAATGAAGTTAATGTATTATTGGCAAATGTGGGAAGAGGTAACCCAGAAAAGTTAAATATAAGCCCTGCCACTACACCAATAATAATTGGATTTTTTATAATTGATATAAAAACACCTAATATAAAAAATCTCTTTGTGCCGTTTTTATTTGACTTTGAATCATGTACTGCAAATAAAATTGAGGCTGTTACATACGATATAATTAGCAAAACTGCTACTGCTAAAATTCCTTTTGGTAAAATATTTGAATCATAAGCATACTCAAACATAAGTGTTAATAACGGCGGCCCAACAACAGATAGGCTACTTCTATATGCACTGTTGGCAAAAGAAGACACTGAGTCTTTATCCTTCATAAACTTACTTGCAACAACCCAAACTACTATAAAAAATCCAACAAGCCACAAAGAATTGAAAGCCAAAAACCGTACATCAAATACATCAGACAGATCAGCAGCATATATTTGAATGAAAAGCGACACAGGTATTGCAAAATAAAAGATAACCTTGTTACCTTGTTTAATAAATTCATCATTTATCATCCCTCTGCGCTTTAACAGTATGCCAAGCAGGGCCAGCAGAATAAATGGCATGGTAATATCTATGCTTAGAATCACTTGTTCTAACATTTAATAATCTCCTTAACTCTATCTTCCATGAAAACTATGAAGTTCTTGTTTATAACATTATCACTCATCAAATGGCAGTAGCAGGGGTGCGCTCCGTGCAATAAGCGAGATGAAGAATGCAGGCGCAGCCACAAGTGATAATATCAGAGAAACAGCCCCCGCCTTAGTGGCAGAGAGCTTTAAAACAATCAGACAAGCAGGATAGGCAAAAAAAGACAGGGCAACCATAAGAAATATCTTCCTTTTTAGTTAAGCAACAGGAAGCTGGAAAGCATTATATAGCAAAACCGACAGCTTGACAATAGTGAGAAATGATGAAAAAATGAAATTTTATATGAGCATACTTGCAAAATCTGTGGTTAATCGTCTCGCAATAACTTAAGCAAAAGGGCGGAATCTTCACGGGCCGCGAGTTCAAGCTTTTCTGATGCTCTCTTTAAAACATCCGAATAATGCTCCCGCTGGGCCAGCATGTCCGTTATTATTTCGAGCGTTGAGCCGGTGTCTAAATCGGAGACATCCCCAGCGGAGGGCATTGATAGCGTCTCTGACAATGCTGCAACTTTTGGGTCATACACAAGTCCCGCAAAAGGGATGTTCATCTTCGCGGCGAATATAAGCGCGTGCAGGCGCATTGCAAGCATGAAGTCGGCCTGTCCGACAATCCCCATCAACTCTTCCGCCGAAAAGCGTCTTTCGAGTATGTACGAAGGATTTTTCATAATTCCCTGAACCTTGCGGCTTATCGGAATATCTTTGCCCGCCTGCATCGGCACAAACACAACATGGCGGCCGGATGTTTCGATAACGCTGTCGCAGACAGACGCGATTTTTTGACAGAAATCCGTATTTTGGACATCCCTGAAAGCGGAAAAGGGACGGATTGAAACCGCGATAAATGCCCCCTCCGGCACACCGTTTTCCGCGAGTAAACGCCGCGCCTCTTCGCATGGAACCCCGGATATGGTGAAAACAGGGTCTGCCGTTACCCGCATATCTTCACGGACAACGCCCATTGCGTGGAGTTCGTCAAGAGACGCAGAATCCCGCAGTGTGATAACATCAGCACGGCTGACGACTTTGCGGACGCGCCGGCGGTTTGATTTTTTGCTGACCGGGCCTATGCCGTTTGCATAGATCATAACTTTTTTGCCCATCTTTTTGGCTGCCCATATGATAAGAAGATAGTATATAAGTGATCGGGTCGATGTAAAATCCTGCAATAGACTGCCGCCGCCGGAGACCAAGACGTCACAGCGCCGGATAGCATGTACCACGCGTAAGATATTAAAGCGTTCAACGGAGGCATAGCCGTAACGCGCTTTTGTATCCTCCGGGTCGGACGACAGAACGGTTATAGAGATATCGTCGGACGAACTCTGAATATTCCGGTAGAACGACTGCAATATCGCCTCGTCCCCGGCGTTTTTGAAGCCGTAATACCCGCTCATCACAACATTATACCGACGCCGCAGGACCGCGTCATACGCCAGTATAGAGTCATCAGCCATCCTGCTGACGGAATAATCGCGCAGAATCAACTCTCTGCCGAAGTTGCCGAGAGAGATTCGCTCTTCCGCAGAGACGTTATCGAAAAATCCGGTGAGTTCGGCAAGCAGAAGCTCACGGGTCGTTTTTCCGCATCCGCGGAGGGTGAAATTTGACCCCACCGCTGTTTCAAGCTTGTCCGGCGTCAGCAGGCCGAGAAACCCCTCGTTCCCGGCGGCGATGAGAGGCTTTGTCGCCGCCATTGCTTCAAGCGCCGCGCGGGACACGCCGACGAACACATCGCAGGTGGACAGAATCTGATTGATATCCGTGCGCGCGCCGGTCATGGTGACCGTATTCATGCCGGTTGAGGCGTTCACCGCATCAGCTTTTGCTTCGAGCTCGTCATATATATTACCGGCCCCGGCAATCAGAATCTGTACGCCGGGCAGATGATTGTGAAGCTCCGGTGCGATATCTATGAGCATACGTGAAACAGCGCCGGACCCGCTTGTGGTGTCATCAAGGCGGCCTACGTTGCAGATTATCGGTTTCTCAGGGTCAAGGCCAAATTCGGAAATGACGGTGTCAGCCGGAGTATTGGGCGAGAATTTATCGGTGTCTATGCCATTTATCGTAATGAAAATATCGTTCGGCGGAGTACCGTAGTTGTCTATGAGGTATTGCTTTATATCCTCCGACACCGCGATAGTTTTTTCGCCCCAGTTTGTGAGATAGCGAAGGCCGCCGCCGACTTCAAACACCCAATGCGCGGTAGTGACAAATTTGAATTTCAGTGTCTTATGCAAAAGGCCGCATATAAAATTAGGGATCCGGGCATGTCCATGGACGATATCCGGTTTTTCGCGCTTTATGATTTTACGCATTAGAAAATAAGATTTTAGCATACTTGATATCCGGCGCTTATCCATCGGCACGCTGTGATGCGGTATACCGGCCTTTTCGAGGTCCGCGACGTATACACCGCCGCTTGAGGCAACGGATACATCGACCCCGCGCCGGTGCAGTTCCAGTGCGAGTTCAATTATATGAGTCTCAGCGCCGCCTATGACAAGGCTCATCGTTGCAAGAAGTACCTTCATCATAGGCCACCATATATCATCATAAGCGTGCCTTCGAACTGATTGTATCTGGTGAAGAGGCGATACCCCGCATTGGCGTTGAGTTCAACAATCCTGTTGGCAAAGAACCTGCCGCCGCTGACAGAGCCTTCGGCCTCGACAGTCAGCACAACGTCATAACGTTCGTGAACCCGTGCAATGACAATTGTACCATCAAGAAGCTGCTCTGCGGCGTAGGACTCGGTGATATCTACAGCGACGATTGTGCCCATGTTCGCACTGCCATGGTCTCGCGAATACAAGCTGTCTCCCGGGCGCAGCAGCGCGGCATTCGTTGCGCGGACAGATTGGATTCGCACGGTATAAGTCACATTTGCAGAAGCGTCGGCAGTCGCGGGGGTATAGATCACATTTGCCCGTACAAAAAACGCTGAAACCAGAACAAGGGCCACGATAAAGACGACAATGTCGATAAAGCTTATAAGGCCGAAAATGCGGCCGTTTGCATCAATAATTTTCCTCACGCCGCGTCACCTCTTTCAATGTTGATAATCCATCCGTTGCCGTGATATAACGGGCCGTTGACAGAAACATGCGCACCGGCGCGGATGACAAATCCGCCGACGCTTATCTGGCTTTCGGTAACTGTCGCCAATGCCTCCACAACAACAATGGCCGCGCTTTCACCGGAGATTTCGGAGAGTACACGCTCCCCCGTTTGATAATTCGTCCGAAAAGCCGTGCTGGGGAGCGCTTCAACGGAGACAACGGTGCCAAGCGAGCGGTTTTCAACTCTGTCAATAAGTTGATCCCCTGGACTGATAAGCGTTGCCGTGTCGCCAATCATACGCTCCAACGCAAGGGTGTATCTGACAGTTTCCTGTGTGCCGGTGGAGATTATTCCACCGCCGCCGCCGATTCTGCCGCTGAAGCTGATAATTACCACGGCGATGATTATGACGCCGGCGATAAAAATAAAGTCAAAGAGATTAGGCCGCCAGCGCTTTTTTTGGTTGTTTTCCATTTGATTATGCCTCCGATTAGTTGATTTGTAAGTTGAAACGGGATGCTTTTTCTGATATGATGATTTGAATAATTTGTAATGTTGTGAAAATTATGCTAAGGAGAAAATTATGCTGAAAGTTTTAAACGTAATCTCAGACTCAAATATCGGCGGGGCGGGCAAAATGCTGCTTGTGTTTCTGCGGAACTGTGACAGATCTAAACTGGATATGACAGTGATTCTGCCGAATGGGGCGCTGCTTATTGAAGAACTCAAAGCACTGAACGTGCGTTATCTTACCGTTGACGGACTGGCTGAAAAATCATTTAGCATTCCGGTCGTGCGTAGTCTTAAAAAACTGATAAAGAAAGAAAAACCGGATATTGTGCATACCCACGCCTCAATGTCGGCCAGAATCGCGGCGCGGGCGGCGGGGTGCAAGATAATATATACAAGGCACAGCGTTTTCCCGAATAGCCCCTTAAAAATCCGGTTTCCGCTAAAGCAGATTTTCGGCGTTGTGAACAATTACTATGCCGATAAAGTCATCGCCGTTTCCCCGGCGGCGGCGGATATAATCGTGGAAGCGGGGCAGAAGCCCGGCAAAGTTAAGGTGATCTACAACGGCGTAGACGCACTGTCAAAACCAGGGACATCGGAAAGGGCAGCCGCGCGGGCGGTGTACGGCGTGAGTGAGAATGACTTCGTGTGCGGGATATTCGCGAGGCTTACGCCGGTAAAAGGGCATGAATACGTATTAAAGGCGGCGGAGCTTTTGAAAGATAACGCGGATATTAAATTCGTCATAGCCGGTACCGGTGAGATTGAGGACGAATTGAAAAAGCGCGCTGTTGAAAATAGACTGGATAACGTTGTATTTACCGGATTCTTGTCAGATGTGGAGGCACTGATGGGCGCACTTGATCTTCAACTGAACGCGTCATACGGCACGGAAGCGACAAGCCTTGCGCTTTTGGAGGGGATGAGCATGGGTATCCCGGCTGTTGTTAGTTCGTTCGGCGGGAATCCTTATGTGATATCCCACGGGGAGAACGGCATGATTTTCCCGGAAAAAGACGCCGATGCGTTGGCGGATGCAATAAAAGTATTGTATGACGATAAAGACCTTTATCAAAAAATGAGTGAAAATTCCATAAGGACTTTTAACGAGAGGTTCACCGCTGCCGAGATGACGAAGAATATTGAGGCGCTGTATTACTCATTGTGAGTAAGCGCGGATCTGCGGGCGGCCAACGCGCCGAGGCCTATTACCGCCCAGAATACCAAGGTGACGCGGTAATTATAGAACGAATAATCAGTCATACCCTGGACAAGGAACCCGAACACGCCTGAAATCGCCGCGATTTGCAGGATTTTAGAACTTTTGTTGTTTTCCCGCGACATGGCGCGGCATAGGTTCCTGAAATAAGTGAAGATAATGGTGAGGAAGACCAGAATTCCGGCAATCCCCGCGTCGGACATTATCTGAAGATACAAATTGTGCGAATGCGGGGAGATGATAGTGTTAAAGCTGTACAGCGGATATATGGTGTTAAAAGCAGCAGTCCCCGGACCTATGCCGGTGAACCAGAAGTCCCGCAGCATGTTGATTGTACCCAGCCAGATCGAAACGCGGTAAGACGTCGAGGTATCGCCCAAATTGCCGATACTTAGAAATCGGTCAAGAATAACATCCGGCAGTGCAAAGTAAAGTATAACAATGCCAATGATTCCGACAAGGATAAACCGCCTGTCCAGCATGACGAGGAAAATCGCCGCGGCAACGATAAGTCCGAGCCATCCGCCGCGCGAAAAGGTCAGCAGCATACATAGGAGCATGGCTCCAAAGCACCCCGTGAAGAACAGCTTTGGCAGAATGCCTTTCACAATAAAAATACAGGCTCCTGCGAACGGAGTGACAAGCAGCAGATACTTTGCCAGCACATTGGGGTTGCCGAGGGTGGAGTACACACGGACGCCGATGCCCTCAAACATCTCAGAATCAAGCCACGCTGTCGCACCGAATGTGCTTCCGAATACGTATTGGAATACGCCGTAAGCCGAGACAAGCGCACCGGAGATGACAAAAGCGTAAATCAGCGTGTCAAGACTGCGGCGAGTTGTGACGGAGTTTTGTATCACAAAGGCGAAGAGGACGAATAAGGTGGTCAGCGCACCGCTGAAAAGGCTGCCGACTATCGTGACGGATGTGAAAGTGGCAGCTATATAGACAAAAGCGTAAAGCAGGATATATTTGTTAGCAGGGGAGTAGCGCAGTTTTCGCTCCCGGTCGCACCCGAAGGCGAGGAGCAGGGATATCCCGTTTGCCAAGACAAGGGCCAGCACGGCCATGGTTGGCAGAATCGGGGCCAAGGTGACCGTGGCAAATCCCCAGATAAACGGCATTGCGAAAATGCTGTTGCGCAAGAGCTTATTGAGCCGCAGTTTATCAAAAACAGAGTTCAGTCCCTGGTGGAATCTTAACCAACCGCGTGTAAAAATGCTGGATTTAGACGCCGCTTCGCCCTTGCCGTCGGAGAGAAATCGCCCGACAACACGGCTTTTGCGCCACTGAGAGCGGAACAGCGAAAACGTCTCGGAAATCAGCGTGAAAAAAAAGCTGCCTTTAATTAGTTTTTGCATTATTGTGAAAGCCCCTTTATCAATAAGCGGATTTTACTAAGTTTTACGTATTTTACCCTATTATACAAAAATTTTCAATCTTTAAATTGTGCGGAGTAGGGGCGCGGTGACCCGACGCGCCGTATACCAAAGTACCCAGGCGCGTCAGGTTGCCGCGCCCTACAATGCATAACTGTAGAAAATGCTTATTAGGTGCAGACTATTTCTTGCATTTCAAAAAGTAGTAATACATATGCCCAATATAATTTTCACCGCGACGCTCGGCACAAATCCTATCTGAATCTACTATTTCAAAATAGTCCTTTATCATATCTTCAAATTCATGTGACAACATATCAAATTTATCGGGCCGCCCCATATATTCTTCTATAAGCATTGCCATCCGTCCGCTTGGGCTTGCGATATTTGGAATATCAAGCACGAGCTTACCATCAGGTTTCATCAAACGGTGAAATTCTTGAATGGCTTTTAAAATAAAATCCCTATCAAAATATTCAAGTACACCAATGCAATCCCCGATGTCAAAATAGCTTTCGGCAAATGGTGTTTCGTGTATGCTCCCGCAATATAGGGAGCCGATTGATAAATTGTGTTCCACCACATAATTGTAAAGCAGATTTATGGTCGCCTTGCTGATATCTATGCCATAGTAAGTTGAAGGCCATTTGTCATATCCTTTGAACATTAAGTTTAAACTGCAACCTAAGTGAATAAAATTCATGTTTTGGGTCGGCGATAAATAATCTTTAAGTTTCTTTCTTCTGATTTCTTCCCAGTCACTTTCATTTTCTTTTATTCTATGCTGATAGTCCGGGTTGCCTGTAATATAATCAGGCAAGTTATCGTATGAAGGAGCATCATCTTTTCCGAATTCAATAATGTGTCTGTCATAAGATTTTGCAATCTGTTCCAGTTGATTTTCTATTTTCATAACAACCTCACCTAATATAAATTACTTTCAAAACCACTTATACCCCTGCAATATCCACATTCTTGTGTCTAATAGGTGACTAATTCAATCTATCACCTAAACAACTCAATAGCAGTTTTCAACTGTGGGTATAGATGCGTTCGCCAATGTCCCTGGATTGATGCCCCTTTATCCATTAACGGCGCCCTCCTTTTGAACCGTTAGTTTAATACGCAATAAATAGGTGAGTGCATAAACCCTGTTGTATAAATATTCGATAAATGCCTTGTCATTTAGTGCTTCGCGTTGTTCCTTGGCTTTGTTAAGGTACTCATTGTGGCGTATGTCAAAAAATTCATTCGCAATTTTCATTATTTCTTCCAGTTCGCTTTTGATGATTGTGTACATCTTGCTTTCTACCGTAGCCGACACAGCCAGAGCGGAAGATTTGTATTTACCGCTAACTTTATCGCCCTGTGCAATAGATATTAAATACTGCAATGAATCTACAATATAATCCAAAGCGGCTTTTTTATCTAAAAATTCTTTGCTGGTTATCATTTCTTCGGAAAATTTTATTTTCCGTTCACACATGGCGTAGTTAATTATCTTATCAATTTTTTCAGTACCCTTATATCCCTCTTTCGTGAATTTTCCTCCTTGAAGTCTGTAAGGAATACCAAATATTTTCAAGCGGTCATTTACAGCGATTGTAAATTCATATCTTTTCTCAACGCACTCATCATAAATCAATTCGATAAATGCCTTAAAGTCCTCGATTGTACAGGATGGATTGGAAAAGACTTTATCATATTCAAAATCATCCACACCCAACTTTAGCTTGTACAAATATTTATAATCAATAGTCAAGTAATAATGCCACGCTCCACCATCCCAATTATCGTAATGACTACCTTTATACTGGTCTTTTATCATGGGGTCTGCAGGCAATTCACCCAAAAACCACGCATCAAAGCTGACAAGGAATTTTACGAGGTTTTCATCAACGTCAGCTTCTTCAGCACTTGCATCGTCATTAGCAACAGGATTGTCGATTAGGTGCTTGCGTAAAATCCCAATAACAGTTCTTGCGTCTGTTTCTGTTGAGTGGGTATTCCATAAAACCCTTTCACCGATTTGCGGCAAATCATCTATAAATATGTTGCAAATCTCTCTGATTGCATCATATACCTGGTCATTGGAGAAGGGATTCTCCCTGTATTCAATGAGTTCACTTTCAAGATTTTTTATATGTGCTTCAATAAAATCTCTATGCTCTTGCGTCATTCTTTCCCTCCGCTTTTATCACAAGTTGCCGCTTAACTTCTGCCGTCAATTTCATTTTATCAGCCAAACGCTTAATAAACGGATGCTCTTTTCGCTTTTGAAACTGAGAAATTTTTGTGTCTTGTTTGTGTCTACTGTGCTTAATTTTACTTGGTTTTAAGCGGCTTGCCAAGCTGAAAACCTTGAATTTACAGGGGTGCAATAGGTTCAAGTTTGAACAAATAAAATATAAATTTTCTGCGGCACATTGAGCACTGACGCATCATTATTTTAACAATATAATCTCCGACATTTCCCCGGTCAAACTCATTCCGCCGGAGTCTGTGACGAGATACGTATTCTCACTTCCGACCATGCCGATGCCTTCTATGCCGATTTTCGGCTCCAGGGCGATTGCCATGTTCTCTTCCAGCGGGTCATAAGCCTTTTGCGATTACGGGCTTTTCATCGAGGTATAGTCCCACGCTGTGACCCAAGAAAGGAACGCCGCGACCGGGAGCGCCCATGAAATTGTTGCGGTATTCGGGGCGCAGCGCGTCTATGACTGCCGTGTATATATCAGACGGACGGACACCGGGGCGCAGCATGTTTGCAGCTTTGCGTTCTAGCTCCAGGCAGTGATTGTGTGCTGCGACAACATAATCGGGCTGTGGCTCTTTATAACTGAATACCAGCGTTTTATCGGTGTGATATCCCTCGAATCCGAATCCGGTGTCGGCGTAAATCAGGTCGCCCGGACGCAAGAACACGTCCCGGCTGCCAAGTATCGGCACGGCAGGGCAGAGTCCCGCGATTCCGGAGGCTCCGTCGAAAGCAGACGGATAGAGCGGACTTTTGGCGAATGCAATATGACCAAGAATTGAGTCAGCGGAAGAGAATCTGGACAGGCCGTGATGTCCGCTTTCAACGGCTGCGGCGAATAGTCGCGAAGACAACTGAGTTTCGGAAATTCCGTCATGCAATAGTGTGGGCAGACTTTCCCTGAGAAGTTTGTCAAGCGATTGCCCCGCCTGTCGCATGAGTGCAAGCTCGTACTTGCTTTTTACAGCACGGGTTTTCATCATGGCGCTATCGGCGGGGAGGACGTTCTTAAACGGCATGTGCTTCATCAAAAGGCCGTACCACGCCAGCGTCGCGTGAGCCACGTCAAGGTACAGCGTATCCGGCAAAGTCCCGGCGTTGGCGGCAACATCGCGGAAGCTTGACATACGGCGTATATTGCTGAATTCCGATTCGAGATTTGCACGTTCATAACTGCGGCGCACCCACAATACGGCAGGTTCACCGCGTCGGATCAATAAAATCCCGTCACAGATTGTGCCGGTCAGGTAGTACAGATTCACCCCGCCGGTGATGCCGCACAGTTCCCAGGCGGGGGATTCCTTATCCAGTGCATCTGTGAAGCGGCGCAGTCTGTGCGCGAGTTCGTCTTTCGGGACTTTGTTTATTGCCATAAACGTCTCCTTATGCCATTCTGTCATAGGCTTTTTGCATGGCTTGGGCAACGATGTCGTACAGGCCGCACTCGTCGAAATGCATAAGTCCCTGCTCAGTTGCGCCGCCCGGAGTCGCGACCGCCTTGGCGGTTTGCTTAAAGTCTCCGCGATCAATCGCATTTTTGAAAGTCTGCGCGGCTATTCGGGCGGATTCCTCCGGCGAAAACCCCATCGTCAGTCCGGCGGCGGCAAATGTGTCGATTAAATACGCGGCGAATCCCAGTCCACAGGCGGCGAATGCCATTATTTTAAAGATATCTTTGGGCAGCACTTCTATGGCGTAGCCAAGCTTGTGAAAAATATCGGCAACATCGGCGGGAGCTTTTGTGTAGCCGATGACCCCTTCGCACTCGGCGATTGCCAGTGACGGCATGCCCAAGACGAATGTTAAATCTCCCAGGCGGGAGCGCAAATCCTCAAGCGTCACACCGGCCATGAAGCTGATGACTGTTTTCCCCGCAAGCGTAGCTTTGTCTATAAGCATTTCATCAAAAACATAGCTTTTGACGACAAGGAATATCACGTCGGTATTTTCGATGACAAAATTGAAATCTTCGGATGTGTGAGCGTTGGGTGCGAAGTTGCGTGCTTCCGGAGAGGCATCGCAGATGTAAAATTCGCTCCAATTAGCCGTGCCGGATTTAACCAGCCCGGATGCCAGGGACCGTCCCAGATTTCCGAAGCCGATGATGCCTATTTTCATTTGAATAACCTCCTAAAATCCTAAACGCCCGGAGGAAACTACTTCCGCCGGGCGTTAGGTTATCATTTTCTTACCCCGCGCGGGTAACTTTTCCGCTACGGAGACAGCGCGTGCAAGCGTAGATACGCCGAGGTGTCCCATCGACAACCGCCGCGACACGCTTTACATTCGGCTTCCACATACGGTTAGAGCGCCTGTGGGAGTGGCTCAGTTTAATACCGAACCTAACGCCTTTGTCGCAAATTTCGCATTTAGCCATCTTCTGCACCTCCTCGCATGAGACAATTTTACGTAAAATCGCCAGACAGTGCCTATTATGATAACAGAAACAAGAGAGGAATGCAAGCATTAATTTTTGATGTTGTGCAAATAACGTGTGTTCAAGCATACTAGAAACCGAGTTTTTTCTTGCGAAGATTTATGGTATGGTAGGGGCGAGGACATCCCCTTTCGCACACTAAGGGGGAAGAGGGCTTCTGTAGGGCGGTTTGAAAAATACGCTTGCATTGCGTGTTTGTGCCAATGGTATTGACAAACAATGCGATTGAGGTTAAAATTATCAATTGAGGAACTTACTGTTATTCAAAATAAAAGCATTGGGGCGGCGAAATGAGTTTTAAAATACTTGGTACCGGCAGCTCTCTGCCGTCACGCGCGGTGAGCAATGAGGAGCTTTCGGAATTTCTTGACACATCTGATGAATGGATATCCCAACGTGTTGGAATCCGTGAGCGCCGCGTATGTACAACGGAGAGAACGGCGGATCTTGCGCACGATGCGGCTTTGAAAGCGCTGGATATGAGCGGGGTCGAGCCGCATGAGCTGGATTTGATACTTTGCGCCACGGTAAGCGCTGATAACTCTGCGCCGTCGCTTGCCTGTTCAGTGCAGTCCATGCTTGGGGCAACATGTCCCGCGATGGATATAAACGCCGCTTGTTCAGGGTTTATTTACATGCTTGATACCGCCGCCGGGTTTTTCGCGAGAGGCAAGGCGGGAAAAGCCCTAGTCATAGGGGCGGAGAGGCTGAGCCGAATGCTGGATTGGACAGACCGCGGCACCGCCGTCATATTCGGCGACGGAGCGGGGGCAATGGTGCTGGGTCCAGGGGACTCGTATTTGGCCTCAAAGCTATTCGCGAGAGGGAATGATACTGTTCTGGGCATACCAAACTCAGACGGAGCCTCGCCCTATTACGAGAACGAGCCGAGACATCCGTTCATATTTATGAACGGGCAGGAGACATTCAAGTTTGCGGTGAAAGCCATGAGTACCGACCTAGAAGAAGTCGTTGAAGCGGCCGGCCTCGGTATAGATGACATCGCGTGGATCGTTCCGCATCAGGCGAACGCGAGGATTATAGACTCGGCTGTGAAAAAGCTGGGGCTGGATCCGGAACGCTGCCTGAAAAACATCGAAAGAGTCGGCAATACTTCCGCAGCGAGCGTGCCGATTCTTGCCGATGAACTGTGGCGGTCAGGCAAGCTGCGGGACGGTGACTATATCGCGATGTGCAGTTTCGGCGCGGGCCTTACAAGTGCGGCGTGCATTATAAGGTGGGAAGCCTGATTCAGGCTTTAAATATTTAAAACTAACACAAAATGCAAGGAGAAGATGAAAATGATATTTAAGAAAATGGCTGAGATAATCGCGGAGCACATAGGCGGGGACGCTGCCGAGATCACTGAAAACACAACATTTGAAGAACTGGGCGTCGATTCCCTGGACACGGTTGAGATGGTTATGAAACTTGAAGAAGAGCTTGATGTAGAGCTTGAACTTGAAGGCAAATTCGACACGGTCGGAGATCTTGCGAAATTTATCGAGTCGAAGTTAGCGTAAGGGAATTATAAGGAGCCTGTAAATGATAAAAACACCGGTTTGTGACCTTGTGGGTATAGAATATCCTATTTTCCAGGGCGGAATGGCCTGGATATCTGACGGGACTCTTGCCGCCGCCGTGTCAAACGGCGGCGGGCTTGGGATAATTTCGGCAATGAATGCGGACGCGGAGTATCTCCGCGGTGAGATTAATAAAGCGCGGGAACTCACTGGCGGCAAAAAGCCGTTCGGGGTGAACATTATGCTGGCGAGTCCGTTTGCCGATGAAGTCGCGCAAGTCGCGGCAGATGAAAAAGTCCCGGTAATCACAACCGGGGCGGGGAACCCGTCAAAGTACATAGAGATGTGGCTGAAGTCGGGGGCGAAAGTAATGCCGCTTGTGGCCTCGGTCGCAATGGCAAAGCTTTTGTCCCGCACAGGAGTATCTGCGATTATCGCCGAAGGCGGCGAGTCCGGCGGACATGTCGGGGAACTTACGACGATGGTTTTAATACCGCAAGTCTGCGATGTGACCGATCTGCCCGTTATCGCAGCAGGTGGAATTGCCGATGGCCGTGGAGTCGCGGCGGCGTTTATGCTTGGCGCGCAAGGGGTACAGCTGGGTACGAGATTCCTTGCGGCGGAAGAGTGTTCTGTACACCGGAATTATAAGGACAAGATACTGAAAGCCACCGATATCTCGACAACAACGACAGGCAAGCGGCTGGGGCACCCGGTTCGCAGTTTGAAAACGCCTTTTATAAGAGCGTATGCAAAAGCGGAGTATGACAGCTCTATCTCAAATGAAGAGCTGGAAGCGATGGGTGCAGGTTCTCTGCGGCTTGCGGCGGTTGAGGGAGACGCGGAAAAAGGTACGTTCCTCGCGGGGCAGATAGCGGGGATGGTAAATAAAGAGCAGTCGGCGGCGGAGATGATAAAAGAGATATTCACCGAGGCGGAAGTAATTTTACGCGGGGCTAATCAATGGGTAAAGTAGTGGTTATGTTCGCGGGACAAGGCACCCAGCACCCCGGAATGGGTCGCGAATTATATGAAAAAAGTCCGGCGGCGCGAGAGGTGTTTGACTGTGCGGAGAAGATCAGGCCCGGGACTATAGAGCAAATCTTTTCCGGCAGTGATGAAGAACTGGCGCAGACCAAAAACACTCAGCCATGCGTATTCTGCGTGGACTTAGCGGCGGCGGCGGCATTGAAAGAAGCGGGAATCCCTATCGATATGCTGGCCGGATTTTCCCTGGGGGAGCTCGCCGCACTCGCATTCTCCAGCGCTGTGACGTATGAAGAGGCGTTTCGTCTTGTCTGCCGACGCGCGGAGCTTATGCAAAAAGCGTCAGAGGCAATTGATGCAGGCATGGTTGCGGTGTTAAAGCTTTCCGACGACAAAGTGATAAGCTTATGTGCTGAATTTGAACAGGTCTATCCAGTGAACTTCAACTGCCCCGGACAGGTTGTTATAGCTGGCGTGAAAGATCAGCTGGAGTTGTTGAAAACTCGCGTCAAAGAAGCGGGGGGCAGAGCCATGCCGCTGAAAGTCGGCGGCGGATTCCATAGCCCGTTTATGGCATCGGCATCGGTTGAATTTGCCGAAGTTTTGAGCAACACCGAATTCAAAACGCCTGAGATACCGCTGTATTCAAATGTGACGGCGGAGATCTATGGCGACAATTTCAGGGAGCTTTTGGAGAAGCAGATAAAAAGCCCCGTTTTGTGGGGACGTGCGGTGGAGAACATGATTCTTGCCGGGGCAGATACGTTTATTGAAGCCGGGCCGGGCAAAACGCTGTGCGGTTTGGTTTCGCGGATATCGGACAAGGTCCGCGTATTTAATGTTGAAGATTTAGATAGTCTGAAAAAGACTGTTGAAGGAGTGAATTCTGGTGCTTAAAGGAAAAGTTGCGCTGATAACAGGGGGGGCACGCGGAATCGGGAAGGCGACCGCGTTGAAGCTGGCATCCCAGGGCGCGGATATTGCGATTGTCGATTATGATCTTGGAGACGAAGCCGCCGACTTGTGCAAACAATTGCAAGACATGGGTGTGAAGGCGGAGGCTTTCCAATGCGACGTCGTTGACTTTCAGGCCGTGAAAGAAACGGTCGATGCCGTGAAGCAAATTTTCGGCACGGTTGATATTCTTATAAATAATGCGGGAATAACGCGTGACGGGCTTATTATGTCGATGAAGGAAGAAGCGTTCGACAGTGTTCTCGACATTAACCTCAAGGGTGCGTTTAATATGATACGCCACTGTACGCCGCTATTTGTCAAACAGCGCGGCGGGAAGATTGTGAATCTAAGCTCGGTTGCTGGGATTATGGGTAACGCGGGTCAGGCGAATTACTCAGCCTCAAAAGCCGGGATGATCGGGCTGACGAAGTCTGTTGCCAGAGAGCTGGCATCCCGCAATGTCTGCTGCAACGCGATAGCCCCCGGATTTATAAAAACGAACATGACAGAGGATATCTCCAAGGATAATCCGCTGATGCAAGCGATTCCATTAGGACGGCAAGGCCTGCCAGAAGAGGTGGCGGAACTTATAGCGTTCCTGTGCGCGTCAGACTATATCACGGGTGAAGTAATCCGAATAGACGGCGGAATGGCTATATAAATCATGTAGGGGCGGATGGCAATCCGCCTGTGGGAGACCGACACGGTCACCCCTACATGTGAGCGAAACGATTAGAGGTGAAGATGTATGAGAAGAGTTGTTGTTACCGGCATGGGCGCTATTACGCCGGTGGGGAACGATGTCGGGACGATGTGGGATAATCTGATTGCCGGGCGTCACGGTATCGGTACGATAACGAAATTCGACTTATCGGGATTTAAGGCCACTCTGGCGGCGGAAGTGAAGGATTTTGATCCGCTTGAGTATTTGGAGAAAAGCGAAGCGCGTAGACTTGATTTATATTCCCAGTTCGTGATCGCGGCGGCGACTCAGGCCGTGCGTGACAGCGGGATCGAGGGGAATATTGACCCGATGCGGTTTTCGACGTGCATTGGCTCCGGCATCGGTGGGATAATCACGTTTGAGAATGAGCACGAAAAGCTGATGAACGGAGGTGCACGCAAAGTGTCGCCGCTGTTTATACCGATGATGATAGCGAATCTTGCCGCCGGGAATGTGGCAATTCGGTTCAGCGCCAAAGGCTCTTGCACCAGCATTGTGACAGCTTGCGCGACCGGGGCGGATGCAATTGGTTCCGCTTATAGGGCGATAAAACACGGCTATACTGATGCCGCGATTGCCGGCGGCAGTGAAGCGGCAATCACCCCGATGGGTGTCGCCGGATTTATGAACATGACGGCGCTGACCACATCGGATGACCCTGATGCGGCGTCCCTGCCGTTTGACAGGCGGCGTGCCGGGTTTGTAATAGGTGAGGGTGCGGGTGCGTTGGTTCTGGAAGAATATGAACACGCGGTGCGGCGTGGGGCGAAGATTTATGCCGAGGTCAAAGGATACGGTGTGACGTGCGATGCGCACCATATCACAGCCCCGAATCCGAACGGCGAGATAGCGGGTCAGGCCGTACGCGACGCGTATATTGAGGCAGGCAGTCCGGAGGGGATTATCTATATAAACGCCCACGGGACAGGCACGCCGCTAAATGACGCGATGGAGACGCGGGCGATCAAAGCAGCTTTTGGGGAGGATATCCAGAATGTACTCATAAGCTCCACAAAGTCAATGACCGGGCACATGCTGGGCGCGGCCGGTGCGGTTGAGTCGATTATTTCGATTTTAGCGCTTAATGAAGGCAAAATCCCGCCGACGGTGGGTTTACATGATCCGGATCCCGAATGTGATCTGGACTATATACCGCTGAAAGCAAGAGAAGTAACGCCGGAACTGGCGATATCAGTTTCGTTCGGATTCGGCGGACACAACGCCTGCGTTGCGTTTGCAAAATAAGGAGGGCATATAATGGAAGACAAAGTAGTATATAAGACCAACTATGACGTCAACGAAGACAAGAAAGTTGAGAGGGTCAGGCAGCTGGCTCTGATTATGCAAGAAACAGGTCTGACAGCGCTTGAATATACAGCGGATCATGTGAAAATGGAGCGGCCGGCAGCGGGCGGTGTGGTGATAAGCGATACCGCAGCGATGCCTGTTTCCGGGACAGAACCATCGGCAGCAATGCAGGAAGCTTCCGCAGCCGCTGGAGTTGCCGTAAGCTCACCTATGGTCGGCGTGTACTACGCGGCCCCCGGCGCGGATAAAGAGCCTTACGTAACAGTAGGCAGTCGAGTATCTGTGGGCGACACGCTTTGTATAATAGAAGCGATGAAGATGATGAACGAGATACAGGCAGAGCATGACGGCGTGATTACCGAAATCTGTGCCGCGAACAAAGATACTATCGAGTTCGGACAATTGCTCTTCCGTATTGATACAAGTAAGTAGGACATAAAGAGGGACGTTTTATGAACAGAGACGAGATAATGTCAATCCTGCCGCACCGGGACAGTATGCTGTTGATCGAAGAGGTGGAACTCAGAGACGGCAAGGCACACGGTAAATACACGGTGCGCGGGGATGAGTGGTTTTTAGACGGGCATTTCCCCGGGAATCCTGTTGTTCCGGGTGTAATTCTGTGTGAAATATTGGGGCAGTCCGCCTGTGTGCTGCTTGAAGATGCGATTGAAGCGGGGGCAACGCCTTATTTTACAGGCATTACCTCCGCGCGGTTTAAATCCCCTGTCAAGCCGGGAGACGTCATTGAGACTGAGTGCGTGCTGACGAAGTCCAAACCGCCGTTCTATTTTGCGTCAGGGACGCTAAGTGTTGGCGGAAAGCTTGCGCTAAAGGCGGAGTTTTCGTTCGCGATAGTGAAGTGAGCATCCACTATTTTGTAGGGGAGGATGGCAATCCGCCCACGGGCGGACGCAGTGCGCCAATATGTGGACGTGGACATCCCCCTTCCCCCTTCGTGCGCGAAGAGGGAAGGAGACAGGAGACGAAGGACGAAAGAAGGACGTTTCCTATCCCTCGTCCTAAGTCCCTTTCTCTCACGAAGGGGAAAGGGGATACTCCAGTTAAAGGAGAGATTGAATGTTTTCAAAAATACTAATCGCCAACAGAGGCGAAATAGCTATACGGATTATCCGCGCATGTAAAGAGATGGGCATTGACACAGTCGCGGTGTACTCAGAGGCTGACAAAGACTCAATGCACGTGTCGCTGGCTGACCAAAGCGTGTGTATCGGCGGCCCGACGCCAACCGAGAGCTATCTGAACGCCGAGAGGATAGTCAGCGCCGCCATTATGACAGGCGCGGAGGCGATACATCCAGGTTACGGATTCCTGTCGGAGAATATAAGACTCGCCGGACTTTGTGAAGAGCACAAAATCACATTCATAGGACCGCTTGCCGACACGATATCTAAGATGGGTGATAAAGATGCGGCTCGGCAGATAATGGGCAATGCCGGTGTGCCGATAATTCCGGGAACGGATATTCTGGAGAGTGTTGAGGACGCCGTGAAAGCCGCTGAGAAAATCGGGTATCCGCTGATGATAAAAGCCCGCGCGGGCGGCGGCGGCAAAGGAATCCGCTTGGTATCAGCCCCGGAAGAGGTAGAAAACGCGTTCCTGACAGCCTCACGCGAAGCGCAGGAGGCGTTCGGCGACGGAGCATTGTACATTGAGAAGCGGATTTACCCCGCAAAGCACATAGAGGTTCAGCTTCTTGTGGACGAAAAAGGCACCGCGCTGTGCCTTGGTGAGCGTGAATGTTCAGTACAGCGGAACAATCAAAAGCTGATAGAAGAAACACCGTCAACAGCAGTTGACCCGGAGTTGCGAGAGAGACTTTACGAAGCCACAAGATTGGCCGCGAAAGCCGTCAATTACGTCAATGCCGGGACTGTTGAATTCCTGTTGGATACCGCGGGCAACTTCTATTTCATGGAGATGAACGTAAGATTACAGGTGGAGCATGGCGTGACAGAAAAAGTCACCGGAATCGACATTGTGAAGTGGCAGATAAGAATCGCCGCTGGTGTGCCATTCGATTTTACGCAGGACGATATTGAACTCACCGGCAGCTCGATAGAATGCAGGATAAACGCGAAAGCCGTGGGTGAAGTCAAGTTTCTGCATGTACCCGGCGGGCCGAGAGTGCGGTTTGACACTTTGCTGTACACAGGCTATACAGTGCCGCCATACTATGATTCGTTGCTTGGTAAGCTTATGGTTCATGCGTCCACGCGTGAAGAGGCGATACGCAAGATACATGCCGCGCTGTGTGAACTTGTGATCGATGGTGTGCCGAATAACATTGATGAACAGATAGAATTCGTTTCAGACGAAATTTTCCGTAGCGGGGAATATTATACGAACTTTCTTGAAATGCGTGGTGATAAATAATGCCGTTTAATCCAATGTTCAGAAAACCGAAAAATGAGCTTGAGAAGGGCGGAAGACCATCCAAACGTGTAGAGAGCGATGTAGAGATGACTCAAAACTGCCCAAGTTGCGGGAACGCTAATCCCATAGCGGAGTTGTGGGAAAATCTGCATGTTTGCAGCAATTGCGGATATTGTTTCCGTTTAACAGCACGGCAAAGGATTGGGTACCTGACTGATAGAGACAGTTTTAAGGAACTGTTCGCGGAGATTGAGAGCAGGGATCCGATCGGATTCCCCGGTTATTCAGATAAGCTGGAGCAAATGAAAAAAACAGCGCGCGAGCCGGAGGCGGTAGTCTGCGGCGTGGCAGAGATAGATGAAGAACCGTGCGCGATGTTCGTGATGGAGCCGTATTTTATGATGGGCAGCATGGGTGCGGCTGTTGGTGAGAAGATAACAAGACTATTTGAATACGCGGAGGAGCGGACGCTCCCCGTAATCGGCTGCACTGTATCAGGCGGGGCCAGAATGCAGGAGGGGATTGTGTCGTTGATGCAGATGGCCAAAACAAGCGGAGCCGTCAAACGCCACAGCAGTGCCGGGAATTTTTATCTTACGCTTCTGACAGACCCCACAACAGGCGGCGTTACCGCAAGCTTCGCCATGCAGGGCGATATTCTGATGGCAGAACCGGGAGCTATAATCGGATTCGCCGGGGCTAGGGTTGTTGAACAGACTGTACGCAAGAAACTGCCGCCCGGCTTCCAGAAGGCGGAGCTGCTTTTAGAGCATGGATTTGTGGATATGATAGTCCCGCGTGCGGATCAGAAAAGAATCATATCGTCGTTACTGGCGATGCATAAGAGGAGGGGTTCTGATGAAGACGGCGTATGAATATGTCCTAGCGGCGCGGGCGAAAGACCGCTTGACGGGTCTTGACTTTATCAATGGACTTTTTCTGAATTTTATAGAGTTGCACGGAGACCGCCGTTTTGCCGATGATCCGGCCATTATCGGCGGAGTTGCATATTTGGAGGATATCCCGGTAACAGTTCTGGCGACTGAAAAAGGCAGGGATACGAAAAGCAGAATAAAGCGGAATTTCGGCACGCCGAATCCTGAAGGATACCGAAAAGCGCTGCGCCTTATGAAGCAGGCGGAGAAATTCGGCCGCCCGGTGATTTGCATTGTAGATACCTCTGGCGCGTTCTGCGGAATAGGCGCGGAAGAACGCGGACAAGGTCACGCGATTGCCGAGAATCTGGCAGAGATGATGGCGCTGAAAACGCCGGTGCTGTCAATCCTGATAGGCGAGGGCGGTAGCGGAGGAGCCTTGGCACTGGCTGTTGCCGATGAGGTATGGATGCTTGAAAACGCCGTCTATTCGGTAATCTCGCCGGAAGGGTGCGCCAATATCCTGTGGCGCGACCCGGAAAAAGCCGCCGAAGCGGCACAAAACTTGAAGTTAACCGCCCAAAACGTGCAAGCGCTGGGAGTTGTCGAGAGAATCGTCCCGGAGAACAGCAAAGAACCTATAAAAATGTTCGAGAATCTGGCGCTGGAAATTAAAGAGTGGTACAAAAAATCTGTCAGTCTGTCACCGGATGAACTGACCGAAAGGCGTTACGAGCGGTTCAGAAAGATGGGCGTATAAACGCGGCAAAAAAGCCCCGGGGAATGTAAGCGCACTCCCCGGGGCTTTTTCAGACTCTAACCAAGATACATCCTACGCAGAATAAATTCAACAAGCCGGTCCGGCATTAACCTGCGCAAGAAGACAAGCAGCTTGTAATCAAAACCCACGACCGTCTGCGCCGGGGGATTTCTCCGAGTGCATAGCCGTAATATCGTTTGCGCAACAGACAATGGCGGGCGGCCGTTTTGTTCATCGTTTTCCATTTTTTTGACGGATTTAATGCAGGTGCTATAGTATGGGGAATCTTCGTCAATCTCATACTTGCGCGCCGTGGTGAAATCAGTCGCGGTGTCGCCGGGGCTGACTAAGCTTACACGCACGCCGAAATCGCGAAGCTCCATACGCAATGCTTTGGAATATGAGATCAGCGCGGCTTTTGAGGCACAGTAGTGCGACTGAAAGGGGATTGAAAACACCCCGCCGACAGAACCTACGATGACGCAAATGCCTCCCTTGCGGAGGCGCAGAGCGGGCAGGAACCGGCTGTTAACGCGCAAAACTCCGTTGAAGTTTGTGTCGATAAGTCCGGTTACAGCATCCTCGGGGAAATCCTCACCGGGACATGCTATACCAACCCCTGCGCAGTGTATCACGATGCCGATATCGGCCTCCGCCAGCACCGATTCCGCGGCTGCGCCGATGGATTTCATAGCGCGGACATCCAACTTCACCGGGCGGATTTCACCGCCGCCGGGGAAAGTGCGTGTCGCGGCAGTGGGATTACGAGATGCGGCAAAGACTGTGTATCCGTTCGCCGCAAAGAGTTCCGCCGTGGCTAAGCCGATCCCGGAAGATCCGCCGGTCAGGAAAACGTTTTTTCCATAGACATATTTCATCAGTGCGCTCCTTGAATGATTAAAATCGATTCGGTTACCGTGCGGGGAACCGCGAAACATGATATAACTTTGGAAGGATGAGTTGTTTTGGATCTGTTTGAAAAATGCGAAAATTACACTACCGCGAAAGACGTGATTGCGATGGGAATATACCCATATTTTCACGCGCTTTCGACGTATCAGGATTGCGTGGTGACTATTGAGGGCAGGCGTACAATCATGCTGGGCTCTAACAATTATATGGGATTGACAAGCGACCCGCGCGTGATAAACGCGGCGGTTGAGGCTGCTAACCAATTCGGCTCCGGCTGTTCGGGCTCGCGATTTCTGAACGGCACACTTGTATTGCACAATCAGCTTGAAGAGAAGCTTGCGGAATTCCTGAACAAAGAGTCCGCGCTTACGTTCAGCACGGGTTTTCAGGCGAATCTGGGGATAATCTCAGCGATTACAGGGCCGCGGGATATTATATTTTCCGACAGGGCCAATCACGCCAGCATTGTGGATGCCTGCCGCCTGAGCTTTGCGAAAACAATCAAATACGCGCATAACGACATGGATGAGCTGCGGGATAAACTTCAACGCGCCCCCGAAGACGCGGGGAAGCTTATCGTGACCGACGGCGTTTTTTCAATGGAGGGGGACATAGTAAAGCTGCCGGAACTTGTGGAACTCGCCAAACGTTTCGGTGCGCGCGTGATGGTTGACGACGCGCACGGTCTCGGCATGATAGGCGACTGCGGCAGGGGGACAGCCAGTTATTTCGGGCTGGAGGATGAGGTTGATATTATCATGGGCACCTTTTCAAAGTCGCTTGCCAGTCTTGGCGGATATATTGCCGCAAAAGAGAGTGTGACGCATTATGTCCGGCACCATTCGCGCCCGTTTATATTCAGCGCATCAATACCCCCTGCGTGTTGCGGTGCGGCGCTGGAAGCGCTGCGGATAATAAAAAGCGAACCAGAGCGTCAGAAGAATCTGAAAGAAAACGGGGACTACTTAAAGGCAAAATTGCGTGAGGCGGGGATACCGGTCGGCGACTCTGAGACGGCAATAGTGCCGGTGATGACGCATGAGACTTTGCGTACGTTCAGAATCCACCACGAACTGCTGATGGCGGGTGTGTATTGTAATCCAGTTATTGCCCCGGCAGTAAAAGAGGGAGAGTGCCTCTTAAGAACAAGCTGCACCGCCACGCATACGAAAGAGCAGATTGACGAAGCCGTGACGATTTTTAAGAGTGTTTTTGCGAGAGTGTAAGTATGGACAGAAAAGTATATATCGAAAAAGGCAACATAAAGATATTATACCCGGAAAACACCGACAGGCGATTCATATATGACATGGCGTTTGAGGAAGACGCAATCTGGCAGTCCATGTTCAACGATAAATCCGAGTTCGATTGGGCGGAGTTCCGCGACTCGGAGGATTGCGTTTTTGATTCCTCGCCAAGCACAGAAAAATGGCTGCTTATTCAATACGACGGCGAGATAGCCGGAACGATTGCGTATACCTATAACGATGGAAAGATCAAGAATTGTGAGCTTGACATGTGGCTGCGGTCTGAAAGATACACAGGAAAAGGTATAGGCTCCGCCGTGATGAAAATGCTGATTGACCAGCTTGTCAGGCAGTTCGGCGTCAATACGTTTATTATCCGCCCATGGGTCAACAATCCGCGAGCCATCAGGGCATACGAAAAGTGCGGATTCCGCCTAAAAGAAGACTTCGTTCCGTCCGATTATTACGGCAAGTACCTAGAGCAATATGGAGATGGCGATTACGGCGAGGATGGGACCTATAATATGGTGCTGGAACTCTGATACAGGCCTGTAGAGAACGATGGCAATCGTCCTGCCGCGAATCCGGGCGGATTGTCATCCACCCCTGCAAGTCATTTCCCGTGGGCGTACAATAAGGAGAAAACATGGAATACACGGTGAGAAGAAATCCACAATTTGCCGCGTGCGGATTAAATTGCGGGTTGTGTCCCCGATATTATACAAGTGGTGATTCAAGATGCCCCGGCTGCGCGGGCGAGGGTTTCTTAGAAGTACATCCCACTTGCGGGGTGCTGTCGTGCTGTCAGCGGAAAGGCATTGAATATTGTGGCCAATGCGGGGATTTTCCATGCGCAAAATATGACCTTGCAGACAAGGGTGATTCGTTTATCACGCACAAGAATCAGCTAAAAGATATCGAAAAGGCAAAGAGAATCGGTCTGGAAGCTTACGAAGCAGAATTGAACGATAAAGTTAAAATACTGGAAGAACTGCTGGAATCCTATAACGATGGGCGAAAAAAGAGCTTCTTCTGTCTGGCGGTTAATTTACTGGAACTCCAAGATATCAAATCTGCTATGGCGCAAATTGCGGCAGAAACGGAACCAAGTGATACGGTTAAAGAAAAAGCTAAGACAGCGGTGAGCGTGTTTCAAGACATGGCAGATAAGAGAGCTGTATCACTGAAACTGCGTAAAGCGCAAGAGTCATAAGCTCAAAGCCTCCGCCACTTTTATCATTATCGCGCATTCAACGCGTTTTTTGAACAGCTCACAGCCGAGTTGATACACGCTATGAACCGAGCCGGAAGCATTGTAGTTATTCGCGGCGCAGCCCCCGCTGCAGTACATTTTTGCCCAGCAGTCGCGGCACTCCGGGGTGGTATAGATATTGCGGATGTTAAATGAGTCCCTTAGTTTTTGATTCTGAATGCCAGACCATACATTGCCAACCAAAAACTGTTTATCGCCAATAAATTGGTGGCACGGATAAAGTTCTCCTCGCGGTGTTACGGCAAGGTATTCCGTGCCGACTCCGCAGCCGGATATACGCTTATGCACGCACGGCCCGCCGGTGAGATCCAGCATATAGTGATAGAACGTGAATCCGCGCCCCTGCTTTTTCCGGCGGATCATTTCAGTTGCCAGCAGTTCATACTGCTCACAGAGTTCCGGCAAATCGCGCTCCGTCAATGCATAGTCTGAATCCGGCTTTGCGACGACCGGCTCCATCGAAAGTTCGCTGAATCCAAGATCGGCGATATGGAGGATGTCGTTCACAAAGTCGGTATTTTTGCGTGTAAATGTCCCGCGTATGTAATAGCCTCGGCTGGATCGGGCGTCTACGAGCTTTTTGAGGTTCGGGAGAACCGCGTCATAACTCCCTCCGCCGTTTATGAGTTTGCGAGTCGCGTCATTGATTTCCGAACGGCCGTCTAAACTCAGCACTACGTTGTGCATTTCTTTGGAAGTGAAATTGATAACCTCATCGTCAATCAGTAGTCCGTTTGTCGTAAGCGTGAAACGAAACTTCTTCAAACCGTTTAACTCGCGCTCTTTCTCCCGCGCGTATTCGACGATTGCTTTAACCGTATCCCAATTAAGCAATGGCTCTCCGCCGAAAAAGTCGACATCAAGATTTTTACGTGAGTCTGAGTGTTTAAGAAGGAAATCTATTGCCAGTTTGCCCGTTTCGATAGACATAAGTCCGCCGCCGCCATACTCGCCGCTGCCGGCAAAGCAGTATCCGCACGTCATGTTGCACATGTGTGATACGTTCAGGCACAGCGCTTTTAAGGGCGTGTCGGCGGAATCGGCCAAGACCGGTTCAAACGCAGCTTGCGAAAACAGCTTGCCTTGCCGCTTCAGTTCTTCAATATCCGCAATAATCTCCAGAATCTCCGTCTCTGTGATTTCAGAGGCGTATTTTTGTTTTATGTGCGCGGTTATCGTGTCCGCAGACTCGGCTTCGTACATGCTTATCACGTCAAAAGCGACGTCGTCCACATGGTGGACGGAGCCGCTTTCGATATCCAGCACAATATTGAAGCCGTTGAGTTTATAACAGTGTATCATTCCCCGTGTCCGGTGTTGTTTTCACATTGCTGATTCGCAACGCCGCAAGATGTTTTGCACGCTGATTGGCACGATGTCTGGCACTCACCGCAACCGCCGTCTTCAAAATTCATTTCGCGCGTTTCGATTGTCACAATTCTTTTCATTGTTCAATTCCCCCTCGTTTGATTACAGGATAAAAATATCATATTTTTGCAAACTTGTCAACGTCTGAGACTAAAGAAAGCGTCACGACCCGGGTATCTTGCGGCAGAGCCCAGCTCTTCTTCTATCCTGAGAAGCTGATTGTATTTGGCGACCCGGTCAGTTCTGGACGGCGCGCCGGTTTTTATCTGCCCGGCGTTGACCGCGACAGATACGTCGGCGATTGTCGTGTCTTCCGTTTCGCCGGATCTGTGTGACACCACGGCGGTGAAACCAGTTCTGTGCGCTTTTTGAATCACCTCAAGCGTCTCGGTCAGTGTGCCGATTTGATTTAGCTTGATCAGTATCGAATTTGTAACGCCGAGGTCAATGCCTTTTTGCAGCCGCTCTGTATTCGTCACAAACAGATCATCGCCCACAAGCTGGACTTTGTCGCCCAATGCGTCAGTCAGCATTTTCCAGCCTTCCCAATCGTCCTCGGCCATCGCGTCCTCAAGCGAGATGATCGGGAACTTATTGCAGAATCCGATCCACATGTCCACCATTTCTTGCCGGGTCATAATCGTCTTTCTCTTAGGCAAGTGATAGCAACCGTCTGCTTCGTTGAACCACTCTGTTACGGCGGGATCCAACGCTAACAGGAAGTCCTCGCCCGGTTTGTAGCCTGCCGCCTCAATTGCCTGCATAATAGCTACAAGCGCGTCTTCATCATCAGCGAGATTCGGAGCGTATCCGCCCTCGTCTCCCACGCCGGGGGATGAGACGAATTTCTTCAGAGTGTGGAACACTTCTGCACTCATACGTAAAGCTTCGCGGAAATTTTGTGCGGAAACAGGCATGACCATAAATTCCTGTATATCAACGCTGTTGTCAGCGTGCGCGCCGCCGTTTAGCAGATTCATCATCGGCACAGGCAGTGTGCAGGCGAATGTACCGCCGATGTATTGATAAAGCGGGACACCGATAGCCTCACTCACTGCTTTCGCGCATGCCAGCGACACGCCCAGAATGGCGTTTGAACCGAGCTTTGATTTATTTGCGGTACCATCCAGCCCAATTAGCAGTTTGTCGATGGCGACTTGGTCCATGGCGTTTTGCCCGGACAGGGCTTCGTCAAATACATTATTGATGTTCTCCACGGCTTTGAGCACGCCTTTGCCCAGATAACGGCTTTTATCGCCGTCGCGCAGTTCATATGCCTCAAATTTGCCGGTGGACGCCCCCGACGGCACGGCGGCACGGCCGACTGTCCCGTCATCCAGCCAAACCTCCGCCTCCACGGTTGGATTGCCGCGTGAATCCAATATCTCACGCCCTGTTACGCCTACAATTTCTATAAAGTCTTTCATAGTACACCTCGTTATATTTTTATTGTTATCTATTCGCCGCCGATAATAAGCACCGGGTCAGGGCGATACTCAGATGTGCCGTCGCCCAGAAGACTCCAGCCTTGATCCCAAATATCATTTTCGCCCCATGCCCATACAGCGCCGCATTCGGTCAATGCAAATGTCCTGAATCCGCGCACAAATCCGTGGTCAAACATGAAATATGTCGGGGAGACAGATACCACATTCTCCAGAATCTTTACAGGCGATAAGCGTATCCCTGTACCGCCGTCATCATCCAATAGCCACCTTTTACCCTCTGGGAAGCCATCCTCATTATAGGCATAACTCCACATATGCTCTTCTGCCTCCGAATATAGGCTGGATAGAGTGCCGCTTCCCCACGTCCACAAAGCGCCATCTGCTGTGATAGCATAGGCGTTGTTGCCCAGTGCCACCACCGAAGCAACATTTTCCAGTATCTTCACGGGTTCATCTCTGTCCACCGTGGTGCCGTCACCAAGCAATGGGCCCGGATGCCAGTGGTCAGGCAGCCGGTTACGGCCCCATGCCCAAAGCGTTCCATTTGTAGTTATTGCAAAGTTTGCCCCGCTCAATGCGGTGGCATATGCAACGTCGTCCATAATCCATGCGGGTTCAAATCCAAGTGACCACAATTCACCGTCTGTGGTTATGGCAAAATTGGCGCATGAGGATAGTGATGCTACATTTTCCATGATCGGAGCTGGATAAAGCCGGGCTTCAATCTCTGTGCTTATAAATTCCCCGTCTTCAAAGCTGCTAAGCAAAGTCCACCCATGCCAGTTCCAAAGCGTGCCGTCATCGGTTAAGACGAATCCGCCATTATGCGTGGGGACAACGGACACAACATTTTCCAGGATTAGTACCGGTGTATAACGATTTTCCAAACCGCCATCACCAAGAGCGACCTCCCACGGCACATCATTTATGCCGCTATGTCCCCACGCCCAAAGGCCGCCGTCTGATCGAATGGTGTATGAGCGCACGCCATCGCCGACATGACTGTTGGGTGCGGTTGACGGCATGGTGACATATACGACGTCATCCATGATTCTAACCGGGGACAATCGAGTCTCCGTGGTGCCATCGCCAAGCTGCCCATACTGGTTGCCGCCCCAGGCCCATAGTGCCCCGTCAGTGGTTATGGCAAATGAATGATGGTGTCCTGCCACGGTGAATGTTACATTCTCCATTATCTGTACCGGCCAATTGCGCCTTTCCGTGGTGCCATCTCCAATAAGACTGTGATGAACGTCCCAGTCTCTACCTGCCGCGCCCCAGCCCCACGCCCATAGAGTACCGTCTTCCATAAGCGCAAGGGCGTGCGTGCTTGCCGCCGATATTGCAACCGCGTTTCGCGGCACGGCGGGTGACTCCGCAGGAGGTTCGGCGACATGGTCGTACTCACCTGGGTAACCGTTTTCGGGTTCACTCTCATAAGCTGGGGTGAGTTGCTCAGGTTCGCCAGCGTAATCTTCGTAATCTGCATCCGCATCAGAGGCGCTGGTGCAGCTAGCTATCAGGAATATGATAGCAAACATGCTTATTAATACGCGTTTCTTCATTATTCAGCTCCCTTCATAATCAACGATTGTCCGGTCATCGTTTCGGGCTGTTCCAGCCCCAGCAGCTCCAGCAGTGTCGGTGCGATATCGGCGAGCCGCCCAGGGTGCAGGGCTGCATACGTACCTGAAATGATAAACGGCACGGGATTCATGCTGTGCGCGGTGTTTATGGACATACCATCGTCTAAAAGCATCGTCTCCGCATTGCCGTGATCTGATGTGACGATGAGGAGTCCGCCCACCTGGTCAACCGCGTTTTTTATCTTGCCGACACATGTATCAACAGTTTCGACAGCTTTGACTGTGGCGGCGAAATCGCCGGTGTGGCCGACCATGTCGCAGTTGGCGAAGTTGATGATGACAACGTCATGCTTACCGCTGAGAATTTCAGCACACGCGGCGTCAGCCGCTTTATAGGCGCTCATTTCCGGAATCAGGTCATAAGTCGCAAACTCGGCGGGAGAGGGGACTAGTATCCGTTCCTCGCCCGGAAAAGGCTCCTCGCGGCCGCCGTTGAAGAAGAATGTGACATGTGCATATTTTTCCGTTTCCGCTATTCGCAGCTGATGAAGTCCCGCAGAGCTGATAATCTCGCCAAGAGTATGCTCCGGCATATCGGGAGGATAAGCGACCGGGATGTCAAGCGTCTCGTCATACTGAGTCATGCTGACAAAGGTTACGGGGAACCAGCCGTTTTTTCGGTTGAATCCTGAAAAATTCCGCTCAATAAACGCACGGGTGATCTGTCTGGCTCTGTCCGCACGGAAATTGAAGAATATAACGGAGTCGCCCGCTTTTATCATGCCGTCACGGGTGCAGATGACGGGCTTGACAAATTCATCAGTAATTCCAGCATCGTATGATAATTGCATTGCACAGACAGGGTCCGGTTCAAACTCGCCCTTGCCGTATACCATCGCGTTATACGCGGCCTCTACACGCCTCCAACGATTATCACGATCCATCGCGTAAAACCTGCCGATTACAGTGGCGACGCGCCCAACGCCAAGTTCACGGCATTTATCCAGAAGCGCTTCGATTGACGATTTGCCGGAATTCGGCGGAACGTCGCGCCCGTCGGTAAAGCAGTGTATGAAAAGTTTTTCAACGTTGTGCCGCCGGGCGAGTTCAATAAGGCCGAAAAGATGTTCAATATGACTGTGCACACCGCCGGACGAAACAAGCCCCATAAGATGCAGCGCGCCGCCGGATGTAACAGCGGATTCCACCGCGCCGATAAGCGCTTCGTTATTATAGAAATCGCCGCTTTCGATCTCGTGGGATATCCGGGGCAAGTCTTGATACACGATTCTTCCTGCCCCGATGTTCATGTGGCCGACCTCGCTGTTGCCGATTTGTCCGTCTGGCAGGCCGACGTCCACACCGGACGCAGCAAGCGTTGTGTGAGGGCAATCGCTGAAAAGTTTGTCAAGAACCGGCGTATCGGCGACTGCTATCGCGTTGCCGGTGTCGGAATCAGACAGGGCATATCCGTCCAGAATTATCATAACAGCGGGAGTTTTCATTCAAAGGCCTCCCTTTGCGGCGTTGATTATCTCCGCGAATGCGGTGGGATTCAGCGACGCGCCGCCGACAAGCCCGCCGTCAATATCAGGCTGGGCCAATAGCTCCGCCGCATTTTTTTCGTTCATTGAGCCGCCATAAAGTATCGAAATGCGTTGGGCAAGTTCTGCGTCGTATAGATTTGCCAAAACAGCGCGTATTTCACGGCAGGTATCCTGCGCGTCTTCCGGCGAGGCGGTTTTCCCGGTGCCGATTGCCCAAATAGGCTCATACGCGACAACAACTCGGCTGATCTCCGAGTCCGGCACACTGGCAAGCGCATTTTTAATCTGCGCGGAGACAATATTGGTCGTAACACCTGATTCCCGCTCTTCAAGACTCTCGCCAACGCACAGGATCGGGTGAAGTGGAACTTCTAAAGCGGCGAGTATTTTACTGTTGACCGATTCATCGGTTTCGCCATAAAGCTGTCTGCGTTCGCTGTGACCGATGATGACATACTCCGCGCCGATGTCGCGCAGCTGTTCGCCGGAGACTTCGCCGGTATACGCCCCAGATTTATGCTCACTCATATTCTGCGCCCCGGCAGAGACTTTGTTGCCTTTAAATGCATGCACCACGGCGTGAATCGACGTAAATGGCGCGCAGATCACAACATTGCACCACGCGTAAAAACCGGGGATGAGCGGGCAAAGCGCATTTGCGTAAGATTTCGCGCCGGAAGCAAGTGTATTCATTTTCCAGTTCCCAGCGATAATCGTTTGTCTGTATTTTATATTCATAGACTCTCCTTTCACGCATCCAACAAGCAGGCGATTCCCGGGAGTGTTTTGCCCTCCAAGAATTCAAGAGAAGCCCCACCGCCGGTTGATATGTGGGTTATCTTGTCATCAAGACCAAATACGCGAACTGCGGCGGCAGAGTCCCCGCCGCCGATGACTGACACCGCGTCAGAATCGGCAATCGCTTCGGCGAGAGCTTTGGTGCCCTCGGCGAATTTAGCAAACTCAAACACGCCCATCGGGCCGTTCCAGATAACAGTTCCGGCGTTTGCTATCGCCTCGGCGTACAGCGCAGCAGATTGCGGCCCGATATCAAGGCCCATGTACCCGTCTGGGATATCATAGCTGTCTACAGTCACAGGTTCGGCGTCATTTGAAAACTCCGCCGCCGCAATTGTATCAGGCGGAAGCAGGAGACTAACCCCGCGTGATTTTGCTATATCCAGCATTTTATTGGCATATTCAAGCTTATCATCCTCACAGAGCGAGTTGCCGATTTTCCCGCCCTGCGCCTTGATGAACGTATACGCCATCCCGCCGCCGATGAGCAGGGTGTCCGCTTTTTCAAGCAGATTTTCAATCACTGCAAGTTTGTCAGAGACTTTAGAACCGCCGAGTATCGCCACAAGCGGGCGGGCGGGGTTGGAAATCGCGCCGCCTAAGTGAAGCAGCTCTTTTTGCAGCAGTAATCCCGCCACGGCGGGCAGATAATGGGACAAGCCCTCGGTTGAACCATGCGCACGGTGAACGGTGCCGAAAGCGTCCGACACAAATATATCGGCCATGTTGGCCAGGGATTTTGCAAATGCTGGGTCGTTCTGCTCTTCTTCCTTATGATAGCGCAGATTTTCAAGCAGGATTATCTCCCCAGGTCGAAGCTCATTCGCTAGCTTGGTTGCGTCGTCCCCTATAACGTCCCGAGCCATTTTGACAGGTTTCCCGAGAAGCGCAGACAATCGGACTGCAACTGGAGCCAGCGAGAGTTCTGGCTTCCGTTCACCCTTTGGGCGACCGAGATGTGAGCAGGCGATAACGCAGGCACCTTCATTCAACAAATAATTGATAGTGGGCAGGGAAGCGGTTATCCGTCCTTCGTCTGTGATTGTATGCGTGGCTTTGTCAAGCGGCACGTTGAAATCGCAGCGTAACAGAACCTTTTTACCCTTTACGTCGATATCAGTTACGGATTTTTTGTTTATTGTATTGTCCGAAATCATAAGAGCCTCCATTTTGCAATGTAGTTTAATACTATTATTTTACACGAGCCATCATTAATTCATCCATATAAGTTCCGTTTCTGATAGAAGCTTTTTTCATTGTCCCTTCCACAGAAAATCCAAACTTTTTATATAATGCAATGGCTTTTTCATTGTCAACATAAACAGTGAGTTCGACTCGTACAAGCATCAGCCAATTATCGGCGATATCCAGAAGCGTTTGCATAAGCTTAGTACCGATGCCCATTCCCTGAAAGTTTGTATGCACCGCCATTCCAATACCCGCACTGTGTCGTTGCCGATGCCCTGCGGACACATACAACCCTGCGATGCCGAGTATGATTTCATTGCCGCTATTATCTTCCGAAATAGCCACAAATGAATGCATATTTTCGGGCATGTTAGCGATACCATCTTCGTTCCGCTTGATACGTTCCGAAGGTATGCTACGTATGTTTTCAAGCACTCCAGTCATACGTCTGAGTTCGTTTATCCCAGCCGCATCGCTAGGTTTTACAGGGCGTATGTGAAATTCCATAAGCGCCTCCTTATGTGTTGATTGGCTTATCATTATAGCATATTTTAGGTAGTGAACTCAACAAAAATATTTCAATAAACAAGGGCCGCCGCAACCGGTTCAGGTGCGCCAGCCCTTGTAGTGCAATCAAATGCGTCAGCCCGGTATTCCGAACAGCAACAGGGCGAAGAGACCAGCGAAGAGTACCGATAAAATCATGCGTTCGACCCAAATCACCATCAGATGCCAGAATTTGACCGGCAGGTTAGTGCTGATTAAACTGGGTACGAAACTGCCGAGGAAGATAACCGATGTTATCGGTACTACCGCCATCATGTAGCGGATGTGATACGACCAATCACCCGCCATGACGAGCATGGAGGGAATAGAAACTTCCAGCAGTGAGAACGCGGCACCTGTCGAAGCTGTCACAACTTCGTTTGCCGGTATTTGCACAAGCATCATAATCGGGCGGAAAATTACGCCAATCCACTCGAATATCGGCGTGAACAGATATAGCAGCATTCCGACCGATGTCGAAAACCCGGCACCCATGATAATCGCGGCGAGCACGCCGACTGTAGCTTTCATTATGTGCGCGATTCCCTTGATAGGATTATCCGCAGATTTGGAGACTGCCAAGCCTTCGGCAAGCGCGTTTCTGAACAGCTTTTGCTTGTATACTTTTTCAGGCTGAGGGGTAATCCCCGGGGCAAAGCCGTCCCTTAATCGGGAGAGCGGGAAAATACGTACGCCGATCAGCGTAATAAGTATTATCATCAGGAAAGATGACCAGACATAGGCGTTCCAGTAGTTGTCGATTATACCGGCGTTGGTGGCAAGTACCATCATAAACGCGATAGAGGATGAGCAGAATCCGGTACATATTGTAAGCGCTTCTTTTTCGGTCATCTGTCCCTTGTGATACTCATCATCAACGGCGATATGCGCCACCGAGAAATTGCCCAGCAACGCGCTGACAAGGATAACGGCGCTGCGGCCCGGAAGCTTGAATAACGGCCGCATAATAGGCCGTACCAAAACGCCGACGAGTTCGACCAAGCCGTAATTGAGCAAAAACGGCAAGAACATCGCGGCCAGAGGTATGCTTATAGTGATGGTTATCAAAACGCCGTTCATCACGAACCCTGCGATGCTGCGGGGGTCACCGGAGGCGGTGGCGAGGGCTTGCTGAGGCTCATGCAATACCGCGGGGCCGATTTCAAAAACCGCAAAAATAATGAATACAACACCGATGCATTTTATCACCGCGAAAACCTTGCCCAAAGTATTCGCGAAATGTTTTTTGCGGCGCAGTATAAGATCCACAACTCCGTACAGCGCTATTGCCAGGATCACAAATGGCATGACGCTCAGACTTCCGTCCCATAATAGTGCGCGTATCAGGCCGGTCAGGTGATTTATCATAATCGTAGATCTTGCGCCCATTGTGAAGCCCATAACGGTGTATTCCACCATCGGAATGTCAATAAAAAACGCGAATATGCCTATCAAAGGCAAAATAAAAAACTTGAAATATGTGGATGCTGTGTACTTTTTTTGTAATGAATCCATGTTTCCTCTCCCTAAACGTAATTTAAATACAGAATTGCACAGAATTGCAGTATAGCAATCTGATTCAACTTTTGCAAGGATTTTTTTTAAAAGTACAGTCCAATTTTGCGAAGAACAGGCTCAGTAAGTTTTCTGAGGCAGGGAATGCTTCTTCCGACAAATATGGCTGTAATAACCGTACCCTCGCGCACGCCGGACAGTTCACCCATGAATATAAAAGAAAGGATGACGGCGATAGTCACGTATGTGATATCGGTCATCATCTTAGTAATATGGAATTTGCCGAGGTATTTATGATCTGGCATTACCTGTGTAATTGTCAAGGACAGATTCATCGCCGGCAGATTTGCAAAATTGGCGTCAATAACCAAAATAATCGACCAGGCGACAAGCGTTGTGCTAATAGCCAGCATAACAAGCCGTCCCGCGTATGTGGGGATCATAAAATCGCCGAGCAACATTATCGCCAAGTCCACAAAATACCCGAACAGGAAAGCGGGTATGATCTGCGTGAGGCTGATTAACTTAAATTTTCTGCGCAACAGGGCGAATTGTATCAAAATCAAGAAACAGAAAAACATGGCTATTAAAAGGCCCGGATACCGCCCGAGAATCAGGCTGATAACATACGGCGTTGAAGACACCGGTGTAATGCCCAAGTCTGCGTTGATAGCGAATGCCACGCCGAGCGCCATGATAAAGTACCCCAGCACATAAACAATGCCGCGCCTGATTAACCTTTGATTCCGCAAAGATTCTATCAACGTCTCTTTCAATTCGTTACGCATCCGTTCAAAGTTTTAATTAACTTATCACGCCCCAGTAAAATATTCAAGCACTTTTATATAGCCTTTTGGTAAAAATACCCGCATACTTATTAAAAAACCTTGCAATGAGGACTGCATGTCTGTTATTATTAGTGATATGGTGAAAGGGGTGATGGGTTTGGATATGCTTCGTCTTAATTTATTTGCTTCATTGGCGCGCACGCTGAATTTTTCGCGGACGGCGGAGCAGTATTTCATTACCCAGCCCGCTGTCAGTCATCATATCAAAAAGCTGGAAGCAGAACTTGGTGTGAAGCTGATAAATCGCTCCAGCCATGAAGTTTCGCTCACGGCTGAAGGTGAGGAATTTCTCAGCTACATATCCCAAATATTGGAAATATCCTCAACTGCGGAGAACCGCATTCAAAACATGGCGAAGGGCCAGCTTGGGCATATACGTATCGCGGCGCTGTCATACGCATCGTATCAGCTTTGCAATTGTTTGAGCAAGCTTTACGAGATGCACCCCCATATTCAGGCGGATATCGACCTTTTAGAAGGGGCAGAGCTTATCCGCTCACTACAGCAGGGTGACCATGATTTTTACTTTGCGGCACGGCCAATGATACCCGATAATGACGAATACTCGCATGAGATCATACATCGCGGGAGGCTTGAGGTGTTTGTCAACAAGAATATTGCCGATACCATTGACTTAAACGACTGGTCAACTGTGGAGATGTACCCGTTCGTCTCGGTTCCGCAATCGGGCATATTGGCGAGCCAGATCAGGCTTATATGCAAAAACCGCGATATAAAGCCGCGTATAATAAATTACTACAACCGTGCCGAATCGGTTGTTCTGTCAGTAAATGCCGGCATCGGCGTTGCCATTCTTCCTGGGGAACTGGGGTACTTGTACCAGCGCCCTGATGTGATAACATTCCCGATAAGCGGCAAAGACGCTGAGATCACGACTGTTTTCGCCTGGAAGAAAGATATAAAGGCTACGGCGTTTAAAATATTCAAAGAAGTTGTGTTGTCGCTCTATAAAGAATCCTTATAGTTCTATAAATAAAATTTATCACCATAGCGAATACGATAAAAATTTTTTTCTTCCTTTATGTTGTGAATGACGTTATAATTGTTAACATAGCATCAATTTTTATAAGAAATTGCAGAATAGGAGGGAATCAAGTGGCAGAAAACATTAAGGCAAAAGCAGTACCCGGCACAAAGCCACCGCCTATGGGCGCCGACAAGACTGTTGTTAAGGCGATCAACCTAAGCGGCGGCATATTCGGGGCTTGTCCCGCCCACGTCGATGTCAAGGACGGGAAAGTAGTCCGTATCAGACCGCTCCATTATGACTCGAAGTATGATTACGACAGCTTCAACGCGTGGGAAATGGAACGCAACGGCGTTAAATGGCGGCCGCTCAGCAAATCGGTTCCGCCGCCCTGGGGGTTGGCATACAAGAAGAGGGCTTATTCGCCGAACCGTGTTCCTTATCCGATGAAGCGCGTGGACTGGGACCCTAATGGGGAGCGTAATCCGCAAAACCGCGGCTCAAGCAAGTTTGAGCGTATCTCCTGGGACGAGGCGACAGACCTCATCGCGGCTGAAATCAGGCGCGTACACAAAGAGTATGGCCCGCTGGCGATTCTTCTGCAGTGCGACGGTCACTCTGAAAGTAAGCTGATTCATGCCCCGCATGGCTGCAGTACATTGCTGCTGGACAAAATGGGCGGATTCACACAACAGGTAAGAAACCCGGACAGCTGGGAAGGCTGGTACTGGGGTGCGAAACACGTATGGGGCAAAGGCTTTATCGGCAACATGGCTCCGGCGGAAAACATTGTGGTTGATATCACAGAGAATACCGAACTGCTCGTAGTACAAGGCGGCGACCTTGAGACTACGCCTTGGGGCTTCCGTGGACAGATGGCCAGCCGCCTGATGTTCTTCTGGAACGAATGCGGCATTAAGCAAGTTTACATCTGCCCAGACCTGAACTACTCAGCCGCCATCCATGGCGACAAGTGGATTCCGGTTCTTCCGAATACTGACGCGGCGCTCCAGTTGGCGATCATTTACACTTGGGTTACCGAAGGTACATACGACAAAGAGTACGTTGCGACTCATGCTGTCGGCATGGACAAGATGGAAGAGTACGTCCTCGGTAAAGTAGATGGTGTTCCGAAAACCCCGAAATGGGCTTCTGAAAAGTGCGGAATTCCGTCTTACACGATCAAAGCATTGGCAAGAGACTGGGCGAAAAAAGCCACAACAGTCGGCCACTACTTCGGCGGCGGCTATATAAGGGGTCCGTATTCCACAGAGCCTGCACGTCTTGAAGTCATCCTGCTCGGTATGCAAGGACTCGGTAAGCCGGGACGGCATCACGCCCAGATCGCGTACATGGGTATGCCTAAGAACATCACATGGGATCAGCTGCAATACGATATCGCGAACTCCGACACGTCGAAAGGCTTCCAGGAGTATTCGGGTACGTTTGAGACGATCAAGCATAAAGACCCCGAATTGCATGAGAGAATATTCAACCCGCACCGCGGCACACCGCAGGCGTGGGGTAAACAGCTTATTCCGAAAACCCTCATTGAAGAGGCTATCAAGTGCGGCACGGACAAGACCCTTAACTTCTGGGGTACCGGCGGCCATGAGGAAGAGCCTATAGATCAGATGGTAAAATACAACTATCCGGTCAGAAAAGGTGACATCCGTATGCTGCAAGGCTCTACACAGAATAATCCTAACCTTAAACATGACGACAGGGATCTCGAATCGACTTACTACAAGGTCGATTATGACGGTGTTCCGATCCGTATGGTATGGACAGACACCCCCTGCCGCCAAACTTGCTGGGGCGATGGTTTCGATATCGGTATGACGATACGCGACCCGCAGATCGAGTTTGTTCTGGCACAGCATCCGTGGCTGGAAAATGACTGTATCTACGCTGACATCGTACTGCCGACGAACACCTACCTTGAAGTAGATGACGTCATGCCGTGCGTCCGTGACGGTGAACACTTCCAGACAATGCTGAACATGAGAAAAGCTATTGAGCCTGTTGGCGAGTCTAAGAGCGACTTTGAAGCCGTTGTCGAAATTGCGAAAAAACTCGGCATGGAAAAAGAAGTCACTATCGGCAGGACCGTTGAACAGTACATCGAAGGCGTCTACAAAGGAATGAACTTTGATCAGATTGTTCCTTATGAAGAGTGGCTGGAGAAAGATTACATGGTAATCCCGGTTTCTAAGAACTGGAGAAATCTCCCCGCCGGCTTGTCCGAGTTTGCGAATGATCCTGTCAAGAACCCGTTGCCGACACCGACAGGAAAGCTGGAGTTCTGCTCCACAAACCTCTCGAAGTATTTTCCCAATGATGAAGAGCGCCCGCCGTATCCGCAATGGATCGAAAAAGGCATCACGCATGACGAGCGTCTCTCTTCAAGTCGTGCGCGGACGTATCCGCTGCTTATAATCACCAACCACCCAAGGTGGAGAGTACACGCCCAGGCAGACGATATTCCGTGGACAAAAGAAGCTGACACCGGCAAGGTAAGAGGCTTTGACGGATATTTGTATGAGCCTTGCTGGATACATCCCGATGACGCCGCAGCCAGAGGAATCAACAACGGCGATATCGTGCGGGTATTCAATGAGCGTGGAAGCGTTCTCTGCGGTGCGCTGGTATTTGAGCGCATCATGCCGGGCGCACTCTCAGTTGACCACGGTGCGCGGACAGACATTATCATCCCGGGCAAACTGGATCGCGGCGGCGCGATTAACCTCATCACGCCAAAGGGACTCACATCCAAACATGCGGCAGGTCAGGCGACCACATCTTTCCTCGTTGATGTAGAACGTGTCAGCATGGCACAGTATGATGAGTGGAGAACAGAGTATCCCGAGGCTTGGAACCGCGAGTATGACCGTGCTTCCGGATTGAAAGCTACCGCTTGGGTTGAAAGGGGGAGCAAATAATGGGCAAGAAAGTATTTTTAATTGATACCAAGGGTTGCAACGGCTGCTATAGCTGCCAAATCGGCTGTAAAGATGAGCATGTTGCCAACGACTGGACTCCGATAGCCAAACCCCAGCCGGAGATCGGGCACTTCTGGTTCAAATTGCAGCAGAAAGTGCGCGGCACCGTGCCGAAGGTTAAAGTGGCGTACACGCCTCGCATCTGTATGCACTGCGATAACGCGCCATGTATGGACGCGTGCAAGCACGGCGCGAAGTATAAGCGTGATGACGGTTTGGTCATCATTGATCCGGTGAAGTGCATCGGTTGCCGTAACTGCACCGAACTCTGCCCGTATGACGCGATCTTCTTCAACGAAGATTTGAATATCGCGCAGAAATGCACAGGCTGTGCGCATCTGATTGATGCAGGCTGGAAAGAGACCAGATGCACCGATAACTGTCCGACAATTTGTATGCGGATGGTGGACGAAGATTCCAGCGAAGCAAAAGAGTTCATCAAAAAGGCCGAAGTGCTGAAGCCTGAACTCAATACAAAACCCCGCGTATACTACACGGGCTTGCCGAAGAAATTCATCGCCGGGACACTGTTTGACCCAGTGGAGGATGAAGTCTACATCGGCGCTGAATGCAGCTTAGCCGGCGCGGGCGGCAAATACAACACCAAGACCGACGAGTACGGAGACTTCTGGTTTGAAGACCTGCCCGACGGCAAGTTTAAGCTGGAGTTCAAAGCAGGCGGCAAAACCAAGGTTTTCGATGACCTTGACACAACGGCTGCGGATATCAACATGGGGGATATCCCGCTGTAAGCCTGAATCTTTACAAAACCAGAAGCCGCCCTTATGGGCGGCTTCTGTCCTGAGGGGTAGGCGGTTAAAGCCGGACAAAAGTCAAGGAAATGTTTATCGGAAACTATTAAAATAACGTTAGGAGAATACTTACATGGCCAACATAATGGTGAATGAGACTTGCGACCTCCGCTGCCCGTATTGCTTCGCCGGGGAATTTGTCAATAAAGCCCCAAAAGAGATGAGTCTTGGGGATTTTGAAACGGCGCTGGAATTTGCGTTAAGCAGCGAGGGTGAACGTCAGGTAGGCATAATCGGCGGTGAGCCGCTGCTGTACACGCATATAAACGAAGCTATGAATAGCGCGCTTACTGATACAAGAACCGATATCGTGATGCTTTATACAAATGCAGTGCAGTTGGAAAACTTGTCACCGGATATGCTTGAGCACAAAAAGTTTCGGATGCTTGTAAACTGCAATTCCCCGGAGGATATGGGTGAGGAAGCGTTTGCGAAAATGCGGCAAAGTCTACGGCGTTTTAAGAACGGGCATTCGGGCGAGGGGCGGTTCAGGCTCAGCGTGAACCTTTACAAGCCGGATTTTGACCATTCATACATATTCCCGATTTTAGATGAGATCGACTTCGATGTTATAAGGCTGTCCATATCTGTGCCGCCGAAAGGGGATTTGAAAGGGAAGACTCCGCTGGAATATTTCGTTGAAATGAAGCCGGTTGCAATCAGGTTTATCGGCGACATGATACGCTGCGGCGTTATAACGGGGTTTGATTGCAACTTTTTCCCTGAATGCGTGTTTACAAAGGATGAACGCGACGGATTGCGAGCCGCGAAAGAGGTTCTGGGAAAAGCCGTGTCGCACAGATATTCCCGCATGTTCTGGGAGCGCGTCATATTCTGCGAGGTGAATAACTGCTCTCCGGTTATAGATATCCTGCCCGACCTGCGGGCGATACGTTGCTTCGGGCTGTCCGAATACACAAAGCAGGACATCCGCGATTTCCGCAACATTGAAGAACTCAGAAAGCATTATCTCTATACCGTAGATCAGCCTGCGTGCAATATATCGACATCGGACGTGTGCGATGAATGCTATAACCGCGAGCTCGCCAGATGCAGCTGCGGATGCCTGCTGTTTAAGGCGGACGGCTTGTTCGGGTAGGTTAAGAAAGCGGGTGGATTCATAAAACAGCCCTGGACTGGTAAGTCAAAGACTATAGTGACCTGAGTTGGAGGATAATTATGATAGAACTTAGAAAAATCTCCATTCTGGACGACAATATGAAAGAGTGCATAGCACTTGACATCTTGCCGGAACAAAAGGGATTTGTGGCAAGCAACGCTTACAGTCTTGCAGAGGCTTATTGTGAAAATAGAGCTTATGCCGAAGCGGGCGTATGTGATATTGCCGAACCTTATGCCGTTTATCAAGATGGCAAAATGGTGGGTTTTGCTATGTACGGCTATTTCTCACCGGATTATGAGGAAGATGACGAGGTATATTGTACTGAAGAACATCACTACTATTTCTGGCGTCTGCTAATTGACAAAAACCACCAGGGCAAGGGCATAGGGCGTGAAACAGTGAAGCAGATAATGGAAGAGATTAAATCTAAGCCGCACGGCGAAGCCAGTTACTGCTATACGTCTTACAAGCCTGCTAACATTGCGTCTAAAACTACATTTGCGTCATACGGCTTTGAAGAAGACGGCCGTGTAATTGGCGGTGAAGTGGTTGCGCGGTATAATTTGTAAATATTTCGCAAACGCAACGCGCAAAGCACATCAGTCAGGCCTGCTGATTGATGTGCTTTTACACAGTCTATATTAAATAAGACTTACTAACTGATATAGTAACCGCTTACTGCTGGAGACCGTTCTCATAGGCCTGGATCATCTTTTTAACCATCTGGCCGCCGATGCTGCCGGCCTGACGGGCGGTGATGTCGCCGTTGTAGCCCTGTTTGAGGTTGACGCCCAATTCAGAGGCAGTTTCCATCTTGAAACGGTTCATAGCTTCGCGGGCGTTAGGATTAACAAGCTGGTTAGTGCTTCTAGCCATTATTGCTTTTCATCTCCTGAATGTTGTTTAATAAGACGACAGTTCTTCGCCTTTCGATAATATGATTGCCTCAGGATGAGTTTATATGCGATACAAAATATTCATAAATAGGCAGTTTCTCGACAAATATCCGGCGTTTTTTATTTCATCGTTATTTTTTGAAAAACAAGATTAATTATACGAGTTATTCAAAAATCGCTGTCGGGTCATGTAAACGTGTTAATTATCGGTTGACGTGCGGTTTATTACAACCGAGATTATTACAAAACAAGCTATAATAAATGGTGCGGCGCTATTAACAAGTAAACCGTTGTGCCATAATAAATAAACATAGGCGCCGGACGATAGCAGCCATGCAAGAATCGTAAGGCTTCTATGTTTTTTTCTTGCATAGCGGAAAAAAAGCAGTGTCAACCCAAGCAAAATGACTATAGCAGGCATACCCAGTTTGAAAACGTAAAAGACAAACTCGTTTTCGCTTTGTAATCCGCAAAAAACAAAGAATAGAATCAAAAGAGAGAAAAGCAATGTGTCTCTTACGTTAAGCTCAATCTTATTACCGACTTTGTTCATTAATGTGACCTGAGAAAGCCATAAGACCCCATGCAAAATACACCAGGAGATAACGGCAACAAGGTATATATTGTTGAAAAATTGGTACATAAAGGTATGCTGATCGAAAAACGCAACAACCAACAAGGCAACTTGTATAGAAAGCACAGAAGTGATGATCATAGTGTTAGATATGCCGCTGTATTGTTGTTTCTGTCTTGAGTTTGTCTGTAACACGTAACGGCGCAACTTAAAAAATGCGGAAGCGATGGCAAAACCAAGCAAATTTGGCAATAGGTGAGTGAGAATGATTGTGCTTTCCCTGACTGTTAGATAATTGAGAACAACCGGCGTCAACGCCAATAATCCCAATACAAACAATGGAACTATACTGCTGAAAAAGCGTTGAAATCTATTCACAGAGGCGACGGCTAGGGGGATTGATATAGCTGAGAGTAAGAGTGAAAAGACAATCCATAATAGCCCCATACTGTTACCAATGACAAAAAGCCCCAATATTTGACCCATTAAAACCAGCGCAACGGCAGCTGTCAGTGCTTCCTTTGAGCCTGCCTTAGATGAGGCTGCCGGGTGTTTTGCGGTCTCGGCCGGTAAAGCAAGCCCAGAGAGGACAGAAGATTCGAGTTCAGAGGAGCTTAGGGACTCAAGGTGGTCAGCGGTGGGCGGGGGATTGGTTGCGGTCTCAATTACAGTGGCATCCGGTTTTTCTTGCATCGGCTCAGCATTGGTACGGGTTGTTAGTTTTATTGCTTGTTGTTCATTGCGGAAGCGCTCAATATGCGCTTTTTTTGCTTTTTTAATGTGCAGGATGGTATCTCTTCCGCGCCTGTTATTCCCAATCTCAATAGCTAACAAAAACACACCTGCAAAAAAATCGCAAGGCTCAAAGGATTCTATGGTTTCAAGCTTGGCCTTTGAAATACGCCCGCCAGTACTGAGACATGTATAAGTGACCGTTTCGTCATCAATTATGCTGTCGCTTACCACCATGTCCCTCAGTGCCAGAATTGCCAACTTTATACTGTTGCTGTCCAGAAGCGGAAGAATATGTATGCGGAACCCTTGTGAAATTCTATTGCAGTCTGCCCTAAAAGCCGCGTCAGTAATATAGCGGTTCGGTTCTGCTATACAGTTAAACTGCTTCCATGCGCGGTTGTAGTCTTCACTGAAATTTTCTAATCCAAGCGCGAGACAAAAGGCGTTATGGAGCGTCAAAACTTGCTGTTCTTTTGTTTTTAAACAAAGCTGTAATGTGTTTGCGTAGGTACCATAACTAAGGCACATAGCATCACCCACCCTCCCTTTTCGCACTTAATATCGCGCGCAATGTAAAAGCAATGTGTTTAAGATTTACATATAAAAACACATCTGATAAACTTTATCTCAACATGCATGTATGCGGTCGCACTTGTCCAATATTGTAGCACAAATAGTTTGGGGTTGCAAATAGGCGTAAGCAACACTTCAGCTTCGGGGCAACTTGGTGATGGCACAACCACAAACAGCAACACCCCTGTCCGCATCATGGACGGCGTTATGCTGCCGTAAGACAATCTAAGGGGATAACTATGGCCAACCGGCCTGAGATTAGACCGGAATACAATACAAAAGGAGATATTTGAATTATGTTTTTTATTACCGCTGAAGATTTAGCCTATATGATACTCATTGGGATCGCGATCTTAGGGTTCATATGTTACATAGTCGCAAGGTTTATGCGTTGGCTTGGTATCGGTGATTACATTGTAGCGCCAACAGCCATCGGCGCCGTGCTGGGCGTTGTTGCAGCGTTCAGCGGCTCGCCCATAGTTATGCTTATTGCCGGCATAGGCGGGGCAATTATCAGCAATCTGATATTCACCCACGCGATTGCAAACCGGGCTGTTGGCGGCCGAGGCAAGGTTGAGCGGAGCATTCAGGACAAATTTGACAGGGCTATTGACAAAGTTTATGAACAAGCCGCCCGACAGCAATCCGCGCAGGAAACAAAAACGGATTCCGGGCAGATGGAGAGCGCGTACTGCGGCGATTGCGGAACCAAATTCGCGGAGGCCGATTCCTGGTTCTGCGGTGCTTGCGGAAAAGAGCGGATATAATCGGCACAAAGTTGAATTGGAGCACATTTGAAATAAATATAAAGGAGATACTATATTTAATGGGAGTTGGAGTTTTTTTTGTAATAGCATTAGTTCTCGCCGGTGTTGCCTATGTGGTTTTCGGTACCATGCGCGACAATAAGAAAATTAAACAACTGCACGAAAACGGGACGATATTAGGCCGCAACAAAGATTTTTATAAGCAAATCTATTATTTCACAGCAAACACTGGGGATTTTTCGGCCATTGCTTCCGCGATTGACTTCAATCTTCTTCGCACAATGAAAATAAGCGTCAAGCCGGATATTCCGGGCGGCAGAATTGTTTTTCGGATGCGCAGAAGAGTGTTTGAGGCAATTCTGCAAAGTGATGGGATGCAAGACGGGGAGCATCTGTACACCTTTGGATTCTTGCGGTGGCAAGAATCGGCAGGCTTGATGAAGGGCGATATCAGCGCGAACGCCTTGCTGACGGCCGTTGAGAGAGCGTTCGTCAAAGTTGACCCAAGCGCAACCGTCCAAAGCGCGCAGGCGGCGTTTAAGGAACGGTTTTTTTAAGATGAGCATCGCTTACTCAGCTTGGCCAAATACAGGCAGAAACCGCGAATTTGCGGAAATTAATTAAAAGGAGAATCTCTATGACAGTTCCATTAATCGGCACTCACAAAGCCAATGGCGACAATGCAGACTTGTTCCCCCAGCTGGATTCAGAGGCCAAAATAATGTTGACCCCTGATGACGGCAATAACATTGTGACCATACGCGCGGATAATATTTGTATTCTTGAAGATGAGGCAAAGGTTTTTGAACTTTATGATATTACGAAGTCTGTGCCGGACAAAGGGGCATGGGAAGTCATGCTGACGGACCAGCGCATAATCTTCAGGCATCCGATGATTGCCGGGCTTTTCAGTGGCAAACCCAAGCTGAAAGCGGGTGTTGCTTCCGTAGGGCATCTGTACTACCGTTCACTGGGCGCGTTGATGACCGGGTACATAGAACCGCCTGCATTGCCCTTTTTGGGCTGCTGCTGTATACGAACCACCGGTGCGTTCACCCAGATTTGCATCACCGCGGAAATGAATACGCTGCACCGCCTGGCGGAAGCGTTGTACATTAGACTGAGCGCTTTTATGGCTGTTAACGGCTTGTCTGATGATAAAGGCCATATTGAAAAATGGGATAATTTCCGCGATAATCAGTGGTTGCAAACGCAGCAAATTACCCAGGTCGTTGTCCCGCAGAAAGCCATCTATCACGTAGCGAAAAGTCAGGTTGAGATGGAATTCGGGGGATAGGGGCGTTCGCATTAACTTAGAATAAGGAAAAGAAGAAGAGAGGGGAAATGTAATGAAAAAACTGTCTATTTTAATCCTCGCGATAACAATGATACTCGTAATCGCCGGGTGCGGCGGGAATCTTAGCAGGCCGGCCAATGGGACATACCGGTCGGAGGGGTTGATTCCGCAAACATGGACATTCAGCGGCTCTAACGAAATAACACTGTCGGCCGGCGGGATAATCAGTACGCGCGGTACATACACCATCAGCGGCAACCGGCTCACCGTCACAACGTCAATGTTCGGCGTAGATACGACAACGGTCTATACCATAACGGAAATCACGCGGAATTCATTTTTCATTGACGGTACGAGGTTTGTCAGGCAATAGGGAATTCTGCAACTCTCAATCTTGAGTACCATTGTTAGCACTAATATAGCTATAATATTCCATTGTAGCTCAGAAAAAATGACCCTGCCGAGAAAAGTTTCCCGGCAGGGTCATGGCTTGTTTTTGGATTATCAACCGGACGTATCAAGACCGGTATTTCCGGTGACCGCGTACACGTCGGCTTACTTATCCCTCATACTGGGAAATATTGCGTTGCAGAGCTCTTGTAGTTACGATATCGCCGGGACTTGAGGTAGGTCTTTCAAGAACTGACCAATCAAGATGTGGAAGTATCTCTGTCCAACGCAGATATCCATCTTCTGTGCGCTCGAACTCGGTTGAATGACTTGCCTCTTGGAGATACAGGTAATACCAAGCGTCCATGTTTGTTTTATCGGGCCACCTGGTACGCCCTTCCAGCAGATAGTCCGTGGATTCTTTTACACGATTCAGCATACGATTGACTATTGCAGCAACTTCGGCGCGGGTCATAAGACCATTGGGGTTGAAGTTGCCGTCTCCGGCACCACGTATCCACCCGAAATCGGCCAGTCTATTGATATACTCCTCCGCCCAGTGACCGGCTGTATCGTTAAACGCAACTTGTCCTGAACCAGTCTCATCAAAGAAACGTGCGATTATTGCGGCAAATTCAGCGCGGGTTATCGCATCGCTGGGCCTGAATGTTCCGTCAGGCATACCGCGCAATACATCTGCATTTGTCATAGTCGATACAGCATTGTTAAACCAGTTGTAGGTATTTACGTCCGAGAACTGGTTCTGCTGGCTCCATACCGAACTGCGGAAATCATCATCAAGCAACCTGAAGATGACGGTCGCCACTTCAGCGCGGGTTATGTTTGAGTGCGGCTGAATAGTTCCGTCAGGTCTGCCTATCAGAAATGCGTTATGATATTGTGAGAAAATTCCCAAATCCGGAACATCCGGGGATTGTGGCGGTGTTGTCGGAGGCTGTGTCACTGTACCAGAGCCGGGTCCAGGGCCGAGATCAGGAGGCGGTGCGGTAATCGTCAATGTAAAGGTCTGCGTATAATAACCGTATTTATTGGTGGCTGTGATAGTAAAAGTGTGTTGCCCGACTGCTGCCGTTCCGGCAACCGTCATAAGCCCAGTTGTACTGCTAACGGTCACTCCGCCCGGTGCATTGGTTAGTGTAAATGCAATCGGCTGAGCGCCGTCGGCTGTAACTTGGAATGTGGTAGCTGCACCGCCAAATACCCTGCTCTTGCTGTCAGCACTGGTGATTATCGGAGGACACTCGCATGGGTTGCAATGCTCACAGCAGTCACCGGAATCATTGCAATAATCGCACGGACAATCGCATGGATTGTTGCAGTAAACACAGTCACAATAGTCACACCAGTAATCTACAGTCAATACAGCAAACCCCATGAATGCAGACAAACTAGGCAGGGAAATAGGAGTCGTGCCCGAGGGTATGCTTGCGATAACTTCAAAGCTAACAGTAATAAGTGCACCCGTAGCACCGGAGTTACCAGTCATAATTCCGAATGCACCTCCGGGGAAGGGAGCGTTAAACGGAAGGTCATTAAAATTCGCCCCAAGTGCCGCAGCAACGCGCCCGTCTGAACCCGTTATCGGCGATAAGTAGTCGGATGATATACCAAATGCTATTGCACCAAATCCTGGGTTTTCACAGACATTAATACTTACAGTGACTACATCACCAACATTAGGATTCTCTGGTGTCATGGTAAACCCTAACCGCACTGGACCGGCCGCTAAGGTATTCGTGGGAAAGAATGAAAATAACATGAGTACGGCTACAAACATGCCAACGAATCGTATCCTGTGTCTTTTCACCCTCTTTGGATTACCTATCTTCACAAAATGCATTCCTTTCGATTAGAAAATTTTATTTACTTCCACCAAGTCCGCTTATACCTCAACTAATTGCGCTGAGATGCAAACGAGCTCGAAAAATCCAAATCACCGTCTATATTCAGTATTTCGAGCAGAAGGAGCCAATCAAGAAAAGTTATTGTACCATCACGGTCTATGTCTGCATTACAACGAATTATAGTCTCATCATCTCCAAGCTGGCCTGTAAGATACAGATACATAAGGTGCAAATCATCCATATCTACATAGCCATCACCGTTCAAGTCGCCTAAGAGACCGGTAAAGTCGCAAGGATCATAGCAGTCTGGGTTTTCGCATTTTCCACAAGCGTAGCAAAGAATATGTCCGCACTCATCGCAGAGCTCACATTCACATTCGTCGCAGTCTTGGCAGGTGCCACATTCCGGACATAAGTTGTCGCATTCGCATGTATCACAGCCGGTGATCGGAACCCACTGTGCTACCACTGTGACAGAGCCGCCCACTGTAATGGCATCGCCTGGAGCCGCAGTGCCGAGCGGATCTGCATAGCCTGTTATCCACCAGCCGTAGAATTCATAGCCGTCAGGCGCCGTGAATGCGTTTGCCGGAAGCTCGAAGGGTTGACCCAGCGATACAGTCTCCGGAGCCATTGTGCCTGTGCCACCGTTTGGTTCGAAAGTCACAACAGCTGTATTCGCAGGAATCGGAGTCCATTGTGCTAATACTGTGACCGTGGTAGCCGGCCAAATGGTCACAGTGATGATATCACCCGGTGTTGCAGCGCCGAGTGGATCTGCATAGCCCATCACCCACCAGCCGTAGAACATATAGCCGTCAGGCGCGCCGAAGGTGTTAGCAGGAAGCGGGAAAGTCTCACCCACAGATACAGTCAAATTTGTCTTTGTGCCTGTGCCGCCGTTTGCGTCAAAGATCACGGTAACAGCGCCCGCAGGGTCGCATTCACATGGGTATTCTTCGCAGTCTGTACAAATCGCCGCCCACTGAGCGACTAACATGATCCCCGCTATATCCTGATTTGCTGCTAAGTCACTGAACACACAGTCGTTTGTTACTAGCGGACCTGCAATAAGTCCGGGCGAACCGTTAGATACTAACCGCCAGCCTGTAAGAGCATAACCTGAGCGAGTCGGATTTTGTTCCGGCAACAAGTTCGCAGCATCCCAAGTTGCTCGTCTGCTTGTTTCTTGTCCCAACGGCCATATCGCGCCCGAACCTGCATTCCATCCGACAATGTAATCGTTATGTACTGGCACATACTGACACGGATACAAATGTATCGTCAGTTCCACTGTCACACCTTGACGAGTTACTTCTACCACAATTGTTCTAGCTACGGTAACTGTAACACCGCCGTGGATTCCCACAACAAGACCGGGTACAGGGCCATCAGGGGTCCAAAGGTCATCTCTTACAGTAATTCCAAACTCCGGATCATTGTTTAGGGGATTAAATGTAATATCGCCCGTAGCGGTGCCATGAATATAAACTCTGGCATGACGGTTTGTATTACACACTGTCACCTCGTTCGGTGTCAGATAAAATGTTGCTTCAACGAAATTTGCGTTAAACAATTTTGCTTCATACGGCTCACCACATATATATATGGTGAGGATAATATATTGCCATGGCGCATTTTTGCATACATCAATGAAGTTAAAGTAACCTGGATTGGCCCATTGCTCATTGATGCTTACAAGGTGCATTGCACAGTTGCCATCTTGGTCATATGCAGAAATGGTGCCTGCCACATGTATAGGTGTGGGTCTATTAGGGCCGGGAGCCACCGGACCAAATCCGGTCCACATACGAATTGTGCCGCTAGCGGCAAGATTGTGGTTTGCTCTGCTTGGGTAAGCATCCGGACCTTCGCCGTTATTAAACATATCCCAGCGGAAGACTAAACATTCGCTGCACTCCGGACATTCGCCGCAATCCGGACAGAAATCACATGCACAGAAATCATCATTATGCAACACAACACGAACAATTTGACCATGCACGGTTATGTAAAGATATATAAACTCCCATGATGCGTCTCTAATGCCGTCGATAGATCTTGTCAATCCGCCTTCGACGTTATTAAGGCGAATAAATTCCATGGCACAGACATCAGTACCCCGAAAAACAGCAGTAACTTCAGTGATAGGCACGTCAGCGGTTACTCCATTGAGTCGTGTCCAAATACGGATTAGTCCGGCATTTGCCAAGCTTTCATTTGGTGTGGATGGACAGCCATCAGGACCGTTATTGAAGATGTTGACATCGAAGAATCTGGAGTTGACCAACAGCGCAGTATATTCCTCGCCGCATACAGTTATGGTGAGAGTGATTGTCTGCCATGGTGCATTCTTATTTACATCTAATAAGTTAAAGTAATAAATGAAATGACCAGCCGCATCGGGTTGCGCCGGCACCCATACGTTGGGCATTCTAACCAATGCAGACACATCATTTCCGTCTTGATCCACTGCTGTAAAGGTTCTGCGCGATAGTGATTGGTTGCCGCCGTCAAGCGGACCGAATCCTGACCACATGCGAATTGTTCCACTAGCTGCCAAACCTGCGTTCGGTCTGCTTGGGTATGCACCCGGAGCTTCGCCGTTATTGAACATGTTCCAGCGGAAATTCAAACATTCATCACAATCTAAACAGTTTCCGCAATCAAGACAGGGATTGCAGATGAACTCACATATTGGACAACCGCATTCGAGGCATGGCGGCCATAAGCAATCCGGGCAGCTGCATGCGAAGTCACAATCGCATGGATCAAAGTTGTTGCGAATAATCAGCCACTCAGTCCCTCCGCAAATCGTCTCTACATAAACATGCATATATGTCCATGAGAATCCATTGTGCTCAGGAGTACGACCATCAACAACCCGGGCGCCAAAAGCAACGGTGAAATTTGAGGCCGGCCAAGATCCGTCCGGATTAGGCCGCATGAGACCAAGATCAAAAGCACATCTGCCGTCTTGTGATTCTAAACGTGCTTCATGCACCGTGACGAAGATAGGTGTGGGGCCGTATCCGTAATGAGGTGACGGATGATTTGCAAGCCATTGAAAACGATAAGTCCAGACACGTATCGTTCCGGCATTGTACAGGCTTTGATTAAATGGGCCGCTTTCGTTGTACTTCTGCCAACGGAAAGGCAGGCAATCGCTGCACTCAGTGCATTCGTCGCAACCAGGGCATAGATCACAAGGGAACCCCGGATTGACATCGCAACAGTCACATTCGATGCCGTCGAACAGATCGCTGCCGTCAAGGTAGAGTTCGCTGATTCTTTCGTTTGTCAGGCAACAGAAAGTGAATATCAAATCCACAGGCTGTTCCGTTCTTAGAAGCAATATTGTTTCGCCTGCGGCAAAATCTGCTCTTGTATGCAGGGCAGCGTTTGCAACATTGCGTATAGCGACATTTGAAAACCCTGTAGGAACTACGATTTCGTAGAGATATTCACTGAGGTCAATGCTGTAGTCGTCAAAGAAGCGTTGCAAAGCACTAAACCCTAAGTTGCCGCCGAACTGAACCATGAACAACTGCTTATCACCAAGGTCTGTCGTAAAGGTATTAAAGCGAATGTCACCGCCTGCGTGAGGTCCGCGGTGCAACAATGATCCATTAGTAATATTTGCGTCATTTGAGCGGCGAACATCTACGTTAAGGCCGGGTATGGCAAGCCCATAAACAGCTACTTCTGATACCGGCAGCTCTAACACACCAAATGTATCAATACTATGTACTTCGAGAGATACAATTCTTGCGGGAGCCGTGATAAAACCGCGAATACGGGTGTTCGGTGCAAGGTCAAACAAAATAGCGTAGTTATCGTGAGTGTCCGGTACATCATCCCAAGCGTTGTGCGGGCCGACATTGGTTTGCAAGGTAACGCCTGTCATGCCGGGGAATATGACAATGGTCATGTTGCCAAAGGGGTTTGTGCCGTCCAGCATGAACGGAATTCTGCTAAACGTTCTGCCGCCGTAGTCAAAGGTCAGCCAAGCCTGGGTGTTGTTCCTCAGCAGCGTGATGACATCTCTGTGCGGGCCTTGTCCTTCAGTACACCATTGAGATTGCCACACAGTCGTATCAACCCAAGTTGCATTTGATATCCTGACATTGGTCACGCCCTCGGGAATTGCAATATTGTAGAAGGTGCCGATAAGAGATACATTGCCGCCCGCGTCTGTCATTATACCTTCAAGGGTATGGAAGCCGGTTCTGCCCACACGCACTTCGTACTGCCTGACGTTGGCAAACACGTTGAAGACATTAGGTGCTCCGACAATTGCCGGAGCCATAGGATACACCCAGTTATCCTGGACAACACCAAGGTTAGCCGCACTAGATATACCGGTTACAGTGATGGGCAAGACCGGTACATCGAGAACAGTCCCACCAGCGTCCAGATCTGCAACGGGAAAATCGAAGCGATAGCTCATTCCGTTGTGAGAGCCTGCGATTACCTGAACGGTCAGATTCCCATGTGAAGCTACAGCCTCCGGCGGGAGATTGAACGTGTATGTATCTGTTGCGTCTGTTGTAACGGGCTGCCAGCCGGTTACGGGGGTGCTGAATCGCACAGTAACGCCATCAACGCCGGGGAAATTTACAGTAATCTCATCCGATGTATCAGCCCGTGCAACAAACGGTGAGGCTGCCATGCTGCCAAGAACAAATGTTAATACCATGATAGATGTAATAAATCGTTTTAATTTGTTTTTCACTTTGCGCATCCTTTCTGATTCTCGTAAAAATTAAGCCTACTCTTCCCGTTGCCGTTATCTTTGCCGATAAAAAGGCTTTGCGAGCTTTTGTGCAACAGTTCTTGTTACAGGTGGAAAGCCTCTTTAGTAACAAAACGACATTTTAATGCTGCCCTCTTCCTCTTGCTATGTTTTACCGCAGTTTCTTCCGCATTCCTCCTTTACAAACAATCATACACGACTGTAAAAATGGTTATATTCTAGCATTATTGCACATATGAGCATTATATCTTATATCTATTGTGTATTTGCTTAATATGTGATTTGGAATATTTAACCACAAAGCTTGAGAGAAGTCAATCAATTATGGATATTTATCACCCTTTTTAAACATTTTTATCATATTGCACAAAAACAGCGAGGGTACTGAAAGTGCTCACAATGCTATTATGAATACGAAAAACGACACTGCAAACATCAGCGCAATGAAACACAAAAATTTTTTTCTGCTAGCTGCATTTCAAATAGATAAGCGAAAAGACAAACCGCGTCACAAAAAGCCTTCGTAAATGAATAGATTTTGTAATTTTACATGTTTCAACATGTTTTAATTTTTACGGAGAGTATATCACAAGCAAAGACAAATTGCAAGCGCTTTGTCTTGCATAATGGCTCTATATTTGCTCAAAATAAAAATGCATACTGAAATCAAAAAGAGGTGCATTTTGATGTTTCAGATACGCAAAGGGTATGACAGCGAAAGCAAGACGTTTCGCTTGCCGATTGAGCTTATAGAAAAACTTGAGGTATTAGCGACACAAAACAAGCTGTCACTTAATCAGCTAGTGATACAGTGCTTAACGTATGCGGTTGATAATCTTGATGTCAAGGGTGACAAAAACAATGTAAAGTAAGAGTACCGCAAATAAAAAATACCCGACTGCGAAAGTCGGAATTACTGAACGCAATATCAAAATGTTGACACTTAAACGCGAGGGTGTCGTAAAAATGGGCGTTGGATTATATGAGTTAAAAACAATCCCGAAAAGTCAAAGGCTTTTCGGGATTGTCTGCAAAAATGCTGATTTAATTCTACTCCTCGCCATCCGGTATTTGCGGAGGCGGTTCGTCCGGCGGTTCTGTTGGGGGTGGCGCAGTCGGTGGCTCCGTTGGATCGGTTGGTTGTGTGGGATCAGTTGGTTCCGTCGGATCGGTTGGCTGTGTGGGGTAGGCTGGCTCCGTTGGAGTATAAGCCGTCGGCGGTTCTTCCGGGATATCTTCGCCCGGCACAGGGATTAGAACGATCCTGGTTTGTGCACGGTAAGTGTCTCTTGCTAAACGTGTTCTGCTGATAAGATTCCCGTCCCTGTCGTACAAGCGGCGATATGTGTCTACCACAAAACCATTCGCGCCGCGTTCATAGACGACGGTCTGGCCCGGAGGTACGCTTGAATCCACACGCTGGACAGTCTCAAACGGAATGACCCTGACAGTGTTCGATTCTATTCTGACACTGGTATCATCAAGTTTTGTGCCGATCAATGTTAAAGTGTGGCGGCGCCCGTCTATAACAGACTCGATCAATATCGGAAAATCGGTATTGTTTCTAAATCTTAGATCTATTGCACCCCAGCTGACTGTTGCGTCCTGCCCCAGCGGAAGGTAGCCTATAGGTAACCCGTGAGCCCGCCGCTCAACAACTTCAAGATACGCGTGCAACACAGAGTTAAAGATTCCGGATGATACCTGGCAAATCCCTCCGCCGACCATAGGCACCAGCCGTCCGCCGGCGAAACCGCCGGCATATCTGAAGCCTCTTGCCGTAGTACGGCGCCCGACAGTTTCGTTAAACGAGAAGATTTCACCGGGATTTACAATAGTCTCATGCACTTCATTTGAGGCAAGTACAATATTATTCAGCCTGTCGGCAGAACCGTCTATATTTGTAGTTGTGGCGTGCAATACGTCACGGAACAGCATCGCCTGCAGATATTCCATCGAAACCTCCGGCTCAGTGAATATCAGCGGAATTACAACATGGGAACCCACTTCCGCGTTATCAAGAAGAGTCTGGGCTGCCGCTAAATCAAAGCTGACGCCGATGGCGCTTTCGGTTGCGGAAAATGTTTCTGGATCATAGACGGAAGATAACGGTTCAGCACTGATTATGCTATACAATGCGGCAAGATCGATATCATCCAGTTCAGGCAAGCTCGGCAGATAATACTCAGTGAGATGAGTCCGCGCCTCAAATGCTTCACGGAGGGTTGATACAGTCAGCGCAAATACAGAATCTTCTTCAGCTGCGGCAAAACTCGCGCCTTTTACAACAACGATACTGTCACTATATATCGTGTACGCATTTTCTAATAGTGTTTCGTTGAATCTGCGTGTGGCGGACGCGACTTCATTCCACACGAATTCTTCATCAAGCTCCGCCACGCTGACGCCGTTGAGTTCCGTGTCGTTGAACATTGACCTGACGAATGCAAACAGATTTTCGATTATAGAGCCGTCTCTGCCATGCGCGAAAGCTGCGTTTGCGGCGACTTGCGCATTCAAAGAAAAGCCCGCATCATCCCCGGATATGGTGAAACTGCTGCCATCGGGGAAATAAATCGTCACATAAACACCTTCGGCTATGTCTTCATAACCCATGCTGACCAGTGTAAGATAGGCTCCCGAAAGCTCCAACCCTGACAGATCTATCCCGTCCACTGAGACGTTAGGGAAAATAGTATCCCGGTTATTTACATGAACGCCTAACGCAATCGCGCCCCCAGCAGCGGCAAGAGCCAAAACTAAAATGACTATAAGTACCGCTTTAAAAGATCTTCTGCGTTTAGCTTTTTTATTTTTGTTTTTTCTGCCTTTATTGCTTACTAACTTAATAATTTCCACATCCTTTGTTAGTGCATGGTATATCTTGCACAAACCTATGATAATATAATACAACAATGCGCGAAAAATTTCAAATTACATTTCCATTACGCTTTACTACAATCTATGTAACTTCTTTTATGAAGTTATTAGGGAGTTTTGCTGGGTTGAAGAAACGCTCTTGGGGATTTTATTGATTGTATTTACCGCCGAACAGCCCCGATAAAACGGTGCGTTTTTCAAACAGCGTTATCTGGCTGTCATCCGCGCTTGTCTGCGATTGCCAGGGTTTGCTGACTTGCGTGCGCTGTTTCGTCTGCGCCTCAAGCAAGTCTCCGATCAAGGTGTTTGAGAGCAGGAAGCCATTTGGTGTAAATCTCCATCGGCCGTCTTTGAAAACCACCCACCCATTGTCTTCATATTTACGCAGAAGCCGCAAAACAAAATCCATCTTCAGCTTGTAGATATCATAGTATTCCTTTTCCGAAATGCCATGGACTGTCCGTAGGCGCAGCATCAGATATTCACCTGCTTTTTCAAAGTCGGACATCTCTTCGCTGTATTCAACGATAGCCTGTTGATTTGAAGCCACGCGCCCAATATATTTTTCCAGGTCGTCCACAAAGCTGTATCTGGATTGCCCGATATAAGAATGGGCCGCCGGGCCGAGGCCTATGTACTCATCCCCAAGCCAGTATTTTAGATTATGCCTTGATTCATATCCGCGCCTTGCGAAGTTCGATATCTCATACTGCTTGTAGCCGAATCGGGATAGCATTTCAACTGCGAAGAGATACATGTCGGCCTGTTCGTCATCATCGGGCATGAAGGGCGAGTCTTTGTACATATACAACTGTGTACCTTCTTCGATTTTCAAGCCATAGCATGAAATATGCTCCGGCTTGAGTGCGGCGACCCGTGTGATGGTTTCGGCCCAACTGTCTTTATCCTGTGACGGTAGGCCGTAGATGATATCGACGCTGATATTTGTAAAACCGGCAGCACGTGCGTCGGCCACCGTTTCCTCCGCATCCTGAAACGTGTGCAGTCTGCCGAGCCGCTTCAACATTGCGTCACTGGCAGACTGTACGCCGACAGACAGCCTGTTGAATCCGGCGCGACGCAGCCGGACCAAGTCTTCCTTCGTTATACTGCCGGGATTGACTTCAACGGTGACTTCCGCGTTTAGAAGCACATGGCCGTGCTTTTTCAGTGCGTTGAATATGCTGATAAGCCGGCCCGCGCCGTAATAGCTCGGCGTTCCGCCGCCGAAGTATACGGTGTCAATAATATACCCGTCAAGCTGCGGGGAATACTCTTTTATATGCCGCAAAATGGCGGACTGGAACTCAGGCATCCACTGCTCTTCGTCGGCCAATGAGTAGAAATTGCAATATGCGCACTTGCTTTCACAAAATGGAATATGTACGTATATTCCGACACGCTTATCCATAGCTTCACCTTTATAATAAATATTAATCGTTTAGATAACAATCTTTTTGTTTTCGCAAAACATGATTAATCCATATATTTCTGCTTAAACTTATCGTAGCCCAGCACCGTTGATAACCCGACCAGAAACGGTGAAATGCCGCGGCTCTGGTAAACGCCTATGTTGTCGCTCACGTGAATGCTGTCGTCTTTATCAAGCGGTATTGACGCGGCGATTGTCGTCCCTTCGCCTTTGCGGCTTTCAAAAAACACGCTTCCGCCGTGCAATCTTGCTATCTGAGAAATAACTGCCATGCCGAATCCCGCACCGCCTTTGGTGTCGGTGAGCGGGCGTTTAGCCTCGTATCTGCTCCACACATTTGCTTTTGCCTCATCGGATATGCCGTTGCCGGAGTCACGGACGGTGATGAGCACACTTTCTTTCGTCAGTTCAATCGAAACGGTGACAGTTCCGCCGTCTTCAAGATTGATCAGACTGTTTGATATCATGTTTAACAACATTTGCTCAATCCTGTCCTTATCGGCAGAGATAGGTACTTTCTCTTCAGCGGAGCTGAAACTCAGATTAACACTGTCGTCTTCAATAAGGTGCGAACAAGCATCCACAAGACGGCGAACCGTGTCAGCCAGATCAAAGTGCCGTCTGCGCAAAGGAGGGACAGCGTTGAGCTCGGCGCTTAATAGCTCTATATTTGAAGTCAGGCGGAGAATATTAAAATAACTGCGGTTGATCATTGCGGCATGCATTCCCAACTGTTCGTCACCTGTGTTTTCGACATATGGCAGAACGGTGTTCGCCGCAAGACGCAGCACAGCCAGATAATTTTTCATTTCAAGGCTCAGGGCAGAGAATGCGGTGATGTCGATTTTTTCCACACTCTCAGCAGAGGATAGTACACTGAAAATCCGACACCCTTCAAACCGTGCCGCGGAGAAAGTTGACCGTTTGCCGGCGACGTCAAGTTCGCCGATAAAACTGTCGGAGTCCAAGTCCAGAATCACGGCGGGGAAGATGTCATTTGGACGCAATTGATCTATATCCGGCAAAAACTTGCGAGCCGCGTTGTTATAATAGATAAACTCATTGCCGCTTATTGCGAGGACCGGCTCACTATATAAGCCGAACAACGCGTCAAATTTGTCTGTTATCACGAAGAGAAAACCTCCACAGCTTCCCAGGGCATTTCTTTTATACTGCTTAAACGCCCAATGAAGGCACTTTTTGCACCCTGCTTTTAAGCTGAATACCTTTGTTTCCAATTGTTCTATATATGCGGAAAACGCGCCATAAAATACACGCTAAATATTAGCAGGGCATTATAGCTTGCAGATGTATCATCAACATATAATTCTATCAGACAGATCGTCTAAATTCAACACTTTTTTACATTTGTTCAATATTATGGGGGAAATTATAAATTATTTTGATTTTTCGGAAACAAAAGGGTATAATTGAAACGATCTATATTAATTGCTTGTCTAATGGAGGAACACTAAACATGAAAATCGGAATTACAGGATTCGGAAGAATCGGCAAACTAGTTTTCAGGGCGGCTTATGAACGCGGGATTGAGGTTGCGGCGATAAACGATGTGATGGACCCGGAGTACATGGCGTATATGCTGAAGTATGACTCTGTCCACGGCAGATTCAACCATGAAATCTCATCGACCAAAGACAGCCTTATTGTCGACGGCAAAGCTATCTCAACCTATTCGGACTTAAACGCGGACAAAATCCCGTGGCAAGATTGGGGCGTGGATTACTTAATCGACGCGACGGGGCAGTTCAGCACAATGGACAAAGCGGAGATGCACCTGAAAGCCGGGGCGAAAAAGGTTATTCTCACGTATCCAACGTCAGACATCCCGATGTTCGTCATGGGGGTAAATCAAAAAAGCTACGACAGCTCGATGAAAATCGTTTCTAACGCATCATGTACAACCAACTGCCTCGCGCCGATCGCGAAAGTGATGAACGACAAATGGGGGATTTCCTCCGGGCTTATGACCACCGTGCACTCAGTAACCGCCACGCAGAAAACTGTTGACGGGGTGTCCCAAAAAGACTGGCGCGGGGGCAGGGCAGCGGCGGCGAACATAATCCCGTCGTCAACAGGCGCAGCGGCGGCTGTCGGCAAAGTTATTCCGGAGCTTAACGGAAAACTCACGGGTATGTCAATGCGCGTACCTACAATAAACGTTTCCGTCGTTGATTTGACAATCAACCTTGAAAAACCGGCGAAATATGATGATATCTGCGCCGAAATGAAGCGCGCGTCTGAGGCTGAGCTTCGTGGGATTCTGGCGTATACGGAAGACGCGGTCGTCTCGTCAGACTTCATCGGGGACACGCATACATCGATATTCGACGCGAAAGCAGGCATTCAGCTGAACGATACATTCGTCAAGCTCATCTCGTGGTACGATAATGAGTGGGGGTATTCCAACAAAGTGCTGGATCTCGCGGAGTATGTGTATAAGACTGACAACAAATAATCCCAAGTTTTTGCGGGCGCACGAGTTAGAGTGCGCCCGTTTTTTTGTGGTTGTTGCCTGTAGGACATTCCGCCGGTTCAAAGAAACATCGTAGGGGAGACCAGGACTGTCGCCCGCGGGCGGTCGGGGACTCTCCGCCCTTACAGGGTGCTGGGCATGACAGGGGAGTCGCACCTGCAATCGGCAGAAGCGGACGCGCAATGCGCGCCCCTACATATTACGCTTCCGTCTCCTGCGGTGCTTTTTTAGCTTTCCGCTTCTTTATCATGCGGCGGATTGATCTTACTACGATGATTGTAACAACAACCGCGACCGCTGCTATAATTGCGATTATCGGCAAGTTGGTGACCAGCCAGCGGAAAGCGTTCATAAAGAATCTGCCGATGCCTCTCATTGTGGATGACAGACCATCGCGAACCTGTTGCCAGTATGTCAGATCGGGATCTTCCTCCGTGAGAATTTCAACCTCGCGGATGAACAGTGACAATGTGCTGTAGTCAACCTGGTTTTGCCAGTTTTGCAGTCTGGAGGTCATCCATTCGATATCAGACCGCACAAAGGAGAGCCGGTCTTCTATAAGTATCAAGTCTTCCACTGTGTAAGCTCTCTCCATCATATCAAGCAGACGGCCTTCCTGCGTTCTCAGGGACGCAAGGCGGGACTGGGTATCGGTGAACTGCATAGTGATATTCTCAGAATGCCTGCTGGTGGATGTGACATTTCCGATTCGGGACAAATCCCTGGTCGCCGCTTCAAGTCGATGTACCGGTATGCGCAGATGGAAACTGGCTGTGCGGTGTATCGGCCCCCAGTGATGCGGCCGAGCGATAGTCACGCCGTCCACGTGCGAGTTTTCGATAAATCCGCCGTATTGGGCCAAAAGGGCGTATACGCTTTCTATCGTCTGGTCAAAATCAAGCGTCTCGATATCAGCCCATACAGTGAAGATGATCCGTTCAGCCAAGCTGCTTTGACTGCCCGGTGTACCGAATCCATCGGAACCGGGAGCGGATTCGGAGATCGGAACTGCGGAGCCGACGAAGCCCGCTCCGTCATAGCTGTTGCCTGTGAAGCTGCCCGGCGCTACTTCCATTTGCAACATGACCTCATCGAAGCTATCCTCAAAGGAGAAGTAAGCCGAGTCCGGCGCTGGGGCCATTGCCGGGGCGTCTACTTCGAAAAGACTAAGCATCGTGGTTTCGTTCGCGGAATCGGTTCGATTCGCGGCGCATGAGGCAAGTAGGGTGACTGCCAGAAGCGAGGTAAGCAGGATCGCGATTGTTTTTTTCATGTCATTATCCTCCCAAATTTTTATATAGGTATACAGCTTTGACGCTGTTTAACACGTTTTTGTTCCAAAAATGCTTTAAGTTTTTAAAGTTTTTTGGTATAATCAAATAAAATGAAATGGGAGGGGGTATTAGCATGACTAAGAAACGATTGGTGTTGATTTTGCTTTGCTGCGCTCTGCTAATCTCATTGTTAGCCGGTTGCGGCCCGAGAAGTGATGACGAAGAAGCTGACGAGCAGGATGATGTTAAGTATGCACAGGATGAGGCGACGGACGCGCCGGATGATGTTACGAACGTGCAGTATGATATTACTGACACGCGGTATGGGAACCTTGCAAGGCTCGGCAAGGTTTGGGGATTTGCAAAATATACCCATTACAGCTTTATTTCTGGTCAACTGGACTGGGATGCAGAACTGCTTAATCTGATACCTGTCATCTACGACAGCGATGATGAGGATGTAACCGGCATTCTTTACGAGTGGTTCGTGAGTCTTGGCGAGGACGGGTATGATTTCGAGTGTGAGTGGGGTGCAGTATTGGATGATTTGAACTCGCGCCCGGTGGCTGATTTGTCTTGGATTAACAATGGATATCTGGGTGTGCCGCTTGCCGCGCGTTTACTGAGGTTTGACGGAATCCGCATTTCAGACACAAGGGCGGGTCCGGTTAGGATTTTGAGGACCCCTGACTTTTCCAACCAAAGCTACCATCCCGACATGGATTTCAGCGATCCCGGATATCGGCTGCTTGGTCTGTTCAGGTTATGGAACGCCATGAACTACTATTATCCGCACCTTGGCATTTTGGATGTGGAATGGAACGATTTGCTCATAGAGTACATACCAATGATGCTCGACGGCACGGACAGACATAGTTATGAGCGGACGCTTGCGATGATGGCCCGTCATATGCGTGACTCATCTCATCTCAGTTTTACAGGAAAGACGATTTTTATGGATACATTCGGGCATTATATGAGTCCTGTACTAATGAGAGAAGCGGAAGGACGGCTCGTCGTTAATGAAATGATTGGCCCTGATAACCCATTTGAGAGGGGAGACGTTATACTGGGACTAAACGGCAGGGATATTGACGAGATAACTGCGGAGATGCTTCGGCTCTTGCCATACCCAACGGAGGAAAAAGCGCTGGCTTATCTTACCGTTGCGAGGCCTTTTATTCTGAGATCGCATACGCCCGACATGGAAGTAAATGTACTCCGCGATGATACGCAGATGGTACTGAATGTTGAAGCGGTGGATGGCGAATGGATAATGCAGCATTGGACGGGATTTTCACCCGATGCTGGCCAATCCCACGTGCTGTTGGATAACAACATCGGCCTGATAAACCCCGGTATGCAGTCGCTTGGAACTGTCGTCCGCGCAATGACTGAATTTGCAGATACTGACGGAATCATAATTGATCTGTGCCAGTATCCCAATACTGGTGATTTTCCTTTTGAAATGATTACGTACTTGTTGGAAGAATCAATGATGCCTTTTGGTTATATCTCAGAACCATCGCGGACTCATCCCGGTGCGCGTTGGGATCATCCATGGATTTGGCCTCACGCCACCAACATGTTTGCGTATATATATGACAGGCCTGTGGCGCTATTAATGGACGAACAGACAATCAGCTATGCGGAGTCGGTAATCATGTTTTTCCGCATGGCACCGAATGTCACTGTCATAGGGCCGTGGTCAATGGGCTCAAACGGAAATGTTACAGAACTGCCTTTACCGGGCGGGATTACCATGCAGTTCACCAGCTTTGGCTGCTATACACTAGAAATGGGGCAGACGCACCGCATCGGACTTGAACCGGATATCCGCGTGAACAGGACAATCCAAGGCATAACGGAAGGCCGCGATGAGATCATGGAAGCGGCGATTCGATATATCTTGGGAGACTAATCAATTATATCATATTCAATTGAAAAAAAGGGAGACTCTATTATGGATTATGTAACACTAGGCTCAACTGGCATTACCGTGAACAAAAACGGATTTGGCGCGTTGCCAATCCAGCGGCTTGGGGTAGAAGAGGCTGGGTTCCTCTTGAAGAAAGCATACGATAACGGAATAGCATTTTTCGATACCGCGAGGGGGTATACTGACAGCGAAAAGAAAATCGGCCTTGCATTGTCCGGTGTCCGCGACAAAATCGTTATCGCCACAAAAACAATGCCGCAGAATGTGGACATGTTCTGGGAGCATCTTTCAACATCGCTCACACTGCTGAAAACGGATTACATAGACATCTATCAGTTCCACAACCCGAGTTTCTGCCCCAAACCCGGCGACGGCTCAGGACTTTACGAGGCAATGCTGCAAGCAAAAGAGCAGGGGAAGATCCGGCATATCGGGATAACGAATCACAGGATGGACGTTGCCCGTGAGGCTGCGGAATCGGGGCTGTATGAGACGCTGCAATTCCCGATATCATACCTCGCGTCGGACGAAGAGGCTGAGTTTATCCGGATGTGTGAGGCGAGAAACATGGGTGTCCTGGCGATGAAAGCGCTTTCCGGCGGGTTGATTACCAATTCCGCCGCCGCTTACGCGTACTTGATGCAATTCCCGGCAACTATACCGATCTGGGGAATCCAGCGGGAGAACGAGCTGGATGAGTTCATCTCATATCAAACCGCCCCGCCGCTGTTCAACGATGAGATGAGGCGTGTGATAGAAAACGATGTGCAAGAGCTTTCCGGCGATTTCTGCCGCGGCTGCGGATACTGCATGCCGTGTCCCGCGAATATTATGATACCTATGTGCGCCAGAATGTCACTGCTTATCAAGCGTGCGCCAGAATCCATGTGGGGCGCCCCGGAGTGGAAGGAGAACATGCGGCGGATAGAAGACTGCATAGACTGCGGTCACTGTAAAGCGCACTGTCCGTATGGGCTGGATGTACCGAATCTGTTGCGCGAGAATCTGGAGAATTTCAGGGGAGTTATGGGGTGAAGACAAAGCTATATATTAAAAACGGACGCGCACCCGCGCGTCCGTTTTGTCATGTCATCTTTAAAACAGCCTTGACAGCCTTGCCGCTTTTTGTGTCGCGCACTGCCGACTCCACGTCATCAAAATCGTAAAAGGTAATCATCTTATCAAACGGGAATCGCCCGGCTCTATAGTGTTCCATCAACTCTGGGATAAAAACTTTCGGATTGGAATTTCCCTCAACGCCGCCGATTAGGGATTTTCCGACACCCATCAGCTCCGTTTCAACGTTGAAAGTGACATCCCCGCCGCCGCCGATTACGTAGGCGGAACCGCCGGGGCGGACGGCGTTCAGTGCCATGCGGGTGCCTATAGATTTGCCGGTTGTGTCAATCGACGCATCGGTGCCGAGCCCTGTCAGTTTGCGGATTTCCGCCGTGACATCGGGCGTTTCCGCACCGTTGATTACATGTGTCGCGCCAAGCTCAAGCGCCAAGTCAAGTCTTGATGAGACAAGGTCCACACCTATAATCATACCGCAGCCGGCGAGTTTTGCCGCCATAATGGCGCTCAATCCGACGCTGCCACAGCCGAACACCGCGATTGACGAACCCGGACGTGGTTTCAACATGTTGAGTACCGTCCCCGCGCCGGTTTGAATCCCGCAGCCTAACGGGCCGGTGATTTCAAGCGGGATATCATCCGGGACTTTAATGGCGCTCCCGGCGTTCACGACAGCGTATGTAGCAAATGTCGATTGCCCGAACAACGTTGAAACCGATTCGCCGCCGCGCGAAAGGCGAGAGGTGCCGTCCGGCTGGACTCCGCCGAAGTTTATTGGGACAAACGAATCGCACATCGTTGGCATTCCGCTGCGGCAGCGCGCACAAACTCCGCAGTGACCGAACGAGACGCAGACACGATCGCCGGGGGAGAATTCCGTTACCTCCGCGCCGACGCTCTCGACAATGCCGCAGCCCTCGTGGCCGAGCACGACGGGCAGGGGAACCGGGAGAGCCTGGACACGCACCAGCTCATCAGTATGGCAGAATCCGCAGGCGGTGACTTTGATAAGCAGCTCGCCGCGATTCGGCGGGGCGAGCTCAATGTCTTCAAAACACAGCGGGCCGTTAGCTTCGTTTACGACTATCGCACAGATATTCATTCAGTCACGTCCTTAATTTTATTGGGGCAAAGAAGCCTGTCTATTATTGAATTTTATCTTATTACAGTGAACAATATAAATCAAGCATTATTTACTCATACACACCAAAGCTCACGAATATCCGCCCTTTGCGTGATTCGCCGCCGATTTCCAGCAGTTTTACTCGACCGAGTCCGCGCACTGACAGTAGTGCGCCTTCGTTGAGCTCTTTCGCCGGCTGCGTACAGGGTTGATGATCGACATTTACGCGGCCCGCTGATATTAGCAGGGCTACTTTTGATCTAGGCAATCCGAACGCCGCGCACAGCACCGCATCCAGCCGGAGAGATGCCACGGTATCTGTTTTTATCGCCAGATTCTCCTGTTTATCCGGCAACTCGTCCAAACCGATTTCCGACACCGAAACGCCAACTCGTCCAGCTTTGGTCAGATTTTCGGCGATATACCCGCCCAATTCGGGCAGGCAGACGAGATAGGCTGACTGAGATTCACAGACAATGTCGCCGACCGTGTCGCGGGCTATTCCCAACGCCATTAAAGCGCCCAAAATATCGCGGTGTGTCAGCGGGTCGCGGTATTTCAACCGCAATGCTGAGAACAGATCGCTATGCTCAAACTCGCCCCAGTCGGGATTCGTGAATACAGCCCGGACACGTTCAGCCCTTCCGAATCCGCCGTTGAAAGAGAGATTTGCGCGCTTATATTTAAAATAATCCCTGACGAGCTTTGCTTCGGCAGGTGTCAGGAATTTTGACGCGGCGAAGCCTGTTGCCAATGCTCTGTCCGCGAAATCCTCCATGTGGGCTATCAGAAAACTCAATCCCAATCCTCCCTTAAAAGTTTGTCTTGCAGCGATTTCAGCCGTTGCTTACGTGATTTATAATCCGGCAGCATGTCTTGTACGATCGCCCAAAAGCGCGGGGAATGATTATGCTCCCTGATATGTGCCAGTTCATGCACCACGACGTAATCAATTACTGCTTCGTCCGCCATGATGAGCCGCCAGGAGAAATTGATGCTGTTTTTGCCGGAGCACGACCCCCAATGCGTTTTCGCGCCGTTTATCTTCACCGCCAACGGAGTGACGCCCATTTGTTCGGCGAATACAGCTGTTTTGTGAGTGAGCAGGCTCTTTGCCACGGATTTGTATATCTGAACAGCGGCTTTTTTTATTTCGTCAGACGTAAGTCCGGGTGGAATGCAGAACGCCTTGCCATCAAATCCGGACGCCCCTGCGCGTTCCACCCGAATCGGATATGTTTCGCCGCACAGAGTCAGTATATCGTCATAATTCAAGGCGAACGCGGATTTTTCCGTGAGGCGCTGTCTTATTAATGCCTGGTGAGACAATATCCACTGCTCTTTCAACTTGACGAAGCTGTCAATACTGGATTTCGGCATCAACAATGGTGCGCGGACTTCGACCGCAGCGTCTTTTGTGACATATATCGCGACGGTTTTCCGGCGGGATCTAATAAGCGTGTATGGGATCATTTTATTCTCCGATTTTACTGTTTTATTATGCCGCTTTAAACGCAACATTGCTTGACACAAGAGGGAGCATGATGATATCATAATATACGTAGAAAATAGACTTTATAAAGAAAGAAGGCCCTTTATGTATTGCAGTAATTGTGGAAACAAATTGAAAGAAGGCGCAAAGTTTTGCCAAACTTGCGGAGCGGTGCAGAATGAACAGCCGCAAGTTCAACAGGCTGCCCCGCCGCCGGAGCCACCTGTCCTGTCATACCAGGAGACTGTACCGGCTCCTCAACAATACTCCCCGAAACCTCAAGAGGTCTCTCCACCCGAACAGCCTGCCCCACCGACACAAGCGGCTGTTCCGCTGGCATCTATGTATTGCAGTAAATGCGGAAGCGAATTGAAAGCGGGGTCGAAGTTTTGCCCAGCTTGCGGAACGGCGCAGAACGAACAACCGCAAGTTCAGCAGACTGCTCCGCCGGTGCAGCAATATGCCACGCAGTCTCAACAGGCAGCGCCTCCACTGCAGCAAGCTGTCCCACCGGCGAAAAAGAAAGGCAAGACAGGGCGCATTGTTGCGATAATTGTAATTGCACTTGTTGCAATTGGCGTGATTGGTTACTTTTTTCTAGACGGTGGAAATGATACCGGCACAACCACTCCCGATATAACTGCCGGAGACGATACCAGAGATGTTGCCGCTACCGAGCCCGCAGGAACCGAAATACTCACAGGCGCGCAGATATTTGCAAGAAACAGGGATGCCGTAATAATAATAAGAACATATCTTGGAGACGGCATTAGAGCAACAGGCAGTGGATTTTTCGTTGATTCATCGGGAATTGCCGTAACAAACCACCATGTATTGGACGGCGCGATTTCCGCCATTGCCATTTTATACGATGGCAGAGAATTTGATATCACGGGATTTTATTCATATGATATAGAAAACGATTTGGCAGTAATACAAGTTGACGGGCGTGGTTTAAGCTTTGACTACGTGACCTTGGGCAATTCTGATGCCACGGTAGTTGGCGAAGATGTTTTTGCAATAGGCGGCCCGGATTGGGATCCCATAACATTTACTCCCGGAATGATATCAAGAATTGCATATGAACATGTCCCCTTCGGCACAGACTCCGGTAGTGTCTATCATATAGCAGGTATGTTTCAAAGCACCGCAGCCATTTATGGAGGCAACAGCGGCGGCCCGTTGGTCAACGACAGGGGGCAGGTTATCGGGGTAAACGCAGCAGGGAACAGGGTGAGAGCCAGTGTACAATTTGCGGTTCCCATTAACCGTGTTGTTTTACCGGCAACCGGTGCAACAGTAAATACCTTACCCATAGGCGGAATGCCTGCGCCGCCTCAACATACTCCAGGGCAGATTTTTGTCTATGAGCGATTCCCGTTTATACCTGATTTTATGTCTGTTAGCCGTTACGGTTCTTTTGCACTCAGCGGCACTCCTGCTAACTTAGGGCTTTCTCCCGGAGATATTCTCTATGACCTCTATGATTATGTGTATATTTACGAATTGCCACTGCAACATAGTGACGTCGCCACGGAGGCGTTCGCCATTGCTTTATTTGAGAATGGGTTTATCTTGCAGGACGTTGTGATTTACGAAACTGAAGCTTGGAGTGAAGCTTGGGCTTATTTCTTCCATCCGGGACAAAACGTCAGTTTGTCATATGCTTATTGGCCAAGTACAGATACTCTGTTTATTGCCGTTGTTCAAGGTAATGTTTATGAGCGGTTCTACAACGTGCAGACTCCGATGACTGAGCCTCCGGCGCCCGTGACTTCCCAGCTGGCGGGAACAATATGGTATGTGAATATGTACATGGATATTGGTTATGGAGTGTTTAATTACGACGTGTATCTTGAATTTTTGGAGGATGGCATGGGATGGGAAGACTATATATGGGTTGACGGAGATTGGGACCTGGAAGTACCGTTTGCCTGGAGTGCCGAAAATGGGGTATTGACCAGGTGGTTCGATATAGATGGCCAAGTGATGGAGCTATCAGGAACATATATGATTATTGGCGACACTTTGACTCTTTTTATAGACGGAGATATGGTGACGCTGGAACGCTGGTAAGGTTTAGCTAATCTTTACGTAAGCTTGCGGGCTGGGGACACCCACGATCAGGGTGTTTTCGGTTCGCGCCTTACGAGATGATAAAGGCGATTACCATGATAACAGAAAAGCGCAAGCGCCGTCAAGTTTGCGAAGATGGGGAAGAGTCGGCCACTCAGGGAATGCCGCCCACCACAATCACTGCACCGGAAAACATGAATCAAGTTAAAACAACAATAAGGGGATACTTAAAATATGCAATCATCACTCACTGAAGGCAAGGTCGGCAGCTTACTGTTACGATTCTCATTGCCGATCCTGCTGGCGGGCTTGGTTCAAATGTCACACGGGCTTGTAAATGTTTTTTTCCTAAACCGCTTTGCCTCACCGGCATCTGTCGCGGGGGCGCTTAACGGGATCTTGTCTGTTATGATGATTACAAGCCTGTTTATGGGTCTTTTAAGCGGCGGAATGATAATGCTTGGGCAATTCGTCGGTGCGGGGCAGGATGACAGTTCCACGAAAACCGTGGGGAACGCGATCACGCTCCAGCTGATGATGGGTATTCTGGCGACAGGGCTTATCTTTGCCTTGGGAGGATGGCTGACAAATATACTCGGCGTGCCGACAGCGGTTGATGAAAACGGTATTAGCGCTGCCGCTGAAGCCATGCGTTATATTCGAACAATGGCGTTTGGCACAATCTTCCAGATGGGGTTCAATCTGATAAACTCACTGCTGCGGGCCTTGGGCGACTCAAAAAGGCCGATGATATTTATCGCAATCGCGGTCGGCATACATATCGCGCTTGATTACGTTTTTATCGGAATGTTGGGTCTCGGCGCGGGCGGTGCGGCGCTTGCCTCGGTGCTTGCAAATATCTGCGGGCTTATCATCGCGCTTGTATATCTACTGCGCAAAAAACTGCCGTTTGCGTTTAAGTTCGGCAACATCCGGCCGAATCGTGAGATTATGAAAAAAACGTTCAAGCTTGGCGTGCCGATTTCATTGCAGGTTGCGCTTAATACGGTGTCCTTTTTGGTGATAGCGAGGATAATCAATGGCATGGGAGTTTTCGCGGCGGCGGCAAACAGCAATGTAAACAGCATTATAAATCTGATCTTTATCGTACCGATGGCTATTGGCAATGCGTTAAGCTCGATAAGTGCGCAGAACCTCGGGGCGGGGAAGACGGATAGGGCGCTGAAAAGCACCAAGCTGGGGATACTGTTCGCCCTAGTCATCGCCGTGCCGGCGACAATAATCGCAAATGTGATTCCCACAGAGCTGGTATCATTAATAGCTGATGACCCGTATGTTATCCGGGCCAGTGCGGAGTTTATTGTTCCATTCTCGTGGGATTTGGTGATATTAAGCTTTATGCTCTGCGTTACCGGATTCTTAAATGGCTGCGGCAGAACGACATTCGTTGCGATTGCGGAAACAGTCGCGGCATTTGCCGTGCGTATTCCGGTGACGTGGATACTCAGCCGAGTCCCTGGCGCGACGCTGTTCCATGTCGGAATCGGTACCCCGGCGGCGACGCTTGCTTCACTCATCATGCTGCTTGTGTACTATAAAGTAAAACTGTCCTGCGGTAAGCTGGATACGCTGAGAATCGCTGGGGAGGCGTAAGCAGCTTCGCGGGAAATTAAGATACTAACGGGCGGCCGCCGGGCCGCCCGTAAATTATATCAGGTTCACCAAACGGCGAAGCCGAGGGGTGGTGCGGTCTCTCTGTCCCTCGAAAACTGCGGTAATCCAAATAACAGACGACGCGCATATAAAAACTTGACTTGCTGTGGGTTTTCGTGTACGCTGAAACTAATATACTATTTACGTACAGTTAATTTTGAAGGGAGAAAAACATGGACAAAACCAAGAATTTTGTAAACCTGCTTGACGCGCCATTTTCGCGGCGGGGGTCGTTCTTTGCGTTTGCGAACGACAAGAACGGCTGGGACTTGCCGGGCAAGTGCAATCTATGGCTTTGTAACTGCCGGATAAACATGCTGGCGATGTCGAACGACATGTATGCCGACAACGGGTTCCGGCAAATAAAGATTGAACTGGTGAAAGACGGCAAAACGCTTCCAGCGTACATATCCACAACGCCTTATGAGGTAACGCTTTCATCCCGTCACGGTTCGGTCAAATTCGTCATCGGTGAACGCAAGCTTGTCATGTGCCGCGGGGAAGATGGGCTGTCCTTACGCTTGTCTACAGGCCCGCGACAGATGATGGCCAGCATAGTGGATACGCTTGAGGAAAGCGGCACAATGATTATGAAATTCGGATTGACGCGCCTGTTGATGATCCCGTTCGCCGGGGAGCTCACGACAGATGGAAGCACCAGCGTTGAAATCGTCCCGGATAAAAACGGTGTGATTCAGCTGGGGCTTGAAGATTTTGTGCTGGATCCTGTCACAAGGTCGCTTAATGAATATCCGAGCTATGATGAGTGCGTGGCATCCGTCAAGGCGGATTTCGACGGATTCTGTGAGAGTGTGTACCCAAGCCTGCCGGCGAAGTATGAGTCAATGCGTTTGCAAGCGCTTTGGCAGACATGGAGCATGATGGTTGACCCCGATGGCGAATCTGACTACAAGCATACGATGGTCAAGATGATTCACAGCTTGTTTGAGGCGGCGTTCGTCTGGCAGATGCCGAAGCAGGCGATCTGGCTTTCTAACGACTTGCTGCTTGCGTGGGATATTTTCGTATCGGGATTCGCACATTTGGACAAGAACGGCCGCATGGCGGATGCGCTGGGTTATCGCGAAAATCACGGCGGAGACGGATTGAAGCCGCCGATACACGGTATGTCGCTGCTGTGGCTTATGGATAACTGTGACTTTGCATCGATTCCGAAAGAGAGCAAAGCGTTCGTGTGGGAAGGAATGTGTCGGTTTACTGAGTATTATCTGAAGTTCAGGGACAGGGACCATGATGGGCTTTGTGAGTATCAGCACGCGATTGAAACAGGCTGGGAAGACGCGCCGTATTATGATACGCTTGGATTCCCATGCGCGAGCCCCGACTTGAACGCGTATATCGCGCTGTCAATGGAAGCGTTGGCCCGTCTCGGCCGGGATATAGGCAAGCCGGAAGATGTGTGCGCCTATTGGGAGAATAAGTCGAAAGAGCTTATAGACAAAATTGTAAAAAGCTTTTGGGATGGGGAGCGCTGGTTTGCGTTCAATGCAAAGACGAAACAACGCTCGGACAGCGCCAACATCGCGCTCTTCATGCCGCTTGTTCTGGGCAAGAGATTGCCGCAGGAGGTTATTGACAAGAGCATCGACTTCATATTCAGCCCCGATGGGTTTGCTACGCCGTACGGTCTTGCGTCTGAAGGGCTTACAAGTGATTACTTCAAGCATGGATTCACGCGCGGCAGCATTATTGTCCCGACAGAGCACCTGATGGTGATGGCGTTAGAAGCGTGTGGACGGAGTGATTTAGCGAAAGAGGTTGCAAACAATTACTGTGCAATTCTGCGCGACCACGGGTTGTTTCACATCCACAACGCGCTAACAGGTCAGGCTGATCGCAGTTTGACGGCTTTTGGTGAACCGGCGCTGTTTTGGTCGGCATGGGCATCGTCGTGCTATCTCTGGTTTGCGTCCAAATACGGAGACTAGTGTTCAAGGGAAAGACAGCAAAAAAGGCTGACGCGCGATTGCGCGGCAGCCTTTTAATATCGCGTAGGGGCAAAAATGTGTGTCCGTTGTATTATAGTTGTCGGAACTCAGCCGCCGAGATACGCTCTTCTGACAGCGTCATTCGCGAGCAGAGCCTTGGCGTCGTCTGCGAGTGTGATACGGCCTGTTTCCAGTACGTAGCCGCGGTCGGCAATGGTCAGGGCCATGTGGGCGTTTTGCTCCACCAGAAGAATCGTCACGCCGGAGGAGTGCAGTTCTTCTATAATCTCGAAAATTTGCTCCACCAACAGCGGCGCCAAGCCCATGGATGGTTCGTCCAGCATCAGAAGCTTCGGCCGTGACATAAGGGCGCGACCCATCGCCAGCATCTGCTGTTCACCGCCGGATAGCGTACCAGCGACTTGTTTCCTCCGCTCTTTCAGGCGGGGGAAGTGTGTAAAGACGTCTTCCATCCGTGAATGCATCGTAGATTTCTGCTGGGTGTAGTTGCCCATTTCCAGATTTTCCTGAACGCTCATCTGCAAGAACACGCGCCGCCCTTCCGGGACGTGGGCCAATCCGCGCTTGACTATCGCATGGGAAACGGTGTGGTCAATCGACTCACCGGCAAATGTGATAGAACCCGTCTTACTTCTCAAGAGGCCGGAGATGGTTTTGAGTATCGTGCTTTTCCCCGCGCCGTTCGCGCCGATCAAGGTGACTATTTCGCTCTCGGCAACCTCGAAACTTATATCTTTGATGGCATGTATATTGCCGTAATAGACGTCTATGTTGTTGACTTTAAGCATCAGCCTGTCCTCCTGTACCCAGGTAAGCCTCTATGACACGCGGGTCTCTCTGGATTTCAGATGGTGTGCCTTTGGCGATAAGCTTGCCATAGTTAAGAACTGCCACGCCCTCACAGACACCCATTACCAGTTGCATGTCATGCTCAATGAGAAAGATGGCGATTTGGAACGTATCACGGATTTGACCGATATGCTCCATCAAACTCTCCGTCTCCGCAGGATTCATTCCGGCTGCCGGCTCATCTAAAAGCAGAATAGAGGGATTTGTGGCCAGCGCCCTGACGATTTCAAGCCTTCTCTGAGAGCCATAGGGGAGACTACCTGCCTTATGCTCGGCAATATCCTGCATGTTGAAGATAGACAAAAGCTCAAGCGCGCGCTCCCGGGCGATACGCTCCGACCGCCAGTAGCTGGGCAGACGGAAGATTGACCCGAACAAACGATAGTCCATCTCATTATGCAGACCGACTAGTACGTTTTCCAGAACGGTTAGGTTCTTGAAAAGGCGGATGTTCTGGAAAGTTCTTGCGATTCCTTCTTTGTTGACATCTTTGGTATTGTAGCGTTTTGTGTTTTTGCCTTCAAGAAAGATCGAACCGCGGGTGGGGTTGTAGACTTTTGTCAGCAGATTAAATATAGTAGTCTTTCCAGCGCCGTTGGGGCCGATCAAACCGCAAATTTCAGTCGGGCTGATGGTGATGTTAAAATCATCCACCGCGGTCAGACCGCCGAAGTCAATACCGAGGCCGACGCATTCCAAAACGGGGCTTTTGTTATGGTCGCGTTCCGGGATTAAAGGAATTTTCGGGTCACGCATTTATGCCTCACCTTCCTTTACTTTAGACTTTGCGGCAATGCGGCGGCGTATCAGCTTTTCAAGCAGACGGCTGAGTGAAAAATCATAAGTGCCAAGCAAGCCGGACGGTTTGAACAGCATGACAATAATCAGCATAAGTGCGTAAATAATCATTCGGTATTCGTTCAGCGCGGCCATGAACAGCGGCAAACTTGTCAGAATAGAAGCCGCGATGACGGAACCCGCCATAGAACCCATTCCGCCTAGAACGACGATCATTAATATGTTAATACTCGTCATAAAATCAAACTCCCCAGGGACTAAAAGGCCGATATTTCCGGCGAATAACGCCCCGGCTATACCGGCGAAGAAAGCAGAAAAGGCAAAGGCCATGACTTTGTAATAAGTGGTGTTTATACCGCAGCTTTCGGCCGCAATCTCGTTTTCCCGAATTGACAAAATAGCCCTGCCGTGTCTGCTTTTCATCAGCATATGGATGGCGATACAGCAGATAATGACGCATAAGTAAACGATAAGGAAGTTCGAGTGACGCGGAATACCGTGAAGGCCGCCCGCTCCGCCTGTAACAGAGTCAAGATTATTTATGATTACGCGGATTATCTCGCCAAATCCAAGCGTGATAATCGCCAGATAGTCTCCCTTTAAGCGCAAAGCCGGGATACCGATAATCACCCCAACAACAGCGGCGGCCAGACCTGCCACGAGGAGACCGGCGGGGACAGAAGCGGTTGACGGAAGGAGACCAGACCGCCAAAAAATCGCCCCGGCATAGGCGCCAATGGCCATAAACCCGGCATGTCCAAGCGGAAGTTGACCTAAATACCCTGTGGATAAATTCAGAGAAACCGCGAGTATGATGAAAATACCCACACTGACAATATTGGCATTATGCGCCCGGCCCAGAAGTCCGCTTTGCGTAATCAAATGCCCCGCCACTATAAACGCGACAAGCAAAAGCGAGTTGATTATATAGCGCATTGGCATGGAGATTCTAAATTCTTTCATAATTATCCCATTCTCCGTTTTCAATTTGGCGAAAGACAAGTCTGCCGCTATACTTTTTCCATCAGTTTTCGTCCCATGATCCCGGTGGGGCGCACCAAAAGAACGATGATGAGAACTAGGAACACAAGTCCGTCAGTCCATCTGGAAAGGCCGACGTAAACAGCCAATACTTCAATAAGACCAACGGCGTATCCGCCGACCATCGCTCCGGGGATGGATCCGATTCCGCCCAAAACAGCCGCGACAAACGCTTTCAGGCCGAGCATTGCCCCCATGGTGGGGGTGACCTGCGGGAATCGTGCGACGAATAGAAGCGCCCCGATACCGGCCAAAGCGGCACCGACAGCAAAAGTGAAAGTGATAACATTGTTCACATTGACACCCATCAGCTGAGCCGCTTCCGTATCCTCACTGACGGCCCGCATCGCTTTGCCTAGCTTTGTTCTTTGGACAAGTATGGTAAGGGAGATCATCGATACGATTGACAAAACGATGGTGACCAGCGAAGTGTAGGCAACGGATACATTGCCGAGCATGACAGTACCCACGGGGAAAAGCTCACTGGCCGGAAAAGACCGAGGCGCTGCGTCAAAAAAGAATTGAGCGACGTTCTGCAAAAGTATAGATATACCGATGGCGGTGATAAGAAGCGACAGTCTCGGCGCGAATCTAAGTGGGGCGTATGTGAGTTTTTCCAGAATAACGGCTAAAAGAGTACACCCCGCCACAGTCAAAAGTGCCGCCACGACAGGATGGAAATTCCCCAAAGTGAGAGAAAACAGCGCGATATAACCGCCTACCATGATGATTTCCCCATGGGCAAAGTTCAGCAATTTGATAATGCCGTATACCATGGTGTAGCCCAAGGCGACAAGCGCGTATATAGAACCCAACTGGAGTCCGTTGATTAATTGCGAGACAAGCAGCATTGCCAGACCTCCTTACGTACAGTTGACAATTGAAAGTTGACAGTTGACAGTTATGCGCCTTGCCCGGTCTTTCGTTAACTGTCAACTGTCAACTGTATACTATCAACTTTTTAGAACGTTCCCCAGAATCTTTCTACGCCATCTACAATGTGGATGATAAACGCTGTCTTTTGCGGGTTGTTGAACTCGTCAAAAGTGATACGACCCGTGACGCCCTGGATATCGGTGGCCGACATTTGGTCTATCAATGCGAGTCTGAATGCTTCGCTGTCCGGCTCGTAATCGGTCGCGGCCAGCGTCCGCTCAATTGCGGCGATAAGAATCATCGCGGCATCGTACGCCTGGGCAGCGAACATGTTCGGCGGAATGCCATACTCAGCTTCAAATCTGGAGATAAAGTCCAGCACATGCTGTTCTGTAGACTCATGGGTGAAGCCGGTCATAAAGAACGAACCTTCAATACTTGACGGGTCATGCTCCATGCGTTCAAGCGAACCGGCCCAGCCGTCAGCGCCGAGAAGTACGGTATCGGTGAGTCCGGCTGTAACGCTTTGCGGTCCGATCAATGCGACATGGTAATTATATCCCGGAACAAACAGAACATCCGGATTGTGAGCCGCGATGTTAGTAAGCTGACCAACGAAATCAACAGCATGGTCGGCGTGTCTTTCGATATGGACAATTTCAAGCCCAAGCGTTTCGGCTCTGTGTATAAACGCTTCCATCAAGCCGATGGAATAGGCAATCTCGTTGCTGTACAGAACAGCGGCTGTACGCGCACCCAATTCCTCAAAGGCAAAATCTGCCATCTTTGTACCTTGGAACGGATCAATAAAGCAGGAGCGGAACATATTGGTGAATACCTGGCCGGTGTCCGGATGAACCGTGACGCCCGCATGGGTAGCGGAGGCTGTGATCATAGGCATATTATCTTCAAAAGCAAGCGGGACAATAGCCCTTGTCGGGTCGCTGGTTACGCTGCCGATAATCGCGGTCACGTTTTGATCCACAAGATAATTGTACATGGTGACAGCGATGGTCATGTTACCTTCCTCATCGCGCAAAATGGGATTGATCTGCAATCCACCGCGTGCGTTAAACTCGTCTATGTACAGCATAAGTCCGTTGCGGACGGATTCACCGAAGTATGCCGCACCCCCAGTCAGCGGTGCCAAGATACCGATGGTGATTTCGTTAACATCACTGTTGTCATCGTTCGCACAGCTGGCCAACAGGCCAAGCGCCATGACAAGAACCAGTACCAAACTAAAAACTTTCAATGTTCTCTTCTTCATTTTATAATCCTCCTCTAAAAATCTGAAATAACTTATTGAAAAATTATAGCGCTTTAACGAGGAAAAGTCAATTGTGTGTTTTGGCAATCATGCATAAAACCTATAATCGGCAGTTATGCAAATTTACTACTCAGGCATGGCCTATTCGCAAGAATTGCAATTGCCTTTGAACATCACGTAATGCTGCTCAACAGTGAGCGCGTAAGATTCTTCGACCAGTTTGCTGATTTTCCCAAACTCGACCTGGGACAAAACCCCGGTGTCTATATCAAAAATCCCATCGCATGTTACGCATTTAAAATGATAGTGAAACGGGGAGTTACGCTCATACCGTTCCAACCCGTCATGCAAAACTACCTGACGGATTTGACTGTTTTTCGCAAGCTGGCGGAGATTACGGTAAACTGTAGTTTTGCTGATTGAGGGATACTCTTCCTTGATTATGCTGTATAGGTCTTCAATGGAAAAATGGGGTGGACAATACTCAATCGCATCTGACACTATTTTTCGTTGTAATGTATTCCGTTCTTTCATAATATCATTCCTTATTAAAACTTGACTCTAATTGATATTATATAATCAATAGGGATCGCTGTCAATTGTTATCGAAAAATATTGAGGCACATTTTAAAACAACATATGCGTCTGTTGTACCCGTTGTAGGGGCGGCCATTGACCGTCCGTGCAAATCTCTCGGAAATGCAACAAGATTCACGGACGCGCAATGCGCGCCCTTACAAATATTAATTGCAGATAATGCGGCGGAAGTTTTTCTTGCCGCGCCGGATAATCAATCCCTCGTCGGAAAAATCATCCGGAGTAAAACTTGCGCTGAAAGACGTTACTTTATCGCCGTTTACCTCAACGCCGCCTTGTTCGACAGCTCGGCGAGCTTCTGACTTAGAAGGACACAGGCCGGATTTTTGCAATATAGACAAAATATCAATCGTGCCTTCGGTGAAGTCGGATGCCGTGAGTTCCGCCGTTGGCATATCGGCAGCTCCGCCGGATTTGAACAGGTCACGCGCGGTATCACGTTCACGCTCGGCAATTTCCTGCCCGTGAATCAGCGATGTCAGTTCGTAAGCCAAAGCTTCTTTTGCGCGGTTGAGCTCCTGGCCTTGCAGTTTCTCCATTTCCAAGATTTCCTCAAGCGGCAGGAATGTCAGCAGCTTCAGGCAGTTTATAACGTCGGCGTCTGCAACATTGCGCCAGTATTGATAGAACTCGAACGGACTGGTCTTCTCAGCATCCAGCCATACCGCGCCTTTTGCCGTTTTACCCATTTTGTCGCCCTCAGAATTCAACAGCAGTGTGATTGTCAAAGCGTGCGAGTCTTTGCCGAGCTTTCTGCGGATAAGCTCAGTCCCGCCGAGCATGTTTGACCATTGGTCGTTTCCACCGAACTGCATGTTGCAGCCGTGCCGCAGAAAAAGCTCGTAGAAATCATAGCTCTGCATGATCATATAATTGAACTCAAGGAATGAGAGCCCTTGCTCGAGCCGTTGTTTATAACACTCTGCCGCCAGCATTCTGTTGACGGAAAAGCACACGCCGAATTCACGCAGAAAATCCACATAATTCAGGTTGAGTAGCCAGTCGGCGTTGTTTACCATCAGCGCCTTACCTTCAGAAAAGTCAATGAATTTTGACATCTGCTTTTTAAAACATTCGCAGTTATGTTCAATATCTTCAACAGTCATCATGTTGCGCAGATCGGTCCTGCCGGATGGATCGCCGATCATGCCGGTGCCGCCGCCGACAAGGGCGATAGGTTTGTTGCCCGCCATTTGCAGCCGTTTCATAAAAGACAGCGCCATAAAGTGACCGGCATGCAGTGAATCGGCCGTCGGGTCAAAACCGATATAGAACGTGGCTTTACCGTTGTCTATCATCTCGCTGATTTCCGCCTCATTCGTCACCTGCGCGATAAGGCCGCGGGCTGTCAGTTCTTCGTATAGTGTCATGCTAAATCCTCCCGAAAATATAAAATACCCCTGTCCTAACACGGACAGAGGGCGAATAAACGCGATACCACCTCTGATTCACCGCCGCCTCACGGCAAACGGCCTTAGCGGGTGCGGGGCACCCGGTGCAATAACGCGCACCACACGGCTCACGCCTACGCGGCCCGGCTGAACCGGGATTTCGGCGGGCGGCTACGGAAATGTATTCGGAAACGTTTAGCCCCGCGCCTCTCACCATCCGGCAACTCTCTTTCGGGCATACGCGCTCTTACTTGGTTTCCATCACAGCTTTTCTCCTCTTAATAGTAGCATAGGACGCGCGGATTGTCAACCGGATTGTAACAACCCTCCTGAAATCGGCATAAATTATTAACAACATACTTTTTGGGGGAAATAGCTCATGGCAACGATCAGGGTTTTCAACAATGACACATATATAATGGAGACGTATACAAGCGGGGAGAGCGACCCGATGCCGTATATCACCGGCGGCACGCTGCGGGTTCGCGAGTTCCGCGGTAGCAGCCGCAGTGATTTGCTCTGGACGGAAAAGCGGGCAATGCAGGCTTGGAATCGATTTCGCGCCTTATACGGCAGACCGATTCATGTCGGATTCGCGTTCAGACTCCCGTCGGAAGGCGGGCACTCGCCGATGTCGCAGCACTATGCCGGACTCGCGTTTGACGTTGGGCAAAATCTGAACGACGCGCAGCGGGCGGAGCTGCGAGACTTGGCGATCACCTCCGGGATATGGAGCTATGTAGACCCCGCCTGGCGCACACCGAGATGGGTGCATTTCGATCAACGCCGCGGCGTTCCGGCCTGCGGTACCGGGGGATACCCTATGCAGAGTCTCGGCAGCGTCGGGGCGTATGTTCTGGTGCTGCAACAAGCGTTGAACACGCTGGGGTTCGCCACTGGGGGATTGTCCGGGATGTTTGGGGAGATGACGGAGCGTGCGGTTGTTGCGTTCCAGCGGGATGCTGGGTTGATGGCTGATGGTGTGGTGGAGTGTCTCACGTGGACGGCGTTGATGGGGATGGTTGTGGGATAGGCTCATCGATGCCCCAGATTTCTTGCTTTTCAGATAGTTTCACGTTATTTTTCGTAAGGTACGTTTTGAGACTTTCTAAATAACCTTCCACAGTTTGTGTTTCAGTAATGTTAGCTAGACACGCACCAACATCAGTTAATAATACTTGACCAATTGGAAATTGATTATCAGGATAATCAATCACCTTTATCACATCGTTTCCATATTTTAAGAAAAGCTCAGGATAGATTTCCTTTTGTAATTTATCAATGAATCCCATTGTACTAAATTCAATTAACCCATAGTTATGTAGCTCACTTAGTGTCTTGAAATTGATTTGTATCGTTTCAAAAATTGGGTCTTTGTAGTTGATGATCAGTTTATTTGATTGAGCGAGAAGTTTAGAACGCGAGTCACACACCAGCATATTCGATCTCAAGCTGCAAAGTGTCGTGAATATTTGTGCATATTTTAGTGTAATTTCTGACAACACTCTAGTCATTTGAGGTGGTGTATAACCAGGCTTCTCAAATTCTCCTGCCAGAATACGGCCCCAGACAAATTGCATGTCCTCATTTGATACAAATTTTGCAGCGTCCATAAACCGCGCCAACCAGTCGTCATCCACCTTGGACGATTCATTAAAGTCAGTTCCTGTTTTTGCATTTTTCATAGCGATTTCGGCAATAGCGGCCTGATTTTTAAACTCTTTAAAAGTTTTTTTGGTGTTGGCTATTGTCATTGCCTTTATCTCTGGGGACAAGTTGCTATTGGTTATTTCGGTGATATATGCATCTACCGCTTTACGTTGTATTCCAAAATAAGGGAAGAACCCACCAAATTGCTTCTGCAAGCTTATTGACACTTTCCTTTGCTGCAGCTTCTGCGAATGCTAAAGATAAATCCTTTTCACTCATCATTGGCCCTCCATTACACCGTAACACCAGAGTACAGCTTAGATATCACACTCCACTCGCCGTCAATACAAATCAAACTCAAAACATCAGTAAAAACAATGCCGCCCATTCTCAACCGTACACGAGCCACTGCCGTGTTTTCACCGGTGAAGTCGATTGATAGTATCTCGTCATCTCTGACGAACGCCGGGTCTGATGAACCGAGTGGGAATGAGCTTATCAGGGCCACAAACGGGGCTTTCGGCGTGTCGAGCAAACTCCCGTCATCGCCGTGGCCGTAGATGTGCGCGGCATCGTGGAAAACTTTCGCCATTTTCTCGCCGTCGGACTCAAAGCTTGCGTCGAAATATAGCTGCAGCAGCGCTCTAATCGCGGTGGTATCCATAAAAAATCTCTCCTTCATTTTCTTTGACGTTTATGTTATAATAGCACAAATCAAAAAGAATGAAAAGAGGTGCAAGAGCATGGCAAAAATGCGTGTGAAGCTTGCGTTGGCTCCGCGGATGGGGCGTGAGGTTGTTGTTGAGGAGGTTGAACTCGACGATCTGGGGGAGTACGACGTCAGGCTGAAAGTTATGACGTGTACGATCTGCCACAGCGATATCCATGCCAATACCGGCGAGCACGGCGAATATGAAGGTCCCGGGGCCGCCGGGCATGAAATCGCCGGGATTGTTACCGAGATCGGGGACAAGGTTACTTATGTTAAACCGGGCGACCGGGTGCTGTGTACCGAAGTGCGCCAAGGCTGCGGGTATTGCGATCAATGTCTGCACGACAGACACTGGTTCTGCGAGAATATTCCGCCGATGTCATTCCGTGTGGATAGCTGCTTTACGCGCCTGAATGGGGAGCGCGTGATTCAAACATGTTCCGGGACTGCAGGATTCGCCACGTACACGAACGTGCATGAAGCCATGCTCTGTAAGCTGGACGACGATATCCCTTTTGAAATCGGTTCTGCGTTGGCGTGCGGATTTATGTCAGGCTTCGGGGCGGTACTGAACAGATCGCAGCCAAAGCCCGGCGAATCGTACGCCGTTACAGGCTGCGGCGGTGTCGGGATGTCGGCAATCATGGCAGCAAAACACTGCGGCTGCGTGCCGATTATAGCGATTGACACCAAGCCAGAAAAGCTGGAAGCCGCGAAAAAATTCGGCGCGACGCACTGTATCAACCCAAACGAAGTCGAGAATGTCGCCGAAGCGGTTCGGGCCATCACGAACGGTTACGGCGTTGATCACAGTATGGTAGCTGTCGCGGGGCCGGGGGTTAAGCGAATAACGTTCAACCTCACCGCTGACTATGGGCAAATGGTTATTGTGGGGCACGGACATCCGCGGGACGAGGGCATGGAAGCGTTTAATTTTTTTGAGTTCCTGCTGGGCAAAAGAATGACAGGCAGCGTAATGGGCGCGGTCACGCTGAGGCGCGATATTCCGAAGTACATGGAAATGTACCGCACCGGCCAGATAGATATCGACGCGCTGTTGACAAACAGGTTCAAGCTGGACGATATTCAAGAAGCGCTGAACGACTCGGAACGCGGCGCGATAAAGAATGTTGTGATTTGCAACGAGGAATAGGGACATACAAAATGTTCAGGGCGTGTTTACAAGAAAGTAAAACACGCCCTGATAAAATTCCGGCATAAGTTAAAAATTAATAATAACTCTCTTCTTTACCCGGTTCTCTCAGCGAAATGAAAATCGGGAATTGCAAACTTCGCGCCCCGGTTTTTTTGTCGCTGCTTTCTTCTTTGTATTTCACCTCAATCACACGGCCGGGGAGGGATTCGCGATCCGCCCAGAACTCTTCGCGCTGTTCATCCGACATTCCGGAACCCACGTTCAGCTTGCCGCCTTTATAGTCTACGACAAAAGCGCCGAGTTTGCCTTTTAATCTGCCGGAACCCTCTTCAACGGAAAGCACTTTTAAATCAACTGCATAAAATTGTTTGACTTTCAAAATGCCGTTGTGCCTTTTGCAATAATACTTGCTGTCGCGGTTGAGCATCAGCCCTTCTTTGCCCTCAAGAACCATCTTTTCCAGATAATAATCAATCATTGCTGTATTGTCGCCGGAATACAGGATATCAATCGTTGCGATATTACGCAAATCCAATTCGGTGATTTTTTCGCGTAAATTTTTCAATACGACAAGGCGGGATTTGTAGCGCAGTTCGCTTTCACCGGCGGAGAATTCGGCGGCGGGCAGGATGTCGAACACAATCAGGCGCATACAGCTCTTGTCGGCTTCGTCCTGACTTAATATCCCGGTGCCGATTCTGAAATTCTCGTTGTCCGGGACGCCCTCTGTATTAACGCGAATAAGCTCGCCGTCCAGCACCCAGTTTTCCGGGTCGGAGAAGAGCTGTTTTATATCGTCAATGATATGCTCCAGACCCAGGAACTCCTTGCCCTGACGGCTGAAAATCCTGCCCTCAAAAAACGTCCCGCGCACGCCGTTTAGTTTTTGGCTCAGGCTGAACCATTCGTCTTCTTTCAACGGGGATTTTTCAAGATTATATGACTGCTGCACTTCCCACTGCGGTATAAAATCTTTGCCGAACGCCTTGTTTACCGATTTGATATCACAGCCAAGCCGCGCGCTTTTTGTTATTATTGAGACGTAAAAATCCCGCATGTCGTCATCCTGTTTGTTCAAAAAATGCTGAATACTCGCGATTATTTCATCGGTGCCGGTGTTGTTGGCGAACAGATATTCCATCAAATCCGGGAAAGAGTCAAAAATCTGCCCCGGCTCTTTCTCTGTCGCTTTCGTGATTTTCTTTGTGGAGATCCCGGTAATTAAAAACGGGTTCAGCAGATATTTAAGCAAGAGCTTAAAACGCTCATTCTCGCCGTTTTCGATCAGAATATCTCTTTTGGCAAGACTGGAGCTTGTTTGCGCCAAAAGTTCAAACAATTCTTTCGCGGTTCTATCATTAGAAAGGCTGTTTTCCATAAATGTTCTCTCCCAGATTAAATTAGACTTTTTGCAAAAGGCAGCAGTATCGTTATACATCATCCTCACAAGGGATTTGAGATACAATAAAAGGAATGAGTTCTTTCATAAGTTCATTAAACATTTCTTCGTTCATTAAGATTCCTTTTGGGAACTTATTGAAAGAACGTTCAACAATATCCGCAAGCTGATTGGATCGCCACTTTTTGTGTACAATAGCCATTAGTTTACCATACGCACTCTTAAATTCATTAATGGGAAATTCCTTTTCTTGGACAGCATTAATAAGTGCTTTTTTAGAAATACATAAGTTGAATTTTTTACTTGTGGTGTTAGGTGCGTTGAGAACATTTAAAAAATAGTTTTCACAAAAACAATCGCCCTCATATTCAGTGCTAAGCAATACTACACACTTATGAAAATTGAATAATTCTACATATGCGTATAATAGTTTCTGCTTTTTGTTTCCGATGATAATTATTGAATGCAATATATCATTATCTCGATTTTCAATGATTTCCATTTCTGGGTAATAAAAATTAACACACTCTATTTCTTCGTTGTTCTGGATGTATGGTAATAGGTGTTTGATGTGTTTAGCATCTCCGCCCTTATGAATGAAAAAATTTACAGCGATTTTTGTAATTGCACGGAACCCATCGTCGCCAAGATCAAAGCTAATGGAAGTTGAATTTTTTTGATAATAGCGAATTCTGGCTGCGTTTGCTGTATTAATTACCTCTGATATTTTTTCTTCCGGCACGCCCTTTTGTCTAAGTTCGTTTTCTATACTTTTTATTTGTTCGTCCATTTTGGAAGGTGGGGCTGAAATATTAGCTGATATTTCAGCCCCACCTTCCAAAATTTTAATTTCACGTCTGCGAATAGTTGGTTTGTGTAGGATAAACTCACCTCCAGGCTTAATATATCCTATTCCATCAGAGGTTTGAAACGAGGGAGATTTCCCTCTGTCGCGTTTAATTCCTATCATATTCGAAATGAAAAGTAATTGATCGCTCAACTTTGAGTCTATTTTACCCAATTTTCCATTACAAGCATTACAGATTAATTTTTTCGATTTGAGAAACCCGCCAATTGCATTTGGGATTATATGCTCAAGATGTGTGTTTTTATCTAAAAATTCATCACATACATAACACTTTATATCGTTCTTTCGCAACAACGCTACCGTCTCTACATGTGCACATCTTGGAAACATGTCAAACGCCGTCACGTCGGAAAGTTCATACCCAAGGTCGCAAAATGCCCGTAAATCCCGCGCCAGCGTTGCCGGGTCGCAGGAGACGTATACAACACGCTTTGGCGACATGTCGGAGATCGTCTGTATCACATCCGGCGTGAGTCCACGCCTGGGCGGGTCAACGACTACGGCGGCGGGAGTGAGCTTTGTGTTCTTCAACTGTTCAGCCGCCGCGGACGCGTCGGCACAGATAAATTCGGCGTTCCTGATGCCGTTACGTTCGGCGTTTTCGCGGGCGTCGATAATCGCGTCGTCCGTTATATCCGCGCCGATCACGCGTCCGGCGGATTGCGCCAGCAACAGTGTTATCGTACCCGCGCCGCAATATAGGTCTACGGCTAAGTCGTCATCGCTGAGTTGGGTGAGTTCCAACGCTTTGAGATACAGCTTCTCGGCCTGAACGCGGTTGATCTGATAGAACGACCTCGGCGACAGTTTGAATTTTAAGCCGCATAGCTCGTCGGTGATAGCGTCTTCGCCCCAGATAGTGCGGAACGATCCCGCGAGAACTGTGTTCCCGTGTGTTTTGTTGACATTCAAAATAATGCTGGCGGCTTCGGGACAGCTTCTTTTGATCTCGTCTATAAGCTGATCCAAATGATTCAAACGCTTGTCGGCGGTTGTGATTACAACCTGAGCCGTATCAGTTCCGGCGGCGTACCGGCAGAACACACGGCGGATTGCTCCTTTGTGTGTCTTTTCATCATAGGCGGGGATTCCGCAGGAATCCATCCAGCGGGTGACTGCTACCGCCGCTCTGCGGGACACATCGGTCTGAATCAAGCAGTTTTCCGCCGGGATGATATCGTGACTGCGCTCCCGGTAAAATCCGGCGATAGCGTGTCCGTCCACGTTCTCGATGGCGAAGATTGCCTTGTTGCGGTACTCCTCCTGAGCCTCGGACGGAACGACCGGCGCGACGCTGATATCAAACCCGCCGATACGCTTCAGCGAATCCTCCACGCGCCGACGTTTTAGCTCCAGCTCCTCGGCGTAATCCATGTGCAAAAAATCGCAGCCGCCGCACTTGCCGAAGCTTTCACACGCGGGAATGATCCTGTGCGACGAGGGGGTTATGATATCCACAATCTTCGCAAAAGCCGCGCCTTTGGTTACTTTGAGAATCCTGATCCTCAAAACCTCGCCATTTATCGCACCCTTGACAAAAACAACAAGCCCATCAATCCGCGCAACACCGGAGCCGGATGAGTTGTAGCTCTCAATTGTCACGGTATGTTCAGAATTTTTTTCAAGCCCCAGCATTTAGTATCCCACCTTTGTGTGTTATTGTACTACAAGAATCGGGTTTTGTAAAATATCGTTGAGCTTGCGGTGATGGCTGTGTTATAATTATTGAAAATGGCAAGCAAATCGGTGCAGAAAATTTATATAATGCGAGATTAACTATGAAACAACAGATAGCAGACTTCCTGCTTGAAAACGCCGACCCGTCCATTGTCTTGCGCGTTAAAAAGGAAGTGTTTGGTTGCCTATCCCCAAACGAGGAAGCCGGACTTTTAGAAAAAATAATCCTGCAAAAAATCGTCCAACTCATCGTTCGGTCGCAAAAACCTGACGGTTGGTTTGGTGATGCCTTTCATGGCAACTATGTCGGTGGCAAATATTACGATAACATGGAAGTCGGTCTTCGATACCTTGCAGAGAAGGGTTTCCCACATGATAACGAATATATTTCAAAAGCGGTAAACTGCCTTTTGCAGAAAGAACCTTTCGATTTGGCATACAGTTTTAAAGAACCAAAAGCACCCGATAATGATTATTCATATACATCTTTCGGGTTATATCTATACAGAAGCTCAATTATTCTGAGAGCGGGGTACGAATATCGTCTGCCCAAAGGTCATTTTATCGACTTGAAACACGATGTTGATTTTTCCCTTGCCAATTTTGCGAACGTGTTAAATTATGAAAAATCTGAAGATGCGGTTGATACGCACAGGAGGAAGGCTTGTTTCAAAAAAGGCGTGTTGTGGCCGTGCATGTACCATCTTCGTATGCTTGCTTACAGCCAAAGCTGGCGGAGCGAACAAAATAAATCCCTTCTGGCTGAGTGTGTGAGTCGCCTTTCTACCTTCTCGCAATCCGGCGTTGATGTTTACACCTACAAACGTGGGCAATTCATAAGCCCGTGCTGGTCGTTCCTTTTTACGTCTATTACTGACGGCTCAATAAATGATGAAGTCGTAAGCCCTTCATGGTTTGACATTATGGAACTGTATGCGCGGTGCGGGATTCTCAACCGTGTTGCTGTATTGAAAAACGAATATGAAGCAATGCTTACACTGATTGACGAGGATTTAAATCTGAATTTCAAGTGTTCTACAACCAAAAATTCATTTTATTGGAGTCCATACAGCGGAATTGCACTTGAAACAGATTGGCGAAACAAATTGAAAGTGCAATGCGATGTCCTGTTTAGGATTTTGTTGATTATGCACTATTCAAACTTCGGTTAATAAGCATTTTCCACAGACAAATAAAACGGACACTTCTGCATGTATAAATCTTGGGAGGATTTCTCGTATTGGAAAATCTGCGTGAAAAATCGCTGGCGCTGCCGCAGCTGCCGGGTGTTTATATAATGATGGACAAGTCCGGCAAGGTCATATATGTCGGCAAGGCGAAGCAACTGAAAAACCGGGTCGGCAGCTATTTCAGCGGTGTGCATGATATTAAAACTTATGCGCTTGTCGAAAAAATCGCCGATTTTGACGTGATAATCGCGAACTCCGAGTTCGAGGCGTTGGTGCTGGAGAATTCGCTTATCAAGCACCACATGCCGAAGTATAACATACGGCTGCGGGACGATAAGGGCTATCAGTTTATTAGGGTGGATTTAAAACAGGAATATCCCGTGTTTACAATCGCCCGAAAGCAAGAGAAGGATGGGGCGTTATACCTCGGCCCGTACGGCAACAGAAGCGTCACGCGGGAGGCGATTGAGACTGTCTGCAAAGCGCTGCAAATCCCGACTTGCGGGAAAGATTTTGCCAAAATCGCCGGGAAAGAGCGCCCGTGTCTGCATTATCATATAGGCGCGTGCCGGGCATACTGCCAGAAAGGCGCGACAGCGGCGGAGTACAGGGAATCAATTGAGGCGGCGGTGGATATTTTTCACGGCAAAACGGCGGCGCTGATTGAAAAGTTTACAAAAGAGATGGATGAAGCCGCAGAAAATCTCTCGTTTGAACTCGCGGCCGAGAAACGCGACAGGCTCCGCGCCGTGCAATTGCTGGAGCAGAAGCAGCTTGTCATTGCAGGCTCAATGGCTGACACTGACGTTGCGGGATTTTTCCGCGGCCCGGTGAAAAGTTGTTTTACGGTTCTGCATTACGTGGACGGCAATCTGATCTCAAAGGATTTCGAGCTGTTCGACACGCCGCTTGAAGACGACCCGGATGCGATGTCAGGCATTGTCAGGCAATATTACGAAAAACGCGGCGTTCTGCCGAAGACAATCTGCCTGCCGTTCGCCACGCCGGATTCGGAGCTGCTTGAAAAGCTGTTCACCGAGATAGCGGGCCGCCGTGTAACGATATTAATCCCGCAGCGCGGCGATAAGTTGAAACTTGTCGAGACGGCAAATATAAACGCCAGGGAAGAGACGGAGCGTGTTTCAACCAAAGAGGAAAAGGCGCTGAAAACGCTGGAGTGGCTGCAAAATGCGCTAAAACTCCCGAATTTGTCAGCGCGTATTGAGGCGTACGATGTCTCAAACACCGGGGCGTCAGATATCGTCGCGTCGATGACTGTTTTTGTAAGAGGCAGGCCGTATAAAAAAGATTACAGGCGTTTCAAGATAAAGTCGGTGCAAAGGCCGGATGATTATAGCAGTATGAAAGAGGTTATACAAAGGCGAATGGCGCGGCATAGCGAGGCGGACAGTAAATTTGCCGAGTTGCCTGATCTCCTGCTGGTTGACGGAGGCGCAACCCACGCCGCCGCAGTGAGGGCGGAGCTTATTGCGGCGGGCGTCGATCTGCCGGTGTTCGGCATGGTCAAAGATTCCAAGCACAAAACGCGCGCGCTGATGTCGCCGGATGGGGAGGAGATAGGCATCACAGGCAACCCCGCCGCGTTCGCGCTGATCGGCACGATACAGGAGGAGACGCACAGATTCGCTGTTGAGTATCACAGAACTTTGCGGTCGAAGAACACGATTAAATCAAAGCTCGATGAGATAGAAGGCGTCGGCGAAAAGCGCAGGAATGATCTGCTGAAAAGTTTCGGCAGTTTGAAAGCGATCTCGAAAGCGGATGTTGAGGAATTATCAAAAGTGGTGCCGAAAAATGTTGCGGAGAAGATATATGGGCATTTTAATAACGAGAAAGGAGATACACTATGAAAAAGCTAATGATTTTAGTATTGGGTATTACGATAATGTTAACCCTGTTTGCGTGCAGCGCAACGAATACAGAACCTGATGACACAACTATTACAAACGAGGCAGATGCAATGATTGGCAATTCAGCAGAACCGCAAATTGTAAGAGCGCCTATAGGCAGCATGCGGATAGAGTACCTGACCTTTGAGCAGGCCTTGCTGGTCAGCACTGATATAGTAATCGCAAATTATGTTGGCAGCCGACCTTTTGGGGCGACATTGGTGGAGTTTGAGTTTGTTGTGTTGGACAGAGTTTTGGGCAACGCCGCGGACACCATATTTGTTTACGCGGAAAACGCGTATGCATCTGTTATGGGCGTTATGGGGGCATCGTCATATAACCCAAGCGAGTCAACCTTTAGTAGCGGTACTGACTATTTGTTGGTGCTTGAAAGGTTGTGGCTTGCTATGGCACAATTACATCCTGACGGGTTTTTGTTTATCAATGGTCTTATCATCGACTTAGACAATCCGACAGGAAGCACAATGTACAACGAACCCGTGTCACTCCATGCGTCTGAAATTAATTTCAACAGCCGGAGCCTTGACAGGGAAGAGCTGCTTGCGTTTATCACCGAGAAAACGGCGAATAATCCGCCGGGGAGAGACCACATCCGCTCAGATAACATCGTAGACATCGTCACTGGATCGCCCTATGTCTTGGTCGTTGAAATCGGTGAGCCACGCAGCCTTAATAGCGGTACAAGCGACTGGATGTCCACCGACATCTATTATGTCACTGTTGTTGAGGTGCTCGAAGGTGATATTGATGTTGGGGTTGAAGTGGAGGCGGTCTTTTTCGCCGACACAGTGCAAACCGGTGAAAGGCACATCGTTGCGGTTGAGAGGCTAGAGGAGGATGTCCCCGGCTTCCTCGTCTTCACCTCCCGCAACAGCTTATTCCGCATGGATCAACGCGACGAGATTATGGCAATACTGGGGCAATAGAACGACTAAATTGAAAGCGATGGGTAAAAAATGAGAATTATAAGCGGAACTGCCAGGGGGCGGAAGTTGAAATCGCCGGTTGGGGCTGATATCAGGCCGACGAGCGATATAGTCAAAGAGTCGATTTTCAATATCATACAATTTGATATTGAGGGCAGAAAAGTCCTGGATCTTTTTGCCGGCACCGGTCAGCTGGGAATTGAGGCATTGTCACGCGGTGCCGAGTCCGTGACGTTTGTCGATTCAAAACGCGAGTCGGCGGAGCTGGTTCGTGAAAATTTGAGACTGTGCGGGTTCGCAGAGTCGGCGGTGGTGTATTTCTGTGACGCCCTTGCGTTTTTGAACTCCGACGAGAAGTTTGACTTGATTTTTATCGACCCTCCGTATGATTCGGGGATTACCATGCAAGCATTGCAAAAAATCATAGAATTTGACAAATTGAACGAACATGGTATAATCATATGCGAAACAAAAGAAATACTGCCGGAAATGCTGCCGTTCGGCACGTGTAAAGAATACAAATACGGCGGCGTAAGAATAACAAAGTACGTGAAATAACTTGCAGGGGACTCAGTCCTCTGTGTCCCGCGGACGACCGGGGCGGTCGTCCCTACGGGGTGCTATTGTGTTCGGCGCTTCAACCCCTGCAGGGGAGCACATTGTGCGCCCGCAATCCCCGCCCCTACGCACACCGCGTGTATCTCGGGGGCAAGACAAAACAATAATAGGTGCAAATTATGAGTATCGCCGTTTACCCCGGGAGTTTTGACCCGATAACTCTCGGCCATTTGAATGTTATAAGAAGATCTGCGGCTGTGTTCGATAAGCTGTATGTCTGCGTCATGGTCAACTCCGGCAAGGACCCGATGTTTAATCGTGAGGAGCGGGTAGAGCTTATCAAGCGCACTGTTGCAAGGTTCCCGAATGTGGTGGTGGAAACATCAAACGAACTTGTTGTCAAATATATGCAAGGCAGGGGTGCCAAGGTAATAATCAAAGGCTTGCGGGCGGTGTCGGACTTTGACAGGGAGTTTCAGATCGCGCTGGTCAACAGAAAGCTTGACCAGGGAATTGAGACGTTTTTCATGCCGTCGAGTGAGAAATATACTTATCTTAGCTCAACAGTTGTAAAAGAGATGGCGAAATACGGTGCGGATCTGCGGGCTTTTGTGCCGAAAGAGATAATTGAAGACGTTCAAAAAAAAGCGGAAAAGTGGAGGTAAGAATATGAGTGGCAGAGTTCAGGAATTGCTGGAAATGCTCCACGCGATGATATCGGAGGCATGGGGTCTTCCGCTGGGTGCGGAGAAATGCGTGATAGAGCGTGACAAGGCGCTGGATATCTTGGATGAAATCAAAGCGCAGTTTCCGTCTGAAGTGGCGGAAGCAAAGCGTCTGATTGACGCTAGGGCGGAGTTCATAAACAACGCTAAGCGTGAGGCGGAGTCTATCCGCCGCGCCGCAGAAGAGCGTGCAAGGCAATTGATTGACGAGCAGGATGTTCTGCGCATCGCGAATGAGCAGAGCAGGGAAATTGTTTCAGATGCGGAGCGGAATTCAAACGAGCTGCGACGCGTGGCGAACGAATATGTGGACGATGCGATGAAACGCAGTGAAGATGCCCTTGCCTCGGCGCTGGACGAAATCCGGCAGTCGCGGATAAAATTCAGAAACGCATCCAGAAGCATGGAGATTACCCAGCAGGCGCACAATCCCCATGGCGATGGAGAGCGTAATATGAACAATATAGATATTGATGTATAGCGGTGCGGGAATTTTGGAATACATAGCGCATCCCCGACGTTTATAGCAACACAAAACGCCTGCCGGGCTGAAAATTGCCGGCAGGCGTTTGCTGTTAATCCTTACTTTAGCCGCCCTAATCACTCAATATTGCGAGAATCTCGTCACGTTGGTCGAGTCGGAACAGGCTGTTGCGGGAGGTGAAGACGAGGAAGGAGCCGCCATCTAACCGCTCAGCTGCAACGATGTGCCTTTCCCCGGGTTGCACTGTGTCAGCGAAGAAAACCATCGTCTCAGGCCCAACGTCTATATCTCCTTCAAGCACTTCGACAACAGTGACAAAGCATGTGGCATTATGCATAAAATCAGTTGCAGCCCTAGCAATAAATTCGTTAATCTCAACAATCAAGATATACGGTGAACCGGTGACGATATCTACAATGTTTTTAGAGCGTATATGCCCTCTCCCTGGCGTATTGTTTGCCGTTTTCTCAGCTATAAAGGCAAGCAGTTGCTCCCTATCAAGACTCCTGCTGTTGAAATTAATCTCAGTTGTATGAAGTGACAGGGACTCGTTGTACATTGTGCTTAAATCCAGATTGTCTAGGTTGATGATAAGGTTCCTAGAAAACACATACCCATCGGGATGTGTTTTCATATAGGCACCTCCCAGCTTTCTGAGTACCAGTAAATAGTCCGTCCCGCTGTTAAAGGTTAACGTGCTTGGATTATATCTCAATCCTTCCGTATCCCCCATAACAGATTCATTAACATTTGACGCGTAAACAAATATGGTGTCGGCTGCATAGCCTAAAATCCTGTCCAATACAGTGAACTCAAACTCTGTCACAGTTTCCCCAAAGGGGCGGCTGCCAACATAATTTGCGATTACTATGTCGGTGCTTACATGTAGTAAGACCTGCTCAAAGGTCAGATAGTCTACCCACGCACTACCTGCAGGCGCCCTTACAATTCGCGGCTCTGTTGCGTCTTCGTTTGTTGTAGCTGCACTGTCAGCTTTTGTAGTTGTGTCGTCTCTTGTAATATTTGTGTCGTCATATTCTGTATCCTGTGCGCTACATGCAAACAGGGTTGACATTATCGTAATAGCGAATGCTAAAATCAATAGCTTTTTCATAGTTCATCTCCTGCACTTCCAGCGGCGGAAAACGTTCTTAGTGTGCGATACTTCTACAGAACCGTAAGCGGCAGCGTTCCCCGCGCGGATTTTATGAATCGCTTCTCAACCTCGTTCCAGTTAATCAGCCGCCACCAGGCGTCTATGTAATCCGCGCGCATGTTTTTGTATTTCAGGTAATATGCGTGCTCCCACACATCGCAGACCAGTATGGGGATTACGCCCCACTGTGTCAAATCCTGGTGCTTTTCAGACTGCAAAATCTCCAGGCGGGAAAACGCCGGGTTATAGCCAAGGATACACCAGCCGGAACCCTCAACAGCAGCTGCGGCGGCTTTGAATTGCGCCTTAAACGCGTCGAATCCGCCAAAATACCAGCTTATGTACTTTGCCGTGTATTCCTCCGGGATTCCGCCGGTGTCGGGGGTTGTCATAATGGCCCAATACACACTGTGCAGAATATGCCCGGAGCCGTTGAAAGCGAGCTCTTTCTCCCAGTGTTTTATCAAGCTGTAATCCCCCGCGGTCCTTGCGGTTTCGAGAGCCAGTTCAGCCTTGTTCAAATCGTCAACATACTTTTTGTGATGCTTGTCATGGTGAATCTGTACAGTTTCCGCGTCGATTAACGGTTCAAGCGCGTCGTAAGGATACGGCAGCGGCGGCAAGACGTGAGTCCCCGCAGCGGCAGGCATAGTGTTGTCCATAATTGCTCCTCCTTATAATTTCACATAAAATTTATGCTAAATAGTTGACACATAGAAGCGAAATCAATTGCGATGCGGAGAGGTGTGTGCAGTGCGGCATGGAAGCCGCAGCTACGTAGGGGAGGGGTACGATCCATGACTGGATCATCAACGCAAACCCTTGCGGCGCATGTATTCGGCCATATCCCGCGCGTCCTGAATTTCCAAATCACGTTCACCGGCAAGCGACTCCAGATGATGCGTAAGCTCATGCGTCAGAACGTCTTTCAAATGCCGGCGCATTTGATTCTCCGTCGCATACGGATACACGGCGCAGAGCGAACCGTAAAATATATAGATGTACCGCCCCATCTGGTCATAGCGGTACTGGCCGAGGGTGTACAGTCCGCCGCCTGGGTCGTTGTGGCTCTGAATCGTATCCGGCAGCAACGACACCCCGCCGTTGAGCTTATGAAACACTTCCGCGGGCAACTGCGCGGCGATTTCATCTAACATATCAGAAATCTCGTCAATCGAGAACAAATTGTCACATCCTTATACATGGGTTGATTAATATTTTACAGCAAGTTAGCCCCAAAAGCAAGTGCGGGATGCAAGAAAGCGCCTGTCATGCCGACAGGCTTTTTGTTGGAAATTTACTTTCATCGCAGTCTGGTAAATGTAGGGTGTTTTGCAACGCATACCCTGTAGGGGCGGCAAATGGCCACCCGTGTCGTTTGCATTTGCAAAACACAGAGATATAGCGGACGCGCAATGCGCGCCCCTACACATAGGACGGCGGTGGCGAGGTGGCCATTCCCATCAATTTTCTCAAATTCACATTTGCAAATTTGCCTAAAAACTGTTATAATGAACGAATGTCTGAAATATTGGGGGAGAAGTCTTATGCAAAAAGATATGGTCACAACACTGAAAAATATAGTTGACAACGTGGAGCGGGTAATTATCGGGAAACGGGAAGCGATAGAATTTGCGCTGTGCTCCTTTATGTGCAGGGGGCACGTGCTTATTGAGGACATGCCCGGGGTTGGCAAAACAAGCCTAGTAGCGGCTATTGCGAAATCGTTCGACTGCTCTTTCAGGCGGATTCAATTCACACCGGATATTCTGCCCTCGGATATAACTGGGTTTTCGATGTATAATCAAAAAACAGGGGAGTTTGAGTATAAGCAAGGCGCAATAATGTCGCAGATAATCCTGGCGGACGAGATAAACCGTACTTCACCTAAGACTCAGTCCAGTCTGCTTGAAGTTATGGAAGAGAATCAAGTCACGGTGGACGGACAGACTTATCAAGTGCCGCAGCCGTTTATCGTCTTTGCAACACAGAATCCTATCGAATACCTCGGAACGTATCCGCTGCCGGAGGCGCAGCTGGACAGGTTCTTTATGCGGATATCAATGGGATATCCGACAGCCGATGAGGAAAGCAAAATGCTGGACCGTTTCAAGGTGGATAATCCGTTAAGAACACTGCAGGCTGTTTCAAACGCCGAAGAGCTTGTGAAGATTCAGGAGAGTGTGGCGAATATACATATAGACAAAAGCATAAACGACTATGTCGTCAGCATAGTAAGGGAGACACGGGATCATCCGAACATCTCTCTCGGCGGAAGCCCCAGGGCCACGATTTGCCTGTTCCGTGCGGCACAGGCCTGGGCGTTGTATAACGAGCGGGATTACGTCCTGCCTGATGATGTGGCAAAAATGGCAGTGCCTGTTATAGAGCACCGGCTTGTCCTGCGGCAGGAGGCACGGTTCAAAAAAATCACTGCGCCGGAAGTTGTGCAAAGCATAGTTTCGCAAATAAAGGTACCTCTTTTAGACTAGGAGAATGTAATGGCTAAAAATCGTATAGTATACGGCATTATTGCCGCTGTTATGCTGTTGTATGTATTCTTGAATCAGGATCCGATGACTTATGCCGCACTTTACGCTGTTTTGCTTCTGCCGCTGTTGTCTCTGATTTTGTCTTTGATTTTTAAGCGGCAGTTTACGATAGAGGAAGAGTTAAGCACAGAATATGTCGCGAAGGGTGAGGTTGTTCAGTTTAAATTTATCGTGAAGAACAACTCTTTTTTGCCGTGGACTTGCATTCAAGCGCGGCTTGAGATGTACGGCCCGGGACTGCAGATTGACAGCGAGGAAAAGTATTTTTCCGTGCGGCCGTTTAGTAACAATGAAGTGACATTTGACATAAGCTCCAAATACCGGGGGAGTTACAAAGTAGGCGTGAATAATCTCCTGATTTATGACTTTCTGGGGCTGTTCAAATTCAAGCAAAAGCACGATGAGACGCTTGCGTTTATAGTAACCCCGCGGATTCTTGACTTGCCGTTTCTGCCGCTGGATTCCGTGGTTCAGGACGCGGCGGCGGATAAGAATCACAGACATGACGAAGATTACAGCGTGATTGCGGATTTGAGGAAATACCAGCCTACTGACGGATATAAAAAGATACATTGGAAAGTCAGCGCGAAAAGAAATGAGCTTATAAGCAAAGACTTTCAGGAAACGGAACGAAATGCCGCTGTATTACTGATGGACAATTCTGCACTGAATGCGGAGAATTATGATAATCTGGAGCTGGAAGACGCCATTGTTGAAGCGCTTGTATCCGCGATGGCTTATTGCACCAATCGGGGACATCCTGTTTCTTTGCGCTGTCTATCAGATGACGACGAAAGCTTCACCGTTGATTTTGACTATCTATACAGAACCGCCGCCGCGCTGGAATTCGGGGATTTCGGCATATTCAACGATTACCTGAAAAAGTATACAAACGTCTATGGCGGCCCAATGAATTTGATTGTTTTCATACAGGATTTAGACCCGAATGTCTTTGACTCTATACGGTTTTTGCGTCTGTATGGCAACAACATAACTGTTTTCTATTTTAGTGAAACCGAATACAATGACGAAATAAATCAGCTGCGGGAATTAAACGTGCATTGCGTCAACTTTCAAGAAATACAAAACGCTTGAGGTTTTATAGAAGATGAATAAAGTGGAAACCATTAAAAAGAATAGGGAGTCCGGCACAGTCTTTTTGATGACTTTCGGGGTCTTATTGGCGTGGAGCATAGTCGCCGCGTTAATAAGCACCACGACGTTTAATCAAGGCCACGTTGCCGGCCTGGTTCGGATATTTGTTACAGTCGGTGTAATCAAAATTGTCTTTTCCAGCAGAAAGCTGCTGTGGGTCTGCCTTGCGCTGATTGCCTCCGTCATCATATTTGTCGGCATAGGTTTTATCACTTATCCCGTTCCGTACTATCCTTATGAGTATTATATCCACGTGCCCAACCGCGCAAATCAGGCGGCGGATTTTATCAGGAGAACCATACTGTACGTTATCGGCGATGAATTTTTCAGCCCTGGTTATGACACTGCCGTGATATGGGTCATAAACATTGCAGTCGGATTATTTGTGGCGATTTTCGGATATTTTAAATTCAAATTTCTAATTTTATTCCTTGTCCCGGCCGCGATTTTCAGCATACTTTTGACATCAAGGTTTTTCAATCTAAGGTGGTCTTTCTTTGTATTTATTTTCTGTGGTGTGGCGTATTTGATAAAGCATTTGAATCTGAAATGCAGCAGCAAGTCTAACGAAAAAGCTTCTTACGCGATGTATGCGTTGTATGTGGCGCTTTTCTGCGTGGGTATCGGCGCGCTTCTGCCGGTGCCGGGGCGGAATTTTCGGCGCGACCTTACCCATACCTTTGTTTCAAGGCCGTTTCATTTTATAAACGACGAGATATACTTCACTTTCGGGCCGAGATACTTTTCGCTGGGGCAAATCGGATTCGGCGGAGGTGGAGGGCGGCTTGGCGGTGATATACAAAGGCATGAGCGGCTTATCATGCGCCTGCGTGCCGACGGGGATGTAATGCCGGCTTATTTGACCGGTGCGATTCTGGACACCTACACCGGCGGCTGGTGGTTAAACAGCTTCTGGGGACGTACGCCTGTGGATTTTGACGATATGCAGCAGAATATCGAACTGCACGAACGCGCAGCAAGTCAAGTAACAGCATGGCTGCTGGATGACCTGTACCCGGGCACTATGTCTGTGAGAACTTATTTTGAAGAGCGTATAATGTCAGCAAATGAAAGCATAGGAAGGCAGTTTGAAGATATTGTATTGGGGCTGGGATTAGAAGTAGACTGGAGTTTATGGGTGGATGTATGGGAAATATACCCGGAGTTAGACCCGATGCTCCTGCCGTCCGGGGTTGTGCTGCCGGGATTGGAGTTAGAGGATATTTTGGTGGAGATAGAGTCAAGCATACATATGTACTTTGATGACCCTATTTTTGCAGATTTATATTATGAAATAACTTTTATCGCCCATCCAACAACGGGAGAAGTCGTGATGATAATATGGCCGAGGATGCCGCCGGGTATGAGTCCGGAAGATTTTGGGCCGTTTATAGAACATTTTTACTTGGACATCGGCGCGGATATGTTTGAAACAAGGACGCTGGAAATCGACATTTTGGGATACCGTACGTTTTCCGTTTTTTATGCGGGAATACTGCAAGGCATCTCTTCGCCGAACCAGAACATCAGCTTTTATCGCGACACAAACGGCAGAGTTGTCGCATATGAACGTATGCCCCGGAACACGCGTTATTTTACTCAATTCAGCGACTTAAACGACTTTATTCTTGCCGAATTAGACGAGTATGGGCAGGGCGAATTCCCGTGGAGCGGGCATGGCAATATGCTGCGGTATTCGTACAGGGGAGTTTTGCGTGATATAAGCGATAGAATGAGTCGTGAGCGTCGTGTATTCGGGCAGAATTTTGCTGAAGTTACACTTGTACACGACGGATTTGAGATTCCTTTTGAAGATTTTTTGAATGATTATCTAATCCCGCGTGCCGATTGGATTTACGAAACATACACAGAGTTGCCGAGCTATTTTCCGGAGCGTATCCGCGATTTGGCTTTGTCAATCACTGCCGGTGCCGCGAATGATTACGAACGTGCAAGATTGCTGGAAGCGTATCTTACCGAGAATTTTGAGTATACGTTACTGCCCGGATTCCCGCCGCCAAACAGGGATTTTGTAGATCATTTCCTGTTCGATCTGCGGATGGGTTACTGTACATATTTTGCGACGGCATTCGTAGTCATGGCGCGCAGTTTGGGAATGCCGGCGAGATATGTTGAAGGCTTCCTAGTCCGGGGGATTCCCGATGAACACGGATTTTACAATGTAATGAACACCATGGGGCACGCCTGGGGTGAGGTATATTTTGAAGGCTTCGGCTGGCACAGGTTTGAGCCGACTCCGGCAGAAGGGCTGCCGCAGCCATACATAGGCGCCGGATTCCAAGTCCCCGGGGACAGCGGAGGCCCCGCCCCGCCGTGGTATCTGGATTATCTTGACCTGCTGGATCATATCGATATGCTCACCCCGGGGCAGGATATGGGTGCCGTAATACGGCAGCCGGGTGCAGCAGAAGACGATGACGCGCAAGACAGATTCGGTCTCTATTTGATCATTCTTGCCGCTGCGCTGGCACTGGGGGCTGTCGCGTTCAGGGCGGTGCGGATTTATCGCAGGAACATGCTGGTACATAAGAAAGGGGATAACGAGGCGGTTCGGCACTATTTCGGGGTGCTGCTGAAATACATGAAGTTTTTCGGCTATGCAATAAAACCAAACGAGACGGCCGGTCAATTCGCGGACAGAGTCGGTGACAAGATCAGGCTGGATGATAAAACGTTCTGTTTAAAAGACATTGCGGAGATATTCGCAAAAGCCCGCTACAGCAACCATGCGATAACTCCGGAAGAGCGGGAGATTATGGAAAATGCGGTCATGGCGCTGGACACAGAAATGCAGCACACGGTAAACCGGGGGATGTATCTGTACTATAAGTATATGAAAGCAATCGTGTAGGAGTCGAGTCTGCGGGGCTTTGCATCGCACGAAATGCCGACAGTATGCAAGCGCAAATAAACATCAGGAGGCGCCATGGTCAGCAAAATATACATAACCGGGCCTGTTGGCGGCGGGAAAAGCACCCTGGCCCGAAAGATATCAAAAGAGTTTGGAATCACTTACTTTGAGATGGACAGCGTTATCTACGAACCTGACCCGGATTCCAAAATAACAGGAACCCGAAAAAGGCCGGAATCGGAACGGGATTTTTTAATAAATGAAGTCTTGTCAAGCGAGAGCTGGGTGGCCGAGGACGCGGGACGTGAGATTTTTGAAATTCTGTGGCAAGAAGCTGATTCTATCATTTTGTTGGAACCGCCCGTTCATACACGAAAGTGCCGGATCATTTTGCGTTGGATAAAACAAATGCTGCGCGTTGAAAAGTGCGGATACAGGCCCGGACTGTATATGCTTAAGCTCATGTTCAAATGGACGAAAGGCTATGAACATGGAACATTGAAGGATAGATTGCCCCCGTATAAGTATAAGATTTCAGTATTACAAACTGAGCAGGATATAGAACGATACATCAGTAAAAACTTCGCAATACAAACTGCTCCTTCAGCAAGGCAATGATTTTTGCCTTGCTTTTTTATTGTTAGCGGAGAACCTCCGGCCAGCCGGGGGATATTTATTCAAAAACTACTTGACAATCTTCAGCCCATGTGCTATAACCGTACTATTATATCTAACACAATTAGAAAGGAGGGTCCATATGTACCAAATCGATAATCAGTCGCGGCAGGCTGTTTATGAGCAGATTGTACGGCAAGTTGAGAAGTATGTTTTGACCGGGGTGCTGAATAGCGGCGATAAGCTGCCGTCAGTCCGCAGTATGTCTATTGAACTCAATGTCAACCCCAACACAGTTCAGCGAGCCTATACGGAACTGGAACGCAGCGGCGTCATCGTCACCGCGCCCGGGCGGGGTGCGTTTGTCAGTGAAAACGGCGTCTCGGCGCTAAAAGAGAGGAGAACCAGCATGTATTTTGCCGATTTAAAAAGATTAGTCGCGGAGCTTATGCTGTGCAGGGTTGAAAAAGACAGGCTAATCACAATTATAAACGACCAATACACGGAGGATGAAGAGAATGATTAAAGCCGAAAACTTGACGAAGAAATTCAATGGCTTCCGGGCTGTCTCCAGCGTCAGCTGTGAGATTCCGAAAGGCTGTATATACGGACTGATCGGTTCTAACGGCGCGGGGAAATCCACGTTTTTGCGGCTTATTACCGGCGTTTATAAAGCGGACGAGGGCGGTATCACACTTGATGGGGAACCGGTATACGAAAACCCTGTCATTAAACGAAAGCTTGCCTATGTCCCCGATGAGCTTTATTTCCTGGCAAACTCATCAATGAAACGAATGGCATCGCTGTATAGCTCAATTTACGCAGACTTTGACAACGCGCGTTTTATGGAGCTCACTGAGCTGTTCAAATTAAACCCGAAAGTCAATATCAACACGTTTTCAAAAGGTATGCGCCGCCAAGCGGCGACGATTCTGGCGCTTTGCACCAACCCGGAGTACATCTTCTTCGATGAGACGTTTGATGGCCTGGACCCCGTGGTGCGCAATCTAGTGAAAAACTTGATCACCCAACAGGTTCTGGACCGGGGCACGACAGCAATAATCACCTCGCACAGTCTGCGGGAGCTTGAGGATACCTGCGACCAGCTGGCACTTCTGTATCAGGGCGGCATTGTCTTTGAGTCGGACGTGCAGAACTTAAAGACATCGCTGTTTAAAATCCAGGTGGCGTTTTTAGATGCGTATGATCAAGAGCGCTTTGAGGGGCTTGATATCCTGAACTTCTCGAAAAAAGGCTCTGTGTCAAACTTCATTGTCAGGGGAGACCGGGAGAGGACGAAAGAATTCTTGGAGACGAAGTCCCCCGTTCTGCTTGATATACTTCCGCTTTCGCTGGAAGAGGTCTTTATTTACGAAATGCAAGCGCTGGGCTATGCTTTTGAAAACATACTGGAGGAGGATAAAGATGTTCAGCTTTAATCTATACAAAGAGGGATTGCGGAAATCCCTGCCGCTGTCAGCGTTGTTCATCGCCATTATGATGCTGGGCGCGGTTTTGATACCGGTTTCCAACATCTCGCGCCATGCGGAATCCATACGGCGCGGCTTCTCACCCGGAATAACGGTAATCAATGGATTTGACGCAAATCCGGTACTGATTATCTCAATGATCGCCTTCGCACCGATTTTGACGCTGTTCCTGTTCTCATTCCTGAACAAGCGCAATCGCAGCGATTTCTATCACAGTATACCGCATAAAAGGGAGAGTCTGTTCGCGTCGTTCACTGCCGCGATTCTGACATGGGTGATCGGCGGGATATGGCTCTGCACCGCTGTTACCTTAATAATCTACGCTTTTGTTCCGTATGTCATTGTGAATATAACCTCAGTCCTGCTTGTGATGCTGGGGTTGAGTGTCGGGTGCTTGCTTGTTGTCGCGGCCACGCTGATTGCAATGAGCATCACCGGTGGCATGTTTTCAAACATCATCACGGCGCTTTTGATCCTGTTCCTGCCGCGTACTATAATGATGACTTTTACCTCGGCTGTGATCGACAGCGTCCGGGTGATAGCCCCTGAAAGTTTGGGGATTCTGGGTTTTATCAATATACCATTCAACTTCATGTTCAGCGCTTTTGACGGCGGCAATATCGACCAACTGTTTATAAGAGGCACGTTGTATACAGTCGTGCTGGCGGTTATATACCTCGCGATTGCGGTTATTCTGTTTAAGCGGCGCAAGAGCGAAACGGCAGGCTCACCCGCGCCGAACAAGATTGTCCAGACGATTATACGTGTGCTGATTGCCTTTGTTGTGTGCATCCCGGCCACTATGATGATACTACTCAATGCCAGACAGACTCACCGGACTGATTGGACCGGGATACTTGCGCTGTATATCATCGCGGTGATTGCCTACTTTGCGTATGAGCTTATCACGACGCGGAAACTTTCAAACATACTCAAAGCCCTGCCGGGGCTTGGGATTCTGGTGCTGCTGAATATCGTCTTTGCGGCAGGGGTGATGGCAACTTCGCATGTGGTCCTCAACAGGCGGATTGACACAGACAACGTTGCGGCGGTGAGGGTACAAACTTCATTCAGCATGGAGACCATGAGCTATGAAGAGCACAGGCTGAGGGAGTTGTCTCTGGAAGACGAACGGCTGAACGCGCTGCTGCTGGACGCACTCTCCCGCAACATTGCCGACATCCAGGCAGACACTCATTGGTTCGGGTCACGTTTAGCTGTCGAATTTGAGATGACTCGCGGCCGGACAATACGGCGCAATATCTGGCTGTTAGATAATGAATTGCAGGTATTTGGTGAAATAATGTCCGAAAATGAGCAATTCCGTGCAGTAGCCATGACCTTGCCGGAAAATCCGGAATCGCTGTGGGCGGAGAATCTTTCGGAAGAGGCTATGCGGAACATATATGCAACACTACTTGAAGAAGTCTCAGCGTTGGATGTTGCCACATGGAATGACTTCCCCTTAAACGCCATACCGCCGTGGCAGTCGTCTTCTCCACACAATATTTACGGCCACATTGAAGCGCACGGCTTTATCAGGGGTGACACGTATCGTAGTAGCTATCTAATTACAGGTCTTACCCCACGTACGGCGGACATGTTTATCCATTATATCAACGCAGAAAATTACGAGAATGCCAGGTGGTATTTTGACGAATTGCAATCCTCTAACGCCCGGTGGTTTGGGGCGAGTATCAATGAATACGAGTCAGGCGGTCACCCAAGGCGTCATTCCGTTGACACTGAGAATCCAGAAGTCACGGAATTGCTTGAACAGGTAATTGCAGTCCAGAGAGGCGTTCCGGTGGACAGAGATCGGGCGCACTTCAGTTTCAACTTTCACCTTGAAACGCACAGCGGGGAGTTTGTACAAGGCGTGTTCTTCTTCAACTCGGCTGATTCGGAGTTGCTGGATATGCTTGACGGCAGGTAAGTCGATAGCCTTTGGTGAAAACAGCAAATACCGTGAAGCACAATGCCTCACGGTATTTGACCTTTTTCCATGTTTATCGGGACGATTGCCATCGTCCCATACAGGGTATTACCCCAGCAACGCTTGATCTCCCGTGAATTCCTCATCGCTTGCCAGGCTGAATTTTGCCACCAGCTCTTCCACCGTCAGCTTTTGCTTTTCGTCGCCGGAAATGTCCAGTACGATTCGGCCGCCGCTCATCATAATCAGGCGGTTGCCGTGGTAGATGGCGTCCCGCATATTGTGGGTTACCATCATTGTGGTTAGGTTGAGTTCTTTGATTATCTTCGTACCTATCGCCAGCACTTTCGGCGCGGTCTTGGGGTCCAGTGCCGCCGTGTGTTCGTCCAGCAACAGCACTCGTGGTTGCTTCAAGGTGGCCATAACAAGCGTCAGTGCTTGTCTCTGTCCGCCGGATAATAAGCCGACTTTATCGGTTAGGCGGTCTTCCAGCCCCAGTTCCAGCGTGGACAGACGCTCTCTGTACAGTTCTCTCTCCTTAGACTTGATATACCAGCCCAATCCGCGCCGTTTGCCGCGGCGATAGGCGAGGGCCATGTTTTCTTCAATATTCATATTGGCCGCTGTACCTGTCATCGGATCCTGGAATACACGGCCCAGATAGACGGCGCGCCTATGCTCCGGCAAATTTGTCACCTCGGTGCCGCCTATTGTGATTGTACCGGTATCAGGTAAAAAAGTTCCCGCGACACCGCTGAGCAGCGTACTTTTCCCTGCTCCGTTGCCGCCGATTAACGTGACATAATCGCCCTCTTCTAAGTGCAGCGATACGCCGCGCAACACGTGATTTTCTATCGGTGTGCCGGGATTAAACGTCTTGTTTAAGTTCTCTATATGCAGCATTATTACTTCCTCCGGCCTTTGGTTTTTTCAACGGGCTTTGAAACTTTTTCAACAATAAGCGGCAGTGTCAGCGCGATGGCGACAATTATGGCTGTAAGCAACCGCAAGTCGGTAGGTGACAGGAAGTCAAGGTTCAGCGCCAGCGCTATTATCATCCGGTAGATGATCGACCCCGCTACCAGTGTGATAAGTCTTGCCCAGACTCTGCGGACACGGAACAGCACCTCCGCTATTATAACCGACGCAAGCCCGATAACAATGGTGCCTGTTCCCATATCAACAGAGGCAAAGCCCTGTTGCTGCGACCAAAGCGCTCCGGAAAGGCCGATCAGTCCGTTGGAAATCATAAGGCATAATATAACCATAGCGTCGGTGTTTATGCCTTGCGCTTTAACCATTTGCCGGTTATTCCCTGTGGCGCGCATTGCACTGCCGGCCTCCGTACCGAGAAAGCAGTACAGAACCACACCGACCACAACCACCATGACGGCGCTAAATAAAATGATTGAGGCTTGGCGGGAGAGGCCCGTTTCCTGCAAAAACGTAAAAACCGACGTTACTCGGTTCGGCCCGTGCGGCAAGAGCGGGATGTTGGACGTACCCATTATGCGGATAACAACGGAGTATGAGGCGACCATTGTCAAAATCCCTGCCAATATCGGCGGGATTTTAAATTTAGTGTGCAGCACTCCTGTTACAAGGCCGGCGGTGCAGCCGACAACCGTTGCAATGATCGTTGCAAAAAAGGGGTTAACTCCGCCGGAAACCAATCTGGCGGCCGTTCCCGCGCCCAGAATTATCGAACCCTCGGCGGATAAATCGGGCATTTCGAGAACCCGGAAAGTGAGATAGACCCCCATGGCCATAAGTGAGAAGATGAGGCCCAATGATACGGCCCCTTGAATTATGAGCATAAGCGCGGATACTCCTTTATTTTTAATCGTTTCGATTCAAACGCACTCCAAGCGCCCGCCAATGCGGACGCTTAAAGTGTGTAACTAATATTGTATATGTAGGGACGGCCTGTCGCCTGCACGCGGTCGAACGATGTTCGCCCCTACAGGGTGATATTATTCCGGGAACTCAATAGCGCCCATGAACCGTTCTGGAACAGTGATTCCCAACGCTTCCACCATGAAGCCGTTGACAACGTATTCCAAGCTCAAATCCTTACCGAAAACAATCGGCGTTGTGGCCGGATTGCCGCCATGAAGCAGAATCTCAATCGCCAGCAGGCCGGATTGGCGGCCAAGCTCGAAATAGTCGATGCTCAATGTAGCGATGCCGCCGTTCATTACCATGTTCTCTTCACCGGGGAACACAGGCACGCCCGTATCAATCGAAACTTGCCCTATGATAGGCATGGCGTCGGCGTGGGTGTTGTCGGTGGGAATCCAGATAGCATCTACGCGGTTTGCGATTGACAGCGCGTTCTGCTGAACCTCGGCGGTAGCGGTCACGGTGCCGACTTCTACAGTGAGGCCCAAAGACTCTGCATAGGCTATCGCGATTCCTGCCTGGTACACGGCGTTCGTTTCATTGGATGAGTATATGATCCCAATTGTTTGCAGGTGCGGGACAAAATCGAAAATCATATCGATTTGAGCCTCAATTGGATTCATATCAGATGCGCCGGTGACGTTTGTGCCGGGCGCTTCGTTGCTGTATACAACCCCTGCCCCCACGTAGGTGGTGATAGCGGTGCCAACAATCGGGATCGTGTAGGTTGCTGTGTGCATGGCTTGAACGCTGGGTGTGGCAATGGCCAAAACCAAATCTACATCGTTGTTAACAAACCGGTCGGCAATGGTTGCAAGCGTCGCGGCATCGCGCTGGGCGTTTTGATAGTCAAACTCCGCGTTAATCCCTTGTTCCTCAAAAACGGACAAAAAGCCTTGATATGCAGCGGAAAGTGCCGGATGCTCCAGAAAGTTGATTATGCCGATCTGAAAGACTTGTTCATCGGCAGTGTCCCCGTTGCAAGCGGCCAGCCCGAGTGAAGCGAGTGCCACAACTATCAGCAGAGAAAGTATTCTGCGTGTTTTTTTCATCGTCCTATCCTCCCTATAAATCAAAAATACTTTAGTTATTGTACTCCTCCAACGGATAGACGTCAAGCCGTAATTTTGCACAACAATGCTATAGCGCTTTAGTGTGTTAAATGGTGAAATTGCAAATAGACGTAATATATTAGGCCATCACCTTTCTTCTGCAAGACAAATTATACAAAAATGCGGTGAAATTAATTGACATGGTAGTAAGGTTGTGCTAAACTTCATGGTAACAAATGCCCATGTCAAAAGGTGTATCTTTTGAAAAACCCGTTTAAATCCAGGGTGTAATCAGGTTCATTTAAATGAGCTTAATTATAAACTAAAGATATCAGGAGAGGAGGACTATAAAAACCACGGATGCCGCAACCTAAGAAAAACGGCTGAAAATAGTGGGCGCAATTCCGGGAAATTACTGTGGAAAATATTTTTAAGGAGGCATGTTATGAACAAACTAAAAAAGCGGATTTTACCAATGGTTCTCATGGTGGCGATGGTGCTTGCTATGCTGCCTGCGTTAACGGTGTCGGCAGCTGCGGGTGGAATACCGTTGCCGGATGGTATGACACTGCCAAGTGGAAGCTTCACGCAATCTGCGGGAGTTAATTTCCTTGAGGAATTCACAATGGTACGTGTAGAAGGCGGTTCGTTTACGCTTGGCTGGGAAGGTACGCCCGGAGAAGGTCCGGATGACACTGCCCCGATTGCAAACGTTTCGGTCAGCAGTTTCTACATAGGCCAAACGGTGGTAACGAACGCGCTGTGGAATGCGGTTATGGGCACCGGGCCAAATAACCAAAACCCACGGACAGGTGTTAACTGGTATGAAGTACAGCATTTCCTTGGCAGGCTATATGCGCTGACAGGATATGTGTTCCGTCTGCCGACTGAGACGGAATGGGAGTATGCCGCTAAGGGCGGCGTTAACTGGAATCAACCTGCCCCCGACTATCCCGGATATAATCACGGCCAGCTGCGTTTTGCCGGGAGTAACGTGATGTCCCGTGTGGCACGCACCGGTCCGCAGGGTCCTGTTGGCTCCCTTGCGCCGAACGTTCTCGGTATATTCGATATGTCCGGCAGCGTTGAAGAATGGGTATGGGATGCATGGAACGCGGGCCGCCCGAATATACTGCCCTTTGACTCAAACCCAACTAACCCCACCTCCGGCGATGAAGGACATCGCCACAATCAAAAGACACGCCGCGGCGGATCTAATGATGCCGGGTTATCTGATTTTACCCGTTACCTTACCGGCCGCCAGATACGCTCTATTGACGGTTCAGACGGCGGCCTCGGATTCCGTATAGCTCTCTCTGTGGATCGCACATCGGTTCCCGAGACTATTCGGGGAGGTATGCCAATCAGCAGAATGGAGTATCCGTGGCTTATACGCGGTCCTGTCATGTATTGTCCGGAATACCCCGTCACACACCGTGATTTCAGATGGGCAACAGATTTCAGCCAGGAGCATTGGGATGAGTGGTATAGTGAGGTAATCTCTCAATTAGGTATACCCGGTGCAAATGCAAGGCTCTATAATCATGTATGGGCGGGCGACTTCATTGGCTTCGGCAGATCCGTTATGAGGATCTGGTCCACCGGCGAGATGTTGATCCACCGGTTTGATGCTTTTGGGGGGACTTTCCTGGAAACACTTTATGGCCAATGGTATACAGTGAGCAATGTCGGCCTGATCTTCATTAACGAAGCTGATGGTTCGAGAATAACGCTCCCGTATATCGCCATGGCGCCCGGACTTATGATGGTCGTCAACGATCAACCGGGTTTGTTTGCTTCCCCATACGGCTCAAAAGCGCTGATGGGATTGGAAGAAGTGCCGGATGACTGGTGGGGTGCGGCTGGCGCACCAAGTATGGATCAGCCGACGATCGTCAATCTGGTGCCTGATTGGAATGATTTAGCGCCGAGCGATGTACCCGGCGCGATGATACCGATGATTCACACCAACGTGATCTGGGCGGATATTGACTGGACGAACCCCGCCACTTTCCAGAATTACGTTGACTTGGGAGTAATCGGACAAGACGAGCGACTGATCGACGGCGATGATTACTCGTGGTACATGGGTTCCAACATGGCCGGTGGTGAGCATGGGTACAGGAAAGACTTTAACGCAGGCGGACAGGCTCATTTCCATGTTTTCACACCGCCTCCGGGCTGGAACAACACTCTGGCCAGGGGGTCGTGGGTAACGGTCAACGATATCTTCGTGCGGATTTTTAACGCGGATAACACGATGGCGTATGAGCTTGTGTATGCCATGACTCCTGATGCGCATGTGGTCGGACCCGGCGGCACAGGCGAAGCCTGGGCCTTGAGACATATAACGTTTGAGAGCATTGGTAGGGGAGACCAGAGGGCGTTCACTTTAACGCCGAATGGTTTAACTTTCCCGGGGCAAGCTATGATTCCGGGCACAAACATACCCACACCAAGGGCGCAGCCCTATGACCCGGTCACGGCAGCGCCCACTATAATGGATGCATCGACATTCAGGCAAGCTCCGCCTCCGCCGATAATGTGTCCAGGACTTCCTGGCGCCGGCCCTTGCGGTGATATCATATACGAGTGTTCTTGCCGCACGATGTGTCAGTCATGCGAAAGACACGTAAACAATTGCGGTTGTGATGAAATGACTCGTGCATGGCTCGCCGTCCAAAACGTGCGCTTGGGACTTAATCCGGCCGCCGGATTGACAGCGGCAGGCATTTTGTCTGAAATTCAGGATGTCTTTGCAGCTGCAGATCCTCCGATACTTGTCATCCCGTCATGGCACGAGGCGTTTGACTCCGACACATTAAGCGGCATAATCCTACTGACGCTGGGTGCGGATACTGAATACGTTGTATTTAGTGTTGCAGGTCTGGCCGGGCCTGTGGTCTGGTGGTTCCCAGGGTACATGGGTCAATCATTTTCGCTGGGAGCGGCACCGCTGCCGCCTGGTGACCCATTCCTGGCAACTATCAATATACCCGACGGGGCACTGGTATTCGGATTGTTCTCCGGCGCATTTCCAAACTTGACCCCATTTGACCCGCCTGACGAAATCACCGGGGTTTTACGTGTCAACTCGATTGACGATCTCGTACCCGGTACATGGTTTGCTACAACTGGCGGAGCGTTTAACTATGTGATACTTATGCCGAATGTGTGGTCTTGGCCGGACGCAATGCACGCGGTGCCTAATCGCGCTGGTGCACCATGGCCATTTGAGGCTCCGATGACTCCAGGTCTGGAAACATTGTTAGGTGTACTTCCTGACGGTGCCCTGATTTGGGAGCTGTTTGACCGAGTTAATCCCGGCTTCCTGCCAATTCCCGGGCCGACAGAGATTACAGGCTTTACACGCGTCGCTTCGCCTGCTGAGATCGTCCCCGGTACTTGGTACTCGGAGTTTGATCTTGACGGTCAGGGTTTTGGTTTCTTGATGCTTATGCCGCCCACACAGCAAGGCCTGTGGACGGTAACGTTCAATGCGCATGGCGGCACGCCAGCCCCTAGTCAGATAACGGGCGTGGAGCACAACACAACGATCACATTACCGACGCCACCGACACGCGGCCAAGACGAGTTCTTGGGCTGGTTCACAGCGGCAACCGGCGGCACAGAGTTCACAGCCGCGACACCTGTCACCGGCAACACCACGCTTCACGCGCAGTGGCGTGTTGAGGCACCGACATTCTTCGTAACACCGGGCGAGACAGTCGGCGGCGAGCCGCTTGTGATTACGATCACGGGATTGCTGGATCATTGGTTCTTCTCACCTGCGTTTGTGGTTGAGTGGCCTCCAGGTTCAGGGACAATGATTGATATAGCGGCACAGAATGTTCTGTTCATTGATACAGGAGGCACGATTTCCTTTAATCGCGAGACCACTCTAAGTCGAGGCGGAGCACCAGTCCCAGGCAGCCCATTTGCAGCGGATTATGTGATAAACATGAACGCGGCGATGAGTAATATATCCGTTACACTGGACGACGGAACGTTCGTAACATTCCTCTATGCGCCGAACCCCGGCCCCGAATGGGCTGGTACAGTACCAAACCTACCGCACAACGACTTTCCCGGCATTATACGGCCGCATTTTCCGTCACCCTATACGTGGAGAGTAACTTTCCAATTGGCTGGTGGAACTCACGTTAGCGGCCAGCTTGTGCAGATCTTACTAACCGGCGGAAACGCTAGTTTGCCAGTCGTTACACCGCCTGTCGGATTCACATTCGGCGGTTGGTATCCCGCTGGGAGTTATAACAATGTTACCGCGGATATTACCATCACAGCGGTCTGGAATGCAATACCCCAGCTCGACACATGGACAGTAACGTTCAACACACACGGCGGCACCGCTGTGGCGCCGATAACCGGTGTGACTGACGGTACAACGATTACTCTGCCGGAAGCCCCGACACGCGGGCAAGATACTTTCCTTGGCTGGTTTACAGCAGCGACCGGCGGCGTAGCATTCACGGCGAATACGCCTGTGACCGCAGATATAACGGTATACGCGCAGTGGTATGTAGCCACCCAGTTGCCGCAACCGCCGATCGGGCCTGGGGTTACCCTCCCGCCACCGTTGCCTCCGCAACCACCGGCACCACCAACGCCGCCGACACCACCTCAACCGCCGCTGCCCGATGACGATGATCTGCCACCGGCATTTCCGTTCGTTGATGTAGCTGCGGCAGCGTGGTACCGCGACTATGTGCAGACGGTTTGGGAGAATGCGCTGTTCCAAGGTACCGCGGCCAATCTGTTCAGCACACAGGCGAACATGACCCGCGCTATGTTCGCACAGGCATTGGCAAATCTTGAGGGTGTGGATCTCACAGCCTACGCTGACAGATCACCAACTTTCGGGGATGTCGCTCCCGGCGCATGGTACTTCCCCGCGGTAGAATGGGCGGCCCAAGTAGGTGTTGTCCTAGGCGTAGGAGAAGGAAACTTCGCCCCCAGCAGACCGATAACCCGCGAGCAGAAAGCTGTTATGATCTATCGTCACACAGAGATTATGGGTATATCACTCCCGCAGGGTGAGGCTGTTGATTTTGCGGATCAATACGCTGTATCCTATTGGGCTGTGGACGCAGTGCATGCGATCAAGGCAGCCGGTATAATCACAGGCCATCCAGACGGCAGATTTGCTCCGATGGATACGGCAACACGGGCGCAAGTCGCTGCAGTGTTCGCAAGACTTTGGCAGCATGTATAGTTTGCCAAATGCTTAATCTTTTAAGAGCAGCCCCTCTAGGGGCTGCTCTCACGTTCAGTTGCGCCGTGAACAATCCTAAATTGCAGTTGATTATGGATATATCGCTCTATACATCTTCTGATATTGATTTGCGCTTCGCATAATAGTGCCGCACCCTTGAATGGTCGTTAACCGCGGAAGAGACGTAGTTCTCAATCACCTTTTCCAGCGTATATCCCGCCTTCAGCAAACACCGCTGCGACTGCGTGTTTTCCGGCTTGACCGTTGCCGCGATTTGTTCGATTCCGGTATTGCTGAAAATATAATTGTCTGCTATACTAACCGCAGCCGGGGCTATGCCTTTTCCCCAAAACGCTTTGTTCAGGTGGATGGATATCATGCAAATCTTATGCTCAGTATCTATTGAGTGATAACCCACAAATCCGACAGCAGTGTCATCCGGCAGGGCGATTGCCCAGAATAGATTCTGACGTTCAATCCAGCGTGCCGTTTGCTCTTCGTTTTCATGCGGGTCGAAAGTTGTAAATTTGTGATTTTCCATATCGCTGAGCGTAGGGAAAATCGCGGCGCTGTCAGACACGCGCAGCTCACGCAGGGTGTATCCGTTAAATTGTATTATCTGCATAGCATCACCTCATCATCAAGAAATTATAGCAAAAGATTTGTTATTTCACAATACATGCAATAAGAATAAGGAGGAGCATTATGGGATATCTGGAGTATGAACTGGCCGGAACCGGGGCAATTGTCACCGGGGCGGGTACGGGAATCGGTGCTGCGTGCGCTGTGGAGCTTGCTAAGGCTGGCGCGAAAGTCGCGTTGCTCGGCAGGAGACTGAGGCCTATTGAAGAAGTCCGCGCCGAATGCGACAAATTCACTCCCGGCGCGTTGGCGATGTCAGTTGATGTGACCAATGGCGCGGCGGTTGCCGAGGCTGTGGGGAAGATCAAAGAAGCGTTCGGGCAGATTCAAGTTCTCGTCAACAACGCAGGCATTGAGTCGCCGTATCAACCGGGGCAGGTGCCGATTGAGGATTTCTTTGAAATGGAGCCGGAGGAATATCTGAGCTTTTTCAAAGTTCACGCTCTCGGGCACTACTTGATGATGCAAGCGGTCGTGCCGTATATGAAAGAAGCAGGGTTCGGGCGGATAGTCAACATCACGTCAGTCACCGGGGTGACGGGCGCGTATTCGTCACCGGCCTACACTTCCAGCAAAGCAGCGGCGATATGCCAGACGAAGGCGTTCGCGGAGAAATACGGCGAGTTTAACATCACCGTCAATTCAATCGCACCGGGGATGGTCAATACGCCGATGAAAAAGAACTCAACGCCGGAGGAGTTCGAGGCGGTGGCGAAATCGGTAACGCTCGGTCGAGTCGGTGAACCGATAGACGTTGCGCGCCTTGCGATGTTCCTGGCGCAGAAGCATCTGTTCCTCACGGGGCAGAACATCGTGCAGACCGGCGGGGTGTAGAATGTTAATTTGCATCTATTAGGGAGATTTAAACAGTGAAAAACATTATCACTATTCAACATACGCAAGCCGTTCATCACACCAACGGGATGGTTGGGTCATGGACGGACTGGGAATTGTCTGAGTTAGGAAAGGCCCAAGCGGAAAATATCGGAAGAAAGCTATCTGTTGAGTTAAAGGGGAAGGATTGGAAAATTTATTCGTCTGACTTAATTCGTGCCAAACAGACGGCAGCGCCGCTAGCCCGAAGTATGGGCATTGAAATTGAGTATCGCCCGGCGCTTCGGGAGATTAATTACGGCAAAGCAGTCGGACAAACAAAGGAATGGATGAAAGAAAATGCGCTGCCGGTCAAAACATATGACGACCCTGAGTTTCCCGGTGCTGAAACATGGGGGGCATTTTGGAAACGAGTTTCAGATTACTGTGGTGAAATAGTTGCGAATGAAGCGAATAATATCATCCTTGTTTCGCATGGAGGTACTTTAGCAGTATGGTCACATGTTTGGTGTGATTCAGGTATTCAAAAAATAGAAAAGTACGGACCGGCCGGAGCGGTTTCGTTTATGAGAATAGACGAAGACGGCAAACATGTTGTAGACCTGTTGAATGATATCTCATATATGAGTGATTAAAAGCAAAAACACCCGCTCGGTATTTGAGCGGGTGTTTTCCCTTTATCCGCGTAGTCTTATAGGTACGCATATGTCCACTTGAGCTTTCCCGTCATGCATCCAGGAATGGGCGCGTTCGTCGTGATATTCGTAATCTATTCGCGTGTCATCGTATTCATATTGGGATTTGGGCAGCCAATGCTCCAGGATCTGTTTCCAGGTTTCTTGTATGGATTTTGGGGATTCAGCATCGTCCGCCCACGGAGTTGTAAACACCGCGTATAGACCGCCTTGCATTTCGTGCCGATACGTACCTGGACGCTGGGGGATGTCGTAATCAGCCTCGTCCACGCCAACGCCGATCACGTAGGTAAAACAATCGTGCTCTTCATCAATATCAAGACAGAAGATGACTTCGCAATGACGTGACTTTGTATAGGTGTGGCTCAATGTGGTAAGTCCGGCGGCGTATTCCATGTTTGCGGTGTCATAAAATGCCGGGATGTCGGAGACGCCTTTTACTCCAGGCATTCTGTGCCGTGAGGCATATCCAATTACGGTGAATGGCTGCATCTCTTTAATTTTAACCTGCAAAATAATTCCTCCATGTTTTAATTTTAAGTTGTTAATCGCCACCCGTTCGGGCGGTTTGACTGGCATGTGAAGCCGGTACAACGATGGGGGATACCCAAAGTATTTCTTGAAGGCTTTGGTAAACCCCGCGTGAGTTTCAAATCCGTATTCCATCGCCACATCTATAATTCGCCCGCCTTTTGACAACTCGTACAGCGCGTGTTCTAGCCTACGCCTGGTTATATAGGCCGATACCGACGTCCCGGTCACTGACATAAAAACCCGGCAGAAGTGGTAAACGGAATAATTCGCCGCGCGCGCCAATTCCTCAATTCGGACGTTTGTCATGATTTTTCGGTCAATGTCATCCAGAACAGATTGAATAATTGCGTCATACTCCATTAACTTTACCTCTTTCCACGCTGAATTGAGTTTAACATGTTAAGAATCATTGCCGCTTTTCCTATTTTGCTATTATAAAAAGGGGCTGTCTTGCGTATTCGAGGCAAGACAGCCTTTTATCGGTATATGGGAATATTAAGGATGCAAATCTTTTATAGCAAACTCCAACCCGCCGAGGTCTTCCAGCGCTTTTTTTGTCGGCACGCCGGTGGCGACATCCCAGCCGAGCGCCTCGAAGAAATTGTCGCCCAGTTTTTCAACGTCCACCGTAACGCCCTCAAGCGGCCCACCGGTGAGCGGGGGATTGCCGATGCTGCGGTCGGAGATTGTATAATCCCCTCTGCGGATGCCCTCGCGTATATTGAACGCGGCGCGTATCGTGAACATGCGCAGGCCGAGCTTAGTCCGTTCTTCGTCAGACGTTTCCACACCTGTAACGGCGTCATAATACTTGAACATCGCGCTGGGCTCCATCAGCATACTAGCGAAAAGACAGAATCCGGAAGAGCCGACGAACTCCGCGTTCAGGAGGCCTGCTTTGTCCGGTTCGCCAGTGTTTTCATACACATACTTCATCTCCGCCGGGCCAAATCCGAATCCAACGCCGCGCCCGCCTTTGGTGTGCCTTGCCGGGGTCGGGTCGTATTTATAAGTCCTGGCCAGGGCTGGGTTGTTCCGCGCACAGTGCTGCGGAATTTCAATGCCGCTTGCCACGCCTAGGTATTCGTATCCGCGATCAAAATGCCGCGCCGCTGCCGCGCTGCCGCCGTTGAGCGGGATTCCGATACCCTCAAACTTACATATACGTTCGGTAATCGCGACAATCGCGTCGGCGGCGGACCAGCGGAGGTCAATACCATCCATCTCGTCAAGAGTAAACAGTCCGTTTTCATAGCACTCCATCAACCAAGACACTGTGCCGCCGAACGATATTGTGTCGTATCCGTATTCGTTGCAATACCAATTGCAGATGTGGACACTGTCCGCGTCGCCGTTCAGCAGCATACTACCGAATGCGCCACCCGTCTCGTATTCGGGACGGCAGCTCTCAAAATCGTATTTGCCGGTTTTAACGTGATAGATTGCGCCGCAGCCTATCTGGCACGTATTGCAGGCGTATTTTTTGACAAAATACCCGGATGCGTCCATCTCTTGACCTGTTAGGGCTTTCATCTGCTCGTCGGACATTTCCTCAGGCAGGCCGCCCCAGTTTTTGATTCCGGCGTCTGATATGCGTACGCACATCTCATATGACCCGGCGGTTCCGTGATTGCTGTAACTCTGGACCCCGAAAGCGCCGGGGCCTTTTGCATACTCGGCCCAGGATTTGTTCACAGCCGTGATTTCATCCGAATTTTTCACAGGAACAGTATGCGTCCCGCGGCAGACGATGGCTTTGAGTTTTTTAGAGCCAACGACAGCCCCGGGGCCGCCCCTCGCGGCGGCGCGATGTCCGTCGTTCATAACAGCTGCCATGTTGGACAAATTCTCCCCGCCCGGCCTAATCAGCGCCGCGCAGATATCGTTATCGCCGATTTCAGCTTTCAGCGCGGCTTCCGTCTCGGTGGTGGTTTTGCCCCACAATCTGGAGGCATCGCGGAATTCAACTTTGCCGTTGTCTAGGAATATGTAGACAGGTTTTTCCGAGATACCCTTGACAAACACCGCGTCGAATCCTGATCTTTTCATATACGGCCCAAAGTTTCCGCCGGAGTTAGCATCGTTGAATCCGTTGGTTACCGGGGACTTGCAGACAACCGTGTATCTGCCGCCCATAAAGGCTTTAGTGCCGTTAACAGGGCCTGTGACGAATCCGACAACGCTCTCCGGCGCGAATGCGGGTGTGTTCGCGGGCATCAGCTCATAAAGATACCTCGCGCCGAGTCCGGTCCCGCCGACGTAATCTTTTGCCCATTCCTCGTTCAAGTTTTCGATAACGTAAGATTGATCGCTGAGATCTGCTATAAGCACTTTGCCTATGTAACCATGCATAAAATTCTGCCTCGTTTCTTTAATTTATTTGTGGTCTATTATACATCATCGGTTGAATTGCGTAAAGGGGAGTGTTGACAAATTTTAATTCGGCGAAAATTTGACAAACAAAACCCGGTATGGTCTTGACAATTTTTGCGATCTATGATAAAAGTGAACCCGGCAAACAAAGCAAATAAGTAGGAACGAGGTACGTATGCGGTGGCACAATTTCTAAAGAAACTTCTGCAAAAGTATAGGGACATCCAAATTTTTACCAAAGTAATAGTCGGTTTTGCAGTAGGCATTATCCTGGGTCTGGTGTTTGGCGAAAGCGTGGCTTTCCTCGAAATTTTAGGCGATATCTTTCTGCGGCTTTTGAGAATGATCGTAATCCCACTGGTATTCTTTATGCTGGTGAGCGCCATGACCGAGGTGGGTGCGAGCAAATCTCTCGGCAAAGTTGGGGTATACACTACCGTATTATACACATTGACAACTGTTCCGGCTATAATTACCGGCATTGCGCTTGCATTTATTATGAATGTCGGCGGCGGTGTTGAGCTTGATCTAGCGGCTACGTATGAAGTGGCGTATGTCGCCGTTCCGCCGCTGATTCAGACGCTTGTCAATATTATTCCGGAAAACGTCTTTACTGCGCTCACACGGGCAGATCTCCTGCAAGTCATGTTTTTTGCAATTTTCCTTGGCCTCTGCATAAACAAAATTAATGATTCGCGGGTTCAAGTGCTTAAAGACTCAATCAACATGATGTCTGAAGCTTGCAAAAAGATGGTCAACATTATTTTGGCTTTTACGCCTTTCGGCGTTATGGGTCTGATGGCTTGGGCCATTGGTGCCTTTGGTTTGGAGATTTTGCTGCCATTCGGGCGAATGATAATTGCCGTGTACATAGGCTGTGCTTTCCACATCCTGTTTTTCCAAGGCTTTATTATGGCCAAAGTGTTTGGCAAAATGCGGTACTTTGCGTTCTTTAAAATCGCGAAGGGCGCGATGCTGACCGCGTTTGCTACCGCAAGCAGTCTGGCAGCCATGCCAGTGACTTATGAAGCCACAAGAAAAGCCGGAGTGCCAGAAAAAATTGCCAACTTTACGATACCGTATGGTACCGTTATCAACATGGACGGCAGTGCGATTTATCAGGCGATAGCGGTTATTTTTGTGGCGCAGTTTCAAGGCGTTGCGCTTGAGTTTAATCAGCTTATAATGATAGTAGTTGCGGGGACGCTTGTTTCAATTGGTACCGCCACTGTGCCGGGGGCCGCGTTGGTTACGCTTAGTGCTGTTCTGGCGTCTGTCGGGCTGGAGGCCGGGGCGCTTATCGGTTTGCTTTTCGGTATCGACCGCATAGTCACAATGCCGAGAGTTGTGCCGAATGCTACGGGCGATATATCCGTCAGCCGCGTAGTGACCCGCATCTGCGGTTTGCTTGAAAAGTCCGATATCGATTCCGGAAGCCTTAAATCCGGCTCTGAGCCGCCAAGCGTGACTTAAAACAAGAAAGTTGTTCACCCCCGGTCGTCCGTGGACGGTCGGGGGATACTTGTTCACGGAGGTTTAACTATGGACAAATACATAAACATCGCAATCGCTCAAGGCGCACAGCACGCGGTTGCCGTGACGCCGGATGACATCGCATTCGATGGCAGGACACTCTTAAAATGCATGTTCGGCTGTGCCGATTGGGGGAAAGGCTGCACCTGCCCGTCAAAAGATGGATTCCTGAAACCAGGGGAGTTTGAGCCGTTGCTGCGCCGATATAAAACGGTGTTGATTATACACTCGCCCGACAAGAAAATTGCGCAGAAAGCCGCCTATGCTGTTGAGCGCGAGGCATATCTCGATGGCGACGCGCTGGTGTTCTCTATGTCGGATTGCGCCATCTGCGAAAAATGCGCAGGCAAAGACGGCGAATCCTGCAGAGACGTAAAACACGCCCGCCCGGCGTTCCACAGCGTTGGAATCGACGTGTTTGCCACAGTGAAAAAGCTCGGACTCCCACTGAAGCCGCTGAAAGACGAGGAGGAAGAGCAAAACTGGTACGCGGCGGTGTGGTTGAATTGATGCAATCCGTTTTTCGGTGAAAAGAATCAGGAGCGTCTTGCAAGTTCAATAGCCGATGCGGAAGCGGGCAAAGTTACCGTCCGCGATTTGATTGAGGCGGATAAGTAAAAATGACACAAAAGCGGATGCTTCAATCTTGAAGTATCCGCTTTTGTGTTTGTACAAATTCTACCTCCCGCTATAGTACACTCTGCCCGGCTCCAGCACACCGTGGCGGTGGTACAGTAGCTCCGACACTGTCACCAGCTGATATCCTTGTTCAATCAGGCGCGGGATTACTCTTGCCATCGCGTCCGCCGTGGTGCCGTGGATGTCGTGCATCAGTACGATTGCACCATCGGCCACGTCGTTCATTACGGCATTGTACACCCAATCGGGGTCGCGGTTTTTCCAGTCCAGCGTGTCCACAGACCAGTAGATGATAGCGTACCCAAGCTCCGCCGCGATTGCTTTCACCGTGTCATTATATGCCCCGTAAGGCGGGCGAAACATCGGCCAAGACACCCCGGAGACTGAGGCAATCAACGCGCTTGTATCGCTGATTTCAGCCCTGATTTCCGCCGCGCTGAGTTTTGTCAGGTTCCGGTGATCCCACGAGTGACCGATAACTTCACTGCCCAGCGCGATGGTGCGCGTCAGCGTCTCCTGCCGGGCATTTATCAGGTTTCCCAGCACCATAAAAGTTGCCCTGCCGCCGTGCTGTTCCAGCAAATCTAAGATTTTGCCGGTATAGCCGGAGGGTCCATCGTCAAACGTCAAGGCGACCATCGGGAGGTTTGGGTCTAACTCCTGTGGCTGCACAGGCAGCGGCGTTATGACAGATGGCGAGGGAGGTGCAGTATCGCGTGGCGGCTCTGTCGCGGGAGCGGCTTCTGTTGGCGGAGATGCGGGAGGTTCTGTATAAACATCCCACAACAGGAACGCCGTGCTCAACGCCACATAAGGCAGCTCTATTTTTACCGAGCCTATGTAAGCCGGCAGGAACTCACCTCGCGCCAGCATGACGACCAGGCTGTTGGGGGAAAGCGACAGATAAGACAGCCAAGAAGCATCCAAATACACGAGAAATGGCTCGGCATCCGGCTGCGTTTCCGTGAGTTTCTCAGCCATTAGTTCAAGGATGAAATCCATCTGCCCGAAGTCCAGGATATCCTCGTTTGCCAGCAGTCTGTCCTCGACGGTGTCGATATTAAACGTCTCGGTGATAGTCATCGGGTGTGCCAGACCTGTGTGCGAAAAATAACCGCGCTTTATTATTGAGGCGAAGCGGTCGTGCACAAGGCGTGAGTCGAACTGAATGTTCAGTGTCCCCCGGGCGTCCGGGTCTTCGGTCAGCGCTATCTCAAAATCCGCAACGGCGGCGTCAAAGGTGTCATACGCCCACCTTTGTATATAAAGGTCGGTCCGCCCGCCCCATTGCGGATAGCGGATATACACGCCAAGCGGTCCCTCATTTTGAAGAATGTGATTCATCTCGCCAAATTCGGTGATGACAAAATACTCTGCTCGTGCAAACATCGGAAGGGGTTCTGCCCGGCTTTCGTGCGAGATTTCATCGGGATGCACGTCCTGCGTTGCCATGCGGCAGGATACTGATATGATAATAGGCAACAGCAACAGGACAACAACCGAGTATAATAACAATGTTTTTCTGGTTTTCATAATCTCACCTCAATATTTGTTTGTGTGTTATATTCCGCAGTCGGCGGGTATTTTGTTTATGCCGTAGAATATACCCCACACCGTCCTGACGATTTTAGTAAATTATACCACAAATGCTTGAGGTGTGCAATGGTTATTTATTGGATTTGCCAAATTCAGTGTAATCATCCCGTCACTTGCAGGTGTCGGGTAGTTTGTAGGGGCGACCATCCCGGTCGCCCCTGCGGATACTATAGTACATTGGGGGATGCGCCCCTGCGTGTTCCCCGCAACTACACGCCGTAATATACGGGACGATGTGGGCATCGTTCCCTACGTTGTCCCGCCTTCATGTATAGCTGCAATTTTCTCCCGGTTGCGTTTTTGCATGGTTGTTTGGTATAATGATAAAAAACAGGAGCGAAAACATGAAACACTACTTAGGCATTGACCTTGGCGGTACAAACATAGCCGCCGGAGTTGTCACAGCGGACGGCTTGCTGATACACAAAGCCAGCGTCCCGACCTTGAGCGAGCGCGGATTCCAGAGCGTCGTCAGCGATATTGTGTCGTTGTGTAGACAAATCATCACCGATAGCGGGGTGGATTCCGCATCGGTGGCGGCAATCGGCGTCGGAAGTTCCGGGATTTGTGACAGCGAAAACGGGATTATTATATACTCAAGCAATCTGCAATTCAGAGACGCCGATATCCGGGCTGAACTGCAACGTGAGTTCACCCTGCCGGTCTACTTGGCAAATGACGCCGATTGTGCCGCGTTGGGGGAGAATATCGCAGGCGCGGCGAAGGGCAGCGATTTCTCCGTGACAATCACGCTGGGCACAGGCGTCGGCGGCGGGATTATACTCGGCAAAAAGATCATCAGCGGCGCGTATGGCGGCGGCGGGGAACTTGGCCATACAGTGATTTGCTTCGATGGTGAGCCGTGCTCATGCGGGCGCAAAGGCTGCTGGGAGGTCTATGCATCGGCAACAGCGCTGATTCGCCTGGCAAAAACGGCGGCGATTAGTATGCCGCAATCCCGCCTTGCCGAGAATTTTAATCAGATTACGACCGCCAAAGCCGTGTTTGACGCGGCGGACTGGGGGGATGAAGCGGCGCAAATGGTAATTTGGAAATACTTAGAATATGTCGCGTGCGGATTGACAAATATTGCCAACATGTTGCAGCCGGAAACGATCGCACTAGGCGGCGGAATCTGCGCGCAAGGGGATAGAATTCTAACGCCGATCACAGAAATGGTAGCCGCGCAAATATACGGCGGTGAGTTGAAGACGAAGATTGTAATCGCGGAACTAGGCAACGACGCTGGAATAATCGGCGCGGCGATGCTTGCGGTGTGACTCGTGTACTGCGCCTACTGTAATGCCCCGTAAGGGCGGGATAGTTCCACGTCCATCATCCATCCTATGGTTGGATTGCGAGCGGCAGAATGCGCCCCTACAGGTTTTTGCAACAACGGTGCGTCAGGTTGCCGCACCCTACAAACAATAAGCGGAGGTACTCATATGGCCAAAGTATTAAAAACAGGTAATATGTCCAAGTGCATAGGCTGCTTTTCCTGTGTGCTTGTCTGTGCAGCGGTTAATCGGAAAAGCCATTCACTTCAAAAAAGCTGCATAAAAATCCGGACATATGGCGGGATTGCCGGGAAATTTGTCGAAACCGTCTGTCACGCCTGCCTTGACCCGGCTTGTGCCGAGGCTTGCCCGGCAAACGCGTTGCTGCGAAGAAAGGGCGGCGGTGTTCTATTGGAAGAAACCAAATGCATAGGCTGCCGCCGCTGTGTATCGGCCTGCATTGTCAGCGCGGTGGATTTTGACGAGGACTTGAAACAGCCGATAATATGTCATCACTGCGGATTGTGCGTGCGCTACTGCCCGCATGACTGCCTTTCTCTGGAGGACGCTATATGATTTACGAAAAAACTGTACGCGTGTTATACGTGGATATGAAAGAACAGCAAGTGCTGATTGTTGAGCGCGAGGATTTAAAGCAATATATGGGTGGAGTCGGCGTCGCGTCAAAGCTGCTTGAGGAAACCATGCGACCGGAATTGTCACCCCTTGATCCAGCACAGCCCATTGTGTTCGCGATAGGTGCGTTATCGACAATATATCCGGTTATCACTAAAGCAGTCGCTATGTTCATCTCGCCGTTGACCGGGGAACTCGGCGAAACATACGCCGGGGGCAGACTCGCGTTGTCGATGTTTTCAGCCGGATTTGACGCGATTGTAATCGTCAACAGAGCAGCGAAACCGACTTATCTCGCGATTTCACCGCATGATGTGAAGTTCCGTGATGCGCGGCCGCTTTGGGGGAGTGAGAAAGATAACGTAGGCCGTATCATCCGTGACGAAGAGCGGCAATACGCCGGGAAGCGGTCTATCATTCGTATCGGGCGCGGGGGTGAAAATCAGGTGTCATACGCCTGCGTATCGGTTGACCGCTATCGCCATTTCGGACGTATGGGGCTGGGAGCGGTATTTGGTTCAAAACACTTGAAAGCCATCAGCGTTGTCGGCAGCCGGGAGATGCTGATTCAGGATTTTGCGAAATATTTCAAGGTATATCGGAATATCTACGAGACATGTACAAAAAGCGATGTCATGGCAAAATACCACGACACCGGTACGCCGATAAATGTCGCCCCATTAAATGCGGCGGGGGCTTTGCCAACGCTGAATATGCAGCAAAACAGATTTGAACACGCCGACAAAATTTCAGGTGAGACGTTTTCGCTGGAATATCTGGTCAGAAAAGTCGCCTGTTCCGGGTGTCCTGTGGGGTGTATACATATCGGCCAGTTCAGACGTGAGTTTGCGGCGCACGGGCATGAATATGAAACGGTATCAGTCGGCTATGATTATGAGCTGATTTTCGCCCTGGGAACGTTCCTCGGCATCGGCGACCCGAAAGACATTCTGGAGCTGATTGAGGATGTTGAACTCGCGGGACTAGATGCGATGAGCACGGGAGTAGTTCTCGGCTGGGCGACGGAGGCTTTAGAGAGGGGACTTGTGTCTCTCAACGACACAATCGTGCCGCTTAAATTCGGCAGTTCGCAGGGATACCGCGCTGCGGTCAGTTATATTGCGGACGGCGTGAATGAGTTTTACAAAAATCTCGGTCTCGGCGTCAAGCGTGCGTCGGAGATTTACGGCGGGGAAGATTTCGCCATGCAGGTTGCTGGGAATGAGATGGCGGGATATCACACAGGGTATGGTTCACTTATAGGTGCGGCTGTCGGTGCGCGGCATTCGCACCTGTGCAATGGTGGGTATTCGCTGGATCAGGGACTGCCGATAGACGGCGAGGTCAATCCCGATGAAATGGCGGAGGCGCTATTGAAAGAAGAGTTGGAGCGTTGTATGCTCAACTCGCTGACAATTTGCCTGTTTTCACGCAAGGTGTACGACCGCGAGACGATTTTGTCAGCTTTCGCGGGTATCGGGCAGGAGATGACCGACGATGACCTGACGGCTATCGCCCGCCGGATTTATGCCGTCAAGCTGCGGATTAAAAAACGAATGGGTTTCGATCTGCAAGATATCCGGCTGCCGAAACGGTTTTTTGAAACACCGTCAATGCACGGCCGACTTGACGAAGACTTGGCACGGGAAATTTTGATGAAATACCGCGAGAAAATCGCAGAGCTGGAGTCAGTGGAGGAGATAGAGTGACCATCACCGTTGAAATCGGTAGCTGGGCCGCGCGGTGGCTAGATCGGCGTGTCATTCTGCTAACCGGGATGCCGGACGATTCTACAGTAACCGATGCGATAATCGCCGCCGGGATTCCGCGGGACGAAGCGGGTGTTGTCGTGCTGAATGGGGATTTAATCCAGAAAAGTCACCGTTTGTCTGATGGAGACATCATAAAAATCCACCCGGTAATAATCGGCGGTTGAATAGGAAAAACGGAGTAAAATATTGGAAACTAATTGCGCATTAACATTAGAAGAAGCGGCGGATCTGCTGCGTAAAAATGAGGTCGTGGCATTCCCGACAGAAACCGTCTACGGATTGGGCGCAGTCGCGACAAGTGACGAGGCTGTTGCCAAAATTTTCGAAGCCAAGGGCAGGCCGGGTGATAATCCATTGATCGTTCACGTCGGGGATATTTCACAGTTGGAAAATGTCGTTTCAGAAATTCCGGACATGGCAAGGAAATTAATGGAGGCATTCTGGCCGGGGCCGCTTACAATCGTGCTGCCGAAACATGCAAGCCTATCCGACAAAGTAACTGCCGGACTCAATACCGTCGGCGTCAGAATACCGTCGCACCCGGTTGCGCTTGAATTGTTAAAGAAAGTAAATCTGCCAATCGCCGCGCCAAGCGCCAATATATCTGGAAAACCGAGCCCCACAACGGCACGGCATGTTGCGGATGATTTAACCGGGAAAATTGCTGGAATTGTTGATGGCGGGGAGGCGCAAATTGGTCTTGAATCAACGGTGCTTGACTGCACCGTTGAGCCCCCTGTAATTCTGCGTCCCGGCGGTGTTAGTAAAGAGGCAATCGAAGCCGTCATTGGTAGGGAAGTGATAGTTCACAAATCACCCGAAAATGCCGAATCTGCCCCAAAATCACCGGGGATGAAGTACAAACACTATTCTCCCAAAGCGCCGATGAGTATCGTGAAAGGTGATGACATATTCTTTCAATATGTGATAAATGAGGCAAAGACCCAAGGAAAGAAAGTCGGAGTTCTTGTAACGGAAGAAAATAGCTCAAAATACAATGCCGATGTCGTCGTAACTTGTGGCGCGGGAAATGACGTCGAATCAATCGCGAAGAGATTATACGACGCTTTGCGGGAATTTGACGAACACGATATAGACGCGATTTACAGCGAGAGCTTCGATGAAACCGGACTCGGCGCGGCAATAATGAACCGCCTGCTGAAAGCAAGCGGTTATCGGGTGATTGAACCTTAAAGCGTGACTATCTTAGTCGCAATATTATCCTGGAAAGCCCTGTCATGCTCCACAAAAATCATAGTCGGCTGATAGGCGGTGATCAATTCCTCAACCTGAATCCTAGACAGCACATCAATGTAGTTCAACGGCTCATCCCAAATATAGACATGCGCGGAATCACACAAACTGCGGGCCAGCAGGACTTTCTTCTTCTGCCCGGCGCTGAAATCTGCCATGTCTTTTTCAAATTGACCGCGTGAGAAATCAAGTTTGCGCAGGATTGCCTTGAACAACGATTCGTCAACCCCCGCAGTCTCGGCGTAATCGCGCAAATCCCCGGTTAAGAATGACGCGTCCTGTGGGACATAGGAAATAATCAATCGGCTACCGATATTTACATTTCCGGTGAAAGCGATATCTTCACCGCGAATGAGCTTCAATATACTGCTCTTTCCACTTCCATTGCCGCCTGATATCGCGAGTCTGTCGCCCTGATTGAGAGTAAAACTCACGTCTCGACAGACTGTTTTTTCGCCATAGAAGATGGAAACATTATCAAATGACAGCAACCTGTCCGAACGATATTTCAGCGGGTGGATTTTCAGACTATCGGTGGCTTCAATATTCTTCAGCAGTGCGGATTTTTCCTCTATCGCGCGCTGTCGGCGTCCTTCGATGGTTTTACTTCGCTTCATTACTCTAGCGGCCTCTGCACGGAAAAAATCATGCTGAGAGGATTCGTGCTTTTTGTCAGACCACTCGGCCTTTTCCCTGGCTGTCTTTTCGAGGCGCTTGATCTCTGATTTGAGTTTTTGGTTCTCCGCAAGCTCATAGTTATCCCGGCGCTCTTTATTCAAAAACCAGGAGGAAAAACTTCCCTGCTGAATCTCGATGTTTGCTCTGTTGATTGACAAGACATGGTTCACACAGGCGTCCAAGAATGCACGGTCATGGGATACCAGTATGAAACCGGATTTGCTATTAAGATACCGCGCAACGATTTCACGTGCGGTCATGTCCAGGTGATTCGTAGGCTCGTCAATTAGCAGAAAATTATGCCCGCGCAGGAACAATCCCGCCAACAGGATTTTTGTTCGTTCGCCGCTCGACAGCGTTTCAAACGGGCGGTATAGAGCATCCTCATCTACCGCGAGTTTTGCGAGTTCTTTTTGAATCTGCCAAGTCTGCGCCGCCTTAGCGATGGACTGCAAAATCTCCAGCGTGTTCAGCGATGCGTCTTCGACAGGGTAGGGGAAGTAGTCAAACTGAGTGCCAGACGAAATCACGCCGGAGTATTCATATTCGCCCATTAGGAGTTTCAGAAAAGTAGTCTTGCCTCGTCCATTGCGGCCGCAGAAGCCGAGCCGCCAGTCTGTGTCGATCTGAAAACTCACGTTTTCAAAAATATTATAATAACTGCCATCATAGGCGAAAGTTAAGTTTTCGATGTTTATAAGCGACATACGGTTACCTCCAAATAAAAAATCCTTCTCCGCTTCACCGCCGGAAAAGGACGAACCGTATTACACGCAAAGAAGCGAAACTTCTTTGGAAGCATAGCTCCACGATAAACACGACCACGATAACCAATTCAAGCGACGAAACAGCAACGCAGTATCCCTGCGCTGAAAGCTTCACTCATTTAATTGAAAAGGTTACCGAATGTGCATCTTATCGTCTCACTTTACTTTTGATTTATGATATTATATTATAAATTGCAGAATTTTGCAACAATTTATTACTGAGAGTACGGCGTGAGTAAAAATACGGGTAGAACCACCCCGTCGGCTTCGCCGCCACCCCTCCGAAGGAGGGGAATTAGGGATGACGCAAAAAAATTCCCCTCCCTTGGAGGGATGCCCCGAAGGGGCGGGGTGGTTCCACACGCTTAAAAGAAAGACAGGGGGCAAATAATGTCAAGAGGGATAATCGTATTCGGTGCATCAGGTTCCGGACAAACCACACTGGGCAAAGAATTAGCTGCGCAGCTTAATTTTCAGCATTTTGATCTGGACGATTACCACTGGCGTTGGGATACGGAAATACCGTATACTATTTTCCGACCTGCGCAGGAGCGAATCGCACATCTGATGGCAGATATATCAAAGTACCCTAACTTTGTAATGTCTGGCTCGATGTGGAGTATCCGCAAATCGTTTGAGCCGATGTTTGACCTTGGTGTGTTTGTCACTGCGCCTGCCGACATTCGGGCGGAGCGCGTTCGTTTACGTGTGCTTGCACGGTGGGGAGACAAGGCGCAACCGCCAAACGACATGTTGAATTACGACACAGCCGCCCCATCAGAATTAGGGCGAAAACAGCATGAACAATGGATAACTGAGCTTCCATGTCCTGTAGTGCGTGTTGACGGCCTGATTGACCCGCGAGAGAACGCAGCATATATCATAAAAGAAAATGGAGAGCTACTATGTCAAGAGGAATAATCGTATTCGGCGCATCTGGCTCCGGTACAAGCACACTCGGGCGTGAGCTGGCGCAAAAGCTTGGGTTCCAGCACTTTGATTTGGACGATTACTTCTGGAATTGGGACACGGAAATCCCGTTCACAGTCAAGTGCCCGCGCGAAGAACGCATAGAGCGATTGCTGGCAGATATATCTAAATACTCCAACTTTGTGATGTCCGGATGTATGCGCGAATGGGAAACACCGTTTGTTCCGCTGTTTGACTTGGCCGTGTTTGTCACCACGCCGACGGAAATGCGTATTGAGCGTTTGCACGCACGCGAATATTCCCGTTTTGGGGATAGAATCCACGAGGGCGGGGACATGTATGAGGAACATAAACGGTTTATAGACTGGGCTGCGGGATATGACACGATGGCCCCGCCGGAACGCTGTTTGCGGGCCCACGAACAATGGCTGACAGAGCTGCCATGCCCTGTCCTGCGCGTGGAGGGCACAACCGACCCGCGAGAAAACGCCGCATATATTGTCGAACAATTCACTCAGAGAAAGGGACAAATATGACAAACCCCTATAACCTCGGCGAATTGCAAAGCTACCAATTTGTCGTCACCTTCGCCAAGCACCAAGACCGCTGGCTCTACAGCCGCCACAAAGATCGCGACACATGGGAAACGGCCGGGGGGCATATTGAACCCGGCGAATCGCCAATCGAAGCTGCCAGGCGTGAATTGTACGAAGAAACCGGGGGGGTGGATTTTGACATACATCCGCTCTTCGACTATTCAACTGAGCGTGGCAGTGGTCAAGTTTTTTTCGCGGAAGTCCGTCGGCTTGAATCTTTGCCGCAGGAAAGCGAAATGACCGAGGTGCGGTTATTCGATGCCATGCCGGACAAGATGACGTATCCGCAGATTCTGCCGGTGCTGTACGATAAAATGCAGGGCTGGCTGAACATTAACAGCAGTGCGGGAGAGCTTTGGGACGTCTATGACAAAGACAGAAATTTAACCGGGAGGTTACATAGGCGCGGCGACCCGCTGCCGGATGGAGATTTCCATCTGGTGGTAGGTATCTGGATAATGAACAGCGATGGCGAATTTCTAATTACAAAGCGCTCACCGAATAAAGGTCATGGGAATTTGTGGGAAAACACAGGCGGTTCCGCTGTAGTTGGTGACGACAGTCTTGCCGCCGCCCTGCGTGAAGTTAAAGAAGAGACAGGACTCGGCCTGCCTCCCGATGCGGGGAAACGCGCTTTCACAGTTTACGGCCACGAGTTCTTTCAAGACGTATGGCTGTTCCGGCACGATTTTGACCTCGCTGATGTAGTTTTGCAGGAGGGGGAGACCTGTGGCGCGAAGATTGCGTCGCAAGACGATATACGCGCCATGATTAAAGTCGGCGAATTCGTACCAGCTCCGTTTATTGAAGGGCTGTTTGCGATGATAAACGAGGGCGTGATTTAATCCACCGTCTTCTGAAACGCCAACCGTTCGTCGCCGTTCTCAATCCAGATAATCCCGCAATAGGTGAATCCCAGTTTGTCCAAGAGCTGCCTCATCGGGGCATTATTCGTGTGCGTATCGAGCCGTAGATTACCGCATTGCTTAAAGCACCACTCCAGACAAAATGCTCCCGCGCCTTTTGCCTGAAAACTTCTCGCGATACGATGCACAACGCCGTATGGATTGTCATTAAGCCACGCGCCATCGATTTTCGCATATGTTGGGTCGCGCTCAATATTAAAATAGAACACGCACAGGATTTCATCTTCACTAACACAGACATAGCTTTTGCCTGCCTGGATATCCTGCTCAATCAACGTACGCGGGGGGTGATTGTTGCCCCATTGGTCTTGATTGCCGCTCCGGCGCATAATCGCCCGCCCCTCGTCATATATCCGGCAGACCGTGTCGAGGTCTGCGAGTGTCGTCTTACGAATAGTCATCAAAACCGCCTCACAGCCGACACGATGTCGTCCGCACAGGGAAGATAATACTTCTCCAACGGCGGGGAGAACGGGGCGGGAGTGTTTAGCGCACCAATCCGGATGACGGGTGCGTCTAATAAGTCGAAGTATTCCTCTGCGATAGTTGCTGATATCTCGGCGGAAAACGCCACACGTTTATTCTCTTCGGTGATTATCACAGCTTTGCGTGTTTTTTCAAGGGATTTCGCAATCAGCGCCATGTCAAACGGATACAGACTGCGCGGGTCAATTACCTCAAGCTCAATGCCGTCGTTGGAGAGAGTATCGGCTGCAAGCAACGCCTCGTGAACCATCTTACCAGTGGCGATGATGGTAACGTCCTTTCCTGCACGCTTTATGTCGCCTTTGCCGAGCGGGATTGGATTTGTATTTGAAATCTTGCCTTCCATGTCGTATAGCAGCCGGTGTTCCAGAAACATCACCGGATTGTCATCGTCAATCGCCGACAGCATAAGCCCAAGCGCGTCCTGCGGGGTGGAGGGATAGACTGTTTTTAATCCTGGTATATGCGTCAGCCACGCTTCCAAAGATTGGGAATGCTGCGCCGCCAATCCCGCACCGCCGCCGCATGGGAGGCGGGCAACCATCGGTATCGAAATCTTACCGCCGAACATATAGCGCATTTTGGCGGCTTGATTGACAATCTGGTCGATGCCGACCAGCATGAAGTCAACAAACAAAAGGTCTATAATTGGCCGCAATCCGGTAGCGGCGGAGCCTACTGCCGCGCCGACAATCGCGCTTTCAGAAATCGGCGTGTCACGCACGCGCTTTTCGCCGAATTCTTCAAACATTCCGGCCGATATGCCGGATGAGCCGCCGAAAAATCCGACGTCTTCGCCCATCAGCAGGACTCTATCGTCCTCACGCATACGGATGCACATGGCTTCACGGATCGCATCCCTGTAAGTCATAGTTTTCATCTTATGCGCACCTCCTCGATGATATCGGAGTAAATATCTTCAACAGTCCGTTCAACAGCGGGGTAGGGGCTTTGTTCGGCAAAGATAATTGCTTCGGCAATCTCGTCGGCAACTTGGTTGTCGATTGCCGCAATCTCCTGTGCCGACAGTAATCCATTCTCTTGCAGGAATCCGGAGAATCGCGGCAGCGGGTCTTTTGTGAGCCATTCCTCAACTTCGGCTGCGGGTCTGTAGATTCCGGGGTCGCCTTCAAACTGGCCGCGGTGGCGGTATGTTTTGCACTCTATCAGGGTTGGCCCATCGCCTCTTCGTGCACGAGATGCAGCCTCCGCCGTTGTATTATACACGGCGATAACGTCATTACCGTCCGCGACAACTCCGGGTATTCCATAAGCCGCGCCGCGGTCGGCAATATTGCGGATTGCCATATGCTTCGCTTGGCTCATCGACGCGCCGTAGAAATTGTTCTCACAGACGAATATGATCGGCAGCTTCCAGATGCCGGCCAGATTCAACGCCTCGTGAAACGTCCCCTGATTAGTGGAACCATCTCCAAAAAAGCAAACGCAGAGTTGATCTGTCCCGCAATAGCTGATTGACAGTCCCGCGCCGACTGAAATGCTGAGGCCCGCGCCGACAATCCCGTTCGCGCCGAGGATTCCTTTAGAAACATCGGCAATGTGCATAGAGCCGCCCTTGCCGTTGCAATAGCCGGTTTCTTTGCCCAAGAGTTCCGCCATCATGTATCTCAGTTCCCCGCCCTTGGCTACAATATGCCCATGACCGCGATGGGTGCTGACGATATAATCATCCTCGTGCAGATTTGCGCACACTCCGGCGGCTATAGCCTCCTCACCTGAATATAGATGCAGTGCCCCGGGGATTTTACCCTCGGAGAACAGCGTCGTTGCCGTATTTTCAAATTCCCGGATTCGCTTCATGCGCAGATACATGGTTGTTGCAATATCGCGATTTATGTCCATGGTGCTTCCTCCTTCGCTTTTTTCCAGACTAATTATTTGCAAATATTGTAGCACGTGTGCGGATGAAAGTAAACATATGGGTTTTGCAATTTGTTGCGCAGGGGCGACTGTCCCGGTCGCTCGCGGGCGGTCGAGGACGACCGCCCCTACATGGTCAACGCAATAAGTTTAGGCAACGCAAATATCTTGAAATTTACTTCCCGCTATAATATAATTAATAGCAAAATTAACGAAAGTGGGTATACCAATGTCATTTCTTGAACTAACAACATCGCGCTACTCCGCGCGCAAATTCAAAGATCAGCCGGTAGAGCAGGGGAAGCTGGCGCAAATATTGGAAGCCGGGCGTGTTGCGCCGACCGCGAAGAACAATCAGCCGCAGCGTATCAAGGTCATAACCATGCCGGAAGATTTTGCAAAAGTGGACGAATGCACACCTTGCCGATTTGGCGCACAGCTGGTGTTGTTGATCTGCTATGACAAGACAATCTGCTGGGAACGCCATTTCGACGGTGCAATGAGTGGGGAAGTGGACGCCAGTATCGTAACCACAAGTATGATGTTTGCCGCGGAAGAGCTGGGACTCGGCACCTGCTGGGTGATGCATTTCGACGCGCAGAAAGCCTCTGAAGTATTCGCCCTGCCGGAAAATATAGTGCCGGTTGCCATGCTGCCGATAGGCTACTGCGCTGACGATTGTGCCCCGTCCCCGGCTCACGGTGTCCGGATGGATATGGAAGAATTTTTGTTGAGATAGGCTTTGCAAGAAAAGGCGCTCATCCCATTATGGGAGAGCGCCTTTTTGTGTCTTATGCAGGGGACGCGCCCCAGCGGAGTGGTTCTTCACGTCCCTCGTCCAAAGCCCCCTACACTCCATAACCCGCCGCGTAATAGTTCATCAAACATCCCTCGGTCAGAATTACACGCTCATCTTCGCTTAACCCCCGGCACTCAAGCGTTATATCCCGCACGCCGTCGTGGGTGATTACTTTAGCCGGAATCTCTTCCGCGCCGTCGAGTATTGCTTGACGTATGCCGGGAACATATATCCAATCCCCGGTCGAGTACTCAAACGATTCGTCACGGCTTATTGTAAACGGCATGATCCCCCAGTTAATGCAATTGGAGCGATAACGCTTCGTTGCATATTCATAGCATATGTTTGCCAGCCCGCCCAGGACTTTCTGGCATGAGGCCGCCTGTTCACGCGCACTGCCGTCGCCGGGCTTATTGGCAAAAATGCAGGAACCGATTGACGTGTCGCCGATATCTCCGCCGACTTTTTGCAAAATCTCCGCAGCTTCAGCTTGTTCCATATCCCGCACGGCCTTACTTAGTCCCACATAATCCGGTGCGCGGCGGGACAGCGTGAATTCCGCCAGCGCAATGGGATTAGAGCGATAGGACGACGTTTCGCCGGATGGTATCAGCTCATCGGTTGTCGTCACTTCATCGCGAATAACGGCGCAGAGTTTTAATAACATGTTATCTTCAATCCTCGGAAATCTCGGCCAATCGGTGATATTCGGCCCAAGACGAAGCTTGGCAGACGGATCAGGCTTGCCGAATCCGTTATAACAACGCTTGTCATAAACTGCGCCATCGTATTTATACTCGTGCTCTGTGATCTCATATTTTATATCAGTTGCCGCTGTCAAAACGCCGCCGTTTATTGCTGTCGCGGCGATTGACCGCGCATCCATCAATGCCACCGCCGCGATCTGTCCGTCAGCGGGCTTCGACCCTTCGCGGTTGGCAAAGTTCCGCGTCGCATGCCGAATCGATAATGTGTTATGCGCCGGTGTATCGCCCGCGCCGAAACACGGTCCGCAGAACGCGGATTTCACAAGCGCACCGGACTCCATAAGTGTTTCCGCTATGCCGTCCCGCGTGACAGCCAGCGCAACCGGCGTTGAAGATGGATAAACCGACAGGTCGAAGTATTTGTCACCAACAGTCCCTCCACGCAAGATATCAGCCGCTTCCGAAATATTTTCATACATCCCGCCGGCGCAGCCGACTATCACGCCCTGTTCGCACGTCATTTCGCCGCGCTCGTTTATACAGCTCACAAGATCAAGGGTCGTCTGCCCGCTGAGTTCGCTGTTGCACTCGTTTTGAATTTCGCGCAGAATCTTTTCAGGGTCACGTTGAAGCTCGTGGATAGTATAAACTTTCGATGGATGGAACGGTAGCGCGATCATTGATTCCATTTCGGAAAGATTTATCTTTACGATAGAGTCATAATACGCGCCATCCTCAATCGACAGTTCTCGATAATCTTCCGGCCTGCCGACATTGTTATAATACGCACGAACCGTCTCGTCCGTTTCCCATATTGAGCTCAGGCAGCTAGTTTCGGTCGTCATTACGTCAATCCCGATACGGAAATCCATAGACAGCGCAGCGATGCCCGGCCCCGCGAATTCAAGTATCTTGTTCTTGACTTTTCCGCCCGGGAACACAGTTCCCACGAGCGCAAGAGCCACATCATGCGGCCCGATTCCGCGTGGTGGGGAACCTTCGAGCCAGACTAGCACAACCTCAGGCGCGTCTATATCGTATGTATTCTTCAAAAGCTGCTTGGCAAGCTCACCGCCGCCTTCGCCGAAACCCATGGTTCCATACGGCCCGTAGCGCGTATGCGAATCGGAGCCTAAAATCATCTTTCCACACGCGGATAGCTTTTCCCGCGCGTATTGATGGATCACCGCCTGATTCGGCGGGACGAATATGCCGCCGTACTTAATCGCCGCCGACAGCCCGAACGCGTGATCGTCCTCATTGATCGTGCCGCCGACGGCGCACAGGCTGTTGTGGCAGTTCGTCAGCGCGTAGGGGATAGGGAACTCCGTCATCCCCGATGCCCGTGCGGTCTGTATAATACCGACGTAAGTAATATCATGCGACACCAGCGCGTCGAATTTCAGCCGCATTTTGTCCGGTGAGTCTCCAGTATCATGCGCCCGCAAAATCTTATAGCTAATAGATTTCTCCCGCCCCGCCGAATCAGACATATCCGCCGGAACAGGTTTACTTGCAGCTATGGTAACTCCGCTGTTTGTGTATTCGATCATTGACATGTGAACAACTCCTTTGAGTAGATTCTAGCACAAAGTCTTTTAATCATGCAATATAAATGTGTCTATTGGCAGGGAAGTTTTATTGACGCACCGCGCCGCACGTGATATACTGCGGGCGAAACTGCCATGCAAAAAGCGGCAGTTCCCTTTTTGTATTCACAGTATAACAATTTGTCAACTGCAACTGCTCTATCAACATCATATGAAAAGCATAAGATTTATTATCAATTGCGGGGTGCTTATGAAATCTATTACAATGCATGGCGTTGAGGTCTTTGTGGACACGGACGAAGCCTACATCCAAATCAATGACATCCGCGAAAGCGATATAGATAAGGTGCTGCGGGAGTTAACCAAGCAATACTCCGGCTATGAGGTTGTGTTCTGTTTCCATGATATGGTAGCGCCTGCCGATACGCTGCGCGGAATCGGTGCTGAACTTTCGGATGATTGCATCAAAATGTGCCTGCTTCCACAGGACTGCAAGGCGCATGAGAATCATCTTGTAACGCTTTTAACAGAAGTGGATTTCGACGATTTTGCGGTAATACACGACACACGGAATGCAGACATGTATTGGACAAGTGAACGCATTCGTAATAACCGGGATATTTGGCGTATTTTTTTGCTGCAGACAAAGCAGGGGATTTCAGGTTATGCCATGCTGATGATAGAGCTGAGCGATGACAGCCTCGGCGAGATATTTTGTGTTGAGGCGGATGATCCGGCTCAGTGCAAGGCGATTTTTTCTGCCGCCGCAAATTGTGCGTTTGAATGCGGGAAGAATGAAGTTGTTTTTATGGCTGATCGCGATGATACCGATGCTCAAGTTGCTGCTTCGGCTGTCGGATTCAGAGTTGCCGGATATTATCAGGCATATAGAGTTGCTTCAATTGCATAAGTGGCGGACTGAATTATACCGCTTACCCCTCTGGATTTTACCACTTACCTGCTCCTTATCCCCGCTTGGCGTCAGACTGTTGAATATTGGGCGCCCAACGTGCTATACTGGCACAACCATCAGAATTAAGGAGGATATCAGCTTATGAAGTATAATTTCCCGGAAGGGCTGTACACCGATGTCAGGATAGAGCATGTTTTCTCTACAACCATCAAGTACACAAACCAGGACCTTCAGGAATGCAGGGAGCAGAAATACTCGGCGGCGTTTGTCCGGGTGTATGACGGTAAGATGTGGTATTATGCCAGCACATCGGACTTAAACGGCATACAGGGTGAAATCGACGCGCTGGCGGCTTTGGCGGAAAAGAATCCAAAAATCGAGGAAACCGCGATTTATAAGAATCTCAGCGCGCACAAGGATATCGTGATGGCTTTTGTCGGGCGCGAGGTGTCGAACGTTCCGTTGGACGACAAGATCGCGTTGCTGAAAAGCGTGATGCCTATAGTCGAAGCGAACGAATATGTAAAACTATATCGCACCATATATCTTGATGGATACACAATCAAAGAATTCTACAACAGCAAAGGCGCGGAGCTTATGTTCGACTGGCAGCGCACCGGATTTGTATCCATGTTCACGATGGCGCAAGGAGAGCGCAAAATGGATGGGAATTGCCAAAAAGCAGGAATCAGCTTTCCTGAATTGATAGGGTTTGAGCAGGATTTGGAAAAAGAAATCGCCAAATGTCAGGAGTTTATGCTGAATTCAGAACCTGTGGAACCCGGCAAATACTCCGTCATATTTGCGCCGCTGGTGACAGGCGTTTTTGTCCACGAATGTTTTGGCCATAAGAGCGAGTCCGATTTTATGATAGGCGACGAAACCACCCGCAAAGAATGGGAACTCGGCAAGCGCGTCGGTGCGGATGACCTGACGATCGCCGAAACGGGCAGCATTATAGGCAATGGATATACTCCCTACGATGACGAGGGAAATAAGGCCACAATGACGCACCTGATCAAAAACGGAGTTCTCGCGGGCCGTCTGCACAACGCCGAAAGCGCAACAGACCTGGAAGAACCTGTGACTGGCAATGCTAGAGCCATGTCGTTTGAATACGAGCCGATTGTCCGCATGACAACGACTTACATAGACAAAGGCTCAAAGACGTTCGATGAGCTTATCTCCGAGACGGAGAACGGCATATTGCTGACATCTCTGTCCCACGGCTCGGGGATGTCCACGTTCACGATTGCACCGACATACTGTTATTTAGTGAAAAATGGCAAAATAGATAAGCCGGTGCGAGTTTCAGTTGTGACCGGAAATGTTTTTGAGGCGCTTGGCGATATAGATGGCATATCCGACAAAGTAGAGATGTTCTCATTCGTCACCGGCGGCTGCGGCAAGATGGAGCAAAGCTCGCTGCCGGTAGGCTTCGGCGGACCGTATATTAGGGTGCGGAATATGCAGGTGCAGTAGGGGGCATCCCCCTTCCCCCTTCCCCCTTCCCCCTTCCCGCGCGAAGGGGGCTTGATACGGGGAAACCACCCCCGCGCAGGGGCGCGTCCCCTACATCCCCCGACGTGGGAAATTACTAAGGAGGTAAAGTCTGTGATTAAAGAAACAGTCTGTATAAAAGAAAAGAAACTAGGCCTGACCGTTACAAACGGCAAGATCGGCGCTGTGTTGCGCTCCAACACTCAAAAGACGGGACTGCGGCTGTATGACGATAACTGCCTTGGCATAGCCGGGGCGATTGGCGCGTATAACGAGGATGAGCTGATCAATAACGCAAAACATATGCTTAAATTCAAACTGCCGTATGAAGCGGCGCCCACATCGGATGTAAAGCGCAGCTTGGACTTATCCGGCAAAATGGACATATCCGATGAAGAATTCGTGGAGCTGTCCAAGAAAGTACTGGATGCATTGAACACCAGATATCCGCAGTTTATGTTCAGCAACAAGATAAACCTGATGGAAACCGAAGAATCGCTTATCAACGACGCGGGCGTGGAGCTTGTGCAGTGCGACAGGTATTTTGAGCTCGTCCTGCTTATCAAATACAGGGAGTCCAAAAGCATGATGGACAGCATTGGTTTCGTGCAGTCCCGTGTTATAGACTATGACCAGATATTGAAAAATTTATCTTGGAGCTGTGACGCCTATGAGCAAAAGGCCGATTTCAGCGAAACGTTTGAAAAAATCCCGGTTGTGATGATAGAGCATCAGGCGTTTCTGATGAAATTCCTGACAGACCTGCGGGGAGACGTATTTGCCAATGGTGCATCATTGTTCTCCGGCAAAACGGGAGAAAAGCTGTTTGACGACAAATTTTCTCTGGAAATCAACCGCAACACTGAAAAGACGCTCACGCGGTTCTTCGATGGAGAGGGAATAGTGCTGCCGGATGACCGTTTTGCGCTGATTGAAAACGGCGTATTGAAAGCGCCGTATTCTTCCAAGCGGATGGCCAAGCAGTACAATTTGCCGGTAACAGGTTCGGCGACGATGCAATACGACTCCGTACCAGATGCCACACCATATGGCGCAGCGGTTGCCAGTAGCGAAAAGACGCTGAAAGAACTGCTGGGCGGCAGGAAGGCAATTTACGCGCTGTATGCCTCCGGCGGAGACTTCACCCCGCAGGGCGAATACGCTTCGCCGATTCAGGCGGCGTACATGTTTGACGGGGAGAATTTTCTTGGCAGATTGCCGCAATTGTCTATGAGCTCGCACGTAAATGACATGTTCGGCAAAGACTTCGTCGGCGCGTCCAGCGATGTTGATTATCCCGGTTCACCGTGCAATTATCTTGTTGTGGACATGAATGTCAGGAAGATCGATGGCTGGATGTGATATAGCGGACAAAGAAAAAGCCTGCAATTGCAGGCTTTTTCTACGCAAGCGCATTTATTTAAAATGCACATGATTGTTTATATGGTCAATGCAATAGCAATGATAACCGTTGCATCTGGAACAATACCGGAATTCCAGCCCCGGATTGTCGGTGTCGGTTTTACCGCACACAGCGCATTTGTGGCGGTAGGGTCTGCTGTCCTCACGCTGAACTTTCCTCGACGCTTTTTTGAAGTTAATTGCCTGTGCTGAGGAGCGTGCACGAGCTTTGACCGGGCGCATCACATCATTCCCGCAGACTATGAAGAAGTTCAAGAGCGCAATGATTGGCAGCAACGCCATGACATATCGTGCGTTGACGAGGTCAACAATAATCCAATAGGCGAAAAACACACCGTTTAGAATCGCCAGCCATTTTATTTTGAACGGTATGATAAAGAACAACCTGATCTGAAAGTCCGGGAATTCCGCCGCGAATGCGAAGAGTAGCGACATATTGAGAAAGTTCGGCACGATTCCGGCGGGTCTGCCTAAAATGAACCACACCACAAGCCCGTATATTATATTAAGTAAAACACCGAAAATATAGTAGACCGTAAATTTTGCTGTACCCCACTCACGTTCCAGCGAGCCGCCGATAAAATAGTAGAAATACAACATTATCAGGGTGAAAAATATGTTGCTGTTAAGAGGAATAAATATCCAGGTGACAACCCTCCATATCTGGAATTGCATGATAAGGGCGGGGTTGAATCTCAACAACCCCAGAAGGTTCCCGCCACCCTCTAGCATATTCGCGATAAAGACAGCCGCAGAAACGAAGACGATATATTTCATCAATCCCGGAATACCGAATCCGCGGTGTTTTTGGCAAAATTTATCAATAGCCCGGCTAAAAGCTCTCAATGGTTTTCCTCCTAAAAATAAATTTCTGGCATGGTTGACAGGTGATGGCGGTGTGTGGCATAATATTGACATAAAGAAGGAACTGTCGCTTTTGACCGGCGGCCCAGTCCTTTGCTTGTGAGAACAGAGACGCCTTAATCGCTAAGGCGTCTCGAATTATTCATCGCTGTCGTCGTTATTAAATAACGTATGACAGAGAGTAACAACTGCAATGATTACCATGGTATACACGAAAAGTGCATCATATGTAACCCAAGCCGCCACCTCGCCGCGAAGCCCAACGCAGTGGGTTCGTGGCGAAGAGGAGGAGAGACGGAGTGAAGCGGATACCCGCCGCAGGCGGGTGTAGCGTAACGCAGTCCGCGACGACGAGACCGAGCCGCCAAGTGACAGTTCCTAGCTATCATTATATCACATACCATGCGCGTAAGCGATAGTGTTCATAAAATTTTTCATATATTCAAAAAAATGGATAAAAATGCTTGCATTTACGTTTGGAGTGTGCTATCATCATAATTCAGGTCAAAAAGATGGTCCGCTGCCGCTTTTATTCGCGGCATGAACGTCTGCTACAAATAAAGGAGAGAAGCAGTCTTATGGATTTAGTCAAAGCTTTGAGCGATCAGTATCTCAAGCCGGAACTGCCGGCAATGAACGTCGGAGACACGGTTCGTGTAACCGTACGGGTTACAGAGGGGAATCGTGAGCGTAACCAGGCGTTTGAGGGTACGCTTATCGCGAAAAAACATGGCGGCATAAATGAAACGATCACGGTTCGCCGGATTTCGTATAATGTCGGGTGTGAAAAAGTGTTCCCGGTCCACTCGCCGTCCATCGTCTCTGTGGAAACGGTAAGAAGGGGTAAAGTCAGAAGGGCCAAGTTGTATTATCTCAGAGATAAAGTGGGCAAAAAAGCGAAAGTTAAGGAAAGAATCTGAAAAAAGAGGCATTTGCCTCTTTTTTTATCTGAATAATCGTGTATAATCTAATGTAACACCCCAATAAAAGGAGCTATGTTGATGAACGACTTTGATATATTGAATGATGGCGTCGAGCCCGACAGTCCCGGAGAAAAGTCTGAAAGTACATCAATGATACTGCACGACTGGCTGCAGTGCATTGTATTTGCCATTGTACTGGGCGTATCCGCATTTATATTTGTCGGGCGGCACATGGGTGTAATCGGAGACTCAATGCTTCCGACGCTTTTTAACAACGACAGGGTTATAATATCAAACCTTTTTTACAGCCCCAGAAACGGAGACGTTGTTATATTCGACGTGGTGGGAGATACCCCGTTTGTAAAACGCGTTATCGCGGTGGCGGGGCAGACGATAGATATCAACACCGCGACCGGGGAAGTGCTTGTTGATGGCGTGGCGATCTATGAGCCGTATATCTCGGAGCTCACGGCCAGAGGCATGGCGATGGAGGGCCCCGCCACCGTGCCGGAAGGATATGTATTCGTTCTCGGTGACAACAGGGGCAATTCCACCGACAGCAGGAACGTGGACATCGGGTTTGTCGATACGCGGTATATATTGGGCCGTGTGCTGTTTGTGATTTTCCCCGGACATGACAACACCGGACAGCGGGACTGGCGGCGTATCGGTACTTTGCGCGGTGATATTGCCGGGAGCTATTAAGCCATGGCCGAGGAGATGAACATACAATGGTTTCCCGGCCATATGACAAAAGCGCGCAGAATGATAGCCGAGAACATCAAGCTTGTGGACGCTGTCTGTGAAGTCATAGACGCGAGAATCCCATACTCCAGCCGCAACCCTGATTTGGACGAGATGACGGAAAGCAAGCCGCGTCTTATAATCTTAAACAGGGCAGATCAAGCCGATGCCGAGGCCACAAAACAGTGGGCGGCACATTTCAGAAGTACCGGCGCCGTTGTATTAGAAACTGACAGCCAAAGCGGCAAGGGTGTTTCTGGATTCCCGGCGGCAGTGCGCACGTTATTAAGGGAGAGACTGGCATATTATGAATCCCGTGGGCAGTCTGGCAGAAAGCTGCGGGTTATGGTTGCCGGGATACCAAATGTTGGGAAGTCATCGTTTATCAACCGAGTCTCAAAACGCAAAGCCGCGCCTGTTGCCGATAAACCGGGGGTGACTCGCGGAAAGCAGTGGATAGTAATTGATAAAGGCGTCGAACTGCTCGACACGCCCGGGGTATTGTGGCCCAGATTTGAGAACCAAACAGTGGCGGAGAATCTGGCGTTTACCGGGGCTATACGGGACGATATATTGGACGGCGAAACGCTGGGGGCGAATCTGATGACGCGAATGCGAGATTACTATCCGGCGCGCATTACGGAACGTTATAAAATTGAAGTTACTCCCGAAGCCGACGGATTCACCTTGCTGACAAACGCGGCGCGGAAGCGGGGATTCCTGATATCCGGCGGTGAATGCGACCTATCCCGCATGGCCGCCGTGCTGCTGGACGAATTCCGCGCGGGGAAGTTGGGAAGAATCACCCTGGAGAGATATGACGATGAATTTGAACTTATGGAAGATTGAGCAAGAAATGCTTGCAGAGGGTTTTGAATGCATCTGCGGTGTTGACGAAGCCGGAAGAGGCCCGCTTGCCGGACCGGTATATGCCTCGGCTGTGATCCTGCCGCTTGGCATAGATATCCCGGGGCTCGATGATTCCAAGAAGCTCAAAGAAGAAATCCGCGACAGACTGTATGATGAGATTATCGCAAAGGCAATCGCTTTCGGTATCGCGTCAGCGAGCCATGAAGAAATTGACCGCCTGAACATTTTAAATGCCACATATCTGGCAATGAATAGGGCGATTGAAAAGCTGGCGGTAAAGCCGGATATTGCGATGATTGACGGCAATAGGAACGCGGGAATACACAGCAGAAGCGTATGCGTTGTGAAGGGCGATACGAAGTCCGCGTCAATCGCGGCGGCATCGATTCTTGCGAAAGTCAGCCGTGACAGGTATATGGCGGACATGGCGGAAAAATACCCGGAATACGGGTTTGCGCGGCATAAAGGGTACCCAACAAAATTGCACTATGAAATGCTGCGCGAATACGGCCCATCGGATATACACCGGCTTACATTTTTGAAGAAAATGCATTAAGGAGCGATCTGTGTGGATGTGCGGCAACGCGGCAAATGGGGCGAGGCGGCGGCGCTTGATTTTCTGCTAAAAAAGAATTATACTGCCGTGACCGCAGGATACCGTTCGCGTTTCGGTGAAATCGACCTTATTGTGAAAAATAGCCAATTTCTCGTTTTCGTTGAGGTAAAGCTGCGAAAAAATGCCAATTTTGCCCACGCCCGTGAATTTGTCGGAAAAACCAAGCAGAACAAACTCCGCATGACAGCTGAAATGTGGCTGAGTGAGAACGAAACGGAACTCCAGCCGAGGTTCGATGTGATAGAAATTTACGCGCCGTCTGAACAGACGCCGCCGGAAATTATACATATAGAGAACGCGTTTTGAAAGGATAAAATTACCATGCGATATCAAAGCACAAGAGACGCAAGTCTAAAACTGACTTCTGCCGAGGCGATAGCGCGGGGGCTTTCGATAGACGGCGGACTTTTCGTACCGGAGAGTTTTCCGAAACTCACGGAGGACATGATAACAAGCCTAGTATCCAAGCCGTATAAAGATCGTGCGGCACGGATATTGGAATTATTTCTTGACGACTTCAGCGCAGAAGCGCTTGATCAATACGCCGGGGAGGCATACAGCCAGCCGGGATATGATCATCCTGCCATCGCGCCGCTCTATAAGCTTGACGCGGAAACGGCGTTCCTGGAGCTTTGGCATGGGCCGACAAGCGCGTTTAAGGATATGGCGCTGCAAATCATGCCGAGACTTCTGACAGCGTCGTTGCGCAAGACGAATGAATCCCGCGAGGCGTGTATACTCGTTGCCACATCGGGTGACACCGGCAAAGCCGCGCTGGAGGGATTTTGCGATGTACCCGGCACAAGAATCATGGTATTCTATCCGCAAGACGGCGTGTCTGACGTGCAGAAATTGCAAATGACTTCTCAAAGCGGCAGCAATGTAAATGTTGTTGCGGTGAACGGAAACTTTGACGACGCGCAGACAGGCGTTAAAGCGATATTTTCCGATGAGAGTTTACGTACAGAACTCGATGAAAAAGGCTTCTTCCTGTCATCGGCGAATTCCATCAACTGGGGTCGATTGGTTCCGCAGATAGCCTATTATGTCTCAGCCTATTGCGATCTGCTCGCGGATGGAACGATCAAATACGGAGATGAGATCAACTTCTGCGTACCCACTGGGAATTTCGGCAATATTCTGGCGGGATATTACGCAAAAAAGATGGGACTGCCGATAAAGAAATTGATCTGCGCATCAAACCGCAATGACGTGCTGACGGATTTTATCAGCACCGGCGTCTATGATAAAAACAGGCCGTTTTTCACAACAAGTTCACCGTCAATGGATATACTGGTTTCCAGCAATCTTGAAAGACTTTTGTTCGAGCTTGCAGAAAAAGACGGGGCGTTCGTATCCGCCTGCATGTCCGGCCTTACGCAGAACGGGCGGTATGAAGTCCCGGAGAACGTTATTGCAGAGATTGCCGATAAATTCGCGGGTGGGCGGTGTTCAGAAGATGACACTGACAAGACAATTAAGGAATTATTTGGAAAATATAAATATCTTATAGACACACATACGGCTGTGGCTTACAAGGTCTTGGGCGATTACAGGACCGAAACAGGGGATAAAACTCCCGCCGTTGTTGTATCGACAGCCAGTCCGTTTAAATTCTGTGACAGTGTGTTGCAAGCCCTTGGCCAGTCCGTGACATCAGGCGGTGTTGAGCTTATAGGTGCGCTTGAAAATCTCACAGGCTGCCCCGCGCCGGCGCCGCTGAGCGCGTTGCACGATAAATCGCCGAGGTTTCTTGACACGGTTCCGGTGGACGGCATGAAGCAAGCAGTGCGTGAGTTTTTGAAGTAAATTTGTAGGGGCGCTGTTCTCAGAGTCCCAGACACCTGTTACATATTATGGAGGCTGTGTAATATGGAAACAAATCAATACTTAATTGATTTTTACAATAACTCTGATGAGGATAACCGCCTTACGACAAAGCATGGCGCGGTTGAATTCCTCACCACAATGCGTTACATTGAAAAGTATATAAGACCCGGTGACCGGGTGCTTGAAGTCGGCGCCGGAACCGGCCGATATTCCCATGCGCTGGCGCGTCAGGGATATGCCGTTGACGCGGTGGAATTGATCGAGCATAATATAGAGATTTTCCGTCAAAATACTCAGTCGGATGAAGTCATAACCATTACGCAAGGCAACGCTATGGATTTGTCCGCTTTCGGGGATAATCAATATGACATTACGCTGTTGCTGGGGCCGCTGTATCACCTTTATAACAAAGAAGATAAGCGGCAAGCCCTGCGTGAGGCAATTCGTGTGACCAAACAGGGCGGCGTGATTTTTGCCGCATATGTCATATCCGACGGCTGCACCCTTGTCCAGGGGTTCAAACGCGGCTGGCTTAATGTCTCTGAATATATTGAAAAAGGGTTGATTGACCCTATAACATTCGCTACAAAATCCGGGCCGGAGGATTTGTTTGAACTTGTCCGTAAAGAGCATATCGATGATTTGATGTCCATATTTCCCGTAACCCGCCTGCATTATGTATCATCTGATGGCTATGCCGTGCATATGCGCGAAGCACTAGACGCGATGGATGAGGACACATTTGCGTTGTATTTAAAATACCACTTTGCTACTTGTGAGCGCGAAGATTTTTTGGGCACTACAAACCATGCGCTTGATATATTCAGGAAATAGGTAGGGACGGTCGCCTTCGACCGTCCGCGGACGACCGGGGCGGTCGTCCCTACAAGGGTAATGTGCCCCGCAATATGTAAGCCGCGGGGATTCACGGCCCGCGGCGTTGGGAGCATACCTTGTTAATGAGCGGCGTCCGGACGGGGCGCGAATGTGCCGCAGAACGTCTCTGCCTTTTTTACCGCGTTCTGGGATTCCACGGTAATGCTGTCGGCAAAGCATTGATTTGCGTGGCCGTGGTATTTGCAGTTAACAACATCACAGCCGACGCCGTAGAGTATTTCATCGCCGCTTTTCATTGTTGCCATTATTTCGTACTCCTTAATTATCTGGACTTGTAAGTTGCGCGGTTAGTATTTACGCAAAAAATCAAATTTATACCCGACTTGGCGTCAATGCCGCGAAGCACCGTAAAGTTTTTTGGCTCCATCTTTTTTCAAAAAGATGGAAAAAGGAGAGATTAAAGTTGTCCCTGTACGCGATTGGAGACCTGCACCTGTCGCTCGGATCCGACAAGCCGATGGACGTGTTCGGCGGGGGCTGGAGTAATTATATTGAAAAAATCAAGGCTGGATTCTCACATCTTGAGTCCGAAGATGTATGCGTCCTGTGCGGAGATACATCCTGGGGCATGTCGCTGGAGGAAAGTCTTGAGGATTTCTGTTTTCTGAATCAACTCCCGGGCAGGAAAATAATACTTAAAGGCAACCACGATTACTGGTGGGGCACGGCGACAAAATTAAGGTCGTTTTTTGAACAAAACGGCATTGATAACATTGATATTCTGCACAATAACAGCTTTGTTTATGAGGGCACAGCGATCTGCGGAACCAGAGGTTGGCTGATAGACAGTGAATCCGATGCTGAACAAAACAGCAAAATTATGGCGCGAGAGGTATCCCGCTTGCGAATGTCGCTTGAATCGGCCGACGACGCGCTGGATAAGTTCTGCTTTTTTCATTATCCGCCGCGATTTAAAAACATGGTGTGTCAGGATATCATTGACGTGATGAATGAGCATTGCGTGAAAAATTGCTGGTACGGACATATCCACGGCAGCGGACACCGTTTCGCAGTTCAAGGGGAGGCGGAGGGAATTTTCTATGAAATGGTCTCAGCGGATTTTGCAGGCTTTGCTCCGAAGAAAATAATATAAAAACATTTGCAATTACTAAAATTTTCTGATACAATACCTTGGTATGCCCTGAATGTCGTTTTCAGGGAATGAAAGTCGCCCCAAATCGGTAGGAGGATATGAAGTTGAACTTAAAGAGCATTGAGAAAAAAGAAAAAAACATGACGGAACTCATCGTCAAGATAAGCCGGGAAGAGTTTGACGCGGCAAAACATAAGGCATATATTAAGAACAAGAATCAAATAGCTGTACCAGGTTTTCGCAGGGGCAAAGCGCCCCGGAAGATAATTGAAAATATGTACGGAAACTCAGTTTTTTACAATGACGCGCTGGATATCATTCTGCCTGATGTGGTGAGTTTCAGCGTAAAGGAAAAGGGAGACGATGTAAGACTTGCCAGTTTCCCGCAGGTGACGGACGTTGATATCAAAGACGACGAAAGCGCAGAGATCACGCTGAACGCCGCATTGTATCCGGAGGTGACGCTGGGTGAGTATAAGGGCCTCTCCGCCGTGAAGCCTGCGGTCGAGGTTGCCGATGTCGAGATCGACAGTGAGCTCGCCGCACTCCAGACACGCAATGCACGTACAGAGACAGTTGATCGCCCCGCAATAAACGGGGATACGGCTGTGATGGACTTCGAAGGTTTTGTTGATGGTGTGGCGTTTGACGGCGGCAAAGGCGAGAATTATGAACTTGAACTCGGCTCCGGCACGTTTATTCCGGGATTTGAAGAGAAAGTGCAAGGCATGGTCACCGGTGAAGAGCGTGACCTGGACTTGGTATTCCCTGAAAATTACTCGGAAAATCTGGCAGGGAAAGCTGTCGTGTTCAAGGTGAAGCTCAACGAAGTCAAATCGAAGATTATGCCGGAGCTGGATGACGAGTTTGCAAAAGACGTGTCGGAGTTTGACACGCTTGAAGAATATAAAGCGGACATAAGGGCAAAAATCGCGGAGGCGAAGCAGCAAGAGGCTGACGCGGCGTTTGAAAACGCGTTAATGGAGAAGATAATCGAGTCGATAGAGGTAGAGTTGCCCGATGCCATGGTTGCGGAACATATGGAAAACTCGATAAACAACTTCACCCAGCAGATTTCTGCGTATGGCATGAATCCGGAGATGTATCTGCAAATGATGAACCTGACGCCGGAGCAATTCCAAATGAACATGCGAGACCAAAGTGTAAAACAGTTGAAAACAATGCTCGTGCTGGAAAAAATAGCCGAGCTTGAGGGTGTCAAAGTCACAGACGAAGATATTGAGAGCGAATATGCCGCGCTGGCCGAACGCTACGGCATGGAAGTCGATACGGTCAAGCAGTCATTGGAGACGGAAGCGGTGACAGGCGATCTGAAAATGCGTGCCGCTGCAAAAATCGTGACCGAGAATGCGACGGCCGAAGCTCCGCCCGCCGAATCGGAAGTTGCAGTGGAATCGGAGGAAAAGGAATCCAAACCTGCGGCAAAGAAACCTGCCGCTAAAAAGCCAGCAACCAAGAAACCGGCGGCAGAGAAAGCAGAAGCGGCGACAAGCGAAGAGAAAAAGCCTGCTGCGAAGAAGTCGCCGGCTAAAAAGGCAGAGACAGAGAAAACCCCGGCAGCTGAGAAAAAAGCGGAGCCCGCCGCAAAGAAACCCGCAGCAAAGAAACCGGCGGCAACAGCGACGGCGGACGGAGAGAAGAAACCGGCGGCCAAGAAGCCCGCGGCGAAGAAACCGCCGGCTAAAAAGGCTGAGGCACCTAAGGAAGACTAAACCGACATAAACTGAACATATGAATACTTCTCCATATCATTGGATAATATTCTTTGTGACTATTCAAATTTAAGGAGTTGAACGAAGTGGCATTAGTACCGTATGTAGTAGAACAAACCTCCCGTGGTGAGCGGTCTTATGATATTTTTTCAAGATTGCTTAATGATCGCATAGTTTTTCTAAGCGAGGAAGTCAATGATACGACTGCGAGCCTGGTTGTGGCGCAATTGTTGTATCTGGAGGCGCAGGATCCTGATAAAGACATTCAGTTTTACATCAACAGCCCCGGCGGGTCTGTGACAGCAGGGCTTGCGATTTATGACACGATGCAGTATATCAAGGCCGATGTGTCTACGATTTGTATCGGACTGGCCGCAAGCATGGGCGCGTTCCTGCTATCGGCGGGGGCGAAAGGCAAAAGAGTCGCGTTGCCGAATGCCGAAATAATGATACACCAGCCGTCCGGCGGGTTCAAAGGGCAGGCGACCGATATTCAGATACACGCGGAGAATATTCTGAAAATCAAAGATCGTCTTAACAAAATACTTGCGGAGAACACCGGCAAGACGGTAGAAGAAGTCCGCAACGCGTCTGAGCGCGATAATTTTATGACCGCCGAAGAAGCAAAGGCCTTTGGCCTTATCGACGATGTGATAATTAAACGATAGGGGAAACTTTCATGGCAAAGAATGACGAGGGAAGAGGCATCCGGTGCAGTTTCTGCGGGAAGAGTCAGGATCAGGTTGACAGGATCATAGCGGGCCAGGGCGCGTCGTATATATGTAACGAGTGTGTCTCACTATGCACAAGCATACTCGGTGACGAGATAATGCAAATGAAAATAGTGCAAGCCGAAGAAATGGGACTGGATTTCGACCGCCTGCCAAAACCGGCTGAAATCCGTGCGACGCTGGATGATTATGCTATTGGGCAGGAGAATGCGAAGATTGCGCTTTCGGTGGCCGTTTATAATCATTATAAGCGGCTTATACACCGTGAAAGCAGCGACACAGAACTGCAGAAAAGCAACATCCTGCTGATAGGCCCGACCGGTTGCGGCAAAACGCTTTTCGCGCAGACATTGGCGCGGATACTGAAAGTCCCGTTCGCAATTGCCGACGCGACGACGCTGACCGAAGCCGGATATGTCGGAGACGATGTTGAAAACATTCTACTCAGGCTTCTTCAAGCTGCCGATTTTGATGTGGAGAGTGCCCAGCGCGGGATTATATACATCGATGAGATCGACAAGATTGCCAGAAAGAGCGAGAACACATCAATAACGCGCGATGTATCGGGCGAAGGTGTGCAGCAGGCGCTGTTGAAGATACTTGAAGGCACGGTCGCAAACGTCCCGCCGCAGGGCGGACGGAAGCACCCGCATCAGGAATTTATCAGCATTGACACGACGAATATACTGTTCATCTGTGGCGGTGCGTTTGACGGGATAGATAAGATAATTGAAAACAGGCTGGATAAAAAAAGCATAGGCTTCGGCGCGGAGATAAAAAGCAAAAAAGAAAGGGATGTCGGTGATATCCTGAAAAACACCCAGCCGCATGATCTTTTGAAGTATGGTCTGATTCCGGAACTTGTGGGTCGTATGCCGGTGATAGCGCCGCTCAATTCGCTGTCCCGCGACGATATGGTCAGGATTTTGACAGAGCCTAAGAATTCGCTTGTCCGCCAGTATATCACGCTGATGAGCTATGACAATGTCAAGCTGGAGTTTGCTGACGATGCGCTGGGGGCAATCGCAGACGAGGCGATAGATATGGAAATCGGTGCACGCGGATTGCGCAGTATTATGGAGAAGACAATGTTGCCAATCATGTACAATGTGCCGTCCGATAAAAAAATCGACAAAGTGACGATAACAAAAAACAGCGTTTTGGGTCTCGCCAAACCCACGCTTACAAAGCGCCCCAAACCGCAGATTGACCCCGACGCGATAAGTGCGTCGTAATTGTATGATTTAAGATGTAAGAGTTAAGAGTTAAGATTTTATCTTATCTCTTATATCTTTTATCTTGAATCTGCGCCAGACGCGCGTACAAGGAGGCTTTAATCTATGGATGAATATAACTTAACACCAATGGAAACACTGCCGTTGCTGGCATTACGCGGACTTTCCGTTTTTCCGGAAATGCTGCTTAATTTTGATGTGGAGCGCAAGATATCAACAAATGCGCTTGACGCGGCAAATGAAAGCGGCAGGCGTATTTTTCTTCTGGCACAAAAAGATATGTCAAAAGAAATGCCGACAGAAGGCGATTTGTATAAAATCGGCACAATCTGCTATGTCAAGCAGGTTCTTAAAATACCGGACGGCGGAATGAAAGTCCTAGTGGAAGGGCAGAGCCGCGCACGGCTTAAAGTCCTGCACACCGGCAGAAGATACTATACGGCAGAGGTTGAGCCGATTCCGGAAGAAATCCTGCCGAATAAGACAGCCAGGGTCGAGGCGATGATACGCAAAAGCATCGGCCTCTTCGACACGTATTCCGCCTTGTCAGCAGGCGTATCGCGTGAAACCGTCCTCGGGCTTTTTTCGATCACAGAACCCGGAAAAATAGCCGACTATATAATACAGAACATGTATATGAAGCCGGAAAATAAGCAGCTTATTCTAGAGACGCTTAAACCGGTGAAACGCCTTGAAATGATTTGCGACCTTCTGGCTCGTGAGATTGAGGTTCTGGCGATTGAACGCCAGATTGATAACAAGCTGCGTATGCGGCTGGAGGGGAATCACAGGGAGCATGTTTTGCGTGAACAGCTTAAAGTGATCCAGGCCGAACTCGGCGAATCAATGGGCAGCGATGAACATTCAGAGCTACGGGTTTACAGAGAGCGCATCCTTGCACTGAAGCTTGAAGAAGAAATAGAAAAGAAAATATTAAAAGAAATAGACAAACTTGAAAAACAGTCATTCGGTTCGGCCGAGGCGTCTGTTATCAGGAACTATCTTGATTTGGTTTTGGAATTGCCATGGAACACAACGACTCAGGAGCGTGTGGATGTTGTGGCCGCCAGAAAAATTCTGGATGACGACCACTTCGGTCTTGACAAAGTGAAAGAGCGGATTATTGAGTTTCTGGCAGTCAAGCAGCTTGCCCCCAATATAAAAGGAGCTATCATATGCCTTGTCGGCCCGCCGGGAGTCGGAAAAACGTCGGTGGCTATCAGCATAGCGAAATCGCTTAACAGAAAGCTGGCGCGGCTCTCCTTGGGAGGCGTGCATGATGAGGCAGAGATTCGCGGACATAGGAAAACCTATGTCGGCGCTATGCCGGGCAGGATTATCTCCGCAGTTAAACAGGCGGGCAGCCGGAATCCGCTGCTGCTGTTGGACGAGATTGATAAACTTGGCCGTGACCACAGGGGGGATCCGGCTTCGGCACTTCTCGAAGCGCTTGATCCGGAGCAGAACGCCACGTTCCGCGACCATTATCTAGAAGTTCCGTTTGATTTATCAGATGTCATGTTTGTGACGACGGCGAACACCACGCAAACAATACCGCGCCCGCTTCTTGACAGGATGGAGGTTATTGAGCTTACCAGTTATACCGATATGGAAAAACTGGAAATAGCCAAACGCCATCTCGTCCCGAAACAGCGGAAAAAGCACGGGCTTACAGGTCGCCAGCTGAAATTCCGGGACGAAGCGATTCTTGAAATAGTTTCCAGCTATACGCGTGAGTCAGGCGTCCGCGTATTAGAAAGGCAGATTGCCGCCGTATGCCGTAAAACTGCGGCGAAAATAGCGGAGGATGAGCTTAAATCGGTTACGCTGGGTACTGATATGTTGGAGACATTCCTTGGTGTGCGCAAATTCACGCCTGAAACGTTGGCTTCAGGATCTGAGATCGGACTTGTCAACGGCCTTGCCTGGACAACAACCGGCGGGACTGTGTTGATGGTCGAGGTCAATGTAGTCGCAGGCACCGGCAAACTTGAATTGACCGGCAACCTCGGCGACGTGATGAAAGAATCCGCCCGGGCGGCGGTGTCATATATACGCAGCAGAGCAGACAAATTGCGGATTGACCCAGATTTTTACAAAACAAAGGATATCCATATCCATTTCCCGGAAGGAGCGATTCCGAAAGATGGTCCATCCGCCGGAATTACGATGTGCCTGGCGGTGATTTCTGCGTTGTGCAACGCACCCGTGCGGCGCGACATTGCGATGACGGGCGAGATATCGCTGCGCGGCCGGATACTGCGTATCGGCGGATTAAAAGAGAAGACCATGGCTGCGATGCGCGCCGGGGTGAAAACCGTTATAATCCCCGCTGAAAATGAGCCGGACCTTGAAGAAATTGACCAGACCGTCCGCCGTGCTTTGAATTTCATAGCAACGGATCACATCGACAATATACTCGACATCGCGCTTGATTTTTCAGGCGTTGATGTTCCGGATGGCGGGTCAGGGATACCTGTGCCGATAATTGAAAAAGAGGGCGGCGCCCCGAATACCGGCGCGTCGATTACGCAATGAACTTTCATAACGTAGAATTTATAAAGTCCGCGGCAGCTTCGGCCGGAATTCTTCAAGACGAGCTGCCGCAGATAGTGTTTGCCGGAAAGTCGAACGTCGGCAAATCCTCGGTCATCAATAAGGTCCTGAATAGGAAAAATTTTGCACGCGTCGGCGGAACTCCGGGGAAAACGGTACATATCAATTTTTTTCTTATCGACAAAACGGCATATTTTGTCGATCTGCCTGGTTACGGTTACGCAAAGGTGGCGAAAACCGAGAAAACCCGCTGGCGGGGATTGATGGAGTCGTACTTTTCAAGTGCGGAACATATCGCGCTGGGTATCCTGATTGTAGACTCCCGGCACAAGCCTACGCAAGATGACGTGACAATGTGTAATTGGTTCAAGCAAACTCTTTGTCCGCTTGTGATTGTCGCTAACAAGATAGACAAGTTGAAAAAAAGCGAGGAAAGCGGAAATCTTGCGCTGATACGCGAGACGCTGGAGTTGGGAGATGAGGTTAAAGTAATCCCGTTTTCCGCCGAGAAAGGCACAAACAGGGATGTTTTGTTGTCGGAGATTGAAAATGCTGTGAAAAACTGGTATAATTAATTTGCGTGGTTTCGTCTGCCGTGAGGCGGCTGGAAAGACGTATAAAAATTTCGGGAGACAATAATTTGGATGCAATCAGGAATGTAGATTGGACATCAATGCTGACAAACGCGCTGCTGTTAATAGTCCCCGCGCTTGTGAGTCTGACTTTCCATGAACTGTCACACGGATTCGTGGCGTATAAATTAGGTGACAGAACGGCAAAGGACGAGGGGCGGCTGACGCTTAACCCGGTAAGGCATATTGATCCGATAGGCCTTGTTATGATGCTGATATTTCGATTTGGCTGGGCAAAGCCCGTGCCGGTCAATATGAGGAATTTTAAAAATCCGAGACGCGGCATGGCCATAACAGCCTTGGCCGGACCTATATCTAACTTGATACTCGCATCGGCAGTCCTTTTTATTTTCGGGCTCGTTTTCACAAGACTGGGCGGATTAAACGCGACGGGAGCGAACGAGATTATCCGTGACATAATTATCAACACCGCGTGGTTGAGCGTGATGTTCGCCGTTTTCAATATGCTGCCGATACCGCCGCTTGACGGGTCGAAGATTTTGTTCTCGTTTATCCCGGATAACGCCTATTACAAGCTTATGAGATATGAGCGTTACGGATTTATCATACTTATTATTGTTGTGAACACGCAGATATTCAGGGATACGATAGGTTCCGCTACACAAGCGCTGTTTGACAGGCTTTTTGCCATTGCGGAAGCCACATTCAATCTTGTTAACTGAGGTAGGCATGATGGAAAGTCCAGTTTTCCGGCTTGAAGGCGTTGTCAAAACTAAAGACGAATTTTCGGATTTTATCGGCCCGTTGGCGCTTATATTGCAACTTCTGAGCCGGGATAAAATTGAAATCAAAGACATCAGCATTTCACTGATACTTGAGCAATATTTGGAATACCTTGACAAGATGGCAAATCTCGATATTGACATTGCCAGCGAATTTGTTGCTATGGCGTCTCACTTGGCTTACATAAAGTCCAAAATGCTTCTGACAGAGGAGCGCGAAGTGACAGAGCTGGAGGAGCTTATATCATCCCTCGAACAGCTACAGCAAAACGACATATATATGCAAATTAAGGCAACCACAGAAGTGTTTTCTAAAATGTACGCAAGAGGCGGCGTGATGATGGAGAAGCCGCCGGAGTATCTGCCGCCCAGTACGGTAGGCCAATACGACCACGATGGGGATGATCTTTTAGAAGCGATATTGCGTGTTGTTGGCAAGGAAAACGCCCTGATAAGCAGTTTGAATCCGAGGGAGAGTGAGACTGCCTATCCGCAGCGGATCATATATTCGATTCCGGAGAAGATTTCCGAAATCCTCGGGAATCTGCGGCTTAACGGTGTTATGGAATTACGGCAGTTGTTCTATGAAAGCCACAGCCGCACCGAACTTGTCGCCACGTTCGTTGCCGTGCTTGAGCTTTGCAGGGCCGGAAGAGTGCTGCTGACAGGCACCGCAGACGATATGACGATTAGCCATACGGGAAAAAGCTTAGACAGTGAGTTTGATTTTACGGAATCGGAAGAAGACTAATGGAAAGTTATGACATAGAAGGTGCGATTGAGGGTATACTATTTGTATCGGGGGAGCCGGTTCGGATCTCACGGATTGTTGATGTACTCGGCGTCGATGAAACAGCAGTTGAAGACGCCGCCCGCAGGCTGGGGGACAAGCTAAGTTTTGAGCGGCGCGGGATGCGCCTTGTCAGGCTTGACGGTGCGTTGCAACTTTGCTCATCGCCCGAATACGCGGATTATATCCGTCGCGCGCTGGAGAAGCGCAAACCGCCGCAGCTTTCGCCGCCGGCGCTGGAGGTTTTGGCGATTGTTGCGTATTTTCAGCCCGTCACAAAGGCGTATATAGAGCAAATCCGCGGCGTTGACAGTTCGTATACGGTTGGATTGCTTGCAGAGCGTGGATTTATTGAATCCTGCGGACGCCTCGCAGTTCCGGGGCGGCCGATGCTTTACAGGACGACTTATGTTTTTCTGAGAACGTTCGGCATGGCGTCGCTGAATGAACTGCCAATCTTGCCGCAGGTTGAGGATACCGGCAGTAAAGAGAGCATCCAGACAGCTATACTGGCGCTGAAGTCGCGTGAGGAAAGCAATCGGGAAACGGAAGCAGCGCCGGGATCGGCGTTGGAACGCGAAGAGGAATAGTTTATGATTATAGCAGCCTGTATTGTTGCGGTACTTATTCTTATAAGCCTCTTGCGCTTCGGCGTGTCTGCCGAGTACGGGGGGGATGGCTTCTTAATCACGGTGCATGCCGGGCCGGTTAAAATAAAAATCCTGCCGCGTAAGGAGAAACCTGAGAAGCCTAAAAAACCCAAAAAACCAAAAAAGCCCAAGGAACCCAAAAAAACGGAAGAGGAAAAACCGGGCGGCCTGAAAGCTTTTCTGGAAATGCTGCCGGTAATTAAATCCGCGCTAAGCCGTTTAAAGCGCAGGCTTTTGATAAAAAAACTGATAATACATTACACCGCCGCCGGGGATGACCCCGGTAAAACCGCGATGGCGTTCGGCATGGCAAATGCCGTATTCAGCGCGATTGTGCCAGTATTGGAAAACAATTTCCGTATAAAGCGCCGTGACTTACGCGCAGGTGTGGACTTTAACTCAACTCAACAAGTTATCTACGTAAAAGCTGCAATATCCCTCGCCGTTTGGGAGGCGGTTTATATAGCGGCGGCTTTCTTGAAATACATGCCGCGTAAGAACAAGCCATCGACGACGGAAAATTATCAGAAAAGAAAGGATGTACAACAATAATGGATAAGCGCCCGATAAATGATTTGATGGAAACAACAATGCAAAAGATTAGGGAGATGATCGACGCAAATACGATTGTCGGTGAGCCGATAGTAACAGCCGACGGGATTACGCTGATACCGGTGTCGAAGCTGAGTTTCGGATTCGCCGGTGGGGGATCGGATTTTTCTAAGAAGCAGGATCCGACTAACACGCTGTTCGGCGGAGGTATCGGCGCGATGGTGAATGTTAATCCTGTGGCATTTATCGTCGTCAACGAGGGCAGTATAAAAATGATGTCAGTGGCTCCGCCCGCGACAACGACAATCGACAGAGTGATTGAACATGTGCCCGATATTGTGGATAAAATCACCGAATTTATAGATAGCAGAAATAAGGACGATAAAGATGACGAGTAGATTGCAGTATGCAGATAGTCAAGTGTATATGCAGTTGTTATTCGCAAGGGCGACCGTCTCGATCCTCCACAGGGATGAATCAAGAAACACATGCAAAAACACAGGAGTTTTGGCATAATTATCTCATTGCTGTCAATAATATGCAGGGGATTTATCTCCAAAGGCCAAAACTGTCAGGATGGTACTTGTTTTGATGAAAAAAGCTATCTCAATCCTCTTGTCAATCGCGGCGTTATATGTCTATGTCCCTGTGACAGCGTCTCAAGCGGTGCCATTGACACAGGTTCCGGGAACCTCCGCCGCTGCTGTGATGCTGTTCGACGCAATCGGCGGAACTGTGCTTTATGAGCGGAATGCCGACGACAGAAGGCTGATTGCCAGCACGACAAAGATTTTAACGGCGCTTGTCGCATTGGAAAACAATGGGCTTGACGAAGAGGTTCATATAATGCCGGAGCATACGAATGTCATAGGTTCGTCAATTTATCTGCGGCCGGGCGAAATCGTTACAGTGCGAGAGTTGCTGTATGGGACAATGCTAGCCTCCGGCAATGACGCGGCGACGGCGCTGGCTTATCACACATCGGGCAGCGTTGAGGAATTTACGGAGTTGATGAATTCGCGTGCGCGTGGGCTCGGCGCTGTAAATTCAAGCTTCACCAATCCGCACGGGCTTGATGGGGAGAACCACTACTCAACAGCGCGTGACCTCGCCGTCATCATGGCGGAGGCGATGCAGAATGAGGAATTCCGCAAAATCGCCTCAACAAAAAATATATCCATCGGCGGCAGGTCGTTCAGAAACCACAACAGGCTGCTGCGCGAATATGACGGACTTGTTGGAGGAAAAACAGGCTTCACAAGGGCTGCGGGGCGGACGCTTGTGACTTCTGCCGAGCGTGATGGTATGCTGCTTGTCTGCGTCACATTGTCAGCCCCCGATGACTGGGATGACCACACAGCTCTGTATGACTGGGCGTTTAACCGGTTTCAGGGATTCAGGATCAATTCGACCGATACAAAGTATGTGACACTGCCTGTCATGTCCGGCACAAGGGATATTGTATCCGCACGGCCGGCTACCGATTTTTTTCTGTTGGCGCAAAAGTCGGATAACTTGGCGATTGAAGTCGAAGTGCCCAGATTCGTGTACGCCGGTGTGATTAGAGGTGCACGCGCGGGCAGGATCATCGTCAAAAACAACGGCGAACAGATAGCTGAAATCCCGCTTGTCTATACTGAGAACGTGCCGATAGATGAGTCGGTAAGGCTCTCTGGCCGGGAGAAGCTAAGATGGGCGTGGCGTTTCGCCAACAGCCGAGGTGCGCTGAATTACGGCGCTGCCCCGATGTATTGACAATATGGCGGAACGTATACAAAAGATCATTTCGGCCCACGGCATAGCTTCCCGCAGGGAGGCCGAAATGATGATACTTAATGGCCGGGTCGCCGTCAACGGAATCCCGGCAACACTGGGTCAGCAGGCAGCTCTCCTGCGGGATGAGATTACAATAGACGGCGTGCTGCTTAATCAGAAAGATCCAAGCGTCTACATAATGCTGAACAAACCACGCGGATATCTCACGACGCTGAAAGACGATCGCGGCAGAAAAACAGTCAAAGACCTTGTCGCGGATGTTGGAACAAGAGTATACCCGGCAGGCAGGTTGGATATGGATTCAGAGGGGTTGCTTATTCTCACGAATGACGGGCAATTTGCCAACGCAGTGATGCACCCGTCGAATAACAAAGCAAAGACATATGAAGTGCGCGTCAGGGGAGACGCGGAAAACGGCGCAAGACTCATGCGTCTGCCGATGGAGATAGATTCCTATACAATACGACCCGCTGAGGTCATGTTAAAAGCGCGGGCTGATGACGGCGGAATCCTCCAAATAACAATTCGCGAAGGGCGCAACAGGCAAATACGGAAAATGTGCGCTAAATGTTCCCTTGCGGTTTTGTCGCTAAAGCGCATGTCTGTCGGGACATTGGAATTGGGCGCATTGAAACCCGGTAAATGGCGGTATCTTACGCGGGAAGAAGTAGAAATGTTCTTAAATTGATGCTATAAAAAGTTAGGGGTGTTAATGGTGGATATAGATATATTATTGGCTATTGAGGCCAAAGCCGGCGGATTTTCCAAAGGGCGCAGGCGAATTGCAGAGTACATTTTGCAGAATTATGACAAAGCGGCGTTTATGACGGCAAACAAGCTTGCGAAGAAGACCGATGTAAGCGAATCGACTGTCGTCAGGTTTGCCGCCGAACTCGGTTACGACGGGTATCCTGAAATGCGCCGGGCATTACAGAGTACGATTCGCAGTAAGCTGACGTCCGTTCAGCGGATACAGGTGGCAAAAGATACTATTGACAGCCGCGATATTCTCTCCCACGTTCTGTCGTCTGATATAGATCAGATACGCCTCACTATGGATGAAACGGACAGCGATGATTTTACCAGGGCGGTGAACTCAATTGCAAACGCGAAGAACATATACATTTTCGGACTGCGCTCATCATCGTTCCTCGCCAACTTTATGGGGTTTTACTTCAATCTGCTTTTCAATAACTCTCGTGTTTTAAGTGAAAGTCCGTCGGTTTTTGAAGAGCTAATAAGACTGTCTGAGGGCGATGTGCTGATTGCTATCAGTTTCCCGCGTTACTCACAACGCACGATAAGGGCGATTGATTACGCTCGGGACGTTGGCGCGGAGATAATAGCAATCACAGACAGCCGCATGTCGCCGTTGGCGAAGCTCTCTGATATAACGCTCTGCGCGAGAAGCGACATGGTATTATTTCTGGACACACTTGTCGCGCCTTTGAGCCTTATCAATGCGCTGATTGTCGCCGTGAGCGAAAAAGCCCCGGGGGACTTGCACGAGAATTTTGAACGGCTGGAACGTATTTGGGACGAATACGGGGTTTATGAAAAACTGGATGCATGATGTTGTCGTAATCGGCGCCGGTGCAGCGGGGATGATGGCCGGTTCAGTCGCGGCAGGGAGAGGGAACAATGTCCTGCTGTTAGAGCGCAACGATCATCCGGGCGTTAAGCTCTGCATCACCGGTAAAGGCAGATGCAACCTCACAAATGATTGCGATGTGCGGGAAGTTATCGAAAACGTTCCCACCGGCGGGCGGTTTCTGCAAAGCGTGATTTACGGATTTACCCCACGGGATGTTATGCGGCTGTTTGAGTCTCTTGGCGTACCGTTAAAGACCGAGCGCGGGGGGCGAGTCTTCCCGCAATCGGATAAAGCGCCCGACATCGTGAATGCCCTGCGTCGATATATGGATAAGTCCGGAGTTACGCAAAAGCGCAGCAGGGCAACTCAGATTTTAACGGAAGACAATCAAATTACCGCAGTGCGTTCCTCTGCCGGGGAAGAGTTCCAATGTAAATCCGTGATTCTGGCCACAGGCGGAATGTCGTATCCTAAGACAGGTTCCACCGGGGACGGATTCAACATGGCGCGGGAGCTTGGACACACCGTCACGCCTGTAAGAGGATCGCTGGTGCCGCTTGAGTCGGCGGACGATGCCTGTGCAAGAATGCAGGGGCTGGCGCTGAAAAATATCAGGTTGACAATCCACGATGGAGGACCAAAGCCGGTATTTACCGATTTCGGGGAGCTTTTGTTCACGCATTTCGGAATTTCAGGACCGACAGTGCTGTCAGCCAGTGCGCATATGCGTGAATTCGGCAAAAAGGAATATTTTGCCGCCATCGACTTAAAACCCGCGCTGGATGAGAAAAAGCTTGATTTGCGTTTACTGCGCGATTTTGAAAAATATTCCAACAGGGACTTTGCCAACGCCCTTGGGGATCTTTTAAACAGGCTTATGATTCCGGTTTTTATTGAAAAATCTGGAATCCCGCCAGATAAGAAAGTTCACTCAATCAACAGGGAAGAGCGGCGGGAGCTTGTGAGGCTTTTTAAAGAGTTCCGTATTGATATAACCCGCCCAAGGCCGGTTGAAGAAGCGATAATAACATCCGGCGGCGTGGATTTGCGCGAAATCAACCCGAAGACGATGGGGTCCAAGCTGGTAAAAGGTCTCTATTTTGCCGGGGAGATAATTGATGCGGACGCATACACAGGTGGGTTCAATTTGCAGATAGCTTGGTCAACCGCATACACGGCGGGGAACTCAATTTAAAACAAGGTGGTAAAATATGGGGACAAAAAACATAGCCGTAGACGGACCTGCGGGGGCGGGGAAGAGCACCATTGCCAAGGCGGCGGCGCAGCGCCTCGGCTTGATATATGTCGATACAGGCGCCTTGTACCGTTCCATCGGTTTGTTTGCGTTAAAGAATAACGTGGGTTCAAGAGATGCAAAAGGAGTCCCGGCACTTCTGCCCCGAATTAACATTGAAATGAAATATGACAGCAACGGCACTCAGCGTATGTTTCTTAATTCTGAGGATGTGACCGATGCAATAAGAACTCCAGAAGCTTCGCTCTACGCTTCCGGAGTATCGGCGATGGCCCCTGTGCGGGATTTTCTGCTATCGACCCAGCGCGATATGGCGTCAAAATATGATGTAATAATGGACGGGCGTGATATCGGCACCGTCGTTCTGCCAGACGCGGACTTGAAAGTGTTCCTGACAGCCGACGCGACAGTCCGTGCTGAAAGGCGATATCGTGAACTTCGGGAAAAAGATACGGACACCACGTTTGAAGAAGTGCTACGTGAGATTATTGCGAGAGACAAAGCCGATTCAGAGCGTGAAGTCTCACCGCTAAAGATGGCGGATGACGCTGTCCTGCTAGACACAACAGCGCTAGACTTAGATGGCAGTATCAGCGCACTTTGTGATCTTATTATGGAGAGGTTCAGTCTATGAAGTCCGATGGAGTTTACAAAAGATGGTATCGCGTGGCGCGGTTTGTTATCGGTATATTTTATCGACTTGATATACAGGGGCAGGAAAATATCCCGGACGGAGCTGCGATGGTCTGCGCAAATCACTCCAGCAGAGTTGATCCTTTCTTGATTGCTTTTGCGCTCGGTATAAACCGGCATGTGCGGTTTATAGCAAAAATCTCGCTTTTCAAGGTACCAATTTTGGCGGGGATTTTAAAAAGATTGGAAATGATAAGCGTTGACCGCAACACCAATGATGTGTCAACTATCAAGAGTGCGTTGAGAGTTTTGAAAAGCGGGGAGAAAGTTGCAATATTCCCGGAAGGAAGGCGTGTTGGTGATGTCTCAAAAGGTGTTAAGGCAAATCCCGGTGCTGTTAAAATCGCCGAACGCGCTGATGTTCCGGTAATCCCTGTGTTTATGCCGAGGCGGAAACCGCTGTTTCGTAAAATCCCAATAATTATCGGGGAGCCCTACTGCATCGAAAAACAACCCGAAAAGCGCACGGCAGAGGATTACAGGGAGCTTGCGGATTCTATGATGGACAAAATAAATTCACTTGACCCGGAGGCGGATATATGAATGTCATAGTTGGGGAGTCGGCCGGATTTTGCTTCGGCGTGAGACGTGCGGTTTCAATCTGTGAAAAGGCGGCGGAGGAATTCGGCGAGTGCGTAACGCTTGGGCCTGTTATACATAACCAGCATGTTATAAGCGACCTTGAAAAAAAGGGCGTCCGCGCGGTTTCGGACATTTCGGAAATAAAGCCCGGCATACCGGTTATAATAAGATGTCATGGTGCGGGGAAAAATGAATTTGAGTATCTGGCAGGGCTCGGCGTTAAAATCATAGACGCGACCTGTCCGGATGTTAAGCGAATACAGAATATTGCCCAGACTGAATCTAGTCTGGGGCGGACGGTGATAATAATTGGCGCACGCGCCCATCCGGAAATTGTTGCCATATCCAACTGGTGCGAAAACTGTGAGATTTTTGAGAAGGCGGAAGAACTTTCGGCCTGGCTAAAAAGCGGCGATAACGCAAAAAAAGACATATCGGTGGTGTTCCAAACCACAGGAACGCAAAAAATTTTTAAATCATGCGCGCAAATAATAAAAAAAGAGTGTACAAATCTAAAAATATTTGATACAATATGTAATGCTACCTTCAAGCGCCAGGAGGAGGCTATTAAGCTTTCAAAAATCGCCGATGTGATGATCGTTGTCGGCGGGAAAAACAGCGCGAACAGCCTCCGGCTTGCTGATATTTGCAGAAAATATTGCAAAAAGGTAATTTTTACTGAAGATGCCGTTGGCCTTGATATTAAGCATTTCCACGTGGACGACACCGTCGGAATCACTGCGGGGGCGTCAACACCATCGTGGATAATTAAGGAGGTCATCCAAAAGATGAGCGAAGAAATGAAGATTGATGGATCCCTGGAAGAGCGCGAAGAAAATCTGTCCGAAGTTACCCCTGTGCAAGAGGAGCCAGAGACTCCCGTTGTTGTCGCGGATGCCGCGCCGGAATTAGCGCCTATGGAAACGGTTGCAGAACCTGCAGTCGCGCAGACAGACGAGGAACCTGCTGCCGTTGAGCCGTCGGACGAAGCCTCTCACGCCGAATCGTCGGATGAAGAGGGTCAATCTGATGTGCCTGAGACTTTTGAGGAAATGCTTGAGAAATCAATCAAAACTTTACATACAGGGCAGAAAGTGACGGGTGTCGTTTCGTCAATTTCCGCGACCGAAGTGTCTGTGGAACTTGGTACTAAGCAATCGGGCTATATCCCAACGTCCGAGCTTACTGATGACCCGAACGCGGATATCAATGAAATCATAAAAGTCGGCGACACGATTGAGACGTTTGTTATGCGCGTAAATGATGTCGAGGGCATGGTCATGCTGTCGAAAAAACGTCTGGACGCAATCAAACACTGGGATGATATCGAAGTGGCGAGAGCGAACAGGTCTGTTGTCGAGGGTGTTGTTACCGAGGAAAATAAAGGCGGCGTTGTGGTCAGTGTCAAAGGCGTGAGAGTGTTTGTTCCTGCTTCTCAGACCGGACTTCCCAAATCTTCGCCAATGACAGAACTTGTCAAAAAGAATGTAAAGTTGCGGATTACCGAGGTCAATCAGTCGAAAAGGCGTGTTGTGGGTTCGATCCGTGCAGTTACGTTTGAAGAGCGTAAAGAGAAAGCCGAAAAGCTCTGGAATGAAATAGAAGTCGGCAAAGAGTATGATGGCATTGTCAAGTCGATGACATCTTACGGTGTGTTTGTCGATATCGGCGGGGTTGACGGAATGGTTCATATTTCTGAGTTGAGCTGGACACGTGTCAAGCAGCCGTCGGAAGTTGTGTCAGTTGGCGATGAGATTCACGTGTATGTTATCGCTGTTGACAAGGAAACGAAGAAGATTTCGCTGGGTCATAGAAGGGCTGAGGACAATCCTTGGGTGAAATTCACGTCGCAGCATGTCCCCGGTGATACTGTGAATGTAAAGATAGTCAAAATGATGCCGTTCGGCGCGTTTGCGGAAATTTATCCCGGCGTGGATGGACTCATCCATATATCGCAGATTTCAGACCACAGAATCGGCTTGCCGTCAGAAGTTCTGTCAGACGGGCAGCTTGTCGATGTCAAGATTACAGACATTGACTATGACCGCAAGAAAGTGTCGTTGAGCATTAGGGCGCTAAATGAGCAGCATATCCCTGAAGTGAAGGAATATGTTGAGGAAGATAACTCCCCCGTTGTAGTCTATGACACAGACGCACCGCCGCCCCTGGATGAAGACGAAAACATGGCCGAAGCAGAGGGTACGGAAGAAGCTGATAGATAAAAATAAGACACCGGAAACCTTGTACTCGGCGTTTCCGGTGTTATTATTTTAAAAAATGCACAAATATTGCGCAGACGCTTGCTATTTCTAGCTAAAATGGTATATAATATATAAAGATGGTTTTTGATTCGATTTTGCGGAGCATATATCATTAACCGCGCGTATTTAAGCTTGTTTAAGCAGATGGGGAGAGAAGGATATATGTTTTGCGTCGGCGATAAAATTGCCCACCCTATGCATGGTGCGGGCGTTATCGACAGTATCGAAGAGAGGAAAATGAACGGCTGCACACGGCTGTATTATATTCTGAAAATGCCGGCGGGCGGGATGGTTGTTATGATTCCGACCGAAAGCAGTGCGCAGATTGGCGTCAGGCCGATAGTTGACTCTGATACTGCGGACGAGTTGATGGCGTCTATTCCGCAGATTGACGCGGAGATGACAACCAACTGGAACAGGCGTTACCGTGAGAATATGGAACGTCTGAAAAGCGGGAATTTGCTTGAAGTCGCCCGCGTTGTCAAGGGCCTTATGACAAGGGAGTGTGAAAAGGGCCTGTCAACGGGAGAGCGTAAAATGCTGCACTCGGCGAAGCAGATTCTGATTTCGGAGATAGTTCTGTCAAAAAAGCTCACTTATGAAGAAGTTGAGTTACGTATAAACGCAGCGCTCGCTTGAAACAATCGAGATTCTCGGTGCGTGAAAGCGCTTAGTTGTATTGCATTTAGCGGAGGTTAAAAGCCTCCGCAGTTTGTTTTGTAACAGGAGGAAGTTATGGCTTTATTTTCCAAAAACAAACATCGGACGATGTGTTCGGCAGTTATAGTTGCGGCCGGGTTTTCTCAAAGGATGGGTGGGGAGGACAAGCAGTTTTATCCAATAAATCATAAACCGGTTCTGGCATACTCGCTCGAAACGTTTGAAAACTGCGCGGCTATCGGCGAAATAGTCGTGGTGGCAAGGGAAGATTGTCTTGAGCGTGTAGAGAAAATCTGCGCGGAATACGGCATCGGCAAGATCACAAAAATAGTAACGGGTGGGGAAGCGCGGATTGATTCAGTGATGAACGGCGTGTTTGCCGTGACAGGGAAGCATCGGTTGATTGCCATACATGACGGGGCGAGGCCTTGCATTACCACGGAGATTATCGAAACCGCAATCAATGCCGTGGCAAAGTCGATTCACGCGGCAGCCCCCGCAGTGCCGGTGAGTTCCACGATAAAAAAGGCGAATCGGGGGATTGTTATTGAGACCGTTGACAGGGATAATCTGTTCGAGATTCAAACCCCGCAAGTCTTCACGGCTGAGATTATCAAAGGTGCTTTGACAAACGCGAAAAATAAAGCGATAGTCATCACCGATGACTGCATGGCGGTGGAGCAGCTCGGCGTTCCCGTGTGGCTGACTGAAGGCTCGCGCAATAACATCAAAATCACAACGCGCGAAGATATAATAATCGCCGAGGCAATTTTGAAATCCGGAGGCAAGGCATGAGAATAGGGCATGGTTACGACGCGCACCGCTTGAAAAAGGGAAGGAAATGCATACTCTGCGGCGTTGAGATCCCGAGCGATTTCGGGCCGGACGGCCACTCAGACGCCGATGTGCCGCTTCACGCTTTGATGGACGCGATGCTGGGCGCTTTGGCGCTGGGGGATATCGGCAAGCTCTTCCCAGATACCGACGAAAAATGGCACATGGCGGACAGTGCGGAGCTTCTGCGGATCGTGTACAAGTCCGTTTGCAGTCATGGATATGCGCTGTCGAACGCGGATATCACCATCATTCTGCAATTGCCGCGATTGGCGCCGTACATAGATCAAATGCGGGCAAGGATAGCGGAGGTGCTGGAGGTGGATGTTTCCAGAATCAGCGTTAAAGCGACAACGGAGGAACGCATGGGCTTCACCGGAGACGGCACGGGGATAGCCGCTGTTGCTGTTGTGTTGTTGGTGGATGTGAGGACGTTGAAGTGAAAAGAAAATGCATATATGCTGTGTATGCGGTTCGGCAACCAGTAGCGAACAAATTTTATAGCGTAGGTGTTTGTTTATGGCATTTGAATACCCAACCCAAAAGGCGATTGAAAAGTTATGTAAGGACTTAAATCTGCAAAAACCAGACGCATATGAGCAAGACTGGGAGTATGTGAATGTAGACGAAACGCGGATAGCGGAGTTTATTGATTATTACCAGAGCGGTTGTCTGGATGACGAAACTAAATTTACTGTAATGATAATAATTATTGGTTCTCTTGATGATGCGCTTTGTAGTGGTAAGTTTGAATCGGCACAATGGGAACGAGTGAAAAGCATTTTAATTCAAGAGCAAGATCTTCATGTGAATACAATCAAGTATTGGTCGTGTGAGGACGAAGCTAATCTTGAAAACTGCTTTTATATAACGCCGTATATTAGGGAAGTTGAGAAAATAAAAACAATTCTTGTTAATGTTAGTTATTTGATTGAAGTTGAGGAGGATATATTGACTGATTCGGCTAAGGCAGAAACATTCCAAGAAGTCGTTTTTCAAAAACTTTCAACACACAGAAAAAAGAAAATTGATGAAAAGCACACTGCAAAATGGGTTGGTGATTCATTTATAGTGTTAGACCCCGAAAAAATGAACTGTGGCATGTGCAATAATTGTGGTGGTTGGACTACAGATAGAGAGAAAGAGAATCCAATCGAGGGATTGTGCAACGGTACCACCAATGATGGCGTTTTGCTCTGTGATGAATGTAAACGGTTCAATAACCAGTAGCCAATAAATTTTATGTTTGACGTGAGGTATGACTGTGGAAAAAATCAGAGAAAAATCATGCGTTACAATCAAGGATATAACTGAAATTGGAAAGTACCCATTTGCAAATGATTTGCCCCTTGTGTTCTTGGGTGAGCTAGTAAACATGCCAGAGCATGGAATTTTTATCGGAAAATCGGGCAAAAGTTATTGGGGCTTTCACATTTGGGATTTTCGAGAATTAACCGATGATGAAGTGTAGCAATAAAATTTATGTTTTGTGAAAGAATGTGAGGTTATTGTTGAACACACCGCTCGGAGAGATTGCGATTAGGCTCAATGAAAGAAAAATCCCTTTCAATGTTGCGAAACTTGAAAATACTTATTTGGGGCAACATGGCGCACCTGTCTTTAAGGTGGAGGGCAGATATAAAGTTTCCGTTAATATTACAGACGTGAAAACACCGCTATCGCTTACTTGCCAGGTTAACTTAGAATCAACATTTCAAAAAAGTGGCATAGACAGCGGAGAGCGTCTAGCTCTTAAAACTTGGGAAAATGGTACAATGATGTTCAGTATCGGAATTGAAGATGAAATTGACGGAATTAACATTGAATATCTTGAACGTGGCATAGAGGTTTGTATTGGAGAAAAGGCAAAGGTTGAGGAAATAGTTTTTGGTATTGCATGGAAGCATGTTGAGGACTACGAAAAGGAATATCATCATACTTGGTACGCCGCTGACCCGACATATTTTGGAACATTATAAGCGTGTTTTGTATTTCAGATTATTCAAAGAAGTAACCATTACGCAAAACGCAATCTCCCGCATATGATAGGTTGATTGGCAGCGTTGACATCCTGCCTCACTTAGTATATGCACGGGAGGAAAAATTTGCAGTTATGTATTATCTCTTAATTTGCCGGTCTTTGACATACGCCCAGCGCGCGGCAAGAGTTCTTGAAAGCTTTGGAATTACGGCGATTGTGACAAGGGTTCCACAAACAATAACGGTGGACGGGTGCGGCTACTGCGTTAAAATCGCCGGGCGGTATTTTATAGAATCGCTGACAGTCCTGAGAAACGCGGAAGTTTATCCGAAAAAGGTGTTTGCACTATATGACGACGGAGCGCATGTCGAGGTAGAGGTATGATCTATCTCGACAGCGCCGCGACTACATTACAAAAACCGCCCGCGGTCGCGAAAGCCGCGGCGTGGGCGGTTAACAATCTTACAAGCCCCGGCAGGGGTGGGCATAAAGCGGCGATGGCGGCGGCGGACGAAATGTTCAGCTGCCGCGAAATGGCGGCGGGGTTGTTCAATGTAAAAGACCCGTCGAATGTTATAATCACGCACAGCGCGACGCATGGTCTGAATATCGCGATAAAAAGCCTTGTCCGGCCGGGGGATTGGGTACTTATATCGGGGTACGAGCATAATGCTGTCACGCGCCCGCTTCACGCGATTGGTGCTAATATTGTTGTCGCGAACTCCGAATTATTTGAGCCTGAGATGGCACTTCATACCTTTGAAAGCCGACTTTCAGGCAAATTCTCGGCTGTGATATGCAATCATGTCTCAAACGTGTTCGGGTATGTTTTGCCGATTGAGCGTATTGCGCAAAGGTGCCATGAATGCGGGATTCCACTGATTGTTGATTTGTCACAGTCGGCAGGTGTACTTGATATTGACTTTACAAAGCTGGGTGCGGCGTTCGCCGCTATGCCCGGCCATAAAGGTTTATACGGGCCGCAGGGTACGGGGTTTCTCCTGTGTTCAGGTGTGCCTGACGGAATCATGCAAGGCGGCACTGGCGGCAACTCAAAATCCCGGGGAATGCCGGACTTTCTGCCGGATAGGCTGGAACCCGGCACACATAACATGCCTGGAATAGCCGGGCTTAACGAAGGGCTGCGATTCGTGCAAAAGAAAGGTGTAGGACGGATACTGGAACATGAACGTGATCTGATAAACAAAGCGGCAGACAGACTGGAAAAGATTGATAGAATCACGGTGTTTAAAAGCAATTTAAGGGACTGCCAGACAGGTGTATTATCGTTTGTTGTTGAATGCATACCATGCGAAACAGTCGCTGAAGAACTTGCCCGTCGGGATATAGCGGTAAGAGCTGGAATGCATTGCGCGCCGATGGCTCATCTGAGTGCGGGGACAAACGCAACGGGATCGGTGAGAATCAGCGTTTCGGCGTTTAATACAAGCAGAGAAATCAATGTGTTTTTAGGTGCCGTTGAAGATGCGATCAAGGGATGGGGGTGATGGATGCTCCCCAGAATGTGTTTTGCGACCTTGCAGGGGCGGATAGCAATCTGTATTCGGGACGATTTCCATCCGCCCCTACGTAGGGTGCGATGCATCCATCCCCGTCACACGGCGCCTTGAAAGAATTGCGCGGCCATGGTTGCCATAGTCATGGTTTTATGATATAGTATATCGGATTAAGATATAAAAGGTGTTACAACAATGGAAGCTATAAGAGATTGGGTTCTCAGTACATGGAGACAGTTGACGCTGCTCGCCCAGGCGATCAACCCTTGGGATGTCATCGACATTCTGATCGTTGCATATCTGGTTTACCGTATACTGACGCTTATGAGAAAGACAAGCTCCGGCAGTGTTATTAAAGGGATTATTTTACTCTTAGCTGTCGCTTGGCTGTCCTATATGTTTAATCTGCGGGTTGTATCATATCTTTTAGACCAGGTGTTTGCGATGGGCATAATCATACTCATCGTCCTGTTCCAGCCGGAAGTAAGAAAGCTCTTTGAGCAGGTTGGTAGCAGCAAGTTGAGATTTTTGTTCAGAAAAAACGTAAAGCTTGAAGATATTGAGGCTGGAATCCATGCCGTGGTATCGGCGACGGTGGCAATGGCGAAAAGCAGAACAGGCGCAATCATAGTTTTTGAGCGTGAGGTTGGAATAAATGATTACGCCGTGACCGGGATAGAGATAGACGCCAAAATCACATCAGATTTGATACAGAGCGTTTTTTACAGAGACTCGCCGTTGCACGACGGGGCGCTTTTAATACGCGATTGGAGACTATTAGCGGCATCCTGTATGCTGCCACTTTCAACCAACATAAACCTAAGCCGGGATTTAGGAATGCGGCACAAAGCGGGGATTGGCATAAGCGAACGGTCAGACGCGCTGGTGGTTATAGTTTCGGAACAGAGCGGTACAATCGCGGTCGCCGTTGACGGAATGCTGAAACGGCACTTAGCGCAGGATACATTTGAAAAGCTGCTTGTGAATGAACTTATGCACAAGCCAGTCGTTGGCACAAAACAAAAAAACACAGTAAAGAGCAAAGGCTGAAGGGGATAAAACAATGCTTGGCAAAAAGTTAAACAAAATATTCTCAAGCCGGGTTTTCTACATTGTGTTCGCCGTGATAGTCGCGGCGGCTTTGTGGGTATTTGTGGAAGAAGACGATCCGCGTACCCAAAGGGACACAATTGAAGTCCAGGTGATACGCCGAAATGAGGCGATACTTAGTGACAGGAATTTAACAATAACCGAAATGACTGAAACTGTGTCGCTGACATTTGAGGGGACGCGTACCGGGTTATCGCAGCTTCGGCCCGGAACTGTCACAGCAGAGGTTGATTTAGCCGGCATTACTGCTCCCGGTGTTAATATACCGCTTGATTTTGAAGTTAATATGCCGGTGGTCGCTGGGCGTATGGTGACAGAGTTGTCAAGGGCTCCCACGCAGATTCGGCTGACCGTTGACAGGATGTATGAGAGGCGTATACCGATCAGGGGCGACTACACAGGCGGAACTGCCCAGCCTGAATATCTTGTGGGACTGCCGGAATTCTTCCCCGAAGAGATTGTCGTGTTCGGGCCGGAGAGTGTGGTGTCCAGAATCGACTACGCCTGGGTTGAGATAATGAGAGAAAATCTGTCCTCAACCTATATTGATTATTTGCCGTTTATACTTCAGGACGTGTATGGGCATGAGCTTGAGGAGGAACTGCTTGATCAGCTTGCATTCAGCCATGATAATGTCCGTGTCACCGTACCGGTGAGTTTGATGAGACCTGTACTTCTGGAAGTTTTTCTTTTGCATGGGGACGACATAACGGCGGCTAACATTTTTGTTGACATTGTGCCGGAGACAATCTACATTTCAGGTGATCCGGACGCTATGAGGGAAAAGAACACAATACCCCTCGGAACCATCGATTTAACCAGGATTGAGCTTTTAGATTCATTTATATTTTCAATTCCGGTCCCGAATAGCTTTATTAACGAATCAGGAATAACAGAGGCAACTGTCCGTGTTGAAATCCGCGGCCTTGAGGTGTGGTCATTCAGCGTGTCGAATATTCATACGGTAAACGTGCCGGACGATTATACGTTGAGAGTGATAAACCACAGCCTTGAAGTACGTATACGCGGAAGGAGAGAGGAGCTGGAAGCCCTTACCGATATGAATTTCAGAATCACCGCCGATCTTACCGATGTAGGTGCCGGACAGACACGGGTTCCCGTGACTGTTTGGATTGACGGAGACGTGGGCAACGTCGCACCGATTGGGGATTACTCAATCACCGTTAGGCTTGATCCCATTGAGGATTCGCCGTAGCATGTTTGGATATATACGCCCGCTAAAGGGTGAACTGAAAGTACGGGAGTTTGAGCGGTTTAAAGCCTGCTACTGCGGATTATGCCACGCGCTTGGCAAAAACTATGGACTGTCTGCCAGATTTATTTTGAACTTTGAGCTTGTCTTTCTGGCGATGCTTATCTGGGATGAGAACGACACTCCGGTTATAAAGCGCGGGCGATGTATCGCAAGTCCTTGCAGAAAAAAACGCTTCTGCACCGGGAATTCTGCTCTGGACACCGCTGCCGGGTACAGCGTGATTCTCTCCTGGTGGAAAATCAAGGACGCGATCGCTGACGAGAAGTTTATTAAGACTATACCGCACAGAGCTGCCGCAGTTCTTTTGTGCCGGGCGTACAAAAAAGCGGCTAGTGACTTTCCGGAGTTTAACAGCAAGGTAAGCGCTCAATTGAAAAGTCTGGCTGAATACGAGTCATCGGGCGGGGAGTCTTTTGACAGCGCGGCGGACAAGTTTGCGCGGATACTGAGTTCCGTTTTGCCGGAGGACATGCCGGAGTCTCACCGCAGGCCATTGGCAGAGCTTTTGTATCATACCGGCAGATGGATATATCTGGTAGATGCATATGACGATTACAGTGACGATGTCGAATCCGGGCGATACAACGCGCTTCTCCGCAGATTCCCACCGGAGGATGGCAAATTCCCAAAAAGTGGCGTGAAATCGCTGGAGTCAACACTTATCCACTCAAACAACCTGATCTCAGCCGCGTTTGAGCTGATGCCGCAAAATCCATGGACGCAAACGGTGGAGAATACGATATACCTCGGTATGCCGGATGCGCTGGAGCGCGTCCTGAACGGCACGTGGCTGCACACGAAGCGAAGCCAGATTGCAACAGACAAGGAGTGAGCCTGATGAGGCAGATGAGAGCAAGCCCCGAAGGCGAAAGAGTCCGAACGGCGATTGATTCGGATGATTTAGAGCTCGCCGAGGAAATCTTGCGCTCGTTCCTCTCTCAGAATGCCGAGTGGCATTTTCTGCAAGGCCGCGTCTGCTATAACAAAGGCTGGCTTGACGATTCGATGCAATATTTCAAAGCGGCGGTTGAAATGGAGCCGGATAACAAGGAATACACCAAGCTTCTCCTGTTGATGGAGCACGGCGGTGAGACTGCTTATAGAAGGCCACCCGTCCGACGCAAGTGGTGGACTGGCGAAGATACAGCCGAATGCGTCGGGTGCGCGATATGCGGTGCCGCAAGCGAATTTTTCTGCAACTAAAACAAATAAGGAATGGACTAGATATATGAACGATCCGTACAGCGTTCTCGGTGTTTCTTCAAACGCCACGGAGGATGAGGTAAAGAAAGCTTACAGGGAACTTGCAAGGAAATATCATCCGGATAATTATCAGGATAATCCGCTTTCCGATCTTGCGCAGGAAAAGATGAAAGAGATCAACGAGGCGTATAATCTTATTCTGAAAACACGCGAAAATCCGGGCGGCGGTTCCTACAGGGGACGCGCCGGACCCGGAAGCAACGCAGCCGGGGCAACTCCCGAGAGTGCGAGGGTGCGCACCGCGATCAACTCTGGCGACTTGAGACTGGCGGAGGAGCTTTTGGCGGCATTCCCCAGCAGAAATGCCGAATGGAATTTCCTGATGGGCAGCGTTGCATATCGTAAGGGGTGGCTTGACGATGCGGCGAGATATTTTCAGACGGCGGTTAATATGGACCCGCATAACGCCGAGTACGTTCAGGCGATGAATCTTATGCAGCAAGGTGGACAAGGATATGGCCCGTTCGGAGGATCCGGCCCATTCGGAGGGTCAGGCCGAACTATGCACGGTGAGGGCTGTGACGCTTGCGATATCTGCTCGGCGCTTCTGTGTATGAATTTCTGCTGTTGCCGATGAATAAGACTACCAGAAGTCTCACGTTATCGGCGCTGCTTACGGCGCTGACGGTCATAACTCTTTATATAGCGTCCGTCCTGCCGTCTGGGCGTATTGCCATGGTGGCGCTGTCGTCGATTTTTGTCGCGGCGGCAGTTATAGAGTCTGGACTCCGGGCCGGGATATCCGTCTATGCCGCCAGTTCGTTGCTTGGCGCGTTGATTTTGCCGCATATTGGGTTCGCGCTTATGTATATCCTGCTCTTTGGATATTACCCCGTGGTGAAGAGCTTGATTGAGAAAAAGGCCCCTGTAATTTTGCAATGGATATTAAAACTCTGTGTCTTCAACGCGGTACTGACGGTGAGCTGGATTTTTCTGAGAGAGCTGATATTTGCTTTCGGTGAAGACCAGCCAGGCGTTGTTTTGCTATATATCGGCGGCAGTGCGGTTTTTGTTGTTTTTGATTACGGCTTCACAAAAGTTATCTGGCTCTACATAAACCGCATTTCTAAATATTTAAAAAAAGGGAAATAACAAATGATAAAAAGCATGACCGGCTACGGCGGCGCTAAAAGGGAATCGGGTAAAATTGAGATATCGGTTGAACTCAAAAGCGTCAACAATAGATATCTTGACTGCACGATCAAACTGCCGCGTATGTTCATATCGTTTGAGGACGCGTTAAAATCCGCTGTGCAGAGGCATATTTCACGCGGCAAGGTTGATGTGTTTATCACGATAGACTCATCAAAAGCCGCGGACATTGAAATAGTGGTTAACCGCCCGCTGGTAGCGGCGTATCTCACCGCGCTTGATGAAATGGCAGATGAGTTCAATATGGCAGGCGGTATAGAAGCTTATGAGCTTGCGAGATTTCCGGATGTTTTACGAGCCGAGAAGCGCGAAGCTGATACAGATGCGCTGCTTTCCGATGTTGGCAGGACGCTTGAAGAGGCGCTTGTCGGGTTCAATGCAATGCGAACACGCGAGGGGGAAAAGCTGAAAAATGACATAACGGCGCGCCTCGCCGAAATAGAACGCCTGACCGCAATGGCGGAAGAATGCTCCCCGCGCAGTGTTGCCGAATACAGGAATAAGCTGGAAACACGTATGCAAGAGGTATTGGAAAATACTGAAATTGACGAGGCTAGGATCCTGACAGAAGCGGCGGTGTTTGCCGACCGTGTCGCGATTAACGAAGAGCTTGTCCGACTAAAAAGCCACATCGCACAACTGCGTGAAATGCTGGAAAGTGAAGAACCTGTCGGCCGGAAGATGGATTTTCTTGTCCAAGAGTTTAACAGGGAGGCCAACACAATCGGCTCAAAAGGTAATGACGCGGAGATGGCAAGAATAATAGTTAACTTGAAGTCTGAGATAGAAAAAATACGTGAACAGGCGCAAAATATTGAGTAGTTAAAAACTGTTTCATTTTAGAAAAACATGATATGGTAGGTGGTCTTATGAAATTAATAAACATAGGTTTCGGCAACATGGTTTCGGCAAACAGGATAATAGCTATTGTTAGTCCGGAATCCGCACCGATAAAAAGGATTATAACTGATGCGCGTGAAAAAGGCCAGCTTATAGATGCGACTTATGGTAGACGCACAAGGGCGGTTATTATCACAGACAGCGGATGTATAATTCTCTCGGCAATCCAGCCGGAAACAGTCGCCGGTAGGCTGAAACATGACCATGACGGAGAGGATGTGCATCATTACGATGAAAAACACTGAAAAAGGCAGGCTGTATGTTATTTCCGCGCCGTCAGGAACTGGGAAGGGCACCATCATAGCGAAAATGCTTGAACTCAGGCCGGAGCTTAGGCTGTCGGTGTCAGCCACGACCAGGGCCCCGCGAGAGGGAGAAGAGCATGGGGTAAATTACTTCTTTGTCACGCGGGAGGATTTCGAGGACATGATAGCGCGCGGGGAGTTTCACGAATATGCCGAATATGTCGGGGAATACTACGGGACGCCGAAAAAGCCAATATATGAACATATCGAAAATGGACGCGACGTTCTGCTTGAAATAGAGACCAATGGGGCAATGCAGGTAATGATGATGCATCCCGATGCAGTTTCGATATTCATTGTCCCGCCCAGCCTGGAAGAGTTGGAACGCCGACTGCGCGGCAGGGGCACGGATTCTGAGGATAAGCTGATACATCGCCTGGAACGCGCAAAGCTGGAACTTGACTATCAGGGAGAATATGCTCATGTGGTGGTAAACGACGATATCACAACAGCGGCGGAGGAAATTCTGGGTATAATTGACGGCGGGTAGATTTTTGTAAACACGTAAGGGGCGGCTATTAGTCGGCCGCAAGGATCAAATATGCAACTAATTTAATCGGAGGTTTTATTATGTTATATCCATCACTGTCTAATTTGTTGGAAAAAGTTGATAGCAGGTATCTGCTTGTGAACGTCATCGCCCGCCGCGCCAGGGAGTTGTCTGGGAGCTATGATGAATATGGAGACCCGTTTGACGGCAAGCCCGTATCGAAGGCTATTGAGGAAATCGCGCATGGGAAGCTAAGCATCACTTACACAGAAGATGATTGAGTATCTGCGGTGCGGCAGGCATGGAGGCCGCACACTACAGACATTGTACCCTATAGGGCCGGGGTTTCCATCCCCGACCGGATTAATAATAAATAAACGGCGCTGAACTTAACGGCATTGAAGGGAGGCGATCAATATCACTGTGGCGAAAATTGCCGTTTCCGCGGCGACTTTTTCGATTGACAAGCCATATGACTACAAGATACCGCAAAATTTGCTGGACAACGCAGTCCCCGGTATGCGGGTTATCGTACCGTTCGGACGCGGGAACAGAAAAAGCGAGGGGGTCATTCTCGCGCTTTCTGAAGATACGGGGCTGAAAAAACTCAAAGCTATCGAACAACTGCTGGATGAGAATCCGGTGTTAACTGAAGAGAACATTAAGCTTGCGCTCTGGATGAGTGACAGGTTTTTTTGCACGGTGTTTGACAGTTTTCGGGCAATGCTGCCGGCTGGAATGTGGTTCAAAGACGGTGTGCGTCGGCAGGGGGACAAGACGGTAAACATTGCGATTCTGAACGTCCACAGTGAAGAGGCGCTGATGCTCTCCCAACAGCGGAAGTCCAGCGCGCCAAGCCAATCGGCGGTTTTGGAACTGCTCTCCGCAACTGAAAGCATGCCGGTCAGCGATATCTGCCATTTTACTAATACGAAAAACCCCACAATAAAGGCGCTGGAAAAACAAGGAATTATATCAATAGAGTCGCAAGAGGTGTTCCGGCGGCCCAGTGTCGGCGTCTTAAAAGACCCTGGTCCAATCACCTTGAACGATGAGCAGCAAAAAGTGTTCGACGGCCTTGTCACGCTGATGACAAACGGAACGCCGGAAGCCGCGCTGCTGCACGGTGTCACCGGCAGCGGGAAGACGCTTGTGTACATAAAGCTTATCGAAGAAGCGCTGGAACGGGGCAAAACAGCAATCGTTCTGGTGCCGGAAATCGCGCTGACGCCGCAGATGATGAGCGTTTTCACCTCACACTTCGGCGATGCCGTTGCCGTACTGCACAGCGCGTTAAGTGTGGGTGAGCGATACGACGAGTGGAAGCGTATAAAACTCCACGGGGTGCGCGTGGTTGTCGGGACGAGATCGGCAATTTTCGCGCCGCTGGAAAATTTAGGATTAATTGTACTTGACGAAGAGCAGGAGCATACATATAAGTCAGAGAACAGTCCGCGCTATCATGCCCGTGAGATTGCGAAATACCGTGTCTCGCGCGCCGGCGGGTTGTTGCTTCTTGGTTCGGCAACGCCGTCGGTTGAAAGCATGTTTAATGCTAAAGCGGGGAAATATAAGTTTTTTCGCATAGAAAACAGGTATAATGAAAAGGAACTGCCGTCCGTTATTATCGCCGACATGAAGCAGGAACTGAAAAACGGCAACGGAGGCTCAATAAGCTCAGTTCTGCAGCAAGAACTCACGCGGAATATTGAAGCCGGGGAGCAGAGTATACTGTTCTTAAACCGCCGCGGCATGAATCCACTGGTTGCCTGCGGTGAATGCGGTTTTACATATGAGTGCCACAGGTGCAGTGTGGCGATGACGTATCATTCGGCTAATTCACGTCTTTTGTGCCACTATTGCGGCTATTCACTGCCGCTTCCCGATGAATGCCCGTCTTGTTACGGAAAGCTTAAATTCATTGGCGCGGGTACGCAGAAAGTCGAAGCCGAATTGCAAGAGCTTTTCCCGGGAATCAAAGTCATCCGCATGGATACCGATACCGTATCGCAGTCGAATTCACATGATAAACTGCTGTCGCGATTCAGGGAAGAAAAAGTCCCCATACTGCTTGGCACGCAGATGGTCACAAAAGGGCTTGATTTTGAAAACGTAACGCTTGTCGGAGTGCTGTTGGCCGATATGTCGCTTTATATGAACGATTACCGTGCGCATGAAAAAACGTTTTCGTTGATAACCCAAGTCGTTGGCAGGGCAGGCCGGGGTGACAAACCAGGCAGGGCCGTTATACAGACATTCACGCCGAAGCATGAGGTTATCGCCCTAGCCTCAAAGCAGGATTACGACGGGTTTTATGAGGGTGAGATAGTTTTGCGGCAAGCATTAGGTTCCCCGCCTGTGCGGGATTTATTTACACTTGTCGCCACAGGCATTGATGAGACAGCGGTTTTATCAGCCGTGTCAAGAATCCGCAGCGCGTTGCTGGGATATTTCGGCAACGACAGCGGCATAAAACTGCTGGGTCCCGCGCCCGCGCCGGTGCCGAAAGTAAACAACAGGTATAGATACAGGCTGCTTATAAGCTGTGAGAATACAAAGCAGGTGCGAGACACCATCGCTCACACGATAAGGGAGTTCGCCCGCGACAAACAGGGCAGGGGAGTTTCCGTTTTCGCCGACAGCGATTCATATGGCTAAAGACGCCATCTTGCAGGGGCTCACATTGTGTGCCCGCCGTACCTAAGGTACTGATGTGTTTTGTAGATGCAGTGAATTCTAACGGGCGGCCATTGGCATTGGCCGCCCCTACAGAGTGAATAAAACTAAGGAACAGGTAAAATATGGCAATAAGAAATATCTTACGTGACAACGATCCATCCCTGAAAAAGAAGAGCCGTGTTGTAACAGATTTTGACAATCGACTCCATCAGTTGTTGGACGATATGCGAGAGACATTGATAGACGCAAACGGGTTAGGTCTTGCGGCTCCGCAGGTTGGTGTACTTAGGCGGGTCGCGTTGATAGTCGACCTCAATATTGAGGCACAACTGCCGGAAGAGCAGATTATTGAGCTTGTGAACCCAGAAATCACAGCCTCATCCGGGGAGCAGAGTGGAAGCGAAGGGTGCCTCAGCGTCCCCGGGATTTATGGCATTGTCACACGGCCTGATCTTGTGAAAGTGAAAGCGCAAGACAGGCACGGCAATACATTTGAGGTGTGGTGCAAAGACATTACTGCCCGTGCCGCTTTCCATGAGATTGACCATCTTGACGGCGTGCTGTTCACCACGCATGTGGAACGATTCCTGACGCAGGAGGAGATGGCCGCGATGAACGCTGACGATGACGACGAGGATGGCGCACCATGAGAATAGTCTTTATGGGCACACCTGAATTCGCCGTGCCATCACTGGAACGTCTGTATCATGACGGGCATGATGTATCGGCGGTATTTACACAGCCGGACAAGAAGCGTAATCGCGGGATGAACCTCAGCTTCAGTCCCGTCAAACAGCTTGCGATAGAGCATTCAACGCCGGTGTATCAGCCGGAGTCGCTGAAAGACGGCGAAGCGCTTGAGATTCTGCGCAAACTTGAGTGCGAACTTATTGCGGTGGTCGCTTACGGAAAGCTTCTGCCGCGTGAGATACTTGAGCTGCCGTCTTTTGGGTGCGTTAACATCCACGGCTCACTGTTGCCAAAATACCGCGGCGCCGCACCGATTCAATGGGCGGTGATCAATGGTGAGACGGAGACGGGTGTGACCTCGATGTTCATGGCGGAAGAACTTGACGCGGGGGACATGTTGTTCTGCGGAAAAACGGCAATCGGTGAAAATGAAACATCAGGTGATCTACACGACAGACTCAGCATATTAGGTGCGGAGCTTTTGAGTGAAACTGTTACCGCAATCTTACGCGGGGAGGCTGTGCGGATACCGCAGGATTCCAACGCGGCAACGTTCGCGCCGCCGCTGCATAAGAACATGTCGTCTATCGACTGGGCGGATACCGCGTTGAACATAAAAAACAAAATCCGTGGCCTGAATCCGTGGCCGACTGCAACAGCGGAGTTTAGCGGGAAGACATACAAGATATTCACGGCAAATATCCAATTCATGGAATCGGCGAGAACTCCCGGAACTATCGTCTCAGAAGGGGCAGAGGGGGTGGCGGTTGCCTGCGCAGATGGGGTTGTGATGATCAAAGAATTGCAAGCCCCGGGCGGTAAACGGATGGCGGCGTCGGACTTTTTACGGGGGAATTCAATATGCCTATGACCGCGCGGGTTGCCGCGCTTATGGCACTTGGGGAATACCGCCGGAATAACGTCTGGCCGGACGCGGCGCTTGATAAGCTATTCGCACGGGCGGAGATTTCAGAACTCGACGTCGCACTCTCCAAGCGAATTTTAGGTGGGGTTTTACAAAACTTGGCGCTCTGTGACTATTACACCGCGCATTATTCAACTGTAAGTCTGAAAAAAATCGAGCCGCGTGTGCTTGACATATTGCGCATTTCGATATATCAGCTTGTTTTTTTGACCAAAATCCCGCAAAGCGCGGCTGTGAATGAGGGTGTACTGCTTGCGAAAAAGCATTCAAACCCACGTGGGGCGGGATTTGTCAACGCGATTCTGCGCAAAGTAGCGGCAGCTGTCAGTGCCGATAATCTGCCGGAGGTAGTAGGGGAAACGGAGTATCAGCGTCTGTCAATAAAATACAGCCACCCCGAATGGCTTGTCCGGGAAATCTGCGGAGTGCTGGGGCAGACAGGTGCGGAAGGTTTTTTATCGGCGAATAACGTCGCCGATACGCCGATAACGGCACAGGTAAACACATTACGCGCGAATCTTGATGATGTATTGCAAAACCTCCAATCCAATGGCGTTGAAGTGCAGCGCCACGAATGGCTGCCCAATGCCGTCACAATGCGCCGCACCGGGAGTGTTGAGCGTTTGGACGCGTTTATAAAAGGACATATTTACATACAAGACCCCGCCGCGCGGCTGGCTGTTATAGCGGCAGATCCCAAACCGGGAGACTTTGTCATAGACGCTTGCGCGGCTCCCGGCGGCAAGTCTTACGCCTCGGCAATTGCGATGGAAGATACCGGGCGCATAGACGCCTGCGATATAAGCCAAGGCAAGCTCAGTCTTATCGAAAGCGGGGCGGAGAGACTGGGGCTGTCAATAATCAATGCCAGTGAAAAAGATGCGTCAGTATTTTGCCCGGAATACGCAAACCAGGCGGATGTTGTGATAGCAGATGTGCCATGTTCCGGATTCGGAGTTATACGCAAAAAGCCGGAAATACGCTATAAATCCGAAAGCGATATCGCCGGATTGCCGGAACTTCAAAAGCGGATTCTGCATAACCTGTCAAAATACGTCAAGCCGGGAGGAACTCTCTTGTATTCCACCTGTACAGTCTTAAAACGCGAAAATGATGATGTTGTCGAATGGTTCTTGAAAGACAATGCTGAATTTTGCAGAGGGAATTATACAATCCCCGGCGTTGACAATGTTGATGACGGTATGATTACGCTGTGGCCGCACATACACGACTGTGACGGATTTTTTATCTGCAAGTTAAGGAGACAGGCATGAAGCGGGATATAAAATCAATGGATTTGCCGGAACTGGAAGAATACTTTACTCAAATCGGTGACCGCCCATTTCGTGCGGGGCAGGTGTTTAAATGGCTGCACTCAGGTGTGAAAACTTTCAGTGAAATGACGAACTTATCGGAGAAACTGCGTGCAAAACTGGATGACGAGTTTTTTATCACCGTTCCGGAGCTGATTGAAAAGCAAGTCTCAAGTCTCGACGGAACGATAAAATACCTTTGGCGCACAACAGACTCAAACGCGGTTGAGAGTGTTGTGATGGAATACGCGCACGGGAATACTGTGTGTATATCAACGCAGGTGGGGTGTCGGATGGGCTGTGCTTTCTGCGCCTCAACCCTCGGTGGATTGGTGCGGAACCTTGCGCCGTCAGAGATGTTGGATCAGGTGCTATACTCACAGTGGGACGCGGGGTGTAAGATATCAAATGTCGTGCTGATGGGAATAGGGGAACCGCTGGATAATTTTGATAACGTGATCCGATTTCTGCAAATATTAAACCATCCGGAGGGTATAAATATCGGTGCGCGGCATATCACACTTTCCACATGCGGATTGTTAGACAATATTGACAAATTGGGCGACTATGGTATACAATTGACATTGTCTGTGTCGCTACATGCGCCGGATGATGAAACACGGTCGTGCCTGATGCCGGCAAATCGCGATGCCGGAGTCGATAAGTTGATTGCCGCCTGCGAACGGTACTTTGAAAAAACAGGGCGGCGCGTGTCTTTTGAGTATGCCATGATAGACGGAGTGAACGACTCTGCGGAGCAGGCAATTCTGCTGGCGGAGAAAATCCGGAAAACAGGCGGGCATCTGAACCTGATATTGTTAAACAGCGTTTCCGAAAGAGATTTCAAGCCAAGTGGGAACATAGAGGCGTTTACTAAAATCCTGAAGCAAAAAGGCGTAAATTATACGATCCGCCGCAGCTTAGGCGGCGATATCGATGCGGCTTGCGGACAGCTCCGTAAAAAGGCGATTGATAACAAAGAGCAGTGACGCAAACGGCAGGGAGACAAGATATATGGAGTTATGGGGAATAACTGACAGCGGCAAAGTCAGGCAGCAGAATCAAGATGTTTTTAAGATACTGTTCGATGAGGAGAAAGCGATCGCCGTTCTCGTTGTCTGTGACGGCATGGGCGGCGCTAACGCTGGTGACGTTGCAAGCGCGTTAGCAGTGGAAACCTTCATGCATCACATGGGTAGGTATATTGAAAATATAGGAAACCAGGACGATATCGCGGCAAAAATGTCAGACGCTGTACACGCGGCGAACAGGACGGTGTATGAAAAAAGCATTCGCGGAAATAAATACGCAGGAATGGGTACGACATTATGTGCCGCCGTTTCTACAACCGATGGGGAGGTAATAATCAGCATTGGTGATAGCCGTGTCTACTACATCACACCGGATAACATAACCCAGATAACAAAAGATCACTCTGTTGTCGAGGATATGATCGACAGGGGAGATTTGACACGGGCAGAGGCCATGCGTCACCCGAACAGGAACCTTATAACACGGGTGGTGGGTACAAGCCGTGAAGAGGCGGCCGATGTGTTTTTCCTGAACCTGTCAGTGGGGGAGCATATTCTGCTCTGCTCAGATGGGCTTACAGATGTGGTGATGGATGATGAAATTTTGGCTGAACTACAGCGCGGCGGAAGCGTACGTAAAAACTGCGAAAAACTTGTTGAGCTGGCGTTAGCCGGGGGCGCACCCGATAACGTTACAGCCGTTTTATTTAGGAAGTAGCCCGGAGGTAAACAAATGGACATAGGTGATAAATATGTCGGCAGGATACTGGATAACAGATATGAAATATTAGAGCTGATCGGCACCGGCGGGATGGCGCTTGTCTATAAAGCAAGATGTCACCGCCTTAACAGGCTTGTCGCGATCAAAATATTAAAAGAAGACCTTGCGACCGATGAAGAATTCCGGCGGAGATTTCACACAGAGTCACAGGCTGTGGCGATGCTGTCTCATCCGAATATCGTCGCTGTTTATGATGTCAACCGCTCTGACGGCGTTGAATTTATTGTCATGGAGCTTATTGAGGGGATCACCCTTAAACAGTATATCAACAGAAAAGGCCTGCTTAATTGGAAAGAGGCGCTGCATTTTTCTACTCAGATAACGAAAGCGTTAAGCCATGCGCATTCCCGGGGGATTATTCACCGGGACGTCAAGCCGCACAATATTATGATTCTAAAAGACGGCAGTGTCAAAGTCGCCGATTTTGGGATCGCCAGACTCCTTGCCATGCAAAATACGTTGACGCAGGAGGCGCTGGGTTCTGTACACTATATCTCACCGGAGCAGGCAAAGGGCGGACATGTGGATGCCAGGTCTGATATCTACTCTGTGGGTGTCGTCATGTACGAAATGCTGACAAGTCGGCTTCCGTTTGTCGGGGATTCCGCCGTTTCAGTTGCTATCCAGCATATCAGCGCGGTTCCGCTTATGCCGCGGGATATAAATCCGGAGGTTCCGGAGGGCCTAGAAGACATCACTATGCACGCGATGGAGCCAAATATAAACCTGCGTTTTACGACAGCAGACGAAATGCTGTTTGACCTAGAGGACTTTCGTAAAAACCCTGCGATCACTTTCAACTACGCATCTCATCAAAACAGGCGTACACAGCCTGACATGTTAGTTGACGATCAGGCGACAAGGCCATTCCAGCCGGGAGATGCGCTGAAACCGGAGCAGCACCACGCTGAACGCCTTGTTGAGCGTACAGTTGAACGCCCGGCTCCGCCGTCGCCCGCAAAGCGACCGGCACCAAGAAAGCCAGAGATGAACAGGGAAGAGTACCGTACAAGCAGTAAAAGGGCGTCGAAGACATCCACACTTATAGGTATTTTCAGCATTATTGTGTTCATTATAGTGGCAGCTGTTTTTATGTGGAACTATATGCTGCGTGATATTTTCGTCCAGACGCCGAGGGAACCTGTCACTATCCCGAATTTCGTCGGACTCAGGGAAGCTGATGTCCTGATGGACAGGTCATATGATGACATTTTTAACTTTATCGTCGCAGACAGGGTGTATAACAGCGAACATGCCGAAGGGGTCATCACCAGACAGAACCCTACGGCCGGGGCTTCACGCATACCCACGGCAGAGGGTGCAAGCATTGATATTGAGATATTTGTTTCCCGTGGTGAGCGCCAGCCGGCGGAAATGCCGTATTTAATCAATGTTCCGATAAATCTGGCAGAAAACACGCTCAGGAATCTTGATCACACGCTTATTATTGAGCGCTATCAGATCGCGCACGACGACGTGACGCGCAACTTTGTTATCGATACGTCCCCGGTAGCCGGCACGCCGCTTCAAAGCGGCAGCACGGTAATTTTAAGATACAGTGCAGGGCCGGAGCTTGTTATGGTTGAAATCCCGGATTTGAGAGGACATACAATGCAGGAGGTTCAGCAGGATTTCAACCATAGAAATCTTGTACCCCGCTGGGAGTGGGTTTATGACGAAGCGCCGCGAGGCACCGTCTTATTTGTTGTCGGGTTTGGTACAGAGGTTCCCGCCCATTCGGAAGTTAGAGTACGTCTTTCAGAGGGGCCGCAGGAACTGCCGACAGATCCGCCGACAGACCCACCCACGGACCCGCCGACCGATCCGCCGCCGCAGGTACCGACAGACCCGCCAACGGAACCGACGCCGACCGATCCGCCATGGACTGACCCGCCGCAAGATTCCCCGCCCGGGCCTTAGCGCCTATGGCTTACGGGATTATATTTAAAGCGTTAAGCGGATTCTACTATGTTGAATCTGAGGATGGAACGGTCGAGTGCAGGGCGCGCGGCCGTTTCCGCCTTGAAAAAAGCGTGCCGTTAGTTGGCGACAGTGTCGAATTCACGCCAACAGAAGAAGGCAGAGGCGTCTTGATGGAAATACTTCCCAGAAAAAACGCATTTATCAGGCCGCCGATAGCGAACATTGACAAAATGGTAATAATTGCCTCTGGAGCAGTGCCGGTGACAGACCCATATCTTATCGACAGGATGACAGTGATATCGCAAATGAACGATTGCGAGCCTGTCATCTGTGTGAACAAGTGTGATCTTGAACCCGGGGATTTTCTGTATGACATTTACAAGAAATCCGGATTTATAACCCTCCGCACAAGCGCCGAAACAGGTGAGGGGCGAGGGGAATTGTTCGCGGCAATTTCCGGTAGTATCTGCGCGTTTACCGGCAATTCCGGGGTGGGGAAGTCCAGTATTCTGAACATGCTGGAGCCGAATTTTCGGATTTTAACGGGCGAAATCAGCAAAAAACTCGGCAGAGGGCGGCATACAACGCGGCATGTGGAGCTTTTCAAGTTGCCCGGTGACGCGATAATTGCCGACACACCGGGGTTTTCGGCATTTGATACGGAGAATCAGCTTACATCAAAAGATGAGTTGCAATACATGTTCCCGGAGTTTGAGCCATATCTTGGAGAATGCCGATTTCATGATTGTGCGCATATCAAAGAACCGGGCTGCGCCGTTTTAGAGGCGCTTCGGGCAGGGGAGGTGCAAAAATCACGTCACAGCAGTTATGTCCGCCTGTATGAGATAGCGGCTGGCTATAAAGAGTGGGAGCACAAAACGTAAACCGGATGTTGCAAATCAGACGTTTTCCATATTATTTTGAAAGTGAGGGTTTATGCAATGGCGAAGAAGCATTTGACAATGACGCAGACAAAAATTATTGTGATTGCGGTTTCCTTAATTCTTGTTGCGTTACTCCTTTACGTTTGTACAAGCAGCTCTGATGAGTATATTACGATACGCGGAGAGCGGATCAGCACATCAACAAATTTACTTAGTCTCCACGAATGGAATATAGTAACCATGACAGACGGACAAATTAATATTTCACCATTAATAAATTTAACGAATGAAGAAATTGAGCCATTGCGATATTTGACTAATTTGCAGATACTGTGGATGATCGGTAATTATGTCAGCGACCTGTCACCGCTAGCCGGATTGACTGATTTGCAGGCGCTGTATTTGCAAGCCAACCAAATCAGTGATTTGACGCCATTGGCCGGATTAACAAATTTGATGGAATTGGACTTGTTCAACAATGAAATCACCGACCTGGCGCCGCTTGCCGGAATGACTGATTTGAGGAGTTTGATCTTGGGCAACAACCAAATCAATGACTTGACTCCACTGACAGGATTGACGGATTTGACGGAACTGGTTTTGCATCACAACTCAATCAGAGACTTAACCCCGTTAGCCGGTTTGACAAATTTGACGACTTTGATCTTGTTCTCCAACGAAATTACCGATCTGACGCCGTTGGCCGGTTTAGCGAACTTGACGACTTTGATCTTGGGCGAAAATGAAATCACCGACCTAACCCCGCTGGCAGGGTTGACGAATTTAGAAGTATTGAACTTGCAAGCTAATCAAATAAGTAACTTAACGCCGCTAGCCGGATTGCCGGATTCGACAGAAGTGTGGTTGAGCGATAATCCGATTACAGATTGGTCACCCGTGGAGCATATTATACGAGTCGGAGGTCGTCCGTAGGCATGGTAAGCCTGACAAAAAAGTAACAAACATAACCGCCTTTGAGTATACTGTTAGTAGTAACTCGGAAAGGCGGTTAATTATTTGAGACGGCATCATTTCAAGCCGATTGGACTATATGTGGCCGCGGCCGGGCTGTTGATTCTGTTCGCGGTGATTTTGCCGGCAATATGCTGGTGGATACTCTTGGGTCTTGCGTTGATCTATGCGGGATTTTTGCTAATGCGCTGTTAGAAGAGGGGAGAAAAAATGAAAATGTACATAATCAAGCCCCCGCGAGTGATATCAAGGATGCTGAAGGCAATCTTTGGAGTGAAATAAGGACTCGCACCCTGTAGGGAGAACCGCCCCGTCGTCCGCGGATGGCCCGAGGGCGACGGGGCGGTCAATCCTACGATCGCGAATTCCAATAAAGTTCTTTTTTGCTTACTTTTTAAGCAGAAGAAAAAAGTAAGGCATAATTTGTCCACGCCTCTAATATATTTCGTAACAGAAAACATATTTAAGGAGTGGACGATTTATGGAGTTATATCTAAATCGGGAAAAGATAAATCATGTCAGGAATGTATTAAACACGAGACTAACGCAGGAAGAAACGATGGAGATGATAGTCCCAGACGCATTGCCGGATATACTCAGAATCATCTGCGTGGACGCAACGGTGCTTATCCGCGGCAAGGACGCCGATATCGGCAGGGTATCGGTATCGGGAATCGCCGCGATGACGGTGGTGTATGCCCCGGAAGGCGTGGGCGGCGTGCGTAGGATAAATGCCGAGATTCCATTCACGATTGCCGTAGCTGAGAGTGAGATAATCCAAGACAGCAGCGTGATAGCCCGCGTCACGGCTATTACAGCTGACGCGTCTATCGTAAATCCCCGGAAGTTTGTGCTGCGGGTTGATCTCCTCGCTGAACTCTCATGCTATAACGGTGATGAGCTTTCAATATCCACAGACATTGAATTGGCCGAAGACAGTGGAATAGAGCTTCTGCGGGAGAGTTGCGAGGTATGCATCCCCATGGATGTGAGGGAAAAGTCTTTTGTGATATCAGACGAGCTGACATTGCCTAACGGGAGTCCGGAAATAGGGGATATCCTGCGGTCTATCGCCACGGTCACGGCTGAAGAGGCGAAAGTCGTGGGTAATAAGCTGATTTTCCGGGGCAACACGAATATCTCGCTGCTATACAACCCGGCGGACGATGACGATCTATGCAGTGTGATACTGTCCTCGGAATTTTCCCAGATAATGGAGCTTGAAAATATCTCCGAAGACTGCGATTTTGATATCGTGCTGATGCTGACAGGCGCTTATATCGAATCCGGTGGAATGGATAGTTCCGACGGCAGAATGGTGGGTGTTGAACTGCACGTCGTTGCGCAATGCGTCGCGGCGGAACGCAAAACGATTACGTTTATCAGCGACGTATACAGCACAAAATTCAGCCTCATGCATACCGCCGAGGAAGTGGAGTTTGAACATAGGGAAGCCCCCGCCAAGCTGAGTTCCGTGTTTAGGGGAGTGCTGGAAACTCCCGGAGACGTCTCCCGTGTTATAGCGGTTAACGTTGCCACAGGAACAGTTGAAAGAGGAGGCGACGACAGCGCGGTTATGATGAGGTCTCCGCTGTATGTGACATGCGTATACATAGGCGATGACGGTAGGATCATGTCAGCCTTGGGCAGGTTTGAGGCCGAGGCAACGGGAGAAATGCGCCAAGACGGTACATACGCGATAACCGCCGCTTGTATCGGGGAAATATACACAGCCGCTGCTGGAAACGGTATTGAACTGCGAATCCCCGTGGACTTCACAGTCACTGAGGCAAGGCTTGTTGTACTGAGTGCGTTGTCCGAGATATCGTACGATGAAGAAGAGGCACTTGACACGTCAAAAATGCCGTCGCTGATGATCTCCAAGACATCCAAAGGCGACACACTTTGGAAGCTGGCGAAGAAGCATCACTCAACTGCGGTGCTGATTCTGACGGCGAACGGACTGGAGAGCGAGGAAGAGATTAAAGAGGGGCAAATGCTTATAGTGCCAAAGAAGCGGTAGGAGAATGAGCAGAACAAGAGACTTTTGTTATATGAGCGGCAGAAAAGCACGGTACAATCAGCGTTTTCGCGATTGCACCGTGCTTTTTCAGTTATTGAGATAAATGGCTTGAATGAAATAATTTCATATAACAAAAAATTATTTAAAATAATATTGTCATTTTGGAAGAGATCATGTATCCTATAATTAATAATATTTCAAGGTATGTGCATACTTACGAACAGGCAAATTGCGTCAATTATAACGAAAGGAACGGTCATAAAATGTATAAATTCAAACCTTATACAGAACGAATATGGAACATGCGGGAGAATATCCGCAACAGGGTAATAATAGCAGACTCCGAGAAAACGCGCCTGAGGATTGAGGCTGCAGAAAAGTACGATGGGGTAACTCCGCTGATACAAAAGCCCCTGCAATCGCTTTATGTTATTTCACACATGCCGCTGCGTATAGAGGACGATGACTACTTCGCCGCGAACCTTGGCAACAAGAATTTTGGCGGGGCCAGCGGGGCGATGTGGCTTATGGCGGATATTGAGAATACGTGGCCGATTAAAGAGGACGGGCTGCACCACTGCCCCGATGATGACCCACTGTACTCCAGACAGAAACTCGCAATTTCTCCGGAGGAGTTGAAAAAGCTGCGTGAGCTGATGTCACATCAAATGCGACCTGTCCGCGTGTTCGATGGCGGCGGGCTCGGTGGTGAAAATGAATACGGATACGGTTCGGACAAATGGCTTCCGGACAATGCGAAGGCGTTTATGAAGCTTGCTGCCAGCGATTACGGTATACCCGGGCGACCCGGTGCGCTTATGGCCCCGGGTCACCTTACGCCGGGATTTCAAAAGATACTTAGACTGGGATACGGCGCAATCCGCAAACAGGCGCAAGATTGGCTGGATGCGCGCGAAGGCCGGATAATGGGTGACGATATGCGCAAATACGTGTTCTACAAAGCTGCGACAATCGCCTGTGATGGAGCCATTACGCTGACGCGCCGTTACGCAGAGATAGCGGCGGAAATGGCGAAAGACGCGCCAACGCCCGAACGTAAAGCAGCGCTTGAAAAAATGGCTTCAAGCCTTGAGTGGATTTCGGCAAATCCCGCGCGGACGTTTTGGGAAGCGTGTCAAGCGATATTGATGTACCATCTATTCCTGATTGTTGACAATGGTCCTGGCGTAACGTCGATGGGACGGGTTGACCAAAATGTGTGGCCGTACCTGAAAAAGGAGCTTGAGGAAGGCACAATCACTATCGACGAGGCGCAGGAACTTGTTGACGCGTTTTTCCTCAAACTCAACACGTTCTATGAAGGCGGCTTCGGAAAAATGGCACAAACTGTTGGTATCGGACATGTTGGACAGCACACGACAATAGGCGGGCAAATCCCTGAAACGGGCGCGGATGCGACGAATCCTGTTTCGTATATGATACTTGAAGCTATGGCGCGGCTGAAACTGCACGAACCTACAATTTCGCTGCGAGTACACAAAAATACGCCTGATGAAATATGGAACTGCGCGCTGGAGACATCCCGGATTGTCGGTGGTCTGCCATTGTTCCAAAATGACGACATAATAATACCCGGAATGATGAAAGAACTCGGATTCTCGCTCGAGGACGCACGGGACTATAGCCTTATCGGCTGCCAGGAGATAGTCGGCTCCGGCAACGATTACCCGGCCCCGAATGGCACAGCCATGTCGCATAATGGTATATACTGGTCCATTGTCCTGGTCATGGCGCTCAACAACGGCATCAATCCGATGAATGGACAGCAAGCGCCGGAGCATGTGCGCTCGGGATACTTATACGAGATGAACTCCATTGAAGAAGTCCGCGCAGCGTTGGAGAAACTTGCAAGATGGATGCTGACATGGTCGGCCACACTGAACAACTATGCCGAATACGAACAGGCGCGGCTATTCCCGTTCCCCAACCTGTCCATTTCGACCGAGGGGTGCATGGAAAAGGGCATGGACGTTTCCGCGGGCGGCGCGAAGTACAACTCTTACGGCGGCACGGCTGTCGGCTTTGCGACGGTCGGGGACAGCCTGACAGCGATTAAATACATGGTGTTTGACAAAAAACTTGTTACCGCCAAAGAGCTGCTGGACGCGATACTCGCCAACTGGGAAGGGTATGAGCCGCTGCGCCAGCAAATTATCACCGAGGTTCCGCATTACGGCAACGCTGACCCATATGCCGACGTGGAACTCAAGTGGGTCGTCGATCTGTATTATCAGCTCTGTACCGAATTCTCTAACCAGCGGTGTTCTGTGTATAAAGGCGGGATGTACAGCGCGGCGGACCATGTGCCGCAAGGCGAACTCACATGGGCGACGCCGGACGGGCGTAAGACGGGCGAACCGCTTGCAGACGCGATGAGTCCGGCCCAAGGAAAAGATGAGAACGGGCCGACTGCTGTATTTATATCATCAACCTGCTTTGATCATTCTCGCTTTATGGATGGCATGGCGGTGAATCTGCGTATGCACCCGTCTGTATTTTCGCGAGATGACGGCGTTACAAAACTGCGAGACATGACAAAGACGTTTTTTGACAAAGGCGGCATGGAGTGTCAATACAACGTGGTCGATACCGAAACGTTGCGCGAAGCGCAGCTGGATCCCATTAAGCATCACAACCTTGTTGTACGTATCGCCGGGTACTCCGCCTATTTCGTGGAAATGACTACCGAGATGCAAAACGACATAATTTCGCGGGCTGAACACAAGTTTTAGAAGTGTCCGGCTTGGTCTCTAAAATGAATCGGGAAGCGGTTTTTCGCTTCCCGATTCTGCCATTGAAAAGCTCTTCGCAGACTTGGCAAGCTTCTAATCTCGCTATCGTGAAATTAGAAGCTTGCGTGTTTTCCATTTGCCTGAAATGAAATAGGTTCCCCCAATAAGAAACGGAACATAGCCCGCCAGTACGCTGCCGTACCAGAAACCGCTGACGCCCATACCAAGAACTATACCCAGAAGCAAAGCAAGGCTGATCCTGCATATGACACCATCCAACAATCCCACAAGCAGATTCAACTTCGCGTAACCCACGCCATTAATCAGCGCAAAGAGCGGCGCACGGAGAGCGAAGCCATAGTTATTCAAAACCGCTGGGATAACATAGAGCATTGCCATATCAAGCACTTCAACATCGGAGTTAAATATACCAAACATCTGACGCGGGATTAAAACAATAAAAGCAGAGAGTATAGATGCAAAGATCAGATTCACGATCAAAGAAAAACGTATGACTACAGGTACGCGTTCTATCTTTCTGGCACCGAGACTTTGTCCGATCATGGAACTGCCTGCCGCAGACAGCGAGCCGCATACTACATTCATAATAAAACCGATTCTGGAGCCAATCCCGGTCACTGCCGTTGCAATAACTCCGTATGCATTGATAAATGAATTGACATACATCATGGAAAAGTTGATAGCCGCACTCTGTATGCACATTGGAATTCCAAGTCTTAAAAGCCTCTTTAAAATAAAGTTGTCAACCTTAAAGCTTTTAGGCTTGAAATCAAAGCCGAATGCTGCCCTTTTTCTGTACAGAAATATTATTGATGTGATAAAACTTATAGCTTGGCCTATCACTGTAGCCAGCGCCGCGCCGATAGCTTCCAATCCTAAACCGGAGACGAAAATAAGGGCCAATATTAAGTTGCTGATTGAAGCAATGGAGATAAACATAAGCGGGCGGCGGGAATCTCCCATACCCCTGAGTATCGCACTTACCAGGTTGTATCCAAATATGAAAAACAACCCGGCGGAGCATATCAGAACAAATTCCCTTGCCATCTGGAATGCCTCATAAGGTGTATTCAGCAGGGTTAAGAATGTATTGACGCCAATGACACATACAGCTGTAAGTACAAGGGAACTGAGCATTATGACCGTGAACATCGTGCCAATCGTCCGGGAAACTGACGCCCTGTCACCCGCTCCCATAAACTGTGAGATAATGATTTGACCTGCGTTTGAAAGACCCATAGCCATAAAAGTCAGCGTTTGCGTGATTTCCGAACCAATAGTCACCGCGGTTAGCCCCGCGCTGCCCACAAACTGTCCCATCACCACCATAGAGACAATGCTGGATACTATTTGCAGGAGGTTGGCGGCAGCCAGCGGTATGGCGAATATGATTAAAGTCTTTGAGACCGGCCCGTTTGCCAAGTCCATCGCCATGGCGGATCTTTTTTTATGCTTCACCGTTTTCTCCTTTATCCACGATGTGATACATATGTTCACACGCAGCTTCATTTACTGAGTCCGGCACTATTATACACCAAATCTTCCAAAATTGATATAAAGCGTATAACAAATAGATATGCAGATGCTGTCGTCGCAATGTATTGTTACTGAAAAGGTTTGGGGCAGCAGGGGGTTCTAAGCACAAAAAAACACAGTCATCTCAACGAGATGACTGCAGTATAAACAGAAGTTGCAGTAATCCAAGCTTTGTTGGTCATATGCCGTTGAAAGTTAAATCTCTCAGGCGTTTCTCATCAAGTCAAAGGATTTTCATTAAGCCGACCGACCAGCACCATGCGGGCATTGTCAAACTCGTAGTTACAAGTAGACAGCGTCACAATACGATCGTTTAATGTGATCCCAATATCTCTGTAATGCCGTGCGATGCTTTCCACATGATCCAGAAAGGCAATTTTGTCCGTGTCTGTCATTATCATGGGATTGTATATCATTGCGTCATCTGGCTGTATTACCGCAAACGCCATAAATTCAATTTCATACGTTTTGTCCGAGAGGAAAATTGTGCCTGATCTGTTAGCCTCAAAAAAAGCCCGGTTGTCGAAGCTTTGCAGTGAACCGAACTTGCTTCCGCTTCTCATATGATGGCCGTAAATTATAGTGTTGAAGTCGGAAAATTCTCTGCTATTGCGAAAGTCCATGAAAAGTGTACCGGCCGCAGACCGCCTTTGATTTAAATCCGAGTGAAGATATTGGTCGTTATCCGCGCCTTGCACAAACGGATAATCAACCCCAGTGTTCGGAATTATCAGCCAGCCAACCACATTGGGGAGCGCCGCCTGTAAATCCACAATACTCTGGTTTATTTTCGGTGAGCCATAAGATTCGGCGGGCAAGTCGGCAGGATTTGCCGCCCTGGACATAGGATGATACTGCATGACCCACTCGCGTATTTCAGACTCTTGGGCATTGTTGCGGCTAATAACCCTCAATTGATATCCGCTGTAGCCGATTACGGCGAGCAAAACAACCGCGATGCCAAGTAATATGATTCTCATTGCTTTTAATACTTTCAATTTGCACGCCTCCCATCAGATTGTCTGTCATTCATCGCTGATAAAACGCTGTGAAGCGTTTCATATTTGTACCGCCTTCTTTTATTCATTTGAGGTTTCATTTTTCCTATCAAAATGTTCGATGTAAAACAAAGTTGCGTGTCTTACAAATTCGCCCAAGCCTCTATGCTCTTTTTCCGCGTATTGACTTATTTTTTCATATGACTGATCATCAAACCTTACCGCGATCTGTTTCGTTTTTGTTTTCTTTTCCATTTCTTTCATCTCTTTTCAATTAATTTTAGAAAATTCTAGTTTTAATAAGTTAAGGTTGTTAAATAATAGTTATATCTTAATTATAATCATATTAAAAATCGTGACTACACCCTATAGGGTAAAATTCAGCATGAAAAAACCCTCTAAGTCCAGTTTCCCGGATTTTTAGAGGGTTTCCTTATCAAGCGGCATTATTCAATAAACTTTTTTTCCAGCGCAATACGGACAGCGTCCACGTTGTTTTGCGCGTCCAGTTTTATATATATCGACTGCAATGTTTTCTTAACGGTATTGATAGACAGATATCGATGCGCCGCTATTTCCTCACGAGATAGGCCGTGGTACAAATCACTTAAAACCTCCCGTTCTCGGTCTGATAATGAGACAGATTCGTTGATATTCATCTCGCTTTTAACAACACCGGCAACAACAGCAATCTTTTTTGCGTAAATAGAGGCCTTGCGGTCAATTGCATTGAGCCACTCTTCCGGAATGTCGCAATCAGCATGATTAAACGCGGCGGCAACCAATGCGTGCAAATCCTTGCCAAGTTCAATAAAAAACATTTCAAAGACACCGTTATATGACATCTTATATGCATTCTCAAAGTTTGCGACAGCACCATCGGTGTCCCCGGTCTTTACCCGCGCTACAGCGGTCAGCAGTAAAAGCCTCATTTCCCCAAACAGGAAGCGTTCGTGCGGATCTCTTGGGTAGGAATTGCATAAAACCGTAAGCGCCTGTTGATATTTTCGGGTGGAGATATAGTATAGTCCGCTTACAATCAACTCTCTTGAAGGAATATGAATTTCGGACACAGTCTCTTTTTCATCCATGATAAACCACCGAGGAACCATCTCCGGAAGTCCGATTTGCGCGTAAAATGCCCCGGTGTATAGATCATAATACAGCTGGCGGCTCCAAAAATCCGGGTTATTCAAATGGGTGTGCAGCTGTTTTAGTATCATCTTTACCAGGGGTGCGTTCCCCTCCAGCATTGCGATGCGGAGCAGATATTTCTGTGCCAACATTTCAATACTATATTGCCGCCTATCGCGTGCTTTCAAGACCGCGTTGTGTGCGGAACTCCTTGCCAGATCAAGCTGACTCCGGAAAAAAGCATATTCACAGGTGACTAAATCAGAGTATCCGGCGTATATTCCATAGGGGGTTTCTTCAATCAGAGACTCAGTTTGTCTTGCGGCCTCCAAAAATTGATCAAATTCTGCCAAGTCCGCACCTTCTCCGACCAGGCAGGCAAAAGAGCGGATGTCAGCATTAACAAAGGCTCCGGTCATTTCCGCCGGCGGAATAGGCGAGCGCTTAAAATGCTCCATTGACTTCCTTAAATATTCTGGAGAATTATATTTATGGGTAACTGTGCAGGTATATATATCTATATATGCCAGATTACTGTAAGCGGCATAAAGAAGCACGATAGCCGTCGGGGACTCCACATGCTCCCATTCCCGGATAACTTTTAAAGATAGCTCCTGCGCCTCTTCGTATCTTCCTATTCCGACAAGCAAAAGGGGGATGAAATAGTTCTTTAAGAACAGCACGTTAGGGTCGCTGTGATTCCCATCCCTCGGTTCCAGATTTTTCAGAATATTCAAAAAATACTCACTGGTGTCGCGCGGCAGCTTGAACGGATAAGAGAGAAACGCTTTAATCATACGCTCAAACTGGTATGACTTTGCGTAATAGTACATGGCATTCATGTAAAAGCCATTTTCGGAACACCATTGGGCAGCTTGCAGATATGTTTCCTGTTTTTCTTCATAAGACAAAATGTGCTGCTTGCTTTGCAAAAATTCCAGATAAAGCGGATGGATTTTAAAATCATTGGTAAAACTGTCAAACCAGATAAACGATGACAGCCCGGATGTGTTTTTCAAAAACTCTGTGTCGCCGAAAAATTCCTGTAATGGCATAATTGGCAAATCGGCCAGAAGTGACGCCCTGACCATCGCTTTTTGAACATATTTCGGGAATTCAACCCACACCTCAATCTCCAGTAATTTGGAGATATTTTGCCTCACAGCGGCAAGTGCGCGTTTAAAATTGTTCGGCGTTCTTTTTAGCATTAACGAAAGCATATTGACTGCCAACGCCCAACCCTTTGTCGCATCCATCAGCTTTGAAAGATTCTGTGAGGAAATCCGTATTTCGCACAGCCGGAAAAATTCCGCAGCTTCATCTGTTGAAAAACGCAGATCATCTTTCGTTATAATGCTGACATCTCCTTTGGAAAGCAGGGAAACGATATTGATCTCAGGTTCTTTTCGGGAGATGATGATCACACATGCGCCGGGGACTTGCAAATGAGCGCAGCGTTCGGCAAAGGCAAGCACCTCTTTTGAATGCATCAAATGGAAGTCATCAAGCACAAGAAATGTTTTATGTGAACGATGTTCCATATTTCTTGTAATTTCCGCAAATTGTTTAAAACGCGCAAGCGTTTCAGGAAAGCCGAGTTCACGCAGTTTGTCGGCTAAATCAGGATTGTCAATAGAGACAATATGCGTAAGACTTTCCCAATAGCGGGCACCTATGTTGTCGCTCTCGGTCAACTGCATCCATCGGACTACAGCGTCTTGTTGTCGCGCAATATAATGCCGCACTGCCTGAGTCTTTCCATATCCGGCGCCCGCGATTACATAAACCAGCTTGCAGCGAGACGCCTGATCGAACATTTTATCCAGGCGAGGACGATGCATATAATGTGCGGCCAAATTTGAACTATTGAAGCCGATATCACTTGGGTTATCCACAACATACACCCCCAGTCACTTTCTACTATTATACAATAGGGTATCTATTTTCGCAACAGCACCTTAAAGCTGCTTATGTTCACAGCTAAGATACTCATTTTATTTGCCCGCGCGGGGGCAGATCATATTCTGGTAAAAAGTATTTTCCGCGCTTCTCAGGACAAAACAATCGTAACACTTTGAGATAGCTTACATACATTGGCATATGGAAAAATATCTTTCCCCGCGCTAATTTTATTCTTAGGAGGCCGGAGTTATGTTTATGCCGGTTTTGTCCGGACTTATTGTATCCTTGGACGCGTTTTTCATTGGACTTTCGCTTGGACTGCAAAAGAGGTGCAAGTTTTTATTTCTTGCTATAATTAACGCGTTTCTTTTGGGGCTTTGTATTTTTGGGTTTTTGATCGCAGGTCGTATTTATGAATTAATACCAATTGATCCTGACCTGATTGTGGGTTTTGCCTTCATCTCACTTGGGATTTGGACTGTTGCGCATTACTTTATATCTGAGCATATCAAACGCCGCAAGGGGACTACAGAAGAAGTGAATGTTTCGCTTAAAACGATTGTCATTGTGGGATTAGTGATGAGCATCGAGGCGATGTTAATAACCATGGGGATTACATTTATTTTCCTTCCGGACTCGGCTTTTCTTATTCCTGGTACTGTTGCGGCCGCCCATTTCGGATACTCGGCATTGTCATTCTATTTAGCCAGAACCAAACATGTGAAAAGAATTCCCATTGTTTTGAGTCATACTATTTCCGGTCTGGCGCTTATTACATACGGGCTGATGGCGCTTTTGTAGAGCTTGGAATATAGTCTTGATTTTATAACTATATTGCTATTTTTGCCGAAATCTGTTATACTGTCTCATACATTGCCGAAATTAAAATACGCATTGTTTGTTGAAAGTTAGCATATATTATTTGGACGCAAAGTCAGTTTATGATTTTTTGCCAGATCGCTTAAGAAATAAAGCAGGAGTAGCCAAATGAAACGCTTAAAGAAGATATTAGCTGTATGCATTGCGGCCGTGATTGGTTATATAGTGATTGCATCAGCAAGTCCGCGGCAATTTGAAGAGCCGGAAGCTCCGGCTAATTCGGCAGAGCCGGTGGAAAATGCGCAATTCATTGATGACCGGCAAACACCATCATACATACCGGAAAATACTGCGGAGTCTGTGGATTTAGAAGATGAACCTCCTGTGCTTGTTTACAGAACCGCCGCCAATCTGCGGCTTCGTGAAGAACCTTCCGTTGAAGCAGAAATCATTGAAACAATCCCTGGGGGAACTATGCTGCTGGTCACAGACTATCTGGATGGCGGCTGGTATTCCGTGTATGTAAATGGTCTGCTTGGATATATGTCTGCGGAATTCCTTACCTTTGTGGCGGTTCGGCCTGCGGGCTCACCGATGTACATGGCAGGTTCAGCTACGGTTATGGAGGCAGTTACGGGCGAGGTGTTATACGGAGCCGAACAACATACCACGCGCTATCCGGCCAGCGTAACAAAAATCATGACAGCGCTTTTGGTACTGGAACATACGGAGGATTTGTCGGAGCTGATCACTTTTTCAGAAAGCGCAGTGGACATACCCTGGTATGCAAGCCGGATGGGTATGCAAGCCGGAGACACCATGACTGTGTCCGACGCTCTATACGCTTTGATGCTGGTATCAGCAAACGAAGTAGCCTGGGCTTTGGCGGAGCACGTATCGGGAAGCATTGAAGAATTTGTGGATCAGATGAATCTGCGCGCGGAATCATTGGGTGCTAGGAACACCCGTTTTGTAAACCCTTGCGGTTTACCCGGTACAGACCAATATACCACATCGTATGACATGGCGCTGATTATGCGAGAAGCCATACGGCACCCGGTGTTCACCCGGATCATCGCCACAACTCACGCCTACATACCGTCTGCCGAAAGTTATGCAGATCCGCGACCTATCAGGAACACTAATCGGCTGATACAGCATGACAGTCCTGAATTCAACGAATTGGTGACAGGCGGCAAGACTGGCTTTACGAATGCCGCCCAACATACGTTGGTTACATATGCCGAGTGGGAGGGGCGCTCTATAATCGTGTCGGTACTGTACGTCCCGCACAGAGGCGCTATTTTTAGTGATACTGCAACCCTGTTAGCGCATGTGTTTTAATTTTGGGACTCCCCTAAACTAGGGGAGTCCCTTATATATTTGATGGATGGTTCACCGAACCCAACGGCGGAACTGAGATTACAGTCGGCGATATTGTCACAAATGCATTTCAGACATTGTATGCCCAGTGGATCCCTATGCCAACCGTTACCGTAACTTTTGATGCGCAAGGCGGTCAACAAGTCTCGATTTTGGAGAAAGAATTGGAGGCGGAAAATTATGAAAAAGCCAATGCATTTTGGAATGCTATTTTTGCCGATTGTTTTGATTTTGCAAACTATAGGCATATCAACTGTGTCGGCATACGATGCAATGGAGGGGATCTCCTCCGCACCGGTAAGCTACAACATCACGTGGGCATTTGTTGCATATGCATCCCCCGATTTCAGGGCGGAAATAAAAGGTTCATTCAGTGCGCAATCGGTCAATGCAGTTAAAACGAATGATGACGGCTGGGCTTTGATAGAAACATACAGCGGCAACTGGTGGGTCTATCTGAGAGAGAACATGCGCTTTTTGCATCAGAATACAGCTATTTATGAGAACAGGGGAGAACGTCCGGTTGCGTTCCTTGCGCCGCAGACAGTAAGAATCCTTGCGCAGGAAGGAAATTGGCTTCAGGTTTCAACATGGCTCGGCCCGAGATGGCTTTATTGGCATACAGCGGAGCACCAACCCGGGCGGCATCATATATCATGGAAATTTATTACATATTTAGAGCCGGATTTCAGAGCGAAGAGACAGGAAGTCTTGCTTTCACAGACAGTGGATGTGGTTCAGATGAGAGACGATGGCTGGGCACTGATTAAGACACCCAGGGGCGACCGGTGGGTCTATTGGCGTGAAAACATGCGTTATGTGGAAAACACAGTTTCGCTTTACGACAGTGTTGGAGGAACCCCAATCGGAAAGATTGGGCCAGAGGTAGTTAGTATCACAGCGCAGGATGGCGATTGGTTTCAAATTTCCACAGAAGTTGGGCCGGGGTGGATTCATTTTCCGCAGGTTCAGCCATCGGCGGGAAAACGGATTGCGCTAACATTTGATGATGGCCCTAGTACATATACAAAACGCTTGCTTGATGCGTTGGCGTCCCGGAATGTATCCGCTACATTTTTTGTTTTGGGACAGCGTGTGACGGCAAATCCGGAGATAGCTAAACGAATCGTTGAGGAGGGGCATGAAATTGCGTCTCATTCCTACAGTCATCCGAACTTTGTCAACATGAACGCAGCCAGAATCCGCAGTGAATTGAGTAGGACTAACGATGCCATTTATCAGGCCACTGGCACAAGGCCGGTTCTCTTGCGTACACCTTACGGCTCGTATAATTCGACCGTGCGGTCAGTTGCGGCGGAATTTGGATTTCCACTTATTATGTGGTCGGTTGACACAAGGGATTGGCAATCAAGAAATGTCAGTGCCATCTTGAGTCATTTTGTAGATGGAAACAATGTAAGAATCAAAGACGGAGACATTATTCTTTTGCACGATATCTACAGTACCACGATAGACGCAACCATTCGCGCGATTGATTTGCTGCTGGCGGAAGGATTTACTTTTGTGACCGTTTCGGAGTTGCTTGGCGAGCGGTATGGGATACCCACGCCCGGCAATGTTTATTCTAGGTAGCATTTTGGCGGGCAAATCGATATATGGCAGGAGTGTAATTAAAAAATTGCGAGTAATACACTACGAGCCATGCGTATCCGCCAATCATACGAATGTATAAAAAAGAGATGATATTGTAGGATTCTCAAATCCTATAATATCATCTCCACTGGTGCGGTGCGGTGCGGATGAAGGGACTTGAACCCCCACGCCTCTCGGCATAAGAACCTAAATCTTACATGTCTGCCAATTCCATCACATCCGCATGCCGTTCTATTTTAACATATCTTCTTCTGCGACGCAAGTAAAACGTTACGGATTTATTGACAGGCGTTTCCATATGCGCTATCCTAGACTTGGTAACAAGGTGTGCGCACCGGTTTTCAACCGGGGATATTGGAGGTTCGGTTTCTATGACTTTTGATTTTGACAAAATAATTGAACGGCGGAATACATACAGCGCAAAATATGACATGACCTCTCAAGGAAAGCTTGCCGATACAATTCCGCTGTGGGTGGCAGATATGGATTTTGCATCCCCGCCCTGTGTGCTGGATGCGATATCGGGGCGGGTGCGGCATGGTGTATTCGGGTACTTTATTCCGGACGCCCGGTATATAAAAACCCTGCAAAATTGGTTCTCACAGCACTATGACTGGGAGCCTGACGGAAGCGCTCTCATTAGAACACACGGCGTGGTAAGTACTATCTATGTCTCGGTCACGGCGTTCACGGAACCGGGGGACAGCGTAATTATACAACAGCCGGTTTATTATCCGTTCGTCTCTGCCGTCACGCAGACAGGGCGGCGGTTGGTGGTGAATCAGCTTGTGAAGAACGAAGATAATCACTATCTGATTGATTTTGACGATTTTGAAAAGAAAATCATCACAGAGAATGTGAAAGCGTTTATCCTGTGCAACCCGCACAATCCGGTCGGCGCGTTTGGACGCGTGAGGAGCTTACGCAAGTGGGCGATATCTGTGCAAAGCATGGTGTTATTGTCATATCTGATGAAATACACCAGGATTTTGTCTATGACGGGTACAAGCACCTGGTTTTCGCTGGACTGGGCGCAAAATATCGTGATATCACCGTCACGTGCACCGCGCCGACTAAGACGTTTAATCTAGCCGCACTGCCTGTCGCCAATATTTTCATTGAGAATGAGAAGTTGCGCGAGAGGTTTTTGCACGTCTATTCTCAATTCGGCGTGGCGCACACTGGGATAATGGAGATCGTTGCTTGCCAGGCGGCATACGAGAGTGGCGGATCTTGGCTGACTGAGCTTAAAGCCTATCTGGCGGAAAACATGGAGCTGATTGACGAGTTTCTGCACCCCACACAAATCAAGTTCGTCAAACCTGAGGGGACGTATCTCGCCTGGCTTGACTTCACGGCGCTCGAACTATCCGGGGAAGCGTTGGACGACTTGATATCAAACAAAGCGCGGCTATGGCTGAACTCCGGATATACGTTCGGCGCAGGCGGGGATGGATTTATGCGCCTTAACGCGGCATGTCCAAGACCTGTTTTGTACGAGGCATTGCAGCGTCTGGAGGGGGCCCTGCGTGGGTAAAATTGTAGTCAAACCAGCTGAATACTGATTTAACTATAAAATAATACAGAAAGGGCAGTAATTAAATGATTTACGAACTGCGGATATACCACTTACACCCTGGACGCACGGCGGCGATACTTAGGCGGTTTGAAGAGCGCATGTTTATTCTTTTCGGCAAACACGGTATAAAAGTGGTAGATTTTTACACGGATGCCGACGGCGGGGATAAGATTTACTACATCTGCGAATTTGAAAGCGTCGGGGCGAAAAATGCCGCATGGAAATCGCTGTTTTCCGACCCGGAGCTTTCGGAGATCGCAAGAAAGTACGACGAGGACGGCGTTATTCTGAAAGACCATGAAAGTTATCTGATGGAACGCAATGAGTTTTTCAGGCGATAGCAATTGTGGTGCCTGCAAAATTTTTCATGTATTTTCGCCCGACTTGTGATATAATCAAAAACATGATAAAAGCCGCGCTAAGGTCGGCACTAAAACAAGGAGGACATATTATGAACGAAACATTGAAAACCATAGCGGAACGCTACTCCTGCCGCGATTTCAAGGATGCTCCGCTGACAGAAGCGCAGCTGAAAGCCATTGCAGACGCCGCGCTGGCAGCGCCCAGCGCCAGGAACGACATGCCTTGGCATGTTATCATGGTCACCGATAAAGCATTAATCGAGGAACTTGACGCGGAAACAATGAACATAATGGCCGCCATGGAAGATAAGACATACTATGAGCGTATTAAAGAGCGCGGCGGGAAAGTGTTCTACAACGCGCCGTGTCTGGTGATGGTAGCTTCAGCCGGGACGCCGTTTTCCGCGATAGACTGCGGAATCTTGAGCCAAAACGTCACGCTCGCGGCGCACTCGCTCGGACTCGGCAGCGTTATTGTTGGATTGGCCGGAATACCGCTCGGCGGTCCGCGCGGGGATGAACTGAAAAAACGCCTGCAATTCCCGGATGGCTACGAATTTGGAATCTCGGTCCTGGTCGGAACAGCAAACAGCGGAAAAGAACCACACGACTTGAACATGGCGAAACTCACGTATATTAAAGGCTAGACACTCAAAGCCCCGGTGAATCTGAGATTCACCGGGGCTTTTGCTTAAGCTATAATTTACATAGGTTCTGTCTGGAACGGAGGCAAATCAGAATCCGGCGGCTGAGTGGGAAGTTGGGGCGGGCGAGGGTCTTCCTCCGGAGGCTCTGTCGCAGGCGGGTCTGTTGTTATAGGTGGATATGTCGCAGGGGGATCTGTTGGGGCTGTATAATCCGGTGGCTGATCCCACGGGGAGGTAGGGCTTTCCGTTGGATCAGTCGGATCAGTTGAGTGTTCACCGTACGGAGGTTCATCGGTCAAATCCGGGTCGCGCCCACCCGGAGGCACGGCTGACGTATAAATAAACACCGCGACGTTTCTGTACGGGTCATCGAATATAAACAGTGTCCTCGACGACTCGCCAACGAGAGTATATCCCTCAATCTCCGGGGCTGAAACGGTGCGCTCTGTGCCGAGCCCAGCCCAGCCTGGGAACTCCTCAATTATATTGCCGTATAGGTCTATTGCCTGTATAACAAACCTGGCAATTTCAGGGTTAGTACCTGCAACGGGCGGGAGGGTGGTGATTTCGGGCCTGTTAAATTGCCTGACTTCAAGATTTTCATGGATCCGCGCCATGACACGCTGCCATATCTGCGCCGCCGGGTTTCCGCTTGAGGTCATGTTTGCGGGAGTGTCGAACCCGGTCCATACACCGGCAACGAAATAAGGCGTGAATCCGACAAACCAGCGGTCCTGCCTGTCGGTTGTCGTGCCGGTTTTGCCGGCTACCGGCATTCTGTTCGGCAATATAGCCGCCCGGCCTGTGCCATTGACTACGGACTCGACAAGCATGTCGGTCATCCAATACGCGTTAACTTCGCTTAACGCCCGCGTGAATTGCGGACGATTGTCCAGCAGAATATTGCCGTGGCGGTCATACACCCTTGAATATGTGCGCAATGTGGTGTGCTGTCCGGCATTTGGGAACATTGTAAACGCGGCCGTCATCTCGCGCACAGTCGCGCCGTGAGTCAACTGACCCATCGACAACGGAGCGAAATCATTATCAGCCGGGACAAGGCTTGTAAATCCAAGCGTCTCGATCATAAATCGATATGAGTTTGACGGAAGCAGTTGATCCAGTACTTGCGCGGCAATGGTGTTGAGTGAGCTTGCCAGCGCACGCCGGACAGTGACAATGCCGCGGAATCTGCGGTCATAGTTCCTGGGCCTCCAGGTGGTTCCGACAAGCGAGACGCTATCGCTGTCATTGAACCTTGTGTCGGGGGTGATAAGGCCCATTTCCATGGCAGGGGCGTATACTGAAATAGGCTTGATTGCAGACCCGGGCGGTCTGCGCGCCATCGTTGCCCGGCTAAACAGCATGTTAGTACGTTTTTGACCGGTGCCGCCGGAAAGTGCCCGTATCTCACCTGTAAACGGGTCGGCTATAACAATTCCAGCCTGTAGCGGCTGCTGTGAACCGGTAACCCGCGGCAAATTTTCGCGATCCTCAAATATCTCGTCAACTATTGCCTGCATCTCAAGGTCGATTGTCGAAATTATCCTCAACCCGCCGGAAAACAGCAGCATTCTTGCCATTTGTTCGGAATAGCCCAGCGCAACTAAATCATCAAGAACATCCCGTATCACAGCTTCTTCAAACCAGGTGTATACGACATCTTGATGCACGGTATGCTCACCGCGCTGGAAATATAGCTCTTCGGCGAGAGCTTCTCTGTATTCGTAGTCGGTGATAAACCCTAGTTCAAACATTTTGTATAGTATGATTTGCTGCCGCCTTATGTTCTCTTCTCTGTTCAGATAAGGGCTGAACCGTGACGGATTATTTGTAATTCCAATGATCGAGGCGGCCTGGGCCAAACTAAGTTCAGTCACATCTATACCAAAGTAAGTCTGCGCCGCGGCCCCGATGCCGTGACTGCGGTGTCCGAAATAGACAATGTTTAAATAAAGCTCTAAAATCTCTTCTTTACTGTGATTACGCTCAAACTCAAGCGCCCTGAAAATCTCCTGCAGCTTTCTCTGGACAGTCGCATCGTCATCGTGGGTCAGGTTTTTGATCAGCTGCTGGGTGATTGTAGAGCCGCCGAATGTGTCGCGCATGTTCAGGAACATATTGACAAACGCGCCGGCAGTGCGGTACCAGTCAATCCCCTGATGTTGGAAATACCGCTGGTCTTCAATAGCGATGAGAGCCAGTATCAAGTGTGTCGGGATATCGTCGAAATTGACCCAAGTGCGGAATTCCGTGCTTTGTATAACGACCTTCTCCCGCTCCTGATTGGGTATGGGATCTATGAAATACATAACGCTTGACTGAGCGATGGAAATATCCGCGAACGCTATATCAAGCCCGGTGGTCAGATTTGTCCTGACATATATCAGGAAAATACATGTGAAAATGACGCCTGTCGTAAAAATAGTCAGGATCACCGTGCCGATTATCTTCAGCGCCAATATAACAGCGTCCCCGACTGTCCGGGCGCCTGTTTTTGCGATTTTCTTTGCAATTCTTTTCTTGGACATTGACAACTCCTCAGATTTGGTATGTAGTTATTATACCATACTCTGTCAAATTTATAGGTTTTTAACATATTCGTAATAAATCATAGTACGGATCACGGCATAAGCAAACCATAAATTGGGAATACTTGGTACAAACACGCAATGATTTATACATTCTGACGTGTGAGGGCGCAAAAAGTTCCCTGAAAGGCTGTGATATTATGACGAAAAAAACAATAAAAGCCGGTATATTGGCGCTGACTGCCTCCGCGGCGCTCTTGACATGCATGTACACGGTGAGCGCGGTGTCCGGCTATGGAGCCGAAGCCCCGCCATCCGCGTCGGCGGCTATGGAGCAGGGCGGCGGCAAATATCTTGTCCGGGCATATAACGGAAAAATCGCCTATTTCACCGGCGGCGAGGTTGTAGAGACGGATATAGACGTAAGCGGTCTGAGAGCGTACGACAGACAGCTTCTTGAAAACGGCATAGCGGCGTACACGTATGAAGAAGTCTTGCAGTTACTGGAGGATTTCAGTTCGTAAATAAAGGGGAAGCAGAGTATAAACCCAGTGTCATAAAGCTAAGCGGGCGGCCACAGGCCGCCTCTACAAAAAACGTTGTGCGAATCTTATGCAGGAACGATCTGCGGTTGCCCACATCCCGCGTCCTCCGGATTTTCTATTCATACAACGCCAGTATCACATTAGCCGCTGCCTCGGCAAAATACGGTATAGCCGCCAGCGACTCAGTCAGCGTATTCCCCGCGCTGCCAACTTCGATAATCAGGGACCCTGCCGTCGTGTGCTGATTAAATCGGAAGCCGGATATAAACACGGGCCGCGCGAGGCTCGGGAAAAGATAGTTCATCTCATGCTGTATCCGCAGGGCGAGTTTCAAATTCTCCTGCCAATGCGGGTGATTAAGCCCAGCATAATTCGTCCCGACGACAAACATGATTTGCGAAAGCGTCTGGTCTCCGATCTGCGCGATTGTCCGGCGTTGAGAACCGTCCGGCGCGGTAATCGAATCGCGGTGGATGTCCAGCACCAGCCTGATACTCGGATACCTCTCCAGATATGACCGGATAGATGCATATGCCCGGGAGTAAGACCCCGCGAAGCTTGGAAAATCGTATGAGCGCCTGTCATGAATCACGCTGATACCGCGCCGCTCAAATTCTGCGGCAAGCGCTTCACCGACTCGTATGATATTCCGCGTCTGATCCTCTGTCCTGTAAGGGTCGGAGGATATGTATGTTTTGCCGTCTGTCTGGGTGAACGCCTCGCTTGTGTGTGTATGTATGATAAGCACAGCGGGTTCACCATGAGTTAGGTTGATGCCAAGCGGTTCGTTCAACAGTGAATTTATATCAATCTCCAGTGAAGTTGTATTGGTCAGCACAATGCTGTCAGCCGCTAATAAAGAGCTGCTCTCATCGGTGCGTGAAATCTCTGCGGAGTCCTCCGGTTCAAGGATGACGGTGTAATAAAGCCCGCCGCTGATTTCCTCTGAATCCGATGGGGGATGGGGGAGCGGCGGAATTGCAGCCGGATTCTCCAAGATGGCGGGGAAATCTTCCTGAGAATCGACAGGGGCGGGATCGAAAATCAGCGCCTGAAGATTAGGCATCAAGCCGAGATTAGCCGCGCCGCTGAATTCAAAATCCAGAATCCCGAGTGCTATGTTGTCGTTTTCTAGCAGGCGTGACATAAAACCTTCAGCCAATGTATCGCTGCCTAAGTATACGGCGATTCTGACAATAAGGACAAAAAAGAAAATGACGGCAAGGCCTTTCAACAGAAAAGGCCGCCTTGCCGCGGCGCGGCGTGCCTTACGCCGAAATGCATATTTCAAAAGCTACACACCCCTTACCTACATGTACTATATGATACAACCCGGCACTTTAGACTTGTTGCATAGCTTGGACAATGGTGGTATAATAGACGAAAAGAGAATACCGGAGGTAATTATGAAAAAGAGTTTCAGGACAAGCGGTACATGCGCGAGCATGATAGATGTGGAGGTCGAAGACGGAGTGATTATTGATGTCGGTTTTTCAGGGGGATGTGAGGGTAATCTGACAGGCGTGTCCCGCCTCGTGACCGGAATGCAGGTTAATGACGCGATAGAACGGCTTCGCGGCATCACATGCGGAAGAAAAAGCACCTCCTGCCCGGATCAACTGGCAAAAGCGCTGGAAAGTATGCAACATTAACCCCTATCTATTCGATTACGAGAAAAGGGTCAGGCAAAATTTTTGCTTGACCCTTTTTTTTACGTTTTTCGGATAAAAGATGGACTAGAATCTAAATCAAAAGATCAATCGGAGAGGGCGGCTTGTATGCGGGTGATATATGCGGACACTTTGTTTTTTATTAATACAGTCATTAATTATCTTATTTTGCTGGCAACGGCAAAAGTCTGTGCCGTTGCGGCGTCACGCATCAGGATCGCCGGAGCGGCTGCTTTAGGCGGGGTGTTCGCGGTAATATCAGTCCTGCCGCCCTTTGAGTTTCTGGGGAATCCGCTGGTTATAATCGGCATAGGGATTCTGATGATTGCAATCGCGTTCGGTGGGGAACCCAGGCTTGTGCGGCTTGGATTGGTGTTCTTCTCGGTATCAGCAGGGGCGGCCGGATTTGCGTTGGGGCTGTCGCTTCTCGGCGGGGGCGTATCCTCTGGCGGAATTTTGCCGCCGATTAGATTCAGTACGCTTATTGTGTCATTCGCCGTGTGCTATGCCATTGTGACGTTGGTGTTCCGGCGTGTCGCGGCGAACAGGGGCGGGATTGTACCGCTTATCGTCAGGCAGGGCAAAAGCGTGCTTGAACTCAAGGCGCTTGTAGATACCGGGAACACGCTTGTTGACCCGATGACAGGCATGCCGGTGATAGTAACAGGTGTGCCGGAGGCTAAGAAGCTGTTCCCGGAAGAAGTGAGAGCTGCAATAGAAGAAATCGGCAGGCGCGGGGCGGTGTCTGTGATGGAAGAACTGGCGGCGCGTTCCTGCCCGTTAAAATTCAGGCTGATACCGTACAGCGCAGTCGGAGTTGCCGGTGGGTTTCTGTTAAGCTTCAAGCCGGATGAAATAACAATAGACGGCAAGCCCGGACGGGGGATACTGGTGGCGATTTCACCGAACAGCGTTTCCGATAACGGTACATATTCAGCCCTGATTGGGGCGTAAGGGAGGAAAAATCAATGTTAAGCTTGTGGGTATTAAAAAACAGGGTGCTGCTAAAAGTCCATAGAGTGCTTGCGCGTATGGGGATCGCGCTGCCGCCGGGCGTATTCTACATCGGTGGCAGCGAAACGCTGCCAGCCCCAATGAACCGCGAGGAAGAAGCGGAACATATTCGGCTCTTGTCAGAGGGTTCCGAAAACGCGAAAAAAGCGCTTATAGAGCGCAATCTACGTCTCGTCGTCTATATAGCGCGCCGCTTTGAGAATACCGGCATCAATATAGAAGACCTGATTTCAATAGGCACAATCGGGCTGATTAAGGCTATCAATACATATGATTCGGCGAAAAACATAAAGCTTGCGACATATGCCTCGCGCTGTATTGAAAATGAAATCCTGATGTTTTTGCGGAAAACAAGCAACAAAAAAACCGAAGTATCGTTCGATGAACCGCTGAACACCGATTGGGACGGTAACGAGTTGCTGCTGTCCGATATCCTCGGCACTGAAGCCGACGTGGTAATGCGTCCGCTTGAAGATGATGCCGACCGGAAGCTGCTGTTCGACGCGATAGAAAAGCTTACCGAGCGTGAGCGTGAGATTATAATTATGAGATTCGGACTGGGCGGCAGGCAAGAGCTGACGCAAAAAGAAGTGGCTGACATGATGGGCATATCGCAGTCGTACATCAGCAGGCTGGAGAAGCGGATTATCATACGGCTGCGGCGTGAGATAACAAGGCATATATAAGTTTTTGCAGACAACAAAGCGGCCCCGTAAGGGTGAGCCGCAGTAAAACAGTATAGTGTCTTTTGGGGACGGCGTAGCGATTGCTACGCCGTCCTCCTTTCGTCTAACGTCTCTGCTGCTGGGACTTCGAGCGATGGCAAAATCCCCAGCAAATCATAACTCACATGAATATTCTGTTTCCGCTTTCCACTGCTCTTGTCAGGCGCTTCCACAAATACCTTGTGAACGAGGTCGTTGAGGATGGTCGGCGTGAGTTCTTCCAGCCCCACATACTTTTTGCACTTGTCAACGAAGCGGTCAACATCGTTGGTACGTTGCTCCTGCCGTTCGAGCTCTGCTCTCCACTGCTCCAACTTAGCCTGTAATTCGATCTGCTCCGCTTCATAATCAGTGGACAGTTCCAAGAACCGTGCCTCAGTCAACTTGGTGGCTACGTGATCCTCATACATCCGCTTGAAGAGCATGGATAGCTCTGTGATCCGCCTCTCGCCTTGGGCGATTTGCTTGCGTTTGAGGGCGACTTCTTTCTTCGCCTCATCACTACGCTTGGCGTTGACCCTGTGGCGAAACTCGTCCTCGTAGTGCGCCACAAAGTCCGTCACATACTGCAAGTGGAGCAGCACCACCGCCTCTAATACAACTGCACGGATGAAGTGCTTGGAACAGACCTCAATGCCCTTCGTCTGTGAGGTCGAGCAGACAAAATGATCTTGCCGAGCCTCAAAGTGCTTGCTGGTACAGTAGTAGAGTTTCCTGCCACAGTCGGCACAATGAGCGATGCCAGAGAACATATTCGTCTTGCCCGTTTTTGTCGGACGGCGCTTATGCCTCCGCAACTCCTGTACCTTCTCCCAAGTCCCAACATCAACGATAGCCTCATGGGTATTCTCGAACACAATATGCTTCTCTTCGGGATTGTCCATTTTCTTTTTCTGCTTGTACGAAGCACGATAGGTCTTGAAGTTGACCGTGTGTCCGAGATACTCCTTGCGCTCAAGAATTGTGGCAACTGTATCAGAGTGCCAGTGATGAGGATTGTCGGGAATGGGGTTGACTACCTTGCGCCCTTGTGCGATCCAGTGGGCAGTCGGACACTGCACCTTGTCCGATTTGAGCCTCTTGGCGATCTGCGTCGGCCCGAAGCCCTCCAAGCAGAGGGCGAAGATTCTTTTCACGACCTCAGCCGCTTCCTCATCCACAATCCACCGCTTCTTATCCTCCGGGTCTTTCATATAGCCGAAGGGTGGGTTGGTGGAAAGGTACTCGCCGGATTCGCCTTTGTTTTTCATCACGGCTCGAATCTTTTTGCTCGTGTCCTTGGCCTGCCACTCATTGATAATGTTGAGAAATGGGGTGAAGTCGCTGTTCTGTTGATTGGCGCTGTCAATGCCGTTGTTGACGGCAATGAAGCGAATACCCTTCTCGACAAACATGACTTCGGTGTAAAAACCCACCTTCAAATAATCTCTGCCGAGCCGAGACATATCTTTGACGATAATCGTCTTGACTGTTCCAGCTTCGACCTGCTCTAGCAATTCATTCCACCCTGGACGGTCGAAGTTCGTGCCACTGTAACCATCATCCACGAAGAAGGTCGGGTTGGGGAAGCGGTTCTCTTTCGCATACTTTTCCAGCATCGCTTTCTGATTCACAATGCTGTTGGAATCGCCTTGCAGCTCATCGTCTCTCGAAAGACGGAGATACAAAGCTGTAATAGATTCAGACTGCCGCATATCTATTGCCTCCTTTTCGGGGCAGTCTGCCATAGGGTTAATTGAGAGTATAGCGCGCTTCGGAGATTTTGTCATCTACTATCTATCGCCTCCTCTTCCATTAAGCGGAGTAGCTTTGCTGGCAGGGCTTGTGTGCCATCGTAGCTACCAGTGATGCTGCACTCCGTTCCAGCGATTTCTTTGCGAATTGTAACGGTCGGCAGTTCCCACCAAAAGGGGACTTTGACCGTGATACTGCTATCTGCATTGATTCGTCTTGTCAATCTATCATTCGTCCTTTCTCTCGGATTCGTCCTTGGCAAGCAAGGTTTGGCGCTATCACTATCGCCAAACGGTGCTTGTTGGGCAGTAGCCCAACCCCACTAAATTGACCGCTGAGGCGCCCAATTTTTAAGCCGGCTTTCGCCGTCTGCTCGAACGAGAAGAGTTTTGTTTTTGTACATATCATATCTTCGCCAACTTCTGTAGAATCAATTTGACCTGTCCCCAGAGCAAATCGTAATCTGCCTGTATCTTCTGGATATCGGGGGCAAACAAACTCCCATCGCTATTCGTCCGCCGGGCGATCTGATTGAGATTGTTTGTGGCGTTGGATAGTAGTCGGGTCATCTCTCGCACATCGGAGAAGTCAAGGCGAAGGACATAGCCGTCCAGCACCATCCTCCTGAAATATGCTTCCTTGTTGCGGATGTTGGCAGTCTCCATTTTCTCTCGGATCAGAGCAAGCTCGGTTTCATCCACTCGGAATATCTGCTGTATATTTCTCTTTAGATTTTTCTTCAAATTGTAATTTCCCTTTCTGTTTTGTCACAAAAAATACCGCCTGCATTTCGCAAGCGGCTCTTACTCTCTTCTGAACTTCTCAAACTCCCTTCGTATTGATGTTACTCGCTTCGACACGCCGCTATGGTTGGCGTAGCCTAGCATTTGGGCGATCTCTTCTTGATTGTATCCCTCCTCCGGTCGCTGAACGATTGTCTTGTCACGCGCGTCCAAGCGTTTCAAAAATTCTCTAAACCAGATGCGGAGCTCCACCTCCGCGAATCCGTTTGGTATGTATGGGGCATACACTGCGTTACCCTCTTCGTCGTATAAGGATTGGGTCTTAATCTTTGCTCTGGTGTGATACCACTTTCTGTAGAAATCTGTTTTCACATGGCTATTCATCGCGGAGAAATCTCTGTGGTCGCGGTGGGTCTTTACAACCTCCCATACCTCTCGCATTTTAAGCTGGGGATGCTCCCAGAAGCGACGGATGAAATGACCGGCGTTGTAGACGGCCTCGCCCATCGTCAAGAATGGAATCTCTTTCTCTGGCGGGTATGAGGCGAGCAAATCTGTTGTGATACCCATCTCGACCAGCAGTGCCGCCCACATGGGAAGATTGAATACCATCAGCACGAAGGGATCATTGATGGAGTAGCTCTCCACGCCGCCTTTGATGCCGAGCCCCTGCCACATCAGCCAGCCCCAAGCGTCCATCAGACGAGATTGAAAGAACTTGCTGCGGTAGAAATCCCGCCACCGCTCATCCGTGACTACCTTGTGTGGGTTGCGGGGGAAGCCATCTAGCTTTCGAGCGATGGCAAGCTCGTCCGGTAGCAGGTAGAATAGGGGCAGGTAGTGGAATGGGGCGAGCGCTTGACGGCGCTCTTCATAGTTGTTCCAATCCAAGATAATCACCCCATTTCTATTCGGTAGATAGGGAAATTATATCACGAACAACAACTCTCTGCAATTTAATACGACACGAACTATGCAGATATGTTCCTGTGGAAGAAAAATTATTTTTCGACCACAGAACTACCGAAGTGGTAGTTCCGGGGTTAGGCTAAGTCTAACTTAGTCGCCCTAACTTCAACTTAGGGCTTGGGGGCATGAACCATGCCCCCAAGCAAGGGGTGTAAATCTGATGGACATCCTTGCTATCCAGTTTCAAAGGTCAGTCCGGCTTGCCTTTGGAGGTGGGTGGTATTTCACCACCCCAACTACCGTTGCGTAAGCGGACTCGGACGAATTTATAGTTTATGTGTAATCACTGTTTTTATAGATAGTGGTTTTTCTTCGTCTCACTCCGACTTTACGCAAACTTTACTTACATTTGACCTTCACTTGATAGCGGCAACTCAAAACTTCGCGTATTCTTAGTTTACGATAACGAAATTAGAAAAATGTGAGGGACTGACATGAAACGTAAAATTGGACTTATAATGCTACTTATTTCCATCATCGCACTGCTAACCGCTTGCGGCGGGAACTCCAGCACAGCAGAAGCTACACCCACATCCGGCACGATTACTGTGTACACAGCTTTAGAACACGAACTCGTTGATGAATTTTTAGCAGACTTCAACGCGCAATACCCTGACATCACCGTCAACATTGTGCGTGATTCAACAGGTGTTATCACCGCCCGCTTGATTGCCGAGGCGGAGAATCCTCAAGCTGATCTAGTCTGGGGTACAGCAGCGTCCAGCATGATCATCTTAGACGAAATGGGATTGCTAGAACCTTATGCCCCTGATGGTGTAGAACGCATCCTACCTATGTTCAAATCAGACGCAGCCGTACCCACTTGGGTCGGCATTACCGCTTGGGAAACGGCATTTATCGTGAACATTCCTGAGTTGGAACGGCTTGGACTGGGGATAGACGACATTCAATGTTATGA